>JAOIUY010000009.1 GCA_028223755.1 Pseudomonadales bacterium | reverse complement strand
TTCAACTGCATCACCAACAATAGAGTGTTTAACGGGTGTCACGTTTTTTCGCTCACCCTGCCCGAGAATCATCAGTTGATCTAACTCTAAAGAAAAACCTATCTCGGCAAGTGTTTTACCTTTAACCAGTTGTGATCGCGCTGTGGTCATTACACCTTCAGGCACATCATCAAAGCGTGAAAATAACGCCTCTGCCGCAACCGTATTCAAAAGCGAGTCACCTAAAAATTCTAAGCGCTCGTTATTGGGGACACCCGCACTTTTATGTGTTAACGCAAGCTCAAGTAGATTGATATCTTTAAAGACATAATCTATTCGAGTTTGAATACCTTTCAATAAATTCGATTTTATCTGCGCCATTTAAATCATCCCTGTTTTGTTTTTTATGTAAAGACTTTTAATAACCTTACCCTTTCAATTCAGAGCCATGCGGCAAGCTATATCCATAAATGCCTAACGACTCTATAAAAATTTTAGCGATGCTAATCTGAAGAAAACGAATCTTCGCGATTAAACGGCAAAGATACGTTATTATCGAACTTCATCACCACATCAATATTAGAAAACAAGGACTCTCGCACCTCATAATTAGCTTCTACCCTATAGGCATTAGCCGTTTTTTCAATAATGACTTGTCTCGATGTCAGCGCCGTTATTTGATTGATATTCAAACGCTTATTAATGCGAGAGCGTATCTCTGCTTTCGTGAATGGCGTCGCCCGCTCTAAGTGTTCGGTCAACACGCTATCAAGCACCGACTGAACATTCCAATTTTGAACATAAGCTGGCAAAATTTTTAGTGTGCAAGTCAGTAACAATACGCCTACCGCAACGGTCGACAGAAAGCCGATAGAAGACATTCCTGCTTGTCGGAAAAAACGATGACGATGAGTACTTAGCCGATGCTGAGCTTGCTGATCCACATTTAAATTGCTCATTTTTTCACCCATTATAGCCTGATTAATAGACTACAGTTTAGTTCAAAAATGGTTATTTGAAGGATCCAGCGCGCGAAAACGTCGGTAAATGCCAACCGGGCTCTTTATGCATCCAAATTGCCACGGCTTTACCAACAATTCGCTCTTCCGAAACTGCACCCCAATAGCGACTATCCTGACTATTATCGCGGTTATCGCCCATCATAAAATAATGTCCCTCGGGCACTCGAACTAGAATGTCATCATTGCGTCGGGCTGAGGTGTTCACTTGGATCTGGTGGTCTCTATCACCTAATTGCTCGGTGAACTGCTGATAGAGAGCACGCTTCTTGCCGCTCAATGGTGTCTGTGTTTGAACTTCACCATTAATAGTCAGCACTTTATTTTTATATTCAACTAAATCACCTGGCAAACCGACCACACGTTTAATGTAGTATTGATCTTTGTGCGGCGGGAAAAACACCATAACATCGCCACGCTGCGGGTCATTTAAATCAATAATTTTATCGCGCCATACCGGCAGTCGAATGCCATAGGTGAATTTATTGACGAGAATAAAATCGCCTACCAATAAGGTTCTTTCCATTGAGCCCGAAGGAATTTGAAACGGCTCATAAAGAAATGAGCGAATGACAAAAACAAAAGCGAGAACGGGTGTTAATGATTTCGCATTTTCAACTAGAGCTGACTCACTATCATTGGGCCCGCGTTTTTTACTCAGCCAAATAATATCCATCAGCCAAATTGCAGCACCAGCCGCGACTAGAGACATTAATATTAAAGGGAAATTAAGATCCATAACTCACCTACTCCGTCACTGACCTACAAAAAAATATCAATAAATAATAATCGACAGATTAACTATCGACTTTAAGCACCGCCAAAAACGCCGATTGGGGGATTTCAACATTACCCACTTGTTTCATGCGCTTTTTACCGGCTTTTTGTTTTTCTAATAATTTCTTTTTACGACTAACATCGCCACCATAACACTTAGCAGTTACATTCTTTCGCAGCGCTTTAACGGTTTGTCTGGCAATAATATGGCCACCAATCGCCGCCTGAATAGCCACATCAAACATCTGTCGAGGTATCAAGCCTTTCATCGCCTCAACCAGAGAACGACCGCGAGACTCAGCTAAATCACGATGCACAATAATCGCTAACGCATCTACGCGCTCGCTATTAATTAACACATCAAGGCGAACCAACTTAGCTGCCTGAAAACGCTCAAACTGATAATCCAGTGAAGCATAGCCTTTACTGCATGATTTTAAGCGATCGAAAAAGTCTAATACCACTTCATTCATCGGTATTTCATAAACTAACGATACTTGCTTACCTAAAAACTGCATATCTTTTTGAACACCACGCTTTTCTACACACAGCGTAATCACGTTACCGAGATAATCTTGCGGTACTAAGATATTGGCACGCACTATCGGTTCACGCATTTCATCTATGATACCGATATCAGGAAGCTTGGATGGATTATCGACAGATATCGTCTCACCTTTAGCGGTGAGTACTTGGTAGACAACGGTCGGCGCGGTGGTAATTAAATCGAGATTGTACTCTCGCTCTAAGCGCTCTTGGATAATTTCCATATGCAGCATTCCAAGAAAGCCACAGCGGAAACCAAAACCTAAAGCATCCGAAACCTCAGGTTCGTAAAAAAGTGAAGCATCATTCAATGTCAGTTTTGCTAAGGCTTCACGAAAGGCTTCGTAGTCATCCGAACTAACTGTGAATAAACCGGCATAAACTTTAGGTTGCACCTTTTTAAAACCCGGCAAGGCTTCGACATTTTCATTTTTTACATGGGTGAAAGTATCGCCGACTGGAGCACCATGTATATCTTTAATACCAGCAACAATAAAACCTACTTCACCGGCAGATAACTCCTTAGTATTGAGTCGCTTCGGCGTAAACACACCGACCTGATCAACAATATGCGGACGAGACTGAGACATAGCAATCACTTTGTCTCTCACTTTAAGCGTTCCTTCTAGCACTCGTACCAACGAGACAACACCTAAGTAATTATCAAACCAAGAGTCAATAATCAGCGCTTGTAGCGGCGCTTCAGGGTCACCTTTGGGTGCAGGAATACTCGATACGATTCGCTCTAAAGCGTCGCGGATACCCTCACCCGACTTAGCACTAACACGGCATGCATCAACGGCATCAATGCCAATAATATCTTCAATTTCTTGCGCTACTCGCTCTGGCTCAACTTGTGGTAAATCCATTTTATTCAGGATCGGCACCACTTCGAGGCCTTGATCAATGGCGGTATAGCAATTGGCAACCGACTGCGCTTCTACGCCCTGCGCAGCATCGACAATCAGTAATGCGCCTTCGCAGGCAGCCAGTGAGCGTGACACCTCATAAGAGAAGTCGACATGGCCTGGAGTATCGATAAAATTCAGCTGGTAGGTTTCGCCATCATCGGCACAGTAGTTTAAGGTCACGCTTTGCGCCTTAATGGTAATACCGCGCTCACGCTCAATATCCATTGAATCAAGCACTTGCTCTGCCATTTCACGCGCTTCAAGCCCACCACAGGTTTGAATAAAGCGGTCGGCCAGTGTCGATTTACCATGGTCAATGTGCGCAATAATAGAAAAATTGCGAATACGGTTAATTGCTTGCTTCATTTAGCTCTCTATAAGAATCCATGCCTTCGGCGCAGCTCGTGTATTAGACAATAGGTAAATTGAGCCTAATTTGCCCTGCACTTTGCTTAACAAACCAATGATTATTATTACAAAAACATCAATCTAAGCGGCACTTGAAAAAGAGCGGCGATTGTATACTAAGGCGCTAATCTAAGCGAATTTGCAGGGTAAATTTAGGGGAGTTGTTGAGGAATAACACTTCACTGACAATTCAGCTCTGGGGCGAGCCAAGAAGACGATTGAAAAACTTAATTATTCTCGGACAGGCCAAGCAATTGAGGCTGATTTTGACGGGAATCCAGATGTTTGCGCTCATAGATTCTCACAAGGGCTAAACCGGCGATAAAACCTATAATCCCGCCGATTAATGCGAGCAAGTCGCCCCCATAAAGGTATTCAAAAACAATCGCCACACCAATCATAGCCAGCAGCGGCAGCAAATAGGCCATTAATGAGGCTTTAAGTACCACGCCATCGGGCACGCCAATATCAACCCACTGACCAACAGTAAATAGATCCGCTTGGCCTTTATCGCAAAGTACGCGAATACAGTGTGAGCCACGCGCCAACCAGCGGCCCAAAACGCCCTGCCCGCAGGCCCCTTTTGCTTCACAGCTACCACAAGTTGATTGCTGAAAAGTCTCAACCCACAGCGCGCCATTATCGCCATCAGAGCATGACTCAATTGAAATAACGCGAGCTTTTTCAACCGTCATACCATCGGAGCGATCAAGCGGCACAGCGGAATTCTCCTCTGGCTTATCGACAGAAGAATCAAATGGCGGTAAATGCGATTGAGGTGACATACGTCAATTGTACATCGTTTCGGGACAGGTATTTATAAAAAAAGAGGAGCTGACTTTATTGGGTCGTAAAAATGGTAGGTAAACCTTAACGAGGCGCCACTCTATTGACAGACGCCGCGATATTTTTTGCTGCATCAATAGGTATCTCACCCACAACAGTAATGGAGTATGTTCCCTCATCATCACGTTTTACAATACTATAGGCCAGTGTTGCGCCACTTTGTACGGAAGATGCTTTACTCATATCAACATCTGGAGCAACAAAGACGCTAAAAGCACTTAAGCCATCCGAATACATCTTGCTATTGCGCAGACTGCCTTGCTCATCATCGATAAGCTTTTGTTCAAAATGCGCGGCCGACATAGCAAATCCAGCGGGTAACCAACTGACCTGCCAATTTTGTTTTGCTTCTTTTTGAGATGCTTTAGTGGCATCCATATTTTCATCAGATACTGATCCAGACTTTATAGCTTGCACATCTATTAATGACAAACGATCACGCGAACGATCAAATTTCGGTGCTAGCTGCTTAGCAGTAATATCGCCGCCTATTTTAATTTCTGTGTATTCAAATCGCTCTAACACTTTATTATTTGCATCCACCATAAGCGATTGAAGCAATAAACCTGTTTGCTTATCCAATGCTAATTTAAAACCGTAGCGATAAGCGTCTTTAGGCAGTACCGCAAGGACGGTAACATCACGACCGGCAACACGAGTATAGCCAGAAAACTTAACGCTATAAGGTTCGTTCACCGAGTCTAAACGGGCTTGATAATTTCTCGCAAAGGGTCCTGCAGGAATAGCATGATTTAATTCAACCACACCGTTTTTAGGATGGACGCAAATCACTCTGTCGCCTCGACGAATAATTTCACGAGGCTCACCGGTTAGATGAATAAGGCGCTCAGACTGCGCGCCATCTTTTAAAGTATGGAAAATTTGCAGCGTCTCCATTTGGCCACCTTGACTGTAAACCAACGTCCCCTGATAAGTCAGTACACGGGTACTCTCTTCCATTTTGGAAAGCAGTGCGTAAGGGTCGGGAGTAGCATTAAGGGTAGGAGTAAAACAGCAAATAATGAACAATACACTCGCTATTAGATTAGAAAAATATTGAGATACTGCTTTATTTTTTAGCACTATATTGTCCGATTTTTCGTGGGTAAGTAAGCATTAATTAATTATTAGAGGTAAAGCGCTAACCAACATTTTTTTTGACATCAAGTCAGGAAAAAATCAGTGAATAAACAATCACTTTTTATCTGTGTCCGCATCTTCAAAATTAGCTAATCGTGCGAATGGAATAATACCTTGGCCACTTTGTTTAGCTGCATGATTAGTATGCTCGAGTAAATACTCATTCAAGCGCTCTTGTGCCTTAGCAGCCTCAAGTTTTTCAGCTTCTGTCAGCGGTGTTTGTGATGATGCTGCCGATGAAGCTAATTGAATATCATTTGACGTCATTAAACTCGGCTGAACCGTATTTTGAGTGGGTGTAAACTCAGTGTTTTCTGCTGTTAGATTTGTATCGCCACCCTGCTGCATTGACTCAAATTCTTGAACACCGACAAGCACTGCCAACGTGACCGTTGCCGCAATAGCAAAACGTCGCCATACCGACTCATTTTTAGAGGTAACGCTATGAGCTTTGTTGACTGGGGACTCATCAGCAATTGCCGCTGAAACACGAGCAGCAAAATCAGGCGAAGCCTGAACTGTGGTTTGGCCATTATCAGGAGTCAACTCACTGCGCAGCGCAGAACCTATCGTATGAAAACTTTCCCATTGAGCCAAGATAGCATTTGCCTCTTCTTCAGAAGCATTATCCAACGCTTTTAACAGGCGTCGTACTTCCAAGTCATCGGCTTGACTATCCATGATGGCTGACATTGATTCTGATAATTGATCTTTCATAGACCTAAACCACTATTAATTGTTGAACTACTATAAATAAAAGGAATATCTTTAACTCTTAAATTCTTAACTCTTAAAAATTCATACTTAAATACATCTAAAGCCTATCAAGTGTAGGACGTACCTGTTTATCAATGGCTTCTCTTGCTCTAAATATGCGCGATCGCACAGTTCCAACCGGGCAAGACATGACATCGGCGATATCCTCGTAGCTAAGACCATCAAACTCTCGCAAAGTTACCGCAGTACGTAAATCCTCTGGCAAGCTATCTAAAGCCTGCTTCACGACACCTGCAACCTCATCGCCATGCAAAACACTTTCAGGGGTCTGCATATCTTGTAATACGTTAGAACCGGAATAATCATCTGACTCATCAACGTCGACATCGGTACTCGGTGGTCGACGAGAGCGAGATACTAAATGGTTTTTCGCTGTATTAATGGCAATACGATACATCCAAGTATAAAAAGCGCTCTCTGATCGAAAATTATTAATGGCACGAAAAGCTTTAATAAACGCTTCTTGAGCAACATCTTGCACTTCCGCATAATCACGCACATAGCGAGATATCAAGCTATGGATCTTATGCTGATATTTCAATACCAGCAGATCAAAAGCTCGCTTATCACCTTGTTGAACTCGCGCAACTAATTGCGCATCCGCATCACTCATTTAAATAATGTTATCCCTACAGCTCAAATAAGAAGATTCAGTGACATGAATAACTATTGCATTGACATTACTGAATACGATATTAGATATTGAATTACTGAGAAGCATGGTGAATCGCTATTTTTAAGATTAATCCTTTTAAGACTAACCTTTTTACGTTAACGCTCATATCTTCGCAGCTCTCCACCTTCTCATTATTATTTTAGACCTAAACCTAAATGGCTCCAACCACTTTAATTATTAATTAATCTATGGATCCTACCAAAGCAAACAGGATTGATAATGGCTACTATTTTGACTGCAGCGTGACTGCAACATGACTACAGCACTAAAATCGAACAAAAAACCAACCAAAAGTAACAATCTGTTTGTTTATAACCAGTTGAGCGAAGTCTCTGAGACAGCTACCATATATAGAAGTTCAGATTACAGCGTAAAGATCTCTTTTTTATCCATGAGAATCCTCTTTAATTTTGCTAATTTATGTCGCAAATCATCGTAAATCCCTTTTAGAGAACCAATATGAGTACAGTTAAGCAATATGACGTCGTTGTTATCGGCAGCGGAGCTGCCGGTCTAACACTTGCACTTGCTTTGGCCGAAAAAGCTAATGTTGCCGTTATATCAAAATCGCGACTTAGCGAGGGCTCTACCTATTACGCTCAAGGCGGTATTGCCGCCGTCTTAGATGCAACCGATAGCATTGATGCTCACTGTGCCGATACATTAGTTGCCGGTGCTGGCTTGTGCCATGAAGATGCCGTTAGATTTACTGTCGAACGAAGCAAGCAAGCTATTGAGTGGCTGATAGGACAAGGCGTAGCCTTTACTCGAGAAAAGAAGCAAAACCCAAAAAGTGGTGATCTCTACGACGAAAGCGGCAACGATTATCATTTGGCTCGCGAAGGTGGCCACAGCAGTCGACGCATCATTCATGCCGCCGACGCCACGGGTAAAGCCGTATCTGAAACCTTAGTTGAGCGCCTTTATGAAAACCCCTCAATTAAAACGTTCGAACACCACGTTGCTATTGATATTACCGTTGAGCGCGATAGCCCAACGCCAACTTGTGGCGGCGTTTATGTACTGAATAGCAAAAACAACAAGGTAGAAACCTTTCACGCCCGCTATGTTGTTATCGCTACCGGCGGCGCTAGCAAGGCCTATCTATACACAAGCAACCCCGATGGCGCGAGTGGCGATGGCATTGCCATGGCTTGGAGAGCTGGTTGTCGGGTAGCGAATATGGAGTTTAATCAATTCCACCCTACCTGCCTGTATCACCCCCAAGCAAAATCGTTTTTAATTACCGAGGCGGTACGCGGCGAAGGTGGCAAACTTCGCCTGCCTAATGGTGAGCAATTTATGCATCGCTTTGATGAGCGCGGCGAATTGGCTCCACGAGATATTGTCGCGCGTGCTATCGATCATGAAATGAAACGCCTAGGAAGCGATTGTGTTTATCTTGATATCAGTCATCGAGAACCCGAATTCATCCAATCACACTTTCCCAATATTTATCAGCGATGCTTAGACTTAGGTATCGATATGTGCAAAGAACCCATTCCTGTTGTACCAGCAGCCCATTATACTTGTGGCGGCATCATGGTCGATAATCGCAGCTCAACCGATGTGAAAAACTTATATGCCATCGGCGAAACTAGCTTTACGGGATTGCATGGCGCTAATCGCATGGCCAGTAATTCGCTACTCGAATGCATCGTCTATGCGCAAGCCGCTGCTGAATCTATTTTATCGACAATAGACAACACTGAATGGCAAAAAGCCCCTAAAATTTGGGATGAAACACAGGTCACTGACTCAGATGAAGATGTGGTTATCTCTCATAACTGGGATGAGCTTCGACGCTTTATGTGGGATTACGTTGGCATTGTGAGAACGTCAAAACGCTTAGAGCGCGCCCAACATCGTGCTCAATTACTACGTAAAGAAATTTCTGAGTACTACGGCAACTACAAAGTAACTAACGATTTAATCGAGCTTCGAAATTTAACTTTAGTGGCAGAGCTTATTATTGAGTCGGCATTACGACGTAAGGAAAGCCGAGGCTTACACTACACTTTAGATTTTCAAACTGAAAATCGTTTTGCTCATGATACAGTTCTATTCCCGCCTAAATATTGCGGATTAAACGAATAACGAGCACTCAAAGCGCAAGATAAATACGTAATGACCGCCATTCTTGCGCAGTCATACTGTCGCGCCAAATAATGGCCACACGAGACTGCTGAGACGAACTTTCAACGACCTTTACTGCCATTAACCATGGCACTTGGTAATAACATTTAAGCTCATTCACAGACTGCCACTCATCTGCTCGCTTTAAACTCCACTTTGATTGATTTGAACAAAAAGAAGCCTGAGGCAGATAACGAATACCTTGCACATAATGTTCAGTAACACTAAAAATTCGTCGCCACTCACGATAAAATAAAACCAAGAGCAACACTGAAAGCGCAGTAACAACTGCCATGTTCGCCAATCGCTGCACCACCACAAATGTGGCAATCGCGTAAATTCCCAGCAAATAAAGCCTACCTAAAAGTGTGTTGGAGAAATTGACTTGCAGCGCATCCATGCGATATTCCGTCTTGAAGAGTTTTTGCGATAAAACTATTGTGCGTCAGCGCGCTCACGATTGGCTGTTAAAATAATTTCAACCATTGCGGCCAAACCAGCATCCTTTGCCGGTTCTTTTTTTAAGAACCAATTAAACAATTCTTGATCTTCGCAGGTTAATAAGCGTCGATACAATGCTTGAGAATCAAGATCTAACAATAGATAGCTATGCTTAACAAATGACTCTAACACTATATCAAGCTCTAGCATGCCGCGACGACTATGCCATATCACTCGATTGTATTCTGCTCGCTCTAAATCTGTATTGAAATTTCTCATAACGTCCATAATACCTTAAGCAACCGCAAAGTGGTCGGTCAAAAGTGCAAATAAACACCACGAAACCAAACTTCGTGAATCTTTATCCACGAATTGATATTGTTTAACAGAGCAAGCTAAACGACAATACACATCAAGAGCCAATGAATACACACGAAATTCATATTTGAAATTCATTTTTACAGGAACCCTGCATGTCAGCTTCTTCAATCACACTCGATAACGGCTGGCAAAATTGCCTTGCGGCTCTCCCTGCGCATCATTTTGATGACGGACAGAGTTATTTTGATAGTGAACCATCATTTACTGACTTAAAAGACACGCCCAGCATTCACCCTTTGCACCAATTAGGCCTTATTAGTATTCAAGGGCCTGATGCTGGCCGTTTTTTACAAGGCCAACTAACCGCTGATGCTGAAACACTGGGTCATGGAGAATCAACATTAGCCGCTCACTGCGACCCCAAAGGGCGAATGCATTCAAACTTTTATCTGCATCGCATCGCTGCTGATCACTATCTATTGCAAATGCCATTTTCCATCGTATCTACTGCGCTTGCTGCATTAAATAAATACGCCGTATTTTCAAAAGCAACATTAACCGACCTCTCCTCAGAATATGCTGCCTTTGGTTTTGCCAATACCGATAAGGATCATTCGCACGCTGACACGCTTGCCCTACTCACCATTAATACTGTCGGGTCTATTCAATGGATCAAAAAAGCCAGCTGTAACGATTATTTAAAAAACATACAAACAGCAGGGTTACAGTGGTGTGGATCGGCCGCTTGGGAATATCGATTAATTACTGCTGGTATCGCTTTTGTTCAACCGAAAACTGTCGGTGAATTTATTCCGCAAATGTTTAACTTGGATTATCTAGACGGCATCAGCTTTACAAAGGGCTGCTATACCGGACAAGAAATTATTGCGCGCATGAAATACCGCGGTAAAGTGAAACGACGCTGCTATCCTTTTGTCACTTCAAGCGCCGGCAGCACAATTGCAGCGGGTGATGAATTATTTAATGCCAGTGAGAGTTTAATAGGAATAATCGTCAACGTTGTCAGTGATACTGAAAACTCAGAAAAAAAACATGGCTTAGCAGTTATCAAAGTCAGTGACACTGAACACTCTCAATTATCACTTAAAGACAAAACATCCGTCGCTATTACCGCTCTACCCTACAATCTTGATAGCGATACTGAATAATCGCCAATAATACAAAACTATTTAAAGGCTTAAAAACATAAAAGGAAACTGCTCGTGCAACTATTTGGCCATCGTGGTGCCGCAGGCGAAGCACCTGAAAATACTATCGCGGGTATTCGCCACGCTATTGAACGTGGCGTTAGAAATGTTGAAATTGATTTACGCTTATCTGCCGATAAACAAATAGTGATTGTGCACGACAATAACGCCAAACGCACAGCGGGAATAAATCGCCAAATTGCTCGCTTAACTGCAAGCGAACTAAACCAGTTAGATGCTAGAAAATCTGGCACGCCCTGGCCAAGAAAAATGGGTTGCGGTATCCCTACACTGCGTCGCTACCTCAGTAATAGCCCAGAAATACAGCGTTATCAATTAGAAGTAAAATTAGATAAAAGCAGTGAACACGCTTTAATGATAGAAAAAATAGGCGCTCTATTTCCTAGTAAAGCTTCAACAAAAAAAATCGTCATCACTTCTTTTGATTATGATTTTCTCGCCAAGCTGCGCCAGCAATTTCCCTATATTCCCATTGGCGCTATCAGTTACAAAACCAATGCGCTGGCCACTGCAAAGCAACTTGGCTGCGAATATTTTTGCATCAACACCGCTATTGCCAAACCTCAGTTTATTAAAAAAATTCGCGAAACTGATATGCATCTTTCTGTCTGGACCGTGAACAACCCCGAACAGATCAAAGCGCTTTATGAATTGAAAGTCGACAGTATTATTAGTGATTATCCATCAATGGCTTTACCATTGATTAATAGTTTAAAGCGAAAAAAATAATTTAATTCGTAAAAATAATTGGTACTTTAAAAAAACAAATTAGACCCGACGACCCCAATAATAAAAATAGACCATAGCTGTTAACCATAAGCCAAAGGGTAAAATCGTGTGATGAAAAACATCAAACCATTCGGTTGCATGAACATCAATCCAAAGTAAAAGACTAATACGAATCAGATTAAGCAAATACATTATGCCGACACCAGCGACGACACCGATCAACTTGTCTTTTAGGCTGCACTGATAAGCTAAAATTACCGCGACCAAAACACTGTGTATTCGCAAAGCATCACAACCTTCAACGACTGTAACCGTGGGGCCTGCGGCACTGACCAAAGTTCTGCCCGACAAGACAACCTCTTCACCGGCTAAATTCAATAACATCGTTGAAAGATCGGCGCAGACGTTTAAATAGGCATAAAAAGCGGGCGAATGGATATACAGCTGAAAATAGATGATTTGTAAGATAGCAAAAACAAAGGCGGCAGTGCCGACAAAGCTCAAAGAACTGCCGTATTCATCAAAAAAATTGTCGATGGCAGATGCATCTGACTTATCATCTGATTTGCCATCCGACTTACCATTATCGTTATTCAAGAATTCACCTATAGAAAAACCATATATGCCTCAATTGTAGTGCATATCTGTCGATTCAGGCTAGTTAAACGCAGTACTTCTTGTGTCCAGTTTTATTTCTAGTAAAATGCTTGCCTGCTCGCGAAAGAGCCACATAGCGCGCAACTCCTGTTATTTGTATTATTTTAAGTGGAGCAACAGAACAATGGGCAGAGCCTACCAAAACCGTAAAGATTCAATGGCGAAGACTTCTGATGCGAAAGCACGAGTCTATAGCAAGTATGGTCGCGAAATTTATGTCGTCGCCAAAGCTGGCGGCGTTGATCCTGATGGCAATCTCTCCCTTCGCGGTTTGATTGATCGCGCGAAAAAAGATCAAGTCCCTACCCATGTCATCGATAAAGCTATCGATAAGGCCAAAGGGGGTGGTGGTGAAGATTTTGAAACTGCCCGCTACGAAGGTTTTGGGCCTGGTGGCTGCATGGTGATTGTCGACTGCCTTACCGACAACCCGACGCGTACTTTTAATGACGTTCGACTCTGCTTCACCAAAAACAATTGCAAAATTGGTACGCAAGGCAGTGTTAGCCACATGTTTGATCACTCAACGATTTTGGCCTTTAAAGGGCAGGATGAAGAAGCCGTTCTTGAAGCGCTAATGATGGCAGATGTTGACGTTACTGATATCGAAACAGAAGCGGAGTTGGTGACGATATTTGCTCCCAATACCGATTACGGCAAAGCGAAACAAGCACTCGCTGATAGCTTTGGTGAATTAACGTTTGAAGTTGATGAGATCCAGTTTTTACCGCAAAACACAACGCCAGTAACGGGTGAAGATGCCGAGACCTTAGATAAATTTTTGGATATGTTAAACGACTTGGATGATGTTCAAAACGTTTATGATAATGTCGACGCGTAATTAAATAGTGAGAGTTATTTTCGACGACTCTCACTACTTCGATTAGTCGATTTTTTATTGGCTGATTTTTTAGCTGGCCACACACCTCGCTTCCCCTCGCCGCTCGAGTCTCCCTGTTTAGGACGACGCGCTGGCCGTTTCTTTTTCGGTGCGGCACTCGCATCGCGGCGCTGACCATCAGTATTAGATCGACGTCCTTTATTCGGTTTTTTCGGCTTCTTCTTTCGAGCCGGTTTAGCGCTTAAATTAGAAGCTGGCAAAACATGTAATGGATCAAAGCCTTCCATGCCTTCGCGTGGCAAAACTTGATTAATTAATCTTTCAATATCAGCTAGCTCATCAAACTCATCGGCACAGACTAACGATACTGCCTCACCCTCAGCACCGGCTCTGCCAGTACGACCAATGCGATGCACATAATCGGCTGCTACATTTGGTAAATCAAAATTGACGACATGAGGCAATTGGTCGATATCCAAACCTCTAGCGGCAATATCGGTCGCCACTAACACCTGCACTTCGCCTTGTTTAAATTCAGCTAACGCTCGTGTGCGCGCACCCTGACTCTTATTGCCGTGTATGGCTGTCGCCATAATATGTGACGCTTCTAATTCTCGTGTTAAGCGATTAGCGCCATGCTTAGTGCGCGTAAAAACTAACACCTGCCCCCAATTATTATTATGGATAAGCTTAATAAGCACAGCAGGCTTACGCTTTTTATCAACCGGACAAACCCACTGCTTAACTTTAGCCGCCGTTGCATTCGGTGGTGCTACAGAGATTTCTACCGGCTGATTAACAATGGTTCTGGCCAACGCACGAATCGGCTTTGAAAAAGTTGCCGAGAACATTAGATTCTGACAATTCTTAGGCATAAGAGATAATATACGTCGAATATCCGGCATAAAACCCATATCCAACATGCGGTCAGCTTCATCTAACACTAACACTTCAATCTGATTAAACCGGATAGCATTCTGACCATGCAAATCCAGAAGTCGCCCAGGTGTTGCAACCAAGATATCAACACCCTTGCGCAGCTTAATCATCTGAGGATTAATTTTTACGCCGCCAAATACCACCATTGAGGTCAATGACAAATGCTTACCGTAAGTCTCGATGCTTTCAGCCACTTGCGCTGCAAGTTCACGCGTAGGCGTTAACACGAGAACGCGCGCTTGATTAGCACGCACTTTAGGACCGCCAATTAAGGTTTCTAGAATCGGTAGCGTAAACCCTGCAGTTTTGCCCGTTCCCGTTTGTGCTGCCGCCATGACATCAGCGCCGCTTAATACCGCCGGAATCGCCTCTGCTTGAATCGGAGACGGCGTTTCATAGCCTTTTTCGGCAATCGCTTTTAAAATCGGGGCTGATAAACCGAGGGTAGAAAATGTCATGAAGGACTCTTTGTTAGTCAATTATCTGGCTATGTATCCAGCTACAGAAACTAGTCAGGTTACGAAGTAAGCAAGCGCGGCAGCTTACAGACAAATGCCGTTATAAGCCATAGATCAATAAGTCACTAAAATGACCCCTTTATCAAAGCCGTAACGTTATCAGCCTCGTAATAGTCCATAATAACGAACATTCTTGGCCGCAGGAGAGCACTGCTAATGTTAATCGAATACCGACTTATTCAATGCCTAGCCATTGGTCATATCGTGCTGGGGCTCTGCTTCCCTTTTTTAGGGCAACTCGCTTCGGTCAATGAGCTGCTGCTCGCCGGTATGTTTCCCAATCAAAACTTAAGTGTCGAAACTGCTGCACAAGCGAGTTTCTTGATTACCCTGTTTGGCCCAACAGTGGCAAGCTGGGGCATACTTTTATTGGTTTTAATCAACCAATACGTTAGCTCACCAAGTAAGAACTTATGGCGCGGGATGATAATTGCAGTTCTGGTATGGTATATCGGCGACACAAGCTATTCAGGCTCACATGGCGCATCAGGTGCGGTGTTACTCAATAGTATCGTCGCGATACTATTTCTTATTCCACTGTGGCGTTTACGCAAACTCATTAACTCACCATATGAACAATCATAAAAATAATTATAAGAATAATTAAAAACAATTAAAAACAATTAAAAAAAACGAGAAAAAATCATGACAACGTCTGCCAGCACACTAAGAGTCGGATTACGCTATCGCCCAAATCGTCTTGAGCCGCATTACGATGCCGTGGTTATTGGCTCAGGTATCGGTGGCCTAACAACCGCTGCCTGCCTTGCCAAAATGGGTAAAAAAGTGTGTGTGCTCGAACAACATTACACTGCAGGTGGCTTTACACATAGTTACGAACGCAATGGTTATGAATGGGATGTCGGCGTTCACTATATTGGTGATATGGGAAGTACCCGCTCAACCGGAAGACGCTTGTTTGATTACATCACTAACAGCACACTTAAGTGGGCACCGATGGATGCTGAATTTGATCGTGCTTTTATTGGTGACAAAACATTTGGCTTACAAAGCGGTAAAGTCGCTTACCGACAAGCCTTAGTTGATGCCTTCCCTGATGAAGAGCAAGCTATCGATCAGTACCTCGCTCATATGCGCAGCATAAAAAGCGCTATGCAATCGCATACCATTGGCAAGATTATGCCTGCATGGCTGAAAAAAATAACATCATTATTTTCAACGCAGCAACCACCAGCAGCGTTTTCAAAAACCACGCGCGAAGTGCTTGAAGGTTTGACCAACAACCAAATGCTTATTGCGGTACTCACTTGTCAATGGGGAGACTGTGGTATGCCACCGGCAGAATCCAGTTTTGTCATACATAGCCTTATTGCACAGCACTATATGCATGGCGGTTACTACCCTATTGGTGGCGCGTCACAAATGGCGCAAACGATTATCCCAACCATTCAAGCCGCCGGCGGTGAAGTGTTTACCTATGCGGGTGTTGAAAAAATACTAACGGATAAAAAAGGTGTTACCGGTGTGCGTATGGCCGACGGTCATATCATTAAGGCATCAACCGTTATTAGTAATGCGGGAGTATTTAATACCTTTAATACGCTGTTAGATAATGATGCACCACAGCGCGCAGACTATCTTGAAAAACTGCAACAAGTGTCTCGTTCAATGGCGAGTATTTGTCTTTATATTGGCATCAAGGATACCGCCGAAAATTTACAACTGCCGAAAACCAATTTTTGGATTTACCCTAACGAAAATTATGAATCGGTATGCGAGACCTTTAAACAAAGCAATCGCTATACGGAAGAAACTATTTTACCGATGGTTTATATTTCGTTTCCCTCGGCTAAAGATCCCGACTTTAACAATCGCTACCCTGATCGAGCGACGATTGAAATAGTGGCACCCTGCATGCACGAGTGGTTTGCCCAATGGCAAGATCAACCATGGGGCAATCGCGGCGATGATTACAATGCTCTTAAAGAAGCCTTGTCGCAACGATTGCTGCAATACTTATTTGAAAAACTGCCACATCTAAAAGACAAGATCGATTTTTACGAACTGTCCACAACATTATCAACTGACTTTTTTTGCCGTTATCAAGAGGGCGAAATATACGGCTTACAACATGACCCGAAACGTTTTGAACAGCGATGGTTAAAGCCTAAAACCGACATTAAAGGATTGTATTTAACCGGACAAGATGTGCTTAGCTGTGGAGTGGTTGGTGCAATGATGGCAGGCTTAATAACCGCAATTCAATTGGGCGGCCTTAAAGGGTTATCACTGGCTAAGAAAATATTTTTTGATAAACCGCAATTAGATTTGTGATTTTTTTGAATTAGCACGACAGCGAGCTGAGCAATAGACAATTTGCTCCCAAAGGCCCCGCTGCTGCCATTTTTTTCTATTGTCGAATGACAATTGGCAGACAGGACAGACTTTGCTTTGCTTAATCTTTTTTGTTGCTTGTTTTTTTGAGCCGCGGTTCACTAGCGATTGCGCATCTTATATTGCGTAGGACAATGGTGACGTAACACTGAAGACGGCCGCTTAGCTAAATGCTTGGTACCACGCGATGTCACCCTCTCCCGCCAAAGTTCAAAACTACGACGCTTTAACTGACTACGCATCAATTTAATCACGGCCTTTTCATCAAAACCATACTGCGTTTTGATCACCTCAAAGGGCGTGCGATCTTCCCATGCCATTTCTATAATTCGAGATAAAGATTCGGCAGATAACTCACCATAAGCACCCGACTTAGCGACTTGCTCGGCGTTATCATCTTGATTAAATGTTTCTGCTTGTGTTGTCATATTGTGTCGTCATATTGTGTCGTCATGTCGTGTCGTCAAACTGAGCAGCCATATAAAAACTATCATTATTGATAGATATTGCTTAAAGGTGCTATACGAGATAAACCGCTGAGAAGATCAACAAGCGCCGCTAGCGAACAAAAGGCCGTTATCGACTCAGCACGACTCGGTAGTGTGTTTTCCCGCTTCTAACCCGTGCTATAGCCGCATTTACATCATCAAAACTAAACGATTCAACCACCGGCTTAATATTGTGCTGCTCCACAAACGCTAACATTTTCTTAATGGTCGAAGGACTGCCAACGGCAGAGCCTGAAACCGAGAGCTGACTAGAAATTAACGAAAATACGTTGATATCAAGTGGCTCTAAAACGGCACCAACAAAATGTAAACGTCCGCGCGGTTTTAAAGTACTAAGATAAAGCCCCCAATCCAATTTAACATTCACCGTTGAAATAATTAAATCGAAACTAGCGCCCGCACCACCAATCTCTGCCGCATTACGAGAGTCTAAAGTGTGATGCGCACCGAGCGCTAATGCTTCTTGTTTTTTCGCCTCACTCGAAGTGAATGCGGTAACTTCGCAGCCCCAAGCGTTAAGAAACTGCAAAGCCAAATGGCCTAAGCCACCAATACCAATAACCGCCACTTTATCACCGGCCTTAATATTAAATTCAAGCAGCGGTGTAAATACGGTAACACCGGCACAAAATAATGGACCTGCTAACGATAAATCAATGCCGTCTGGAATTGCTACAACACTTGCTGCATCGGCTCGTACTTTATCGGCAAAGCCTCCATGATGACCAATAATCGTGGACTGCGCACTACCACATAAATTGTTATCACCGCTGTCGCAACTGGCACAGTTATTACAATAGCCTGCATGCCAGCCCAAACCCACAGACTGTCCCACTGTAAGTGCTGAAACATGACTTCCAACTCGCGTTATTTTTCCAGCCACTTCATGACCGGGCACAATAGGATACGGCATTTCCCCCCATTCGCTATCAATCACGCTTAAATCGCTATGACAAATACCACAGTGGTGAACATCAATTTCAACTTCATTAGCCTGCAATTCACCAGGATCGTACTCAAACGGTTTTAGTTCACCTTTGGGTTCAAATGCAGCATAAGCTTTTATCATAAGACCTAATCCTGTCTTTCTGGCAGATAATAAAAAACCGCAATAAACACTGTTTGCTTATTGCGGTTTCGATGATTCAATTAATTAAGTTCTACTGAAATACGCGAACATAATCGACAACCATTGTCTGAGGTAGATTGTTGTTATCAACTGTTCCACCTAAGGTGCCGCCTATAGCAATATTGAATAAGAAAAAGAACTCATTGCGGAACTCACTTCGTACAGAAGGAGTAATATCAAGGACATAAAATGGCGATGTTTGATCATCTAGATACCAGCTTATACTTTGCGCAGTCCAAATAATACTAAATACATGAAACTCATCAGCGAACTCGCCAGATGATAAACTGGTACTTGAGCCAATATAATTATGGCCGCCGTCATACCAATGCGCAGTGCCTAGCGTTGTAGAGTTACTACCGCCAATCATTTCCATAATATCGATTTCGCCACTTCTTGGCCAACCAACAGTGGATATGCTTTCTCCTAACATCCATAACGCAGGCCACATGCCATTGCCACGAGGAAGCTTAGCTCGAATATCTATTCGGCCATATTGAAAAGACTGTTTACCTTGCGTTTTGATCCGTGAGGAGGTGTAACCGTTACCTATCTTTGCTTCAATAGTAAGATGGCCATCAGCGACTGTCGTGTTTTGTGAGCGATAGCTTTGCAGTTCGTTATTACCCCAACCGCAAAGATTAGGGCAGCCATTACCGGTTTCGTGTGTCCAATCATCAGCATTTAATTCTGTGCCTGAAAACTCATCGCTCCAAACTAAAGAGTAGCCAGGATAAGAGGTAGGAGATTCATAACCGCCAATCAAGGAAATATCACAACCGTTATTTCTGACCGCGGTATCTGGAAGTGTATTAGGACACTCGTCAACACTGTCGTCGACACCATCACTGTCGCTATCGGAAGTGATGATCGAAATACCATAAACTTCCATTTCATAAATAGAATAGCCATAGACATTTTCTGCTGGGCGCGATAATCCATTCATACGAATATAACGATAAGTACCGGTTATAGCGGCTGTATCAGTACGCGGAGCAAACGTGCCTCCTGAATAGCTCGATAGAATCGTCCAGTTACTATTGTTATTGGACCCTTCGATATTATAGGTCGCGGCATTCGCGGTTTCCCAATAGATAACCACTTGGCTTAAGTTTCGAGGTGCACCTAAATCTAAAGTTAACGTCGAGGGGTCAGTATTAAACTGAGATTCCCAACGGGTTGCCAAATTACCATCTACTGCCGCACTCGCACCACCCGAAGAACCCGAAGAACTGGCCGTTGCGGTAGCAAATAATTTTTTACTAATAGTATTAAGGTTAGTAACCGACTCAACTACTTGAAGACGAACAGGCGACCCTGCAAAAGTCGCCGTAGACATTACAGTAGTTATTAGAAAGGCCGAACTTAATAACAGTGTTTGAATAAAACGTGTGTTCATAATTATCACTTATTTAAACGTTTTCTATTGGCATTCAAACTCACTGCAGCAAGTAACATGCTTAATAAACCAAAGCCAATTGATGGAAGCATTGGCACGTACTCTTCAGCTACTTCATTGCCGTTGGGTGATGGATCACAAACGTCGCCGAGGCCATCGTTGTCAGCATCAGCCTGATCTGTATTGGCATCTGTGGGACAATTATCGATAGCGTTATCAATCATGTCCGAATCGGTGTCACCATTAGGAGTAGCATCACAGGCATCACCTGCGCCATCACTGTCCGAATCTGTTTGATCAGCATTCGCATCTGTTGGACAGTTATCAGAGAGGTTATCAACGCCGTCAGCATCTGTATCACCGTTAGGCGTACTATCACAGACATCACCCGCGCCATCATTATCGGCATCGGCTTGATCAGCATTAGCTATGCTAGGACAGTTATCGAGTGAGTCGGAAATACCATCGGAATCAGCATCGCCAGGATTACTTGGTGTTGAATCGGCAAGCTGGGGATTACTACCAAAGGCCACTTCAAGTGCGTCAGAAATACCATCACCGTCAGTGTCAACACCACCAGGGTCGGGTGCAGGTATAGTAGAACCATATTGACCTTGAACAGCTGCAGCACTAGCGGCAATTTCAAGCGGGATAGAGACATCAAAAGTTAAATCAGCACCAGCAGCTTGACCGGAAACCGTTAATACAAGATTCTCTACGGTTCCTTGCGGCGCGTAAAAAACGTCAAACTCTACAGCAGCTAAACTAGCACCACCACCGAGTACCGTGTCAGGAACAATTGAAACATTGGCACTGGTGACAAAACTCGGTAGCGATTGTGAAATGGCAATCGAATGAAAAACAGCGCCTGGGTTGTCGTTAACCAGCAGCACATAGGCAATATTATTTTGGCTAGATGTTTCAACGTCGTAGGCCATTACTGGACTAGTTAAGGCAACAAGTAAAGCAAACACATAGCTTTTAAATGCCATTAAATTAACTTTTATCATACGATTTTTCCGCGTTTATAATTATTGAGCTACTGCGATTATTCGTTATTTTTTGATGCTGCAATCACATTGAATTCAATGTGTTATACGGTTCTGACTCAGAAAGAGATCTGACTACTTAATAGACTATCATACCTTGAAAATTTTGCTCATAAAAAACGTTCAAATGGAGCGATTTTAAGTTTAAATCGAATATTTAATCAGCAGTATTCTAGATACTAGTAACCGCACAGTAATATGCCAGAACAACAACTATCTAATTGAAAGAAAAATCAATAATTCTAATAAAAACAACAAGATAGAGGTCGATAGGTGACTAGAGTCGCGTATATTTAATTTTTTTGGCGGGTTGCTTATCCATCAATATATAAACTTAAAGCGAAAAAAACCCTTATAAATCAATGGTATAAATTAAATTCACCCCAGCCTTATTTAAGCCTAGAACTTGAAATAACGCCATTTAGCAAACTAAAAAGATTAGTGCAGTGACTGTTTGTTAAAGCTCAAACGCCCCTTACTCGTATCGTCATTGCTCGCATCGACACTCATCTTATCGACACTTACATTATCGACACCCACCATAATCGTATCGCCAGCTATAAAGTTGCCCGCCAGTAAATGTTGAGCTAACGGATTTTCTAAGCGCTGCTGAATAACTCGCTTTAAAGGCCTTGCACCATAAACAGGATCAAAGCCTGCTTGTGTAATCATAGCTAAAGCCTGCTCGTCTAAATGCAAAGTGAGCTCCCTCTCGAGTAAACGCTTTCGCAACTGATCTAACTGAATCGTCGCGATGCCACTAATGTGCTCTCGCCCAAGCGGATGAAAGACAACTGTTTCGTCAATACGATTAACAAACTCGGGTCGGAAATGTTCGGCAACCACATTCATAACTGCCGACTTCATTGCCGCATAGCGACTTTCGGTCAATATCGAATCTTCTACGACAGAAAAATCCTCTTCGTCTTTCGTATTAGCTTGATGCTGCAAACCAAAGTCCACGGCATCATAAGATTTATCACTGGCAATATGCTGAATAACATCCGAACCTAGGTTAGAGGTCATAACAATAACCGTGTTTTTAAAATCGACCGTTCGCCCCTGACTATCCGTTAATCGACCATCCTCAAGCACTTGCAATAAAATATCAAATACATCGGGATGCGCTTTTTCAATTTCATCAAGCAATAAAAGTGAATAAGGCTTGCGGCGAATAGCTTCAGTTAAATAGCCGCCTTCATCGTATCCTACATATCCGGGCGGCGCGCCAATTAAACGCGATACCGAATGCTTCTCCATAAACTCGGACATATCTAAACGCACCAAGGCCGATTCACTATCAAATAAAAAATTAGCCAGCGTTTTACATAACTCGGTTTTACCCACACCGGTTGGCCCAAGAAACAAAAAAGAACCGTTAGGTCTATTCGGATCCGACAAGCCTGCTCGCGAACGCCTTACCGCATTGGATACAGCCTTAACGGCTTCATCCTGCCCCACAACACGGTGATGTAATTCGCTCTCCATACGCAGTAACTTTTCTTTTTCGCCTTCAATCATTTTACTCACCGGAATACCCGTCCAGCGCGAGACTACCTCTGCAACTTCTTCGTCTGTCACACGATTACGCAACAACTGCATGACTGGAGTATCACTGGTAGCAATATCTGCGAGTTGTTTTTCTAACGCAGGAATCTTGCCGTACTGTAACTCTGACATCTTGCTTAAATCACCGCTTCTTGAAGCGGATTCTAAGGCAATACGTGCCTGCTCTAATTCGGATTTAATTTGCTGATCGCCCTGCACGGTTGCCTTTTCGGCGCGCCAAACTTCGTCTAAGTCGGCGAACTCTTTTTCAACCTGATCAATATCATCGCTTAATATTTTTAATTGTTTTTTAGCCGCTTGATCTTTATCTTTTTTAACGGCTTCACGCTGTATTTTTAATTGAATTAAACGGCGCTCTAATTTATCCATGACCTCAGGCTTGGAATCAATTTCCATGCGAATACGACTCGCAGCCTCATCAATTAAGTCGATAGATTTGTCAGGTAATTGTCTATCCGTTATATAACGCTGCGATAATTTTGCCGCAGCAATAATAGCCGCATCGGTAATATCGACACCGTGGTGCACTTCATATCGCTCTTTTAATCCGCGCAAAATAGCAATCGTATCTTCTTCTGAAGGCTCATCTACCAATACTTTTTGAAAGCGGCGCTCTAACGCAGCATCTTTTTCTACAAACTGTCGATATTCATTTAAAGTGGTTGCACCAACACAATGGAGCTCACCGCGCGCTAACGCTGGCTTTAACATATTACCCGCATCCATTGCGCCTTCGGCCTTACCTGCCCCGACCATGGTATGTAACTCATCAACAAATAAAATAACGCGCCCTTCATGCTGCGATAATTCTTTAAGTACTGCTTTTAAGCGCTCTTCAAAATCGCCGCGAAATTTTGCGCCAGCTAACAACGCACCTAAATCCAATGACAGTAATCGTTTATTTTTAATACCTTCAGGCACTTCACCGTTAACAATTCGCTGCGCCAAACCTTCGACAATAGCGGTTTTTCCCACGCCCGGCTCACCAATTAAAACAGGATTATTTTTAGTGCGGCGCTGTAACACTTGTATTGTGCGGCGAATTTCATCATCACGACCAATCACGGGGTCGAGCTTACCCTGCTCTGCAAGTGCAGTTAAATCAATCGTATACTTATCTAAGGATTGTCGATTACTTTCCGCATCGGCTGATGTCACCGTTTCCCCTCCACGAATTTTATTGATAGCTTGTTCAACCTGAACAGCATCGAAACTTGCTTTTTTAAACAGCGGTAATAAATCAGACCCCTGCTGGAATGCTGCTGACAATACGGCTTCACTAGAAATAAATTGATCACCTTTATCTTGCGCATATTTATCAGCCAGATTCAGCAATTTACCCAGAGCAGGCGAAGCTGAAATTTCACCTGTCGCCTGCTGTAGCGTGGGCAATGATTTTATGACTTGTTCTAACTTAGAAATAAGCAACGAAAAGTCGCCCGTCGACTGCTTTAGCAACGGCGTGATCGAGCTATCTGTCGAATTCAGCATGGTAAGCATAAGATGTGCAGGCTCAATAGCTGTATGATTTTGACCAATAGCCATGGACTGACTATCAGCTAGAGCACTTTGTAAGGTTTGAGTAAAACGATCAAATCGCATGATACTTGCCTCGCTATCTTTGCGTGTTTAACTTTTGCTTTCAAAATAAAGATAGGGGCAATAGCAACTATTTCAAGGGCTGCTTACATTTAAACAGCCAATAAAAAAATAATTGAGAACCTAGCGGCTAACTAGGTAAAGGTAAGATAAAGAATGGACTTAGATATTATCCAGCATCACGAGTATCAAAAATAGGCGCTCGCGGTGCATCAATCAAGCCTAAGGATAAGCGGTTAAGCCAAGAGCGACGGTTAAGGTCAAAATCGGCATCATAGCGATAATCACCATTAGCATCTAAAGAGGGATGGGTTGGGAAGTTAGCTTGTAACACGGCTAGATTATCATCGACTAAATCAGTTAAACCCAAACGATGATAACTAAACACCAATAAAGCAAAGGCATCAGCTACCGCTTCCGTTTTTTGGTATTGCTCAACCACCGCTTTAGCGCGATTAATTGCAGCAGTATAGGCGCGACGCTTGACATAATAATTGGCAACAACCAGCTCATGGCGCGCTAACACATCTTTGATATTGACCATACGCACACGGGCATCGGCAGCGTAAACGCTATCAGGGTAGCGACGTAAAAATTCTTGGAATTCACGAAATGAACGACGGGCTGAAGCAACATCTCTGGCCGATTGATCGGCTTCATAAAAGCGAGAGAGTAAACCAGGCGCCAAACTATAATTGGCAAGGCCTTTCATATACCAAGCGTAATCGGCATCGGGGTGTCGAGGGTGAAGACGTAAAAAACGGTCAGCAGCGGCAATGGCAGCATCTTCATCATTGTTTCGGTAGTAGGCGTAAACGATCTCTAGCTGCGATTGATCGGCATAAACACCAAAGGGAAAGCGCGACTCGAGTAATTGCAGGTTTTTAACCGCTAGATCAAATTTTTCGTCATCGAGGTATTCTTGAACACGCTCATAGAGCTGTTGTTCAGATAATAAGCGCGCTTTTTCACGCTCCTCATCTGTTTTATCTTTATCACCAAAAATCGAACAACCGGCCAACAAAACAATCAACGTAGCAAAAACGCCATAGGTGGTAAGTTTGTTCATTCGAATCTGCTGCCTCTTACATGAATTTCGCGGCCAATTTTTTTGGCGCTGGTTTATAAACGTGTGTATTAACAACTTCTAAAGACCGGTTCTGATTGATGATGTTATACCAC
The DNA here is from genome assembly GCA_028223755.1 of Pseudomonadales bacterium. Taxonomy (GTDB): domain Bacteria; phylum Pseudomonadota; class Gammaproteobacteria; order Pseudomonadales; family UBA7434; genus UBA7434. Next base: position 85,469 of record JAOIUY010000009.1, on the reverse strand, counting down.
TCGCTCAGACTACGATACAATTGCACGCTAGTGAGGCCAATTATCACATAACTCGGCCTTTATCGCGTACTCGCATAACTGAAATTATCACTCTATGAGCAATACGACAGCAATTTCGGATCAAAATCCTCAACATCCGACATCAGAATCAACCACTGATTCAATAATCGACCCATCGGCTGGGGACATTGACGATATTGAAGCTAATGAACCATCTAATAATATCATTCATCGCAGCGCTGTTATCCCCGAAGAACTATCGGGCAAACGTTGTGACCAAATTGCTGCAAAACTTTTCCCAGAGTTCTCTCGAGGCAAGTTACAAAGCTGGATTAGCTCGGGTGAGTTAACCGCCGATAATCAACAGTGTAAATCTCGGCAAAAGCTATTCGTCGGGAGCCAACTTGATCTAACAGCTGAGTTCACACCGGTATCCGACTGGGCACCCGAAAGCCGCCCCATTAATATTGTCTTTGAAGATGACCATTTATTAGTCGTCAATAAACCGGTCAACTGCGTGGTTCACCCTGCCCCCGGTCTATTGTCAGGCACATTAGTCAACAGCGTACTAGCGCACTGCCCCAATAATTCGGCATTACCACGAGGCGGCATCGTCCATCGACTAGATAAAGATACAACCGGCTTAATGGTAGTGGCGAAAAGTCTTGAAGCCCATAGCAGCCTCGTTAGGCAGCTACAACAGCGAACCGTCAGCCGCGTTTACCGCGCAGTCGTTAAAGGTAATTTTATTTCCGGCGGCACTGTCGATGCGCCTATTGGCCGACACCCCAGCGCTAGAACTAAAATGGCAGTCGCTAAAGCATCCGACACTAACGGTGCAAAAGTGGCCGTCACTCACTACCGTATTGCTGAGCGCTTTGCCCACCATACCGATTTAACCGTTAAGCTTGAGACTGGCCGCACCCATCAAATACGTGTGCATATGGCTCATATTAAGCACCCGTTAATTGGCGATAAAACCTATAACTCGCGTTACCAGCAAATTTCTGGTGTCAGTACAGAGCTCGATGAAGTACTGCGACAATTTCCACGCCAGGCGCTGCATGCCTTTCAATTAAGCTTTGAGCACCCAGTAACGCAAGAAATGGTTGAGTTTAAATGTGATTTACCCGAAGACTATACCGATTTAGTCAATGCCTTACGTGCCGAAGATAAGCGACCTAAATTCGAAGAATGACAATACCGCCAGCTGATATTATTAGACCGATTTGGCCAGCACCGCCACAAGTGATTGCTGGCGTCAGCACCCGTATTGGTGGTTACAGCCAAGCACCTTTTGATGAATTGAATTTAGCGCAACATGTTAGTGATAATACCAATCACGTGACTAACAACCGCAAGCATTTAGCGCACTGTGAGAACATTGCCGAGCAACAATGGCAATGGTTAGAGCAAACGCATAGCACTGATATTTTGGCTTTAGATAGTGTGCAGCCAATGCCATTAGCTGCAGATGCTGCACTCACCAGCAAACCTAATATCGTCTGCACTGTATTAACCGCCGATTGTCTACCGATTTTATTATGTGATGCACAAGGTACACGCGTTGCCGCCATTCATGCTGGCTGGCGTGGCTTAGCTAACGGCATTATTAGCAATAGTATCAGCGCTTTTTGTAATAGCTTGCCAACAATACAAAGCCAACAAATTTATGCTTGGCTTGGTCCTGCTATTGGCCCTAACCACTTTGAAGTTGGGCAGGATGTCAGAGACGCTTTTGTTAAAGGCGAAACCGGTTCGGCAGTATTTGAGGCCGCGTTTGAAACAAAGCCTAACAATAAATATTTGGCTGACATCTATCAATTAGCCACTGTTGCACTCAATGCCTGCGGTGTATGCCATATTTACGGCGGTGGTTTTTGTACGGCCAGTGATACAGAGCGCTTTTATTCTTATCGCCGTGAAGGCCAGACAGGACGAATGGCCAGCTATATTTATCTTGATATGAATCAAAACAGTGCAGGCTAAAAAACGATATGAAAGGATGATAGAAATAGCGAGTCAGTCTGGCATTAAGCCAATAGAAATATTCTAGCGAGCAGAGTAATATTTTAAATGATCTTCTATCCTCGAATCAGCGTAAAACCAATAGAGCCACTAATTAACCCATTTACAGAAAAAATACACCATGAACAAAACTGATATTATTGATGAAATGAAAGTCTTAGCTGAAATTGATCCAGCGCATGAAGTTAGTCGCCGTGTCGATTTTATTAAACAGCAGTTAATACAGTCGGGTATTAAAAATTTAGTACTAGGCATTAGCGGCGGTATCGATTCTGCCGTTTGTGGACGCTTGGCGCAACTAGCGGTTAATGAGCTCAATCAAACATCAGAAGCTGGTATTGAATATCAGTTTCTTGCTATCCGATTACCTTATGATACCCAGCGCGATGAAGACGACGCGCAACTTTCAATACAGTTTATTCAGCCGAGCCAGCACCTTACGGTCAATATCCAAACCGGCGCCGATGGTATTCATGCGCAGGCGTTAGCCGCTGTCACATCACAAGGACTTCTACCCAACGAGGCTACCATTGATTTTGCCAAAGGCAATGTCAAAGCACGCACTCGCATGGTTGCGCAATATGAAATTGCTGGTTTAGTGGGCGCATTAGTTTTAGGTACTGACCATTCGGCAGAAAACATTACTGGCTTTTATACCAAATGGGGCGATGGCGCATGCGACCTCGCGCCGCTATTTGGTTTAAGTAAACGTCAAGTCCGTCAAATTGCGACACACTTAGGTGCGCCCGACGTTATTATTACTAAAGCACCTACCGCCGACTTAGAATGTTTAGCACCGCAAAAAGCTGACGAGCAAGCGCTAGGTTTAAGCTACGATAATATTGATGATTTTCTTGAAGGCAAACCAGTGTCAGACGAAGTGGTAAAACGCATTACCGATATCTTTATTAAAACGCAGCATAAGCGTCAACCCATCCCTACTATCTATGATTAACCAACTGACCAGAGGTTATTGAGCCGCCCCACTAAATTCAATTACCATGCACTCCATGACGGTTAAGGATAACGTGTCATTTTACAAGCATTAGCTAGCTAGTTTTATATGCTCGTAAAAAAACTATGCATAAGGAGATGCAGCCATGGTCAATCTATATTTAATACCCTTCGCCTTAAATCAATATACACCTTCAAAACCGCTTTTTGGTTTTACCTTAATTGAAGTATTAATAACTTCCACCATTATTACGCTACTAGTGAGTATGGCGGTGCCGAGCTTTGCCAAACTATGGCAAAAACAGCAAGCCGATGTCTACGTTGCAACCTTACAGCGCGCAATGGCAACCGCACGTTATAGCGCTATAACCAGTAGGGAAATTGTTTCGCTATGTCCTTATTCAGAAACAGCCTGTGGTGAGGAATGGGAAAACGGAATAATGATTTTTATTGATAAAAATAATAACGGTATTATCGATGACAAAGAAACGCTGATGGAGTTTATTGATTTTGCGCCGAATAACAGCACTATTAGTTGGCGCGCTTCGGGGCGAAAAAATTATTTGCGTTACTCACCCACGGGGATGGCGCGGCAATTTGGACGGTTTCATATTTGTGATAAAGAAGGCGATTTATCGTTAGCACGCGCACTGGTGATTAGTCGTCAAGGCCGAACGCGTGTTTATAGAGATAGAAATAACGATGGGGTTGTAGAGGATACTAATGGAGCGATACCAGCCTGTTAGTTTAACGCCAGCATGCATCAACCGTTCCATCCGCAGCAGTTTTAACTCCCGCTTGGTTAATTGTTAAAACACCACAGCCATCACCCACTTGCCCGCCTTGTGGTGTAGCTGTAAGCGTAAATGTTGTGGCAGCAGCAACTAAGGTAATTGCACAGTAATTAGCATCGCCATCAATAGGTGCTTTGGTCGGTATCCCTACTGCTGCAGGTGTTCCATAATCATAGTTCTTTGAATAATGGCGTTCCATTAATTGCCTTGCTTGCATTAGAACAGCCGTGCAGTCTGCTCTGCGCCCATCCCTTACCTGACCTTGATAACTAGGCAAAGCAACCGCAGCAATAATGCCGAGAATAGCAACCACGATCATCAATTCAATTAATGTAAATCCGCGCATATGCATAATCTTTTTTCCATTTATAGAAAGCATTAATTAAGCACGTTAATGACATAAATAACTCTTTTATCATTATCGCCAACTGCGGTGATTTGATTGCCTTTACGCAGGTTCGCTACTGCCCCTTTTTTACCATTAGCGAGCTGAATTCTTACATCATAAGCTAAACGATAATCGATATTTCTTATATTCTTAGATAATAATTTCACTTCAGCTGTCTTTAAATCAACATCAACAATATGTGCAACAAATTCGTCATTTGCGGCATTAATAAAGCCTGCATTAAAAATGACAGCGATAGAGATAAATTTAATCCATAATTTTTTCATTGCTTATACACCTAACTATCTAACAATTATACTGAATGCGCTAATAAGGTTACTTGAGCTGCCGCCAACGCACACGACCCGATCGAGAACCACCGCCTAAAGAGTCACACTGACCCGCAACATTAATACATTTATTGGTGCCATCACCACTGACTAACACTACTAAATCCGGAGCTGGATCTTTGCTAGAGCCGCTAGGTGGTTTAGGCTGCATAGCCACGACAACTTTACCGCCCTTCTTATCATTTTGATCAACCCTTCCATCGGCATTGTAATCGAGCGTAGGCGAATCAGGCGCACCGCCACTGCTTCTATCAATAACAAAAGTAAATGTTTCGCCCCCAGAATTACATCGGCCGCTTTCAGGAATAATGGTATTAAAGATAACTAGAGAGCCAATCAATGCTGGTCGACCTACTACCCTTTCAGAAACACTAGAAAGTGAACTTAAACCTAAGCGCCAACCTTTATCACTACTCCAATCAACCGTATTTTCAGTAATGGTGCGCCCATCTAAAGAAGCACCATCAACGGTCTGCGAGACGAGCGCAGACGAAGTGATACACGCACTATTTCCTGTACATGTATCATCATCTAAAACAGCATAAAATGACTCAGTATTGGTTGAGGTTAAATCGCTTTGCTCGAGGTATTTACCTGTTCCAAAATACACTATGCGACCATCCTGATTTTCTGGATGATTACCCACTGTCACAGAACCTGTAATCACTTGTCCAGAATCTGCTTTGAATAACTTAGCATAACTCCAATCACCCACTGCCGATGACTTTAAGTCAAACTTCCACATTTTGCCTTGCAAGTCACCGGCATAAATATATTCGATAGTAAAATCTCTATCGATAGAAATAGCTACCGGACCAGACAAACCATTATCGCCCGAATTATCGACCTCGAATTTTTTAATGACGCTACCATCTTCAATATCCAAAACAAACAGCACGGCTTTTTCATTCGTAGAGTTATAACCATTAGCAACAATAGCTGCCCACTGACCGGTATTTAACTTAACTAATTGAGCTTTACCAAAGCTGTAACCCATATCGGAATCGTCGTCATCGGTAAATTCCCATAACGCTATTTTATCGGCTGTGTCAGCTGGGTCAGTAATATCCAAGGCGTAATAGCCTTTACCGCCGGTTCTGAGCCCACCAACAAGTACTGAATGCCAGTCACCGCTATAAAAAACATCTAACGTCGATATAGGCCCATCGACATAGGCGCCAGCCGTAAAAGTACTTTCCGTAAGTTCATGCACATCGTTTAAAATTGCGTTGGGCACATAAGCGAACACCTCTTCACCACCATTTCTTTCAGCGTTAAAAGCATGCAACATGCCATCGTTACCACCGGCATAAATCATCGGCTTTCTACTGGCAATAGCACTAAGAAAAGTAGAATACGATTCTTCTGTAAACGCATACTCCCTAAACCCATTTGCATCAACACCATTACCCACATAAACCGGTGAGGAATGTACGATAGGACCGACACGCGTATCATCACCATCGGTGATTAAACTGCGACGTGATCGAAAGGTACCGCCATTTTCAATTTCATTAGCATCATCACCACGTAAATAATTTACCCGCGCCTCGCCTTGACCGTCACCATCATCAAGAAAAGCAGCTTGTGTGGCATTTAAACTCGACCATTTAAATTCGATACCACCTATTGGATTGCCCGATACCTCGGTATCATCGTAAGTAAATATTTTTCGTGTGCTATGCGGCAGTGTGACAGTAGTATTTTCTCGCGCCGCATCCCATACCTCGGAACACAAAGTACCAAACGCCTCATCATTACAGGTCGCCGGGGTTGCCTCATCAGGATCAAAGCCTGAACCATCAGAGACCTCAAAAGTCTGTAACTGCCCTATCCATTTTTCGGTATCAAAGGAGGCAAGATAAACGAGATTACCCGAGGAGATACGGCCGCTATTAGCAACAACGGTAGATGCCGTTGATTCACGGGCAGCAATTCGTTCGGTAATGGATTTAAAAGCATCAACTAATTCATTAGGGTCAGTCGCATTAAAAAATCCACCATGACCATTAATACCGGCGTGATATAAATCATCGGCAATACCATTATTAGTACCAATACCCGGCCAACCCGTTTGCGTAGTTACGCCATCATTCGCCGTGTAAGAAGTACCCTCTAATAAATTTTGATAAACCGCTTCGGTGGTTGGCACACTACCTGACAAACCAAACGACACCATGTAACTGACCATATGCTGCCAATTAGCTGGATCGTTAGCCGGATTCCAGTATTGTGCATCGGTTGGCGAACTAACAATTTCTTCGGTATAGTAAGGTTCAATATTATCCGTCAGTGTTGATGCTAAATCGGATGCCCAGTAATGCCACATAATATCGGCTAACGATTCATCACTATTGGCATTGGGATAAATAAATTGATTCGTAGTACCCGGGTTATAAGCCGTACCATCGGGCAGCGTATTACCCGTATCCTCGTCTTGGAAAAAACTCGTTGGATCGGTAAAAGAGCCATTATAAAAACCATCGGTAAGCATAATATGCGTATTGAGTCGACACGACACGGCATCCGATGATGAATTAGAGGGGTCATCTCGATAGGCAGAAATATTAGTGTAGTAATTACCCGCACGCACTGCTGCCGATCGTAATGGCGTACCACCACTCGTTCGTACATTATTAATCCACGTATAAAAATTGGCTCGCTCAGTGGCATCAAACTCAGACACTTGCGACGATGAGCCTCCTGAAGCTACTGAATTATTATGGTTGAGTGCTTGCCTACCAACACGTACAGCACTGCTTACCGAGTCAGGAACAAAAGCACGCGTTAGTGCTGTTTTTCCTGCATCGCCACGAATAGAATAATATTGAAACCAATTGGCAAAGTTTGTTTGCTCTTCGGCAAGTGTTCTTTCATAGTCGTTTGTACTGCCATCACCAGTGTAACTATCGGTGTTAATAACCACCTTGCTATAACAATCAGCATCACGAGGCTGATCAGCTATCGTAGCCGTACAACCGCTTAAACTATTATCAAAATTATAATAATAAGCGGGCTGAGGGTCACAAGGCTCGCCTTCGGCAGTACCACAACCTAAGCCTGACTCTTCAGCACCTAATAAATCGGGCGTTGAGTCGTTATAATAATGATCGTAAATGCCGATAAAGTCGGTCGATAAATTGATTTTTACTTGATAACTACCATCATAGTAATAACCATGCGTTGCATCGGTATAATCAGCATCAGCTAATTGAGTACCCACAGAATCGCTAGGTGCAACATAGATAACGGTTGGATCATAATAAATTTTATTATGATAAGCGGAGCGGTAATAAATTTCGCGCCAATCGGAAGCAACTGCATCAGGCATAAACCCCCAAGCCATACTGCCCGAATCATCCATTGATACAACAATATTCGGTGGCACGCTAGTCGATACAAATAACGGCATATCATTTAAATTGAGTTGAGCAGCGTTAATTGGTGCTATCAATGCTAAGCAAAAGATAAACAACAAACGGGCTTTTTTAGCTTGCTCTAAAAAATAATTAATAACAGATTTCATTACTTTCATCACAATCCCTAATACTGCTGACTATTGCTTAACAAACAAACTTTCTACAATTGACTGACTTTTTGTATCTGCACCAAATGATGATGCCGTCACTCGATAAACCAACTTAGCATCGGCAGAATTGGCTCCAGGATATAAAGAGGTATCGGAATCCATCGAGCTGGTGCCATTGCCAATATATTCTGTAAAACAAAGCGGCACAGACGAGACACCATCTGGCGAGGTGGTAGTACGTGCAATTGAATCGATCACCGACTCATTACCATAGTCATCCCAGAAATCTTCATCCTGCCACCAACCTGCAGGAAAAATACCTGTGGCAATTACTCTATGTGTTTTATTTTTTAAATCACTCAGGCTTGATGTCTTCGATGTTTGATGCAATACCACCGTTGCTTGATCACGCAAAAACATTTCACATTCATTTAAAGCGGCCTCTGCGCCCTGAAACGATTTATTCGCATTTTGCATATTCGAAACCATTTTTTCTTCGAGTGTCACTGAAGACATGCCCGATATGCCAATTAGAGTGAGTATTAGAAGCATCACTAAAGAGACAACCAGCACAGCACCGCTCTGCGAGCTTTTATTTGCACTGCGCTTTAAACGATTATTTGATTCACTATTTTTCATTTAACTTTAACCTGATTAAGCTTAACCTGAATTAAATCAACCTGAGAGTTGACTACGTAAAGCAATCGTCTGCGTAAAGACTTGTCGTGCACGACCATCGGCAGTTGCCGAAGCTTCAATAGTTTTATCTAATAAGGTGTACGCCCTCCCCGTTGCATCGAGTGGCGTATTATCAGAAACCGTCATCAAGCCTATTTGCATAATAACCACGTAAGGCCAATCGGCACTGGTCATTTGGCTTGCCGTTAAATAACGAATAACACGATTCGGCGTAGAGGCATCGCCCACACCATAAAGCACTTGCATATCTTCTACGCCAGATACTAATACCACCGAACTTGCACCAGCAACATCGCATCGCAATTGATCATTGGTATCGATATAAAAACTCATACGGGTAAACACACCTGGAGTGCCATCAATCGTAAAACCGGCACAATCGAGTAAAGGCCTAGTAGCATCGCTGTCACCTTCCATCCTGAAAGTAAAGCTATCTAGAGTTGTGTCAGCATCGGTTAACGTCGCAGCTGTAGTATCAGCACCCACAACCACTGCGCCTTCATCAAACCCATTCTGGCCGAGCCAATAAGCATTATTCGCCACAAGGTTAACCAAGTCGGCTGCATAGTCATCACCATTCATCGTAGTGATATCGCCGGGATTAAGATAACCAGCGGCACGCGAAGAGTGGCTAATAAAATTCATACTAAAACGTCCAGACTCTTGCGTAATGGATTGCGCATGAATCACATCGAAAGCCTGCCGACTCCCCACGGTTACTTGAATAATGCCCGCCAACATAAACAAGCCAAGACCCATTGCGATCATTAGCTCGATTAATGAAAAACCTGCTTGTTTTGTTTTTGTCACTGTCGCTGTCATAGCCATAGTCAAAATCTGCAACCTAAATTTGAATCACTAATCGAATACAGCCATCAAGCGCGGTTGAATTACAGCTTGCTGCAGTAGTCACCGCACCATTACGGTCTTCATCCCAAAACACTAAAATCGTGTATTCCGACGTACCTGCATTTCTTGTAATAGTGCCAACACCCGATGGCAAACTGGAATTAATTATTTGTGTTTGCCATTGAGCAATATCGTAACTCGCCATTTGTGCTTCATCACAGTTAGCGGTTGTACCTTGGCAAACACCACTAACCACTGCCGTCCCATCGGTTTCATAATTGGTTGAGAGTGGATCTGCGGCATCCGCCCTATTCGCTCTTAAACGATCGGCCATATCGGCCGCTAAAATATCGGCCTGTGATCTAAAAATACTGTTTTGCGATTCGCGCACACTGACTGCCTGCATACCCGCCATACCTAAAATGCCTACAGCTAAAACAAACACCGCCACCATGACCTCAATTAAGGTAAAGCCCTTTTGCGCCGTAGACATTTTTTTAATTTTTTTTGATTTCAAAATGGGAATACCTTTATGTACAACCGGCTACTAACTGGTCAGACGAATAAGTTAATGAACCCGTTGCAGTAAGAATAATTGAGCGCCCATCAATACCCGATCCAATTAAGCTATCGCAAACACTTAAGGTTTCTGCATTGCCGGTATTAAGCCCAGTTGCTGCAAAGGTAATGACTGTTCGTGCCAAGCCATTGCTAAAACGGACATTGGTATTACCACTGCCCACATCAATTAACCGCTCATTGGCAATATCACGCGTACCCGATGCATCAGCATCAGCAAACACAATCCAACCGTTAGCCCAATTACCACTGCAACCGGCCTGATTATTACTGGGACAAATCGTGACAAAGGATTGGGTGTTAATCGCCTCGCTGCGAGCCATTTTTATAGCTGAAGCAAAAGCATCTCGATAAGAAGCAACGGTGTTGTTTTTTATTGCTGTTTGAAAACTCGGAATCGCCACTACCGCTAAAATGCCGGCAATTGCTACCACCACCATTAGTTCTAGTAATGTCATACCGAATTGTTGTTGGTTTATGTGCAATCGCGACATAAAAAATACGACTCAAATCATAGGAATTATTGGTTAATGAAACAGTGAGACAGGAACCAGCAAAGCCAAGTTCCCATAACCTATAAGTTAGAATTTATTGTTGGGCAAAAGAGGGGCTTGCGCCAGCACTGGACGCGCTAACGGTAGACTTCTACTGATAAACGTAAAATGGATTTAAAGAAATGCGACGAACAAAGCAAAAACGCTATTTAATCGTCTTTTTCAGCCTTTTTTGATTAAGCGAGACGCGAAGCTAATCAAACGAGACGCGAAGCTCTTTGGGCATAGAAAAGGTGATGTTTTCAGGTGTGCCCACTTGCTCTTGTGGTAACTGAGCACCTTGGGATTGCAAGTAACTTACCACTTTTTGCACTAGCACTTCGGGTGCAGAAGCACCTGCGGTAATACCTACTGCCGATTTACCTTTTAGCCATTCCGACTGAATATCGTCTTCACTATCAATGAGATAGGCTTCGGTACCAATGCGCTCGGCCAATTCACGCAAGCGATTTGAGTTAGAACTATTTGGCGAGCCAACCACTAACAATAAGTCACAGTCGGCAGCCAGTGCTCGTACAGCATCTTGACGATTTTGTGTGGCATAACAAATATCATCTTTCTTAGGACCTTCAACAGCAGGAAAACGTTTACGCAAAGCGTCAATAACTCGCGCAGTGTCGTCCATTGAAAGCGTGGTCTGTGTCACATAAAACAAGGCTTCAGTATTGCGGACAAGCAGTTTGGCAACATCGTCTTCGGTTTCAACCAAATAAATAGCACCGCCGTTTTGTGTGTCGTACTGTCCCATGGTTCCCTCAACCTCTGGATGACCATGGTGACCAATCAGAATGCATTCCTGACCTTCACGACTGTGGCGGACCACTTCCATATGCACCTTAGTCACTAGCGGACAAGTAGCATCAAATACTTTTAAGCTGCGCTGCTCAGCTTCTTGTCTAACCGCTTGCGAAACACCGTGAGCACTAAAAATAACAATCACATCATCTGGCACTTCCGAAAGCTCATCGACAAAAATGGCACCACGCGCACGCAAATCTTCAACCACAAACTTATTATGTACCACTTCGTGACGCACATAGATCGGCGCGCCAAAAACTTCTAATGCACGGTTAACAATATCAATTGCACGATCTACACCCGCACAAAAACCCCGCGGGTTAGCGAGCGATAAACTCGCTGATGAGGCAATAAGGGAATCATTCACGAATTTTTTACTCCGGCTACCCCAACTACTTTAGCGTCCTCACCTACTCTATCAGTTACCACATTCGACACCTCAAGAATATGAACATCAAAAACAATATCTTTGCCTGATAATGGATGATTAAAATTAACCAGTACGGCTTCATCTTCAACTGAATCAACGACACCGGCTAACTCACCATTAGCAGCATCAGCAAAACTCAATACCAAACCGGGCTCAAGCACAGTGTCGCCTTGAGGTAACATCGATTCAATTTCGTGGCGTCGAAAACGCTGTATATTATCTGAGTTAGATACGCCAAAGGCGAATTCTGCATTGATTACACAGCTATTTTGCTGACCTGCAACCATACCTAATAAAGACTTCTCAAAGCCCTCTAATAAATTGCCATCACCAATCGTAAAGCTCACAGGCGCACGATCAAAATTAGAATCAATGACTTCGCCAGTCACTAACTTTAACGCAAAGTGCAGTTTCACTAAGCTATTTTCACCAATCACCGGTTCACCGTTAGATGTATTATTCATTATTTAAATCAGCCTCTGACGGCCCCCAAAAAACATCGATCAACATCATTATTGCACCCAGCGTTATCGCACAATCGGCAACATTAAATGCAGGAAAATAATGGCCATCGTAATAAAACAAAACAAAGTCAACGACCTTGCCCAATATAATTCTATCGATTAAGTTTCCAACGGCACCGGCAAGAATCAATGTAAGTGCGATTAATAATATTTTTTGTATCGCTACTAGTCGATGAATCCAAATAACTAAAACAATACTCACCACAGAAGAAATCGCGGTAAAGAGCCAACGCTGCCAACCGCCAGCATCACTTAAAAAGCTCCAAGCAGCGCCTTTATTATAAACCAAAGTAAAATCTAAAATCGGTAATAGGTTAACTCGTTCGCCTTCAAAAAAACTAAGCTGCACCCAATATTTAGTTAACTGATCGAACACAATAATCACTATCGCCAAGGCATACCACGACCAACGTATTGAACTGTTAGTTAAACCCATCATTAAGCGTATAACCTTATTTCACCAGCACCATCAACATTATCGACACAACGCTGACAAAGTTCAGGGTGTGCAGCTAAGGTGCCAACCTCTGGACGATAATGCCAGCAGCGCGCGCATTTTTTATGCTCGCTTTTATTAATCACTAACTTCATAGCATCTATATCGGTAGCCAAAGCATTTTCTGGCGCAGCTTGGTCACTGATAACTGTTACAGCAGAGGCAATTAAAACGAATCGTAATTCATCTTCAATGGCTGTTAGCTGTGCTACCAATGATGGCTCAGCATAAATAACTACTTCGGCCTCAAGTGATGCACCAATAGTGCCATTGGCTCGCTCACCTTCTATTGCCTTGTTAACAGCAACTTTAACATCACACAAGGTTTGCATCAAAGCACCTTCGCCTTGTGATTCATCGAGTAAATGCGCTAAGCCCGTATAAGTTTCTTCAATAAAGATGTTTGAACTGCGCTCACCAGGAATATGCTCGTTCAATTCATCGGCAGTAAAACTTAATATCGGTGCAATCCAACGCGTAAAGGCTTCAATAATATGGTACATCGCCGTTTGCGCCGAACGTCTAGCCACACTATCGGCCTGCGTGGTGTACTGACGATCTTTAATAATATCAAGGTAGATACCTCCCAAATCAACAACGCAAAAGTTATGCAGTTTTTGATAAATGGCATGCAATTGATAATCGTTATACGCCGCTAGAATTTCTTCTTGCAGTTCCGCCGCACGAGTAATCGCCCAGCGATCAAGTAATAATAATTTATCGTTCGGTAATAGATCAGTCGCTGGATCAAAGCCTTCTAAATTAGAAAGCAGAAAACGTGCGGTGTTACGAATACGACGATAGGAGTCAGAAACCCGCTTTAAAATCTCGTTAGAAACACTCATCTCACCACTAAAGTCAGTTGCCGCCACCCATAACCTAAGCACATCAGCACCTAGCTCATTCATGACTTCTTGTGGCGCCACAATATTACCCTGCGACTTCGACATTTTTTTACCATCAGCATCAACGACAAAGCCATGCGTTAATACGGCTTTATAAGGCGCAGTACCGTTCATCGCAATCGATGTTTTTAATGATGACTGAAACCAACCACGATGCTGATCGGAACCTTCGAGATATAAATCCGCTGGGTAACTTAAACCTGGGGTATTTTTTAATACTGAGTAATGGGTAACACCAGAATCAAACCATACATCAAGCGTATCCGTTACTTTACTATAGTCGCCAGCTTCATCACCGAGTAACTCAGTGGCATCAAGATCAAACCATACATCAATGCCATCGCTTTCAATGCGCTGCGCAACCTGCTCAATTAAGGCAACAGTGTTAGGATGTAATTCTTGCGTGACTTTATGAACGAATAAAGTAATCGGTACGCCCCATGTACGCTGACGTGAAATACACCAATCAGGACTGCTGGCTAACATGCCATCGATACGCGCGCGCCCCCAATCAGGCACCCACTGCACACCTTCAACGGCAGACTTAACTGAATTCAATAAGCCTTGCTGCTCCATACCAATAAACCACTGCGGCGTGGCACGGTAAATAAGCGGCGTTTTGGTTCGCCAGCAATGCGGGTAGCTATGACGAATTTGCTCAACAGCTAATAATCGCTGCTGCTCTTTTAATACTTCAATGATAGGTTCATCGACTTTATAAACGTGCTGACCAGCAAAGCGCTCAGTGTTTTCGTTATAAACGCCGTTATCACCAACAAGATTAAGTGTTTCGATACCGTATTTTTTTGCTACAACAAAATCGTCTACGCCGTGATCGGGTGCCGTATGAACACAACCGGTACCGGCTTCTGTCGTAACGTGGTCACCTAAAATAACGGGAACGGTTTTATCGTAAAATGGATGGCATAGCGCAATATTTTCTATTGCTTCGCCTTTAAAACGAGCCACTATATTAAAATCATTAATACCATAACGTTGTAGTGCTGATTCATATAAAGCTTCAGCCAGCACTAAACGCTGCTTAATGCCTTTGTCAGTTACACATTCAACAACCACATAATCTAACTCAGCATGCACAGAGACCGCCTGATTAGCCGGTAACGTCCATGGCGTAGTCGTCCAAATAACAACACTAACTTTGCCCTCACCTTCAAGGCCACCTATACTATTGGCGAAACCTTGCTGATCTGCTATCGCGAAAGACACATCAATAGAAAATGAATTTTTATCTTGGTATTCAACTTCGGCTTCGGCTAATGCTGAACCACCTACCACGCTCCAATAAACCGGTTTAAAGCCACGAACCAAATGACCGTTATCAATTATTTTTCCTAACGATCTAACAATATCGGCTTCGGTTTTAAAATTCATAGTGAGGTATGGGTTTTGCCAATCACCCAAAACACCTAAACGGACAAAACCTTTGCGCTGACCATCAACTTGTCGAGTGGCGTAGTCACGGCATTTTTGACGAAAGGTTTTATGGTCAACCTTAACGCCAGCCTTACCTACTTTGGTTTCTACCTTGTGCTCAATTGGCAAACCATGACAGTCCCAACCCGGCACATAGGGTGCATCAAAACCCTGCTGAGTTTTCGCTTTAATAATAATATCTTTTAAAATCTTATTAACTGAGTGACCAATATGAATGTCGCCGTTCGCGTATGGAGGGCCATCATGCAAAATAAAAGTTTCACGACCAGCAAACTTTTTGCGAATTTGCCCGTAAACATCGGCTTTTTCCCAGGCCTTTAAACGCTGCGGTTCACGCTGGGCAAGGTTAGCTTTCATTGCAAATGCCGTTTTTGGCAAGTTTAATGTTTGCTTGTACTGATTTTTTTTGTCTTCACTCATATTAATATTGATCAAACCTTTATTAAAAAATCTAACGAGAAAAATAATCTCTCGCGGTGTTAACATCACAATGAATCTGCGTTTTTAGCAAATCTAACGTTTCAAACTTCTGCTCTTCACGAATTTTTTCGCGAAATCTGACATTGATACGCTGACCATATAAATCAGCATCAAAATCTAGCAAGTGAACTTCAAGAATCGCTTTAATCGATTCATTAACTGTTGGACGGCAACCAACATTAGCCACTCCCGGCAACCACTGTTCGGCACAATGAACAGTATCAAAACTATCACTTTGGATATTCACTTCAACCGCGTAAACACCCGACATAGCGGCACGTAATCGATGCAATTCAACGTTGGCCGTTGGCACATCCAATACCCTACCCAACTGTTTTCCGTAAACGACTTTACCCGAAATACTATAAGGTCGACCGAGTAAGGTTTCCGCCTCAGTAAAATCACCCGCTTCTAATAATTGGCGGATGCGCGAACTTGAAATACGATGCCCTTCTAACTCTAACGTTCTTGTATCTTCAACGCTAAAATCATGTTTATGCGCCAAACTCGCTAATAGCTCAAAATCACCAGCGCCATCACGACCAAAACGTAAATCATCACCGACAACAATATGTTTAGCATTAAGTCCTTTCACTAACACTTGCTCAATAAAATCTACCGCTTCCATATTCCGCATGCGATCATCAAAGCGCACCACCATGACACGATCAATACCTAGCTCAGCAAAACCCTCGCATTTCTCTCGAAAGTTCATCAATCGCGGCGGCGCATCCAATGGCGCAAAATACTCTCTGGGTAACGGCTCTAAAGTAACAACAACCGATGGCAAACCCGCTTCATCGGCACGCATACGAAGATGATCAAGCACCGATCGATGACCGCAGTGCAAACCATCAAAGGCACCAATCGTCAGCACTGTGCCCGCTTTGCCAGAGTTAGCGCTCGCATGCCGATCTTTTAAATTATGTATGCCTCGAACCAGCTCCACCGAACACTCCAAAGCCATTGACAGCAGACCACCACGGCGCTGATACAAATCGGATAAACGACAGATTATATACTTAGTCGATACTGAAAATCGCGGTTCTAGAGTAGGAAAACTACCGGCTTATGGCGCTTTCTTATGCGACTTGGGGCGCTTTGAACTGCTGAACCTTAACACCCAAAAGCAACAAGGCAATAAGATAGGTGGCGAAACCGGCAATACAGAGCACTGACAGCCGATAACAACGTGACAGCCAGTCAGCTGAAGCCCAAAAAGAAAGCTCTGGCTGAAGCCAGATAAGCACGGCAACCATCGCTGCCACAGCAAATATGACCTGCAGTAATAAGCGCCAATAGTCCGCGCTGAGTAACTTAGCCTTGCCGCCTTCACTCACCACACACAGGTGTCGATTGGCTGATAAACCACGGAACAATAACCCAGCGTTTAGTACTGCAGATAACGAGGTAGCTAATGCCAACCCAACATGACCTAGCTGCCAGTAATGATGCAATATCAGCACTAATATCAGGTTTAAAACCATATTAGAGACCATAGCGATAATCCCAATGCGAACCGGCGTTTTCATATCTTGCTGCGCGTAAAAACCGGTAGCGAGTACTTTGATAGCCATAAAGGCAATCAAACCTAGGGCGTAAGCACGCAAACTATAGGTCGACATTGCTACATCTTCGGCGGTCATCTCCTGGTACTGGAACAACGCAAAAAGAATCGGTGCAGCTAAGACAATCAAAGCGGCAGTCGCCGGAAGCGCTACGGTTGTTATACAGCGCAAAGCCCAATTTAAGGTCTCTTTAAATTGAGACACGAACTTTTCGTTAGAACCCTCACCATCATCGGACAAATTCTGTAATTGCAGTCGAGATAAGCCAGGTAGAATGACCGTGGCAATGGCGATACCAAACACACCTAATGGCAACTCAGCCAAACGATCCGAGTAATATAACCAAGATACACTTCCGGTTGGCAAAAATGACGCTAGTACTGTGTCCAATAAGAGATTAATTTGACTTACCGATACGCCAAAGATAGCCGGCACCATTAGGATTAAGATTTTTTTAACACCCGCATGTTGCAGGTCCCATTTGGGTTTCGGCATTCGATCAATCTGCGCTAAAAAGGGCAATTGAAACAACCACTGTAGAACGCCAGCAAATAACACGGCCCATGCCAACGCATAAACCGGCGCTGAAAATAACGGCGTGGCAAATAGAGCAAAACCAATTAACGAAAGATTAAGTAGTACGGGAGTAAATGCCGGTACCACAAAGCGATCGTAACTGTTGAGAATAGCACCGGCGAAACCGGTTAATGAAATCAATAATAAATAGGGAAATGTAATGCGCAACATTTGCTGTGTCATAGCAAATTTTTCTGGATGATCAATAAAGCCTGGCGCAAACAGCGCCGTCACTACCGGTGCAGCTAATACCACTAAACTGACTAACATAAACAACGTGCCGCCAAGCACGCCGCAAACGGCATTGATCAAACTTTTAATTGCCGCAACGTTACCTTCAGCTTCGTAACGCTGACGATATTCAGATAAAACCGGGACAAAGGCTTGAGCAAAAGCGCCTTCAGCAAATAAACGTCTAAGAAACTGTGGGATTTTAAACGCGACAAAGAAAGCGTCGGCGTAACCACCCGCGCCAATCAAGCGCGCAATCACGATATCCCGAACCAAGCCCATAACGCGCGACAACATGGTCATCACACTGACTAATGCACTTGAGTTTAATAAACTACGGGGCGCAACAGCCTCATCGCTGGGCGAAGATTTGTCTAAGCGGGAGGGCTTATCCAAAAGATAATACCTGTAGAAAACAACGCGCGAGCATCATCATTAAATTACTGAAACCGGCTGCCGGTGTACCAGCGCACCGCTTGCGCACTGTCATCAACTTTATCGACGACATCCAGCACTAACGCAAACAAAGACATACGCAGCACAATGCCGTTATCGGTTTGGCGAAAAATCGCAAGATTGGGATTTTCATTTAGGTCACTATCCAGTTCGTTAGCTTCGGCTCTGGAGTCGCGAGGTAATGGATGCATAATGACTGTGTTAGGTTCACAGTGCTGGGTATAAACACTTTGATTTAAACGAAATTTACCACGATATAAATCCGCTTCTTCTTTAGTGCCAAAGCGCTCTTCTTGGATACGTGTCGAATAAACAATATCGACATGGGCAATGCTCGACTCAAGATCATCAGAAATAGTCACGCGATGATTAGCTTCACGAAGAATTTCGACTAATGCTTCAGGCATCTGCAATGCCGCTGGAGACACTAAATGCAACTCAATATTGTTATAGCGCGATAATAGCTTCGCTAGCGAGTGAACCGTTCGACCATGTTTAAGGTCACCGATCATACCGATACGTAAGCCATCAATACCGCGGCCTTTACCGATTAATTCTTTCTCAATAGTGTAAAGATCCAGCAGCGCCTGCGTGGGATGTTCATTAGCACCATCACCGCCGTTGATAACCGGAACGCGACTGGCTGAGGCAAACTCTCTCACCGAACCCTCTGCGGGGTGACGCATGGCAATCACATCGCTATAACCGCTTAATACTCTAGCGGTATCGTACAAAGACTCACCTTTAGCGAGTGCGGAGTTTTCAAAACCCGTGGTCTCTCTAACCTCACCACCGAGTAAATTAAAAGCACAACCAAAGCTGACTCGCGTTCGAGTACTTGGCTCGAAGAACATATTGCCTAAAATTGCGCCATCGAGCACCTTAGTAACACGATGACGTTTAGCATAAGGCTCCATCATCCGAGCAACATCGAAAATTCGATCGATATCTACTCGCTCAAACTGGTCTATGGACAGGATATGACTACCAATAAAATCCATCCAAACACTCCGTCACATTATCATTAGGGTTGGCATATTCGCTCTAATGGAACAAAAGCCATGCTTTATAGCACCAGTCTAAACTGCGACAGAATGATCGCCAAGACTTCTAGGCAGCGACTGTCATTATTCCCTTAATAGGACATGTTTTTGCTTTCAATAAGATAAAGTCCTAAACGACAAAAGCCACCACCCGCCATAAAATGGCGGCGGGCTATAAAGTAAACAGAGAATGGGCTTTAAGAGAGTGCGCTTTGAGAGAGTGCGCTTTAAGAAAATAGCCAAGAATAGCGCTTAACTGGAGTCTCGTTCAGACATTCGCAAATGACTTACTAGCGTATAAATATCAGTGGCAGCGCCCCAAACTTGCGGCTCAATCACATCGCTATATTCACAGCGTTCAAGCAAAGCCTGCCACAGAGCATACTTTTGCTCACGGCTGGGCTGCATTAACCGGGGATACCAAGATTTTAACTTTAATTCTCGGCAATAAAAAAAATTAGAAAATTCTGCTCTGGAGGGGTCACTTCTATAACGAGCGACTTCTTCGCAGTGAAGCTCACCGCCGTCGTTACCTGTCTGCTCATAAAGCACATCAAGAAGATGCTTTTGTAGCAAACGGGTTTGTTCATCAATAAACATGGCAAAGTCCTTTAATAGCCGATCCATACTCGGACACTCATTGGTCAGCATCGCCACTCACTATATAGCATTAGCATTTAGCGTTTTATGCTGACACATATGACTGTGTCATTTTGGGGTGCGGAGGGTAATAGAATCACTCAGTACATACAAGTCAGCACTTGACATAAGTCCAGTCAAAAGCCCCCTGCTGATAATGAATCACAGTTTAGATCACTATCAAATAAATGTATTTTGGCAGCGGCTACCGCCATCATATACAATGAACCAGTACACAATAACGCAAAGAGAATATGTATGTTTGTGGTAGGTCTAACAGGTGGAATTGGTAGCGGGAAATCAGCAACGGCAGCAATTTTTGCCAATCTGGGTGTCACGGTAATCAATGCTGATACCGTAGCTAGAGAAGTTGTGAAGCCTGGTACCCCAGCGCTTATACGGATCGCAGAGCACTTTGGCTCAGAAATCCTACTCGACGATGGCAGTCTTGATAGAGCTGCATTAAGAAAGAAAGTTTTTTCCGATACTGATGCTAGTCACACAGCGAAGCAATGGCTTGAAGCTCTGACCCATCCATTGATCAACCAACAAATTAATGAGCAGTTAAATCAGCGAAAAAACGATAACGAAGCTAACTACAGAATCCTTGAATCCCCCCTGCTCATGGAAACGAATCAACAAGATTTAACCCACCGCTTATTACTAATTGATCTACCGAAATCCTTACAAATCGAGCGGACAATGACTCGTGACAATAATAGCGAGCAGCAAGTAAACGCTATTATCGCTGCACAAATGTCCCGCGAAGCTAAACTTCATTTAGCTGATGATAAAATAGAAAATACCGGTACACTTCAAGAGCTAGAACAACAAGTACTCGCTCTTCATACTCAATATCAACAGCTTGCCAGTGAGCATAAATAATGACAAACGATTCAATCAAAAAGCCCGCGCTCACTGTAGACTGCCCTAATTGCCAGCAGTCGATTGAATGGACAGATCAATATCCCGAAAGACCCTTTTGCTCTACCCGCTGTAAAAATAATGATTTTATTGACTGGGCAAATGAAGAGCAGCGTATTGCAGGCTCACCAAACTATGATGATATTTTTAGTGAAAGCAATCTCAGCGATAATTAAAGAACCATCGATCCAACTAAAAAAACAATCTTAACTCTCATTCTTTTTACACTTCTAAGCACCTCTACAGCATCCCTATACTGTATATAAAAACAGTATAGTGTTAAAATTTTGCGCTCTGGATATTTAACTTTCAGCCTCCTCTTGCGTTAAAAGCTTATCAAGAGAGTATGATTAGGGATTAAAAAAATGATGACCTCCATCGCGAATATAGTGAATATAGCGAACCAAAATCGTAAGCTTAATATCATCCACCACTGTGATAACAATATTTACCACTTCAAGAAAAAATCGTACCTTAAAAATAAAAGTCTAATAGAGGAACCAGAAAAACCCTATGCTGATTTTCAGCAGCTTAAAACGGCAAAAGTAAAACAAGGATCTAGCACAGCAAAAAAAAGTCCGATACCGTTTATTCAGCTACAAGGAAAATGGCTAGAAAAAGCAGGGTTTAAAAAAGAGGCAATCTGTCTAGTTGAAGTCTATAAAGGGATGTTGGTCATTACACTTGATGAATGCGCCAATAAAAATGAACTGGCAAATAAAATAGCTGATTAGAAAAATTAAAACTAAGCGCCCGAAAGTTGCTGCTCAAGCCATAAAACAATTGACTGATTAGCCTCAGGGAATTGATGCTCTTGAAGTGATGCCTGTGAAACCCACTTTACTGGCTGGCCTTCAGCGCCACAAGGCTCGCCGTTAAATGCGTCTACCGACCAGACATCCAATAATACTTTTTTATCGTTGTAGTCATGCGAAATTTGCATCACTGGATTAGCTGACTGCACCTCGACACCAAGCTCCTCTTTGAGCTCACGACTTAAAGCCGCTTCGACGCTTTCGCCCTTTTCGACTTTACCACCAGGAAACTCCCACAAACCACCTTGGTGTGAATCATCAGGTCGAAGCGCGATTAACACTTGATTAGAACGAAGTAATAAACCGACAGCAACATGAATCATAGAATTATTCGCTTAGCTTAATAGTTATCTAATAAACTCTAAAACATTTGCTGGGTACAATTTAGATAGAGTTTCTCTACGATAATCGAGTTTCAGTACGATAATAGAATTTAAGTACGATAATCGGCATTAATATGGACATAGTCGAGTGATAAATCACTGGTCCAAACACGTTCGTTAATTTCGCCACGCTGCAAATTAATAGTGATAGTAATATCTCTTTGCGACATGATGGCCATAGCTGTTTGTTCAGAGTAAGATTTGGCCGTACCGCCGCACTCACAAATAAGATGATCATCAAGAAAAATTTCGACGCGCTCTACATCAAGCTCATTCAAACCCGAACGCCCTACCGCAGCAAGAATTCGGCCCCAATTAGCATCGCTCGCAAAAAACGCCGTTTTGACTAATGGCGATTCAGCCACTGTATAAGCTACTTGCAAACACTCTTTATCATCAAGACCACCATTGACATTAATGGTAATAAATTTCGTAGCGCCTTCAGCATCACGAATAATAGCTGTTGATAAACTGATAAACAGATCATTCAACGCCGCTTGAAAAACAGCCCAGTCTTTGTGTGCAGGAGACAATGCAATTTTTGACAAGCCCGTCGCTGCCAACATACAAGCATCGTTAGTTGATGTATCACCATCAACAGTAATACGATTAAACGAACATTGAACAGCACCTTGCAATAACGCATCAAGATCCGCTTGTGCAATGTCAGCATCAGTAGCAACGTAGGCAAGCATCGTTGCCATGTCGGGGCGAATCATGCCCGCGCCCTTGCAAATACCCGATAGAGTAATGGTTGTACCGTCAACGACTACTGTGCGACTAAAACCCTTAGGCACAGTATCAGTAGTCATAATTGCACTAGCCGCCTGTGACCAACCCTCTGCTGATAATTGCTGCCATAACGCTGGTGCTGCTGCACTAATACAATCAGCTGGCAACAACTGCCCAATGACACCGGTCGAAAAAGGTAACACTCTAGAAGCTTCACACGCCGCTACATCCGCTAATGATTCACAGCTTTGTTCAGCGGCAGCATAACCAGCAGCACCGGTTCCGGCGTTAGCATTGCCCGAGTTAATTAATAAATAGGTAGGTTGTTGATGAGAAGATTGCGCAATAGCTTGCATGCGATTTTGTGCAATTTTAACTGGCGCGGCAGAGAATGCGTTGCGAGTAAAAACACCTGATAGTACAGTGCCAGAAACTAATGCCATTAACGCTAAATCATTTTTAGGCGTTTCTGTATTTATAGTTTGGGGCATAACGCCCGACGTTTTGATTCCTGCATAACCCACACCCCATTGCACACCAGCAACAGGAAGAATAGAAAGCTCGTCAGTCGATATAGCCATACAAGGTTTAGCCCAATTTACCATGACAATGTTTGAATTTTTTACCTGAGCCACAAGGACATTTTTCATTGCGACCCACTTTACGTCCTTCACGAATAGCGGGCTGTGCAGAGGCTTGTTGACTTGCGGTCAAAGAATCAATGCCTTGAGCATCATCATGATTAGCGGTAACTAATTCATTAGCCACTTCTTCTTTACGCTGCTTCTCAATTGCGTCAGGATCATCTTGTGGCTGAACCTGAACTCTCGCTAAAAAGCGAATAAACTCATACTTCATGTTGTGCAGCATAGATTGGAATAACTCAAATGCTTCACGCTTATACTCTTGCTTAGGGTTACGTCCTGCGTAACCACGTAAACCAATACCTTGACGTAAATGGTCCATTGTCGACAAATGCTCTTTCCATAATGAATCGAGGATTTGCAACATAATTTGCTTTTCAAAACGGCGAGCCGCTTGTCCAAGAGGTGCGGTTTTTTCTTGATACTTTATTTTTAACGCATCAACAATTTTTATACGCAATGTCTGCTCATGCAAATCATCATCATCATCAAGCCATTGCGCAATCGGTAAAGGTAAGTCGTAGTCTTTTGTTAGACTCGCTTCTAAACCTTCAATATCCCATTGCTCTTCGATACTTTGTTGCGGAATAAAACCATCAATATGATCATTCACAACATCGTCACAAATATTGATGATCATGTCCGAGATATCATCAGCTAATAAAATATCATTGCGCTGCTGA
The DNA here is from genome assembly GCA_028223755.1 of Pseudomonadales bacterium. Classification (GTDB taxonomy): domain Bacteria; phylum Pseudomonadota; class Gammaproteobacteria; order Pseudomonadales; family UBA7434; genus UBA7434. The sequence continues at coordinate 60,963 of JAOIUY010000009.1, read as the reverse complement.
TAAACAATTTGACGCTGATCATTAGCAACATCATCGTACTCGAGCAATTGTTTACGCATGTCAAAGTTACGACCTTCAACCTTACGCTGCGCCTTTTCTATAGCGTTAGACACCATCTTATGCTCAATAGCCTCACCCTCTTCCATACCTAGACGCTGCATAAAATTACGTACGCCATCCGAGGCAAAAATACGCATTAAGCTATCGTCCATCGACAAATAGAATCGAGTTACGCCAGGATCACCCTGTCGGCCTGATCGACCACGCAGCTGATTATCGATGCGTCGAGACTCATGGCGTTCAGTACCAAAAATATGTAAGCCACCCGCTCCAAGCACTAAGGTTTGTCGTTGCTGCCACTCTTCTTTATGTGCCGCAACTTCTGCCTCGGTCGGATTATCTAAAGCGGCCAACTCAGCCTCAAGATTACCGCCTAAAACAATATCCGTACCACGGCCCGCCATATTGGTGGCAATGGTTAATGCCCCCGGGCGACCTGCCTCGGCAATTATTTTTGCTTCGCTTTTGTGAAATTTAGCATTCAATACTTGATGATCGATTTTTTCTTTCTTCAAAAATCTCGACAATTGCTCAGAAGTTTCTATGGATGCCGTGCCGACTAAAACAGGCGCATTATTGGCGACGGCTGTTTTTATATCGTTAACAACTGCACTGTATTTTTCAGCAACCGATAAATAAACCAAATCATTTAAATCTTTTCTAACCGTCGGTTTATTGGTTGGGATAACAGTCACATCCAAAGCATAAATCTGATGAAACTCTGGCGCTTCTGTATCAGCCGTACCCGTCATACCCGATAATTTTCCATACAAGCGAAAATAATTCTGGAAAGTTGTTGATGCCAAGGTCTGACTTTCAGAATGAATGTTAACTTTTTCTTTCGCTTCTAACGCTTGATGCATTCCATCAGATAAACGGCGCCCAGCCATAGTTCGACCAGTGTGCTCATCAATTAAAACGACATCACCGTTTTGTACAATATATTCAACGTTACGCTGGAATAAATGCAAAGCACGCAAAGCGGTAGTCACGTGGTGCAATAAATTTAAATTAGTCGATGAGTAAAGGCTGTCACCTTCTTCCAGTAACTTTTCTTTGACGAGTAATTCTTCAACATATTGATGACCATTTTCCGTCAACTCAACGCTGCGATGCTTTTCATCAATAACAAAATGACCGTCTGCATCAAAATCATCCGCATCAGCTTTAGCTTCATCATCAGGATTTGGCGCGCGCTTTAATGCAGGCACCAACGCATTCATACGTTTATATAATGCCGAACTGTCTTCCGTAGCGCCGGATATAATTAACGGCGTTCGCGCCTCATCGATAAGAATCGAATCGACCTCATCAATAATCGCAAAAAAAGTACCGCGTGAAACACGATCATCTAACGTAAATGCTGTGTTGTCGCGAAGATAATCAAAACCAAATTCATTATTCGTGCCATAGGTAATATCTGCGGTATAAGCCTGCTTTTTCTCATCCGGCATTTGACCCGATTGAATAATGCCTAAGCTTAAACCTAAAAATTCATACAGCGGTCGCATCCAATTTGCATCACGCTCAGCAAGGTAATCATTAACCGTAACAATATGTACACCCTGCCCCATTAAAGCATTAAGGTAAGCAGGTAAGGTTGCAACCAAGGTTTTACCTTCACCGGTTCGCATCTCTGCAATACGCCCTTCATGCAGGGTGATACCACCAATCAGCTGCACATCAAAATGCCGCATTCCTAAACTACGTAAACCTGCTTCTCTCACCGCTGCAAAAGCATCGGGAAGAACTTGATCCAAAGTCTTACCGTCGGCTAACCATTGCTTAAATTCAACCGTCTTAGCCTTAAGCTCAGCATCACTTAATGCTTGGTAGCTGTCTTCTAATGCATTCACTTTGGCAACCGTCTTGCTCATGCGCTTTAGCTCACGATCATTCCTTGTTCCAAAGATCTTTTTAAATGTTTTTGCAATCATATCTGCTATGTATTTCTCTAATTTAAACGGTTAGTTCGGTTATCAACTGCTTGGTTGGCATTTTGGTTAGCGAGGTAGCTATACCAATAGCAAATCAGGCACGCGCGAAGCGCGCAAGCATACCACGTTGAAGGTTTTTTGGCTGCAAAAGCATTATCCAAAAGATTAAAAAGAGCTGCATGAGAAAAGGAATATATTAGGGGACTGGTCAGTTACAAACCAAGAAAAACGAACTAGAGGCTAGCGCGGTAGATATAACGCTCAGGATTCATCGGCTCACCATTTTTGAGCACCTCAAAATGCACATGAGGTCCGGTTGAACGACCACTACTTCCCATCGTTGCTATCACCTGCCCCTTATCAACAATATCTCCGACCGTAACGGTATGGGTATCATTGTGGGCATAGCGAGTCACATAACCATTGCCATGATTGAGCTCAACGATATTACCGTAACCCGACTTACGGCCAGCATGTGTCACCACACCACTCGCCACAGCAATCACATGAACACCGGCTTTACCCGCAAAATCAACGCCATCATGCCAAGATCGCTTACCACTAAAGGGATCTGTTCGATAACCAAAAGAGGACGACATCCAACCTTTAGCAACGGGCTTACCTGCAATAAATGTTTGCAAACGCGTATCACGCGCTGTCAATTGCTTATCAAGCAACGCCAATTGCTGCTCACGATTATCAATATGAGTAACCAACTGCCCTAGCATTAACTGAAGTGATGAATGCTTATCTAAAACGCTCAAAGCGTCATCATCACTAAGTAATTCTGGTCCGCCTAATGCGGGTCGTCGACTAAAGTCAAACTCCCCATTATCTAACTGGGCAACTGAAGCCACTTGCTCACCGAGCGCATCGAGTCGCATCAGTCTGGCTTGTAACTCTGCGACTTTAACCGTCATTGCCGAAAGCTCATCGCCCACTTGACGCTGAGTCTGTTCAACATTTTCAGCTTGGCGAGCCAATTCTTGCTGCCACTGTATCATCAGTTCTGACTCAGAATTTTGTCTTTGCACCGACTGATAAAACCAAAAACTCAAACTACCTAACGCAAACGGCAACAACAAAAGGCCCATCAGTATCAACTGATGAGCGCTTTTAGATGTGTCCAGCGTGAAGGACTGACTAACACGCCGAGGTAGCAGAATGAGCTTCATTAAAATTTTCCAAGCAGGCTAACTAATACTAAAAATAGATAGCCGTTATTTTTGATCTGAGTTTAATTTAAGCCTATGGCTTATAAATTAGAGGCGCATTTTACGCATTTTGAGTGATTTTTCATTATCTGTTTTGTGGGAGTTTAACCAGAATAGCTAATTTTCGCCGTTTTAATGGGCTATTTTAAACACTAACCGAAGCCAGCAGACGGGGAAATTATCAGTAAGTTATTATTATCTAAGGACTTTTATAGCTAGTCACAGGCGAGAAAAGCTATTTTGAGGCTTGGATCAAGCTTTAGACTAAGAAATACACAGCTTGATCTTTGTTTGGCCAGCTTGTCTTTAAATTAGACGGCCATTGCCGGTGATGCGAATGAAATAGGTGCTTTTTCTGAATCATCGAAAGTCACAACTTCCCAAGCATCGGGGTGAGCAACAAGTTCGCGAAGCAACATATTGTTAAGCGCATGGCCCGATTTATGAGCGCGGAATTCGCCAATTAAACTATTGCCCAACAGATACAAATCACCAATAGCATCAAGTACTTTATGGCGTACAAATTCATCTTCGTAGCGTAGACCATCTTCATTCACGATACGGTAGTCATCAACTACGATCGCATTATCAACACTGCCACCTTGCGCCAAACCTTGCGAACGCAAAGTTTCCATTTCATGCATAAAGCCAAAAGTACGTGCACGACTGACTTCACGAACAAAAGAAGTTGAGCAAAAATCAACTTCGGCACACGCTGGGCGACCACGAAAAACAGGGTGATCAAAATCGATAGTAAAGCTAACTTTAAAACCATTGCGAGGTAAGAAACTAGCGAATTTATCGCCATCATCGACTCTTACTTCACGTTTAATTCGGATAAACTTCTTAGCGGCAGGTTGCTCTTCAATACCTGCAGACTGCAGTAAAAAGACAAATGGACCAGCACTGCCATCCATGATCGGCACTTCAGAAGCATTCATTTCTACATAGGCATTATCGATACCAAGACCAGCCATCGCCGATAGTAAATGCTCAACCGTAGAGATGCGTACATCGCCTTTGACGAGCGTAGTCGATAATGTAGTGTCGCCAACATTATTGGCGTGGGCGGGAATTTCAACAACCGGATCAAGATCAACACGACGGAAAACAATGCCAGTATCAACAGGTGCAGGACGCAATGTTAGATACACTTTTTTACCCGTGTGCAGACCAACGCCTGTCGCACGAATACTATTTCGCAATGTTCTTTGTTTAATCATGGCTCACCTTATTCTCGGTATTATCTCTAGCAGCCCCCAAATCCAGTTGGGTACAGCTGGGCAATATACGCAGTTAAAATGAATTTTGAAGTTCAAATTAGCTGAATTATGACCAGTTACTGACAGCTATCGGTCGATTCAAACAATAAATACGTGTTTTGGGTTAACGGTATCGCTAAAAACATCCTAAACAAGTCCCAAACCAGTACTTACCGATTTGGGGCGCGGATCCTAGCAGAACCACCTATCATTTACTAGCTTGCAAATGGTAGTCACTGCTAACGTCCGCACCCAAATCTATCGAGAATATTGAGCCTAGCACATGACTTTAGTTTGCCTGACGACGTAAAAAGGCTGGAATATCGAGCAATTCCATGTCTTTTCCTGCCGCTGGAGCCGCTGCCTCAGTACGACTTGATTTCGCTGAAGTTGGCTCTTCTACCGCTCGTGTTGAGCGTGTTTTCTCTGCCGGAGCAGACTTAGTTCTTTTACCTGGGGGCAAGTCATAATCGCCGTAATCAGGCCTAGCAACTGGTTTTGTTCGACGTGTATCAACCAAACGAACCGGCGTATCTGATGCTGCATCGCCTAAACCGGTGGCAACAACGGTTACTTTCAGTTCATCAGTCATATCAGGGTCAATAACCGTTCCAACCACGACTGTCGCGTTATCTGAGGCAAACTCCTCAACCGTATCACCCACTTCGGCAAACTCACCCAAAGAAAGATCCATGCCGGCGGTAATATTAACCAAAATACCACGCGCTCCTTGAAGGTTTACATCCTCTAAAAGCGGGCTACGAATCGCTGCTTCAGCGGCTTCTCGCGCTCTTGTTTCGCCACTTGATACGCCAGTGCCCATCATCGCCATACCCATCTCAGACATCACTGTTCGCACATCCGCGAAATCGACGTTGATCATACCAGGACGAATAATTAAATCGGCTATTCCTTGTACAGCACCTAACAATACATCATTAGCTGACTTAAATGCATCCAACAGGCTCGTGTTTTTACCCATAACTGCTAACAGCTTCTCATTTGGGATAGTAATCAATGAATCAACATGCTGTTGTAACTCAAGAATACCTTCTTCAGCATGCATTTTTCTTTTCTTACCTTCGAACTTAAACGGGCGAGTAACAACCGCTACCGTTAGAATGCCCATCTCTTTTGCTACTTCTGCAATAATCGGTGCACCACCTGTTCCGGTACCACCACCCATTCCGGCAGTGATAAATACCATATCGGCACCACCAATCACTTCAGCAATACGCTCTCTATCTTCTAATGCAGCTTGACGACCAACATCAGGATTCGCGCCAGCACCTAGACCTTTAGTAATTGTGCCGCCAAGTTGTAATACTGTATTGGCCGCCATATCAGCTAGCGCCTGAGCATCAGTGTTAGCACAAATAAACTCTACGCCTTCAATATTATTAGCAATCATATGCTTAACAGCATTACCGCCACCGCCACCAACACCGACAACTTTAATAACTGCATTTTGTGGAACATTGTCTACTAATTCAAACATGATAATTTCCCCCTCAGGAAGCTAAAACTTTAAAATTAAAAATTAAAATAAAATAAATCGCTCAAAATTAAGCATAAAAAGTTAAACATCAAAAATTATTTTGAAACCACGACTTAACGCGCCCTACTAATCCAGCACTAGCACTTGCCGCGGCTGTTTGTTGTAAATCACTTTGCTGTTTAAACCCGTAATGCAACAAACCAACACCCGTCGCATGAATCGGGTTATCTGTCACATCTTGCAAACCATAAGCACCCATCGGCGAACCTAGTCGCACCGGTACATGAAAAATCTCTTCAGCCAACTCAACAACACCATGCATCTTTGAGGTGCCGCCAGTTAATACAATGCCCGCCGCAATCAAATCTTCGAAACCACTACGACGCAATTCTGCTTGTACCAACGTAAACAATTCGTCGTAACGTGGCTCGACAACTTCAGCTAATGCCTGACGTGATAAATCTCTCGGTGGCCGATCGCCAACACTCGGTACTTTTATCGTTTCATCTAAACCGGCTAATTGAGTCAGTGCGCAAGCGTATTTAATTTTTATATCTTCCGCATACTGAGTCGGCGTTCGTAAGGCCATAGCGATATCGTTAGTCACTTGATCACCAGCAATCGGAATATTGGCTGTATGACGAATTGCACCTTCAGTGAAGACCGCAATATCACTTGTGCCACCACCTATATCGACGATACAAACACCCAGCTCACGCTCATCATCCGTTAACACCGCATAACTAGAGGCGAGCTGCTCAAGAATGACATCTTCAACCGTTAAGCCGCAGCGCTGAATACACTTCTCAATATTTTGAGCAGCATTAACAGCGCAAGTCACTAAGTGCACTTTTGCTTCTAGACGCACACCCGACATACCGAGCGGTTCTTTTACACCTTCCTGAGTATCAATCACGTACTCTTGTGGCAGCACATGCAATATTTTTTGATCAGCAGGAATTGCCACCGCACGCGCCGCATCAATCACTCGCTCAACATCGGCAGGCATCACCTCTCGATCTCGAATTGCCACAATGCCATGCGAATTCAGACTGCGAATATGATTGCCTGCAATACCGGCATACACCGAATGAATCTGGCAACCAGCCATTAACTCAGCTTCTTCAATCGCTCGCTGAATTGACTGCACAGTCGATTCGATATTAACGACCACCCCTTTCTTCAAACCACTCGAAGGGTGAGAACCGATGCCAACAATTTCAATATCACCCTCATCGTTTTGTTCGCCAACGATTGCAACGACTTTAGAGGTGCCAATATCCAGACCGACGATCATTTTCCCCGCAGCATGATTAGACATTTTTTACTCTCCGGTTTTTAAAACGCATTTCTTTCGCCTTAAACACTTATCTTAATAATGATGAAGTAACTTCAACTTGGGCTAACTCTATCGAATCGCGCCAGCGAACCGATAAGCCATTTACATAACGTAAATCTACAACTTTAATATCGTCTAACTCACTCATTAAACGACCATCCAATAATGTTAGGAAACGATCAAATCGATCGACAACTTGATCCGCACCTAACACCAGTATTAAACCGTTACTCAACACGAGAGAAAAATCACCCTCAAGCGACTGAGTCTGCTCTACCACTGATAAACCATAGTCAGTCAGTGGTTTTTGAAATTGATTAAACCAAGTGACTGCCTGCTGAATAGTTTCGCGTGTTGGGCTCTGTTGTTGCTCAACATCAATCAACTTAACTTTCAACAAAGGTAAATGAGAAAACACTGCTGTTTGCGAAGGCAAAAAAACATCACCCGTCGCCGACAATAAATAGCTATCATTCCACCTTGCTACAGCAACATACTCATCGATGCCAATAACTAATTGGTTCGGCCACTGTCGACGAATAACCGCTTGGCGCACCCAAGCATGACTCTCCAGACTCGCCTTAAGCTGTAACAAATCAACTTGCCAAAAACCTTGATCAAGCTCTTGCTCTAATAACGCTAACAATTCATTTTTACTAGCGCCGATAGATTGATCACTGACATCACCGCCGGTATAACCGGTTAAAATCAATTCGCCTACCGGCACTGCTCTTAGTTGACCCACAGCAACAACAATAGAAAATGTCATTCCTGATAACGTCATCATTAACGCTACGCGCTTAAACCAAACCAACCATGTATTACGTCTATTGGCTTTATTACCTTTGTTACCTTTATTACCCAAACGCGTAGCACCCTTGCGACTGACACCTCGCTTGGCAGCTCTCTTGGCACTAACAGCCATTTGAGTATTAAAATTCATCACCACTATGACTCTGCCGCAATCGATAAATGAATAATGTTTGCAATAAGCGCATTAAAATTAAGGCCTGCCGCCGCCGCTGCCATTGGCACCAAGCTATGGTTAGTTAATCCAGGCACTGTGTTCGCTTCAAGCAAATAAAACTGTCCGCTATTTTTATCTCGCATAAAATCAACGCGACCCCACTGGCTACAACCCAGTGAATAAAAAGCCTCTCTTGCCAGCTGCTGTAATAACGCTTCATCTTTATGATCTAAACCGCTTGGGACAAAAAACTCTGTATCATCATCCTGATACTTTGCTTCGTAGTTATAAAATGCTCGCTTTGTTGCAATACGAATCGATGGCAATTCATGCCCTTCGAGAATTGTTACCGTATATTCCGGACCATCAATCCATTGCTCGGCGAAAATAGTCACACCAAGCTCAGCCGTATTTTGATAAGCCGCCTTGAGCTCATTAGCTGTTTGAACTAATGACATACCAATACTTGAACCTTCATCTGCCGGTTTGACAAAAGCTGTCCCACCAAGCATTGCAAGCACTGCTTCAAAATCAGTATTGTCGTCCAAACAAGCAAAAGCCGGTGTCGGCAATGACAAGCCACGCCATAAATTTTTAGAGCGCACTTTATCCATTGCCAACGCTGAACCTAACACCCCACTACCGCTATAAGGTATTGTTAGATTTTCTAAAAGTGCTTGCATAGTCCCGTCTTCGCCACCCTTGCCGTGTAAAGCAATAAAGGCAAAATCGGGGCTAAGTGTTTGCAATGCATCAACTACATTCTCTGCTGTATCAATAGCAACAACATCTACATTCATTGCCTGTAAGCTGGCGACCACAGCACTACCGCTATCCAACGAAACATCGCGCTCTGCAGCATTACCACCCATCAATACTGCTACTCGGCCATTGATATTTGACATATCAACCGAGTTATTTGCAGACGTATTGTTAGAAGATACTGTTTCCATTAATCGCTTTCTCTAAACTGTTTTTGGCAAAAATTGATAACTAGTAATTTCTTTCGATAACTTACCAACATCACCCGCACCCTGAGTGATTAGAATGTCATTGGCCTCGAGCAAACCCTCGAGCATATCAAATAATTCTGTGCGGCCCTCAACATAAAGAGGGTCAACTTTGCCGCGCTGTCGAATACTGCCCGACAAACTACGACTGTCAGCACCGGCAATAATCTCTTCGCCAGCTGCATAGACATCTAATAAGACCAGCACATCAACCGTCGATAACACACGAACAAAATCGTCATAAAGGTCATGCGTTCGACTATAGCGATGCGGCTGATAAATCATGACTAAACGCTTGTCGGGCCAGCTTTCACGAGCAGCAGCAATAGTGGCCGCCACTTCGGTTGGGTGATGACCATAATCATCAACCAATGTCACTTCACCTTGACGAATAGCTAGTTGACCGGCGACTTCAAAACGTCGACCTACACCTTTAAAATTATCTAAAGCTTTTAAAATAACGCTTTGCTCTATCTCTTCATCTAACGCTACCGCAAAGGCTGCTGTTGCATTTAAAGCGTTATGAACGCCTGGTGTATTCAATGTCACTTGCACCGGGCCTTCAGCCTCTTTGAAGTGCACTAAGAAATGGGCTTTTAGACCTTCGCAGTGATAATCACTGATTCGATAATCTGCCTCAGCATCAAAACCGTAAGTGATCACTGGACGATGAAAATCCGCCAACAAATTTTTAATATTCTCATCATCAATACAAACCACTACCAAGCCATAAAAAGGTAGGTTATGAACAAAATCGACAAAGGTTGCTGTCAACTTAGAAAAATCACCGCCGTAAGTAGACATATGATCGGCATCAATATTGGTAACAACAGAAACCATTGGCTGCAGATGTAAAAACGATGCATCACTTTCATCGGCTTCGGCAATTAAATAGCGACCATTGCCTAACTGCGCATTGGCGTTAGCACTATTTAATAAACCGCCAATAACAAATGTAGGGCCTAATCCTGCTTCACCAAAAATAGAAGCAATAAGACTTGTTGTTGTTGTCTTACCATGCGTACCTGCTACGGCAATACCATGACGGTAGCGCATTAACTCAGCTAGCATTTCGGCACGTGGCACAATCGGTAAATGCGCATCCTTAGCCGCACATAACTCAACATTCGTTTCACTAATCGCCGTCGATACCACGACAACATTTGCTGCTTTAATATTCTCTATCGAATGACCAATAAATATTTCAACACCTAGCTCAGCCAAGCGTTGCGTGGTGCGCGAAGCCTGCACATCAGAACCACTGACACGGTAACCTTGGTTCAATAACACCTCAGCGATACCGCACATACCAGCACCACCAATACCAACAAAATGGATTTGCTCTATACGGCGCATTTCAGGAACAAAGAAAGTACTACTAGACATAAGAATACTCCTGACAAGCATTAACAATTATCTGCGTGGCAGAAGGAGTGGCAAGCGATCGTGCCTGTTGCGCTTGATGCAACAAAGCACTTCGATCTTGCATCAATGTTTTTAATAAGCTGCAAGCATTTTCAACAGACAGATTTTCCTGTGGTACTAACGTCGCAGCACCCGCATCAACCAACCAATTAGCATTAGCTGTTTGATGGTCATCGGTTGCATAAGGATAAGGAATTAATAATGAAGCAACACCAGCGGCCGATAATTCGGTTACCGTTAAAGCTCCCGAGCGTGCAATCACCAAATCCGCATTACTATAGGCTTGAGACATATCGGTGATAAAAGCACTGACAGCCGCATTAATTCCAGCAAGCTTATACTGACGTTGAACTTCATCAGCATCTGTTGCTCCAGTTTGATGAACAACAACTAAGCCATTAAAAACACTATCATCACGACACAACTGCGCCAATGCCAATGGCAACACATGATTAAGTGCGTGCGCACCGAGACTGCCGCCTAGAATCAATAAACGTAAAGGCGATGCATCTAGAGCTATTCGCTCACTAGGTGCTGCAATTTGATAAAGTGCCGAGCGCAATGGGTTACCAGAAAAAATGGCTTTAGCATTTGTTTTAAACGCCTCAGGGAAACCAGTAAAAATTTTATTCGCTAACGGTGCTAACAGTTTGTTTGTCGAACCAGGAATTGAATTTTGCTCTTGCAAAATGAGCGGCACACGACAAAGGAACGCAGCGAAGCCGGCAGCAGCTGAAGCAAAACCACCCATGCCCAACACACAGCAAGGCTTAGTCTTACGAATCAGAACCATAGTGCTAATAACTGCCGCCAACAATAAAATAGGCGCTTTAATCCAAGACAATAAATTTTTACCTCGGACACCAGCGACATTAATATAGTGAATAACAAACTGATTCTCTGGTACGACTTTAGACTCAATACCTTTTCGCGTTCCTAACCAAACAACATCTAAATCAATTGCACGCAAACCTTGAGCGACGGCTAACGCAGGAAAGACGTGCCCGCCCGTTCCGCCAGCAGCGATCATTACTGTTTTACGCTGCGAGTGAGAGTGCGAGTTCTGATCGCTATTGTTATGCATGAACCGCCCCCATCGCTCGCTTAGAACGCTTCACAGGAGAGCGAAGATCCGTTAATAGATCACGCGTACCACGAACACCGTATTTCTTAACTGAAGAGTCTTGCTCTTCAAACATTAACTCGCGATGAATACGCAGTATTAAAGCAACAAGTACGCAGCTAATTAATAAACTACTACCGCCGTAACTCAAAAATGGCAAGGTCAAACCTTTAGTGGGCAGTAAACCAATATTTACGCTGACATTAATAATAAGCTGCGCAGAAAAAACCAACGACACGCCATAAGCCACATAGGCACCAAACGCCTTACCCATAGACTCTGCTTTTCTTGCAATGACTAAAATTCTGCCGATAAAAACAACATAGATCAGCAATGCAACAAGGCAGCCAATAAAGCCTAGCTCTTCTGCCATGATGGCAAAAATAAAATCGGTATGCGCTTCAGGCAAATAAAACAATTTTTGGATGCTATTACCTAAACCAAGCCCAAACCAATCCCCTCGGCCAAAGGCAATTAACGATTGGGTTAATTGATAACCCTCGCCAAATTGATCCGCCCATGGATCAAGGTAAGCATAGAGACGCTGCATACGATAAGGTGAGGAGCTGACAACAAAAAATCCTACAATCGCAATCGCAGTCGATAGAATTAAAAATTGCCAGATAAGAACGCCACCTAGAAACAACATACCCAGTGCTGCGCCTGACAAGACAACAACCGCGCCAAAGTCAGGCTCCATTAATAGCAAGATGACTAAGGCTGACATAATAAACAGCGGATTAAGAAAGCCTAACCAATGACTTCTTACTAACTCATGCTGGCGAACTAAATAATTACCTAGATAAACAATGACACCGAGCTTAGCCACTTCAGAACCTTGCAGAGTAAACGGCCCAAGCGCCAACCATCGTGTCGCACCGTTTGCTGTGCGACCAAAGCCAGGAATTAAAATCAAAATAAGAATAACAAAACTCGCTAACAACAAATAAGGTCCACTCTTCTCCCAAATCGCAAGTGGAATTTTAAATGCAATCACTGATGCAACACAGGCAATAACCATATAAATTAAATGACGACGCGCATGAAATAAGGCATCGCCATATCGTCCACTGGCATAATCCATCGATGCTGAGCAGATCATAACTAAGCCGAGCGCCAACAAAGCGCAAACACTGCCTAGCAATACAAAATCCATCGTCGGAAATTTCGCACTTAAAGAAGACTGCTGTAGCGATGATAAGCGAGCCATTAGTGCTTCACTCCCTGATCGCTAAGCAATAAATGATTCACTGCGGTTTTAAAAATATCGCCGCGCTGCTCAAAGCCATCAAACATATCAAAGCTCGCGCAAGCTGGGGATAAAAGCACTCTATCTCCACTTTGGCTATTTGCCTGGGCAACACTCACGGCTTGCTCTAGGCTATCAACGCGAAACACTTCAATCTGCCCAGTAACTAACGATTCAATTTGGGCAGCACCCTCACCCAGCAAAACCAGCTTGCACTGCAATGGTTTTAACGCAGAGATTAATGCCGAGAAATCAGCACCTTTAGTCTGACCGCCCGCAATTAAAACAATATGGCCCGCGGTTGAACCCGACAAACCTTTGAGCGCTGCAACGGTTGCGCCGACATTCGTTGCCTTGGAATCATTAATATAATCCACACCATCAATATCGGCGACAAATTCACAGCGATGCGGCAAACCCTTAAATTGCTTAACAGCCATCTGCATAGCAGGTAATGCAAAACCTGCCGCTTCGCCAATCGCCAATGCCGCTAAGGTATTTAAAATGTGATGGTCGCCAACTAAAGGAATATCAGAAACCGCCATCAAAGGCTCGAAGCCCTTAACCAAATAACGCTGGCCCTCTATTTCTCTAACACCGTAGTGTCCTAAATCTGGCGCATCTAAACCAAAACTTTTCACTGATACATCAACCGTTTTTAACGGCGCCGTCAAACTATCATGACGATTAAAAATAATATGCTTTGCACCGCGATAAACACGCTGCTTGGCTTGATGATAAGTCATCATAGTTTGATGCCTATCCATATGGTCAGCACTGATATTGAGTAAGCAGGCAACCTGAGGTTTTAAGTCAGCGCAACGCTCTAATTGAAAACTCGATAACTCGAGCACATAGGCTTCACAATCTGATGACAATAGATCCAATGCAGGCTCACCCAAGTTACCGCCCACACCCGCAGTGATGTTTGCACACTTTGCCATTTCACCGACTAAGGTGGTGACTGTACTTTTTGCATTAGAGCCACTAATAGCAATCACTGGTGCTGTAGCTTGCTGTGCAAACAAATCAATATCGCCGGTCACTAAAGCCCCGCGCGAAACAGCTTCAGTTAATAATGGGTCATCTATTGCAATACCAGGGCTTAGATAAATTTCATCGGCCTCATCAACCAATGCCGTATGACTTTTACCTAAATGAATATCGACTTGCGGGAATTCTTGCGCCACAGCCTGCATTTCAGGTGGATTTTCACGAGTGTCGAGCACGCTAAATGATAAACCCATGCGCAGAAAATAACGTATGCAGGATTTGCCGGTTACACCCAGCCCCACAATTAAACGTCTTTTATCTGTTTGGATTAAATTCATTAAGTTTCTTTTTTCACTCTACTTTTTTTCACTCTATCTTTATCAATCAACTATTTAATTTATCGCTAACTTATCGTTAAGCTATCAATAAGCTATCGAAGTTTTAGCGTTGCAAGACCAAACAAAACTAACATCACAGTGATAATCCAAAAACGAACAATCACACGTGGCTCGGGCCAACCTTTCAATTCAAAGTGATGGTGCAGTGGCGCCATCATAAATATGCGCTTACCTCTTAATTTAAAAGAGGCCACCTGTAAAATAACCGACATTGTCTCGGCAACAAAAATACCGGCCATAATAAAAAATACAATTTCGTGTCGAGTGATTAAGGCAATGGCACCAAGCGCAGCACCTAGTGCCAATGCGCCAACATCACCCATAAACACTTGCGCTGGATAAGTGTTAAACCAAAGAAACCCAAGGCCCGCTCCGCCCAATGCACCGCAATAGATAACTAATTCGCCGGCACCGGGTATATAAGGGATTTGTAAATAACGAGAAAACTCAGCGTGGCCAGCCAGATAAGCAATAATGCCTAGCGCAGAACCGACAAGAACCGTGGGAAGAATAGCTAAACCATCAAGCCCATCCGTTAGATTCACCGCGTTACTCGAACCCACTATCACTAAGTAGCCCAACACTAAATAAAGCCAGCCAAGATCAAACATAAAGTCTTTGAAAAAAGGCACAATCAATTGTGTTTCAGCAGGAATCGTCGACGTAAAATACAGCGCAGAGACAACTGCAATAGCGGAAACTGACTGCCAAAAGTACTTCCACTTTGCTGCTAGGCCTTTTGAATTTTTCTCAATCACCTTGCGATAATCATCAACCCAACCTATCGCACCAAACATCACCGTCACAGCTAATACTGCTTGAATATAGCGATTACTCAAATCAGACCAAAGCACTGTACTAATTAAAATACTCAGTAAAATAAGCGCGCCACCCATCGTCGGCGTACCCGCTTTAACAAGATGCGTTTGTGGCCCATCATCACGAATACTTTGGCCAACTTGGTGATAATTTAATTTACGGATAACCCAAGGCCCTACCATTAAAGAAATAATAACGGCCGTCATCACGCTTAAAATACCGCGCAATGTTAAATACTGAAAAACGGCAAAGGCACTAATATATTGCTGTAAATATTCAGATAGTAAAATCAGCATACCGTTTACTTCGCCCCTGCTTGCGCTAAATCATTAGAACTATTATTTGCATTCAACGCTGATACAACATTATCCATAGCAGCACTTCGAGAGCCTT
Organism: Pseudomonadales bacterium; assembly: GCA_028223755.1. Taxonomy (GTDB): domain Bacteria; phylum Pseudomonadota; class Gammaproteobacteria; order Pseudomonadales; family UBA7434; genus UBA7434. Next base: position 45,276 of record JAOIUY010000009.1, on the reverse strand, counting down.
TAACCAACACAACTGATGATTCACAGTCACTAGAAAGCAACTGAGTAATTAAATCATCTTGACTGGTAAACAGCTGACCGACAGAGTCGGTAGAATGATTCACTTCGCTATCATTACTTGCTTGCGGACCAAAGCCTGCCAAGACTTGAGCGGCAAACTCTCCAATAGCATAAAGACGATTAACGCCAGCAAGCGCCGCATACTGACCGACATTAAAATGCATCGCTGCTGCGTCATCACCCAACTCAGCCATATCGCCTAACACTGCAATACTGTTTTCCGCTTGCTCACCCACCGACATCAATACATCAATAGCTGCATACATCGACTGCGGGTTAGCGTTATAACTGTCATCCAATAGCTGCAAATCGTTACGACCGGCTAAACAACATAACCGCCCTTTTTCTGGCGCAACACTGGCTAGACCTTGCGTAATCGCTATATCACTAACGTTCAACGCCTTAGCAATAGCAATAGCCATTAATGCGTTACGAACATTATGCGTACCTAAAAAATTCATCGTAATGGCTAACTGACTTTCCGAATCAGCAAGACGTAAGTGAGCATTGAAATGCAAACCATTTTCGTCTTGCTCGATAGCACTGGCATAGATATTCGCGTAGCTATCCGTTAAAGCACACTCAATCAACTGACCTTTTGCCGCTTGTACTGATAGGCTATCGCGCCAATCACTGGCAAAGACATCATCTCGATTGATAATGGCCCAACCATCAGCGGGTAAGCTCGCATAAATTTCGGCTTTCGTTTTTGCTGTATTTTCGATACTACCAAAGCCACCTATGTGCGCTTCATTAACATTGGTAATAGCACTGATATGCGGCTGACCAATGCCCACTAAGTAATCGATATCACCTGATTTCGCCGCACCCATTTCCAACACAGCATAATCGTGACTTTCGTTAAGACGCTGTACGGTCAATGGCAAACCAATCTCATTATTAAAATTGCTATGCGTGGCGCAAACATTGCCAACCTGATCAAGAATAGCCGCTAACATATTTTTACAGCTGGTCTTGCCTGAACTACCTGTAATAGCAATAACCTTGCCTTGAAAGGCATTGCGATTAAGCTGCGCAATAACACCTAAGGCATGCAAAGAATCACTGACAACGATTTGTGGTAGCGCAAGATCTTGAACAGACTCAACAACCGCAGCGATCGCGCCCTGCTCTGCTGCCTTTGCAAGATACTGATGGCCATCCGATTGCGAACCCGCTAAAGCAATAAATAGATCGCCATCTTTAACTTCACGACTATCGATGCAAACACCTGTCACCAATGCGTTCTCGCCATGCAACTCGGCATTATTAGCCGCAGCCAACATAGTTAAATCGATGCCCTTCATCATGATGAAAGACCCTCAGATTTAGCGCTCTGGGACACTGCATGAGAATCAGTTGAAGAAAGACATTGCTGAACCACTTCGGCATCACTAAATGGCAGCTTTAAATCGCCAATAATTTGAAATTGCTCATGGCCTTTGCCCGCAACTAAAATTAAATCACCTTTTTCTGCTTGCTGAACCGCAAAGCCAATAGCGGCAGCACGATCAGGCTCAATATTGACATCATGCATATCGTCAATGCCAAGTAATATGTCATCAATAATTTGTTCTGCTGGCTCACTACGCGGGTTGTCAGAAGTAATCACAACGCTGTCGGCAAAATCTTTTGCAATACGACCCATAGTCGCTCGCTTATCATTGTCACGATCGCCACCACAACCAAAGACGCACCATAGTCGTCCTTCGGCATGCGATCTTAAAGCGGACAACGCTAATTCCAAGGCCTGCGGTGTATGCGCAAAATCAACAACAACGGTTTTATCGTTAGTACTGTCGCTGACAATTTCCATTCGCCCTTTCACGGTCGTAACATTCGCAAAAGCTGCCACTAATGCATTAAAGTCACCACCCGCAGCAAGCATCGCTGTTAACGATGCTAATGCATTACTTAGATTGAAATCACCAATAAGAGGAATTGTTAGCTCGGCCACGCCCCAAGGGCTTACCACTTCAGTACTAATAGCATTGAGTGAGTAGCGGGTATTGCGCGCAAAGACATCAGCTTGATCCTGATGAATTGAATAAGTAAAAACTTGCTGACTGGGTCGCAACTCTTCAGCTAAACGCAGACCAAACTCATCATCGGCATTAATCACCGCAGCGTCGATACCCGCAAATGAAAACAAGCGACGCTTAGCTGCGCCATAGCTGGCCATATCGCCATGAAAGTCGAGATGATCGTGAGATAGATTTGTCAGTACAGCAATATTAAAATGAATAGCGTCAACGCGATGTTGAACTAAGGCATGCGAAGACACCTCAATAGCAACCACATCGCAGTTATCTGCATGCAAGGATTGCATGCAGGCTTGAAGCTGAACGGTATCCGGGGTGGTAAAGCCCGTTTGTTGTAATTGAAGACGGCCTTGTTGGTAAATACCGTAACCCAAAGTACCCACCAAACCACTTTGCTGACCTACCGTATTGGCTAAACTGGCAATCAAATGGCTACAACTGGTTTTACCATTAGTGCCAGTAACACCTATAACTGTAAAGTTTTCTGTTGGCTTGCCATAAAAGCGACCAGCAATTTCACTGAGGTGCTGGGAAAGATTCTGAACACTCACAATCGAAACGGCATCTTGCTTGCGAATCGAAAATGACTCATCCGCTTCGGCCAAAACTGCAACAGCACCACGCTTAATAGCATCATCAATAAAGTTACGGCCATCAACGGTTAAACCATTGAGCGCAATAAATACATCACCCGCAACCACTTTACGACTATCCGTCGCAATTCCCGTCACGACTGTATTAGCACAATCGTCAGATAAGCTCTTTTCAACCAACAAGTCAGCTAGCAATTCTGAAAGTCGATATGAAAACATCGCTGCTGATGAGTCGCTGGTCATATTAAACGCTTCCATGCTGTTCTCGCACCGAGATCATTTCAGCGTTAGCAGGAGCCACCGTTACTTCTGCATGCTCGCGACTCTGATCACCAAACTCATGCAGGCGATCAGGCGTGATATTCATTAAACGCAATGCCGATTGCATAACGCGCGAAAAAACGGGAGCCGCAATTTCGCCACCGTAATATTTTTCACCACTAGGATCATTAATTGTGACAACAGCGACCAACTTAGGCGCTGTAGCTGGCACCATACCGGCAAAAGTAGAACGGTATCGGCTAGCCTCGTAACCGGAAGCACCGACTTTATGCGCCGTGCCTGTTTTCCCCGCCACACTGTAACCTGCGATACGAGCTTGCGTACCCGTGCCGCCCTTTTCGACGACGGCTTTCATCATCTCTCTCACTTCGCGCGTCACACTGGCAGAAATCACACGTTCAGCAGAACGTATATCCGTTCTGGCTAAGCGCTCTTCATCACTCAGCTTTAATAAGCTCACTGGTTGCTTTATACCGTCATTGGCAATTACCGCATAAGCGCGCGCCAACTGGACAGCATTCACTGACAAGCCATGACCAAAAGAGAGCGTAGCTTTTTGTATATCTGCCCAGTCTTGATGGTTAGGTAAATAGCCTGCCTGCTCACCCGGAAAACCTGTAGCGCAGTACTCACCCAAACCCGCACGAGCAAATAAACTTTGCATTTCATTAATATCAAGATCCAATGCAATTTTACTTGTACCGACATTGCTCGACTTACTAAGCACAGTTGCAAGATCAATTTTGCCATAGTCTTTGCTATCAAGAACAGTATTACCGCCCAGCTTTAAAAACCCTGTGCTTGTATCGATAATGGTTGAATGATCAAAGTCACCCGATTCTAAGGCAGCCATAACGGTAAACGGCTTAACGGTTGACCCTGGCTCAAACAAATCAATTAAGGCGCGATTGCGCATGTTTTCTGGCACTAACTGACGACGGTCATTAGCGTTATAGGAGGGTTGATTAACGAGCGCTAATACCTCACCCGATTGAGCATCAAGAATAACTAACGAACCCGATTTCGCTTTGTGGCTTGCCACTGCGGCTTTGAGTTCGCGATACGCTATATATTGCAAACGCATATCAATCGATAAGGCTAAACGCTGCCCTTCGGTTGCCGCTTTAACTAACTTAATATCCTTAATCACTTCATGGTGAGCATTTTTCATCACCTGCTTAGCACCAGCCTCTGCTGTCAGCAAACTGTCATAGGAAAGTTCAATACCCTCTTGACCGTGATGATCAACACCGGTAAAACCAACAAGATGAGCAGCAACTTCACCCGCTGGGTAAAATCGCTTGTATTCCGTTTCAAAGAATATGCCTTCAAATTTTTGTGCGCGAATGCGCTCGGCTTTTTGTGGATCGAGCTGTCGTTTTAAATAAACAAATTGCGCATTACTTAAAAGTCTTTTACGCAGTGCGCTTTCACTCATCGCCAGCGATGACGCTAATCGCTGAATCGCCGCATCACTGTTGTCGATAAGCGATGGATTAGCCCAAATCGATTTAACCGGCGTGCTAAAGGCAAGCAACTCACCATTACGATCGACAATTTCGCCACGACTGGCAGCAATTTTTTCTGTACGTAATACTCGCGCATCACCCTGCTGCTGCAAAAACTGACGACCGCGCTCACTATCAACAACTTGTAACTGACCTAGACGAATAACTATTGCTACCAATGCTATCGCTAATAAAAGCCAAAGCGGATAGACCCGCCACGACCATTTATTAAAGCGATTAGCATTATTCATCAACGACTAACCTGCTGGCTGACAAACCGCCGATCACGCGCTGAGATAACAACTAACTGATTTGGCTGAGGAACAGCCATTGATAATTGTGTACTTGCAGCATATTCAATCGCTGCTAATGACGACCATGTACTTTCTTCTAGGAGCAAACGACCCAACTTGACTTGCTGCTGGGTTGCCTCATTTTGCAAGGCTTGCAATTCGATGAAGAGCTGGCGATTTTTAAATGACGTGTGCACGACAGCAAGCGCAGACAGCGTGACAATAAAAAGCAGCAAAGCGGCTATACGAAGATGTCGATGTGACAAGCCCAGCGCAGACATAATTAATTGAATCCCCTCAGATTCGTTTTTTTAACGCGTTAACCGCGCCCTATTTTTCTTTTTACTACAAGCGCTCCGCGACTCGTAATATGGCACTGCGTGAACGCGGGTTATCTTTAACCTCTTCATCACTCGCCTTGCCAGCTTTAACAACCATTTTCATGCGTCGATTCAAATCATCATCGCGAACCGGCACAAAACTCGGTAGCCGATCGCCATTGACTTGATCGCGAATAAAACGTTTAACGATACGATCTTCCAATGAGTGGAAGCTGATAATGGCTAAACGCCCACCATGACCAAGCAACTCCACACTGCCCTCCAAAAAGCTTTTAAGCTGTTGAAGCTCTTGGTTAACGTGTATGCGCACAGCTTGAAAGCTTCGTGTCGCTGGATGCTTGCCCTTCTCTACAAACGGCATAGCATTATCAATAATGGTCGCGAACTGATGTGTTGTTGTTATCGGTGTTTCAGTTCGAGTTTCAATAATCGCTCTGGCGATACGTGTTGCAAATTTCTCTTCGCCGTATTGACGCAAAACGTCTCGTATTTCATCAACCTCAGCAACAGCTAACCACTGCGCCGCACTCTGACCCGAATTAGGGTCCATACGCATATCCAAATCGCCATCACGCATAAAACTAAAGCCGCGCTCTGCCGCATCCAGCTGTGGTGATGAAACGCCAAGGTCTAATAAAATACCGGTAACCTTGCCCTGCCACTGCCGATCAATCACTAACTGCTCCATTTGCGCAAAATCGCTTTGCGCGACGGAGACTTGTTTAAATTCTTTGGCTAGCTGCTCAGCAACCAAAATCGCTTCTGGATCGCGATCAACCACCAGTAACTGCCCTTCGCTCGATAGTCGCTCTAACAGCAATCGACTATGACCACCGCGACCAAAAGTACCGTCGATGTAAATCCCATCGGGATCCGTAAACCATCCATCGACTGTCGCAATATCTAAAACAGCTTTGTGCTCTAAAACTGCCCGCTCATTCGTCTCGTTAGATGCCATTAAAGCGAAATCGTAAATAGCTCTTCAGGTAATGGCTGATCCGCCGCCTGACCCAAACCACTTTCTCTCTCAGCATCCCAAGCAGACTCACTCCAAAGCTCAAGTTTTTTGCCCTGCCCAACAAGCACCACTTTTTTATCGAGGCCGGCATGCGTTCTTAATGCGCTGGGTAATAACAAACGGCCGTTGCCATCAAGATCAATATCTGAGGCATAACCCAACAGCAATCGCTGGAGGCGACCGACTTCAGGTTTTAAAGTAGGGAGTTCTTGAATTTCTTGTTCGATCTCTTCCCAGATTGGCAAGGGATAAATCAGTAGGCATTTCACTTGCAGGTGAATAGTGGCAACCAATCGACCAGCACAGGCATCCACAAGACGATCGCGATACTTGCTCGGCATCGCAATTCGGCCCTTGGCATCCATGTTGATGGAATTGACACCTCTAAACAATTTACTGCCTCAACTGCTGATTAATCACTCAATTTGGATAGGCTTTATTCAAAAAAAATAGCCGGTTGGAGTATCCGGCTGAATATGCCTTAATTTTGGGCCTGGAAACCTGTATTTCCTCCACAAATCACCACTTTGCGCCACATTCACACACTATAGTGCGACTAAGGGCCGTATGCAAGCACTGTTGAGTACTATTTTTATTATATAAATCAATTAGTTAATACAGGTATTGAGGGAGTGACACTAAGCTAATTTTAAGCTTTTGAAGTGAATACATACAACTAAAATCCAAACTTAATGTGCTACATTAAGTTTGGCGGGTAATATATTTTTATTGACTATAAAAAAAAATATTTAGATCTTTACGTTATTTGAAAGAAGGTCGCTAACCACCGCGAGCAACTGTTGATTTTGCTCCTCGGTCCCAATGGTAATTCGGATAAACTCGGCGATGCGCGGCGTAGCAAAATACCGCACAATAATTTTGTGCTCACGCAGCTGCTCGGCAAGCTGTTTAGCATTGAGGTTATTCTGCGTCACTAAAACAAAATTAGCTGAAGATGGCAGGCAATCAAAATTTAAGGCTTCAAGCCCATCGACCAACAACTGACGACTGGCAATGACCTTATCCTTTGTCGACTGAAAATAAGACTCATCTTGAAAGCTAGCAATCGCAGCTATTTCTGCCAGGCGATCAACAGGATAAGAATTAAAACTATTTTTAACGCGCTGCAAACCATCAATTAAGTGTGGGTGGCCAATAGCGTAGCCAATTCGCATCCCCGCAAAAGCTCGCGATTTCGATAAGGTGTGCACCACAAGTAGGTTATTGTATTGCTGAACTAAATCAACAACCGAAGCGACACTGTCTGCCGTTATCTCAGCATTAGAGCGCTGGGCATAATCAATATAGGCCTCATCGACAATCACCACCGAATCAGGGTTGGCCTCAAGCAAATCAATAATCGACTGACGTACTAAACCAATGGCTGTTGGGGCATTGGGGTTAGGAAAAATAATCCCACCGTTAGGTACTTTATAATCGGCTATATCAATTTCAAAATCAGCATTTAAAGGCGTTAACTGATAATCGATATTGTAGAGCTGACAGTAAACAGGATAGAAACTGTAAGTCAGATCTGGAAACAAGATGGGCTTATCTTGTCGAAAAAAGGCATTAAAGGCATGCGCTAAAACCTCATCTGAACCGTTACCGACAAAAACATTCTCTGACTCAACCGCAAAATAATCAGCGATCGTCGCTTTTAGGCGCGAGGATTCTGGATCAGGGTACAAACGTAGCTTATCGCCAGCCGCATCAGCGATAGCTGCTAACGCTTGTGGTGATGGTGGATAAGGGCTTTCATTGGTATTGAGCTTAATTAAACCCTCTGTCGCCGGCTGCTCACCAGGCACGTAGGGATCGAGCCCATTAACTAATGGACTCCAAAGCGAAGCATTATCATTTGTTTTTTTCATAACACACTGCTTTTAAAAAACGCTAATTAAGATTTTTTCTTTGTTGTACGCAATTCTTCTGCCGCCACTCGAAATTCTGCCGAACGAGCGTGAGCAGTCAGTGATTCGCTACGCGCTAATACTGATGCAATTTGGCCAATATTCGCCGATGACTGCGCCGAACACTGAATTAACGAACTGCGCTTTTGAAAATCATAAACACCCAGCGGCGAGGCAAATCGCGCCGTTGTCGACGTAGGTAAAACGTGATTTGGGCCTGCACAGTAATCACCGACAGCCTCTGGTGTGTGGCGACCCATAAATATAGCACCGGCATGATCAATCGCATCCAGCCACTGCTCAGGATTATCAATTGATAATTCCAAATGCTCGGGCGCAATCGCATTAGATACTGTCATTGCCTGCGCTAAGTCATCGACCAAAATAAACGCTGCGCGCGAATTAATTGAACGCTCAATAATATCGCGACGCTCTAACGAAGGTAGCAATTGATTCATGCTAGCCTCAACGGCATCTAGGAAATCTTGATCGGGTGAAATTAATAATGCCTGCGCATCTTCATCATGCTCAGCTTGCGAAAACAAATCCATCGCAATCCAATCAGGGTCGGTTTTACCATCGCAAATCACTAAAATTTCAGACGGCCCCGCCAACATATCCAAGCCAACATCACCAAAAACCATTTTTTTCGCACAGGCAACAAAGCGATTTCCTGGGCCAACAATTTTATCAACGCGTGGAATACTCTCAGTACCATAAGCCAGTGCCGCTACAGCTTGAGCACCACCAATACTAAAAATGGTATCAACGCCCGCCACAGCCGCCGCCGCTAATACGGTTTGGTTAACCTCACCTGCAGGTGTCGGTGTCACCATAATAATCTGCTTAACGCCTGCCACTTTGGCTGGAATAGCATTCATCAACACACTTGATGGATAAGCAGCCTTACCACCGGGCACATAAATACCGACTCGCTGTAAAGGCGTAACCTTCTGGCCCAGCAAGGTGCCCGTCTCATCCGTATACTGCCAAGACGCCTGCTTTTGACACTGATGAAAAGTATCGATTCTTTGCGCGGCTTGCTCTAACGCTTGGCGAATGGCGGGATCGATATCAGCTAAAGCTTGCTGGATAGTCTCGCGACTAATCGTTAGCTCAGCCATTGACGCTACAGGAAATCGATCAAATTTAGCCGTGAATTCAACGACGGCACTATCGCCCTGCGTTCGCACACACTGCAAAATGTCACGCACCGTCTTATCTAAAGCCTCATCAGCAACGGCTGACCAAGCAGTCAACGCTGCTAATTCTTCAGCAAAGTCGCTACTGTCAGCACAGAGGCGACGTACAGACAAAGATTGAGTTGAAGTGTTAGACATCACTATTTATTAACCGCCGCTGCAATTGCATCACTGATTATCTTAAGCTCTGCGTGCTTCACTTTCATCGATGCCTTATTAGCAACTAAACGCGAGCTAATATCGGCAATAAAATTCGCTTCTTGCAAACCATTGGCTACCAGTGTTTTACCGGTATCCACAATATCCACTATCTCGTCTGCCAAGCCCATAATAGGCGCTAATTCCATACCGCCATAAAGCTTAATGATATCCGCTTGCACACCTTGCTCGGCATAATAACGCTGGGCGATATTAACGTACTTAGTCGCGACCTTAATTCGCGACTGATAAGCCGTAGCCGCCTCATTCTTTTTCGTAGCCGTCATCAATCGGCAGCGAGCAATACCCAAGTCATGCAATTCATAAAGATGTGAACCGCCGTCTTCCATCAGCATATCTTTACCGACAACGCCCATATCAGCAGCACCATAGCGAATATAGGTCAACACATCAGCGCCTCTAAGCACTAACAGTTGCACATCGGGGCGATTAGTTGCAAACACCAACTTGCGACTAGTGGCAATGTCTTCTTCGGGAGTAATACCTGCCGCCGATAATAATGGCAGCGTATTTTTTAGTATGCGCCCTTTTGTTAATGCGATAGTAATCATACGATCTCTTTGCTTAAAGTTTTTACTTATTACAATGGTTCTTTAATCCGAGCAACTAACTCAGGCACTCAAAACTAAACTTCAACATTACCGTCGCGGCTTAATCGCCCCGGCACGCGTCGAATGCTTGCACCTAACAGTTGCAGCTTTTCTTCAATACATTCATAGCCACGATCGATATGGTAAATACGATCAACCAAGGTTGCACCCGTTGCACACAAACCAGCAATAACTAAACTCGCTGAAGCCCGTAAATCGGATGCCATTACCGGCGCCGCTGTTAGCATTTCAATACCCTCAACTACCGCCGTATTACCTTCAATACGAATATTCGCGCCCATTCGATTCATTTCATGGGTTTGAATCAAGCGGTTTTCAAAAATTGTTTCGACAACCGTGCTCACGCCATCAGCAACACTGTTCATCGCTGTAAACTGCGCCTGCATATCGGTTGGAAAAGCGGGATACGGTGCGGTGCGAATATCCACAGCCTTTGGCTTGCGCCCTTCCATATCGAGATTAATCCAATCTTCTCCGATTTCTAATTTGGCTCCCGCCTCTTCTAGCTTAGCGAGTACCGCTTCTAACGAATGCGGTTCGACATCTTTCACTTTGATACGGCCTCGGGTCGCAGCGGCTGCCACTAAAAATGTCCCTGCCTCAATACGATCAGACATAACGGCATAGTCACAGCCAGATAACTCTTCAACACCGTCAATGATTAACTTGTCGGTACCGACACCACTAATTTTAGCTCCCATTGCAATAAGGCAATTTGCCAAATCAACAACTTCAGGCTCACGCGCAGCATTTTCGATAATAGTTTGGCCTTCAGCTAAGGTCGCGGCCATCAATACATTCTCGGTACCGCCCACCGTCACCTTATCCATAAAAATATGTGCGCCCTTTAAGCGCCCATCAACTTTGGCCTCGATATAACCGCCATCAATAGTGACCGTTGCGCCTAAGGCTTCAAAACCGCGCAAATGCAAATCGACCGGACGGCTTCCGATAGCACAGCCACCAGGAAACGAAACGCGCGCCTTACCCAGGCGAGCCAATAATGGACCTAACACCAAAATCGAGGCGCGCATAGTTTTGACGAGTTCATAAGGCGCAGTAAACTCGCCAATAGTACTCGCTTCAATTTCTACACCTAACTTCTCATCAATGGTCAAATCAACACCCAGACAGCTGAGTAATTCAATCATTGTTGTTACATCATTTAAGTGCGGCAGGTTACCAATTTTAACCACGCCCTTGCTTAATAAACTGGCTGCCAATATCGGTAGAGCTGAATTTTTAGAACCTGAAATACGGATTTCACCATCGATACGCGATGGGCCGTTGATTAATAATTTATCCATGAATAGTTATCTTATAAGTTTTAATTAAGCAGTGGGCTGCCACTGCGAAGGAGTTAATGCACGGATATTGACGGCATGTATTTCACCAGACGCAATTTTTTCATTTAAGCATTGATAGATACGCTGCTGTTTTTTTACCGGTGATAAACCTTCAAACTCAGCACTCACGACAGTCACCGTACAGTGATTACCCGCCATCTCGACGTCTAAGTGCTCAATGGCTATTTGCTCGCGTATTAATCGTTCAACTTCTTGTTGCATAATGATAGGTCTCTATTAAAGCACGCTAGGCGTGTTCTTTTTTCTTGTTTAATACCAAAACCGGTTAATTGCAGCATCTGACTACACAACCGGCATTATTTTAATTATTCATTGCGGCCGCTTCGGGCGCACCCGATACAACCCAATTATCAATGACACGATCGATATCACCCCCGTAAACCTGATAGGCGTTATCGAATTGATTGCGATAGATTTTGCCTAGATTAATAGACTCGACCACCATATTTCGCAAGCGCCAGTGCCCTTGGCTATCCTTGCGCATTGAATACTTTACTTCATAAGGCGTTTGACGATCGCCATAAATCAACTGTTTGACGACAACCTTTTTCGGTTGCGGCTTAGTAGTGTCTGGTCCTTTTTCAGGGACGACAACCTCAATGGTTTCGCCTTCAAAAGCTAACAAGCCCTTGCCGTAAGTTTGAATTAAAGCGCCTAAAAAAATCTCACTAAAACGATCGATTTGCGCATTTAACTCACCGCTTTCAATATCATTTAATGAAGCCATTTTTTTAGAGCTCGCATGACGCCCCATCACAGCTCGCGCAAAAGAACGAAAATCAATAAATGGGCGTAGTAAAACATCCAGCTCACTAAAAAATCGCTCTTCGTCTTCGTCAACATATTGTTTCGCGTCCTCTATCAACGCCAGCAATTCAGTCGTGATAGTTTCAACTACCTGATAGGCCGTATCCGTTTGCAGCTCAGAAGCTGCCGCCTTTTGCACGGGTTCTGCATTAGCGGAAACATGACTAAAAGCCAATAGCGAGACCAGCAGTATTATCACATTCTGACGAGCCGCCACTAAGCACCCCCAAATCATCCATTTATTTTGACTCATTAAACACGCCACCCTTATCGACAATGTATTGATCGTATATAAACTCTGTATTGATAAAAACCGCAAGACAAAGCATCGCGGCAATGCTGTGACAGCACCTATGGCTGATAATCCCGTTGAAAACGCTCTGGACTTGCACCGGTTAATTAGCCTAACAAAATAAACGCATCACTCAGTGAGCAATACCGCACATTGAGCATGACCAAGCCCTGCTGTATAGTCGCGCCTTTGCATTGAAAGACATTATGCATGGCAGCTATTGGTTAGGTGAAAACAGTGATTATTTTCTCATGCCTAGGCGATAAACCACAAAGACAAAATACCAGACAAATTTGCGGTATATTCGAGCACTCGATAACCAATAGTATTGACTTAAAGTCGTCAATTAACCCTGAATAATCAAGATATAACTTTATGTCGCTACCTGTTCTCGCCCTTCTGTCACTTATCATTGGCTTAATTGGCCTCGTCTGGAGCGCCAATTTATTTGTCAGCGGCAGCGCCTCGGTGGCAAAACATGTCGGCATGACACCCATGATGATTGGCCTGACAGTAGTGGCTTTTGGCACATCTGCTCCAGAAATGATTGTCTCAGCTGATGCTGCATTAAATGGCATTCCTGCAATGGGTGTGGGCAATGCCATCGGCTCAAATATTGCCAATATCGCTTTGGTGCTAGGCGTTACAGCGCTGATCGCTAAGATCCCGATTAATGCTGGGCTAATGCGCCTTGAAGTTCCTTTGCTTCTTGCTGTCACCGCTCTTGCCGCTATTTGCTTGTGGGACTACCAACTCACCTATGCCGAAGGCTGGGTGTTGCTAGGCGCAACCATTCCTGTCTCAATTATTCTTATCCGTCATGCTCGTAACAATACATCTGCGGCTAACGATAGCGATGTTGAAATCCCTGATCTATCGGGTTTAAAGTCTGCACTATGGTTAATTATTGGTCTAGTAGCCCTGCTTGGCTTTGCCGACCTACTCGTCTGGTCAGCCAAGAGTATTGCCGAATATATGGGTGTCAGCCCCATGGTTATTGGACTCACCGTTGTCGCTTTAGGCACCAGCCTACCTGAACTCGCCGCCTCTATTACCAGCGCACTCAAGGGTCATCATGAAATAGCCATCGGCAATATCGTCGGCTCCAACATCCTTAACTTGCTGGCCGTAATGGCACTGCCCGGCATTATTGTCGCTACTGATTTAGAGCCATCGGTTATCAGTCGCGATTTACTCACTATGACACTACTGACTTTGGCGTTAGTTGCCCTGATGTGGCTCAAAACACGCAACCAGTCATTCACTAACCCAAACAATGACAGCACTCTTGATAAAACCCCAAGCCTTGGTCGTTTTATTGGCTTTTTGTTTATTAGTGCTTATATCGGTTACTACGTCGTCATCATACTGACTAATGGCTAGTATTTGACCAGACTACTTAGTATGCACAGGTGTCAACTAATCACGCGTTCAGGCGCGACATCTTCTCTCCGACCGATTTACAATAAGCTATCGACATTTTATGGATGAAAGCAGTCTCAAAGATGCAGCGCAATCCAATACATAGCGAAATACACAGCGAAACCCGATGACAAAACACACATTTATTGAAGCCGGACAACGCACTGTCCAGCTCGAACAACAGGCAATAGAAGCACTGCATAGCCGTATCAATGGCGACTTTAGTCGCGCCTGCGAAATCTTACTCGCTTGCTCCGGCCGCGTTGTTGTCACCGGCATGGGTAAATCTGGCCATATTGCGAATAAAATCGCCGCCACCCTAGCCAGCACCGGTACACCTGCTTTTTTCATGCACCCTGGCGAAGCGAGTCACGGCGATCTTGGTATGCTAACCAGTAGCGATGTTGTTATCGCTCTCTCTGGCTCTGGCACAACCAACGAGGTGGTGACCCTATTGCCATTAATTAAACGTATTGGCGCACAGTTAATTGCTATGACCGGCAAGCCATCATCGACGCTTAGCCAAGCCGCTGATGTCAACTTAGATGTACATGTAAAAGAAGAAGCCTGCCCACTCGGGCTCGCCCCTACTTCAAGCACAACCGCTTCATTAGTTATGGGCGACGCACTAGCCGTTGCCTTACTCGAAGCCCGCGGTTTTAGTGCTGAAGATTTTGCTTTATCCCATCCGGGCGGCACGCTGGGTAAACGACTGTTATTAAAAGTCAGTGACGTCATGCAATCCGACTTCCCTCAGGTTAAACCTGAAACACCATTAAGCGATGCGTTAATGGAAATAACCCAAAAGGGTTTGGGTATGACCACCATTGTTGGAAGTGATGGTACATTACAAGGTATCTTCACTGATGGCGATTTACGTCGCGCATTAGATAAACGACAAGATTTGCACACCACTGCTATTGCTGAACTGATGACCGTAAATGGTAAAACTGTTCAGGCCGATATGCTTGCAGCAGAAGCATTAAATATTATGGAAAACAATAATATTTCTACTCTAGTGGTCACTGATGAAGGTAATACTCCCTGTGCCGTTGTCCACCTTCACACTCTTATTAAAGCAGGCCTAGCATAATGGATACAACACAAAGCAATAGCACTCTAGATGCTAACGTGCGCGAAAAGGCGCGCGACATCAAGCTATTAGCGCTTGATGTCGATGGTGTATTGAGCGACGGCAAACTGTATTACGGCAATGATGGTGAAGAGTTAAAATGTTTTAGTATCCTTGATGGGCTCGGTATTAAATTACTCCAAGACCAAGGTATTATTGTTGCCATTATCACGGGGCGACAATCCAATATTGTTTCTCGTCGCGCAAAAGAACTCTCTATTAAACACGTTGTGCAAGGTCGAGAAGATAAAATCACTGCGCTCAATGAGTTACTGGCCACAACCGGCTTAACACTTCAGCAAACAGCTTATATGGGTGACGACCTACCCGACCTGAGTGCAATTATTCAGTGCCGCCTAGGTACAACGGTTGCTAACGGCCATGATATTGTTAAGCAACATGCTGATTGGGTATCTAATAAATCCGGCGGCAATGGTGCGGTGAGAGAACTCGCCGATTTATTGTTACAAGCCAACGATTTATTCGACGCCAGTGTAAAACCGTTTTTTTAAAATCAAATATAAACCTTTGTAGGCAATAACCTTGCTTGACGATAATCTTGTCTGATAATAGCTCTACCTGACATAACTCTACTCGACCTAATTCTACCTGAAATGACTATGATATTAAGAACACGTAGAAAACGTACTCGGAATATTGCAACGCTTGCTATTAGCATCGTGATCATCGCCTATTATGTTATCGGTATTAGTCAAAACCAATTCTTGCCTAAAGGCAGCCAAGCACTCGACAAAAAGAATATTACGCCTGATAGCACCAGCACTGGCGTTGTTATTAAACGTTTTAATGCAGATGGCGAATTACACTATACGATGAATACTCATCAGGCTGATTTTTTTGCAGCTAAAAAAACCAATCAACTTTCTAGCCAAGAGCAAGACCATTTAAGGCTACTTGAACCGCAGATCACCGCCTACAAAAAAGGCAAGCCAAACACCTCTATTGCAGCTAATTTAGCTTACTTAAGCAATAATGGCGACACTGCGGAACTCGTTGGTAACGTAAAAGTCAATGAGAGTGCATCGCAAACAGAAATTGAAACACAGTCACTAACGTTAAACGTAGATTCGCACCAAGCACTCAGTCAAAGTCCGATTACAATTAAAACGCCGACATCAACAACGCACGCAACAGGCTTTCAAGGGAATCTAACAGACCAACGCTGGCGACTACTTTCGGAGGTAAAAAGTGTCGTTCAACCTTAACAAAGAAAAATCATTTTTTTATCTAAAAAATCTAACGTTATTTATTAGCCTTTTATTTTTTATTAATAGCCAGCTGCTTGCCGCCACTTCAAAGTCTAGCGATCATCGCTCTGCACCTATTGCCATCGAAGCCGATAGCGCCGAACAAGATGAAAAAAAAGGCGTCACTATTTATCGCGGTAATGTTTCCATTACCCAAGGCGACTTAATGATTAAAGCTGATACTGTAACCATTCAAAGTACAGTTAATAAAACGCTGCCTGACTCGGTAACGCCCACCAGAAATATCAGTAACATTATTGCGAATGGCAAACCTGCCCGCTTTACTCAACGCTTAGCCAACGAACCCAAGCCTATCAACGCTCAAGGTAATACTATTCGCTACGCCATTGCAGAAGGTATTATCTTGCTTGAGGATAACGCCTCAATTGATCAAATTGGTTCAAAAGTCACCGGTGAAAAAATTGAGTATTTTATCAATGAGGATAGAGTCAAGGCACAAGCCGACCCGAATGATAAAAGCACTCGCGTTCATACTATTATTAATCCCAGCAAATCGAACAACGGCTCACAATAATTATGGGTAAACTCACAGCGCAGCACCTAGCCAAAAGTTATCGACAACGACAGGTCATTAGTGATGTATCGCTAGAGATTAATAGTGGCGAAGTCGTCGGCCTACTCGGACCCAACGGTGCAGGTAAAACCACGTGTTTTTATATGATTGCCGGTATTGTCAAAGCCGATGCAGGAACCATTGTTTTAGACGAAACCAATATCACACACAAAGCAATCCATGAACGAGCGCGACTTGGACTGGGCTATCTACCACAAGAAGCATCTATTTTCAGAAAACTAACCGTTGCCGATAATATTGCCGCTATCCTAGAAACTCGCAGTGATCTTCGTCGCACTGAGCGCATTGAAAAACGTGATGAGCTATTAGAAGAGTTTCATATCAGCCATATCAGCAATAGCCTTGGCATGTCATTGTCAGGCGGCGAACGACGTCGTGTAGAGATTGCTCGCGCACTGGCCAGTGATCCGGCCTTTATGCTGCTTGATGAGCCCTTTGCAGGTGTTGACCCCATATCAGTGAACGATATTAAAAATGTGATCAATCAACTGAAAGATCGGGGTATCGGCGTTTTAATTACCGATCATAATGTCCGTGAAACATTGGACATCTGTGAGCGCGCCTATATTGTCGGCGAAGGCAATATCATTGCCGAAGGCAGCACCGAGACCATTCTCAATAACCAAAAGGTGCGTGATACCTATCTTGGTCATCAATTTCAGATATAAGTGATTTTATTTGCCCGCTATAACGCCTAGTATTAAAAAATAGTGAGCGAAATTCAGCACTAAATTCGCCCAATAATCGCGACTAAAGGCCTTCCCAACGCCGTTTTCACACTCGGCCAAGTGATACATCAAGAAAACCGCATCTGAAAAAAGTCAAGTTTTTTATCTTTTGGCATTAGTCTTGCTTACTAACGTGCACCCGACTACACTCTAACTCTATAACGTCTATTTTCTGACCCACCCAACCCTTTAGCACTGGGTCACTAAACAGCAGTAATGGCGACGGCAAGAAACCCTCCTTTCAAACCCGTTCGACTTACACAAACTATCCGCTATTGAGATAATTAAACAAAAAATATCTATGAAACAATCGCTTCAGTTAAAAATGGGTCAGCATCTGACAATGACCCCCCAGCTTCAGCAAGCGATTCGTCTCTTACAACTGTCTACTCTCGATCTGCAACAAGAAATCCAAGAAATTGTCGATACCAATCCAATGTTAGAGGTATCTGAAGAAAGCGAAAACAATAACGACTCAGCATCCGAGACTAGCGACAAGGTCTTAGAGGCTCAAGCGAGCACAGAAAACAGTGTCGAAAGTGGCAATGAAGCCACTACCGACACTGCTGGCGATGACTATCTCGCTAATGCCACCGAAACCGCCATCAATACCGACGATACCAGCCAAAACGACGATGCTGACTGGCAAGATAACATTCCCAGCGAAACGCCCGTAGATAGCAACTGGGATGATGTCTATACATCAGCACCGAGCAGTTCAGGTCAGAGCCTCGACTTTAATGAAATGGCCGACTTGGACAATCGCAACTCTTCGAGCGTATCGCTTAGCAGTCACCTTTTATGGCAGCTCAACCTGACACCAATGAGTGATACCGACCAGCTCATTGCTACTGCTATTATTGATGCATTAGCACCTAGTGGCATGCTGAGTATCTCAGTTGAAGAGCTGCTCGAAACCTTTGACGACGAACTTGAAATTGAACTCGACGAAATCGAAGCCGTGCGCCACCGCATTCAACAATTTGATCCTATCGGCGTTGCCAGTACAGACTTAACCGACTGCCTAATGGTGCAACTAGCACAACTGCCCTCACAGACACCTTGGCGTGAACAAGCGGCACAAATCATCAATCGCCATCTTAATCTTTTAGCTACGCGGGACTTTACGCAATTAATTCGTCGCACGCGCTTAAAAGAAAAAGAACTTGGCGAAGTTATTCAGTTAATTAGAAGTCTCAACCCGCAGCCCGGCGATGCCTACCAAGATAATGCCGCGCAGTACGTTGTGCCCGATGTATTTGTGAAAAAAAAGAAAGGTCGGTGGTTAGTGCAACTCAATCCTGACATTGCACCCAAAATACGTATTAACGCTGATTATGCCTCTTTGGTTAAACGTGCCGACAGTAGCTCCGACAACACTTTTTTGCGTGACAATTTGCAAGAAGCCAAATGGTTCTTAAAAAGCTTACATAGTCGTAATGAAACGTTATTAAAAGTTGCCTCACGCATTGTCGAACACCAACGCGAATTTCTAGAACATGGCGAAGAAGCCATGAAACCACTCGTTTTGCATGATATTGCTACGGATGTTGAGATGCACGAATCAACAGTTTCGAGGGTTACGACACAAAAATACATGCATACGCCTAGAGGCATTTTCGAATTAAAATATTTCTTTTCTAGCCATGTCGCTACCGCTGAAGGTGGAGAGTGCTCATCTACCGCCATTCGCGCCATCATTAAAAAGTTAGTTGCCGCAGAAAATGCTCGTAAACCGCTCAGTGATAATAAAATAGCGACATTACTCGATGAGCAAGGCATTAAAGTTGCTAGAAGAACCGTAGCCAAATACCGTGAATCAATGGCTATACCGCCATCTAACGAACGAAAAAGGATTGCTTAACCAATATGCGAACTGCAGACTTGGAATGCGGTCAAATTTACGATACTCTGTATGCCTTCACTTAAAAAAAACGGTGAAGAATAAGACTCTCAACTAGGTCATTAATGTGAAAAAAATAAACGCTACTTTATCGCGTTTAAAACCACGCCAACGCATATCCGAATCGGGCCACTCGCTCGCAATCTTGACGAACATTCAAAAATTTAATCATACTTTTTTTCAAAGTGTGTTCCGCAAATCATTTTCAAAGCAATCGCCTTACTTAAATCAATCTGAACAATCATCATTTATTGTCAATCCGTTAGCGTCTAAAATGCTGACGACATTTTTCAATCAGTGCATTCATTAGGAGAAGTCTATGCGAATCAATATCAGCGGCCATCATGTTGAAGTTACTCACCCACTACGAGAGTATGTACTAAGTAAATTTGATCGACTCGAAAGACACTTTGATCAGATCACTAATATCGACGTCACCTTAGTCGTCGAAAAAGCCATTCAAAAAGCCGAAGCCTCAGTGCACGTTTCGGGTGCAGACTTATTTGCTAATGATAAAAATCAAGATATGTATGCCGCCATCGACGGCCTCGCCGACAAACTTGATAGACAAATCATCAAACACAAAGAAAAAACCCACGGCAAGCACCATCGCCAAAGCGTTAAACAACAACCGTTAGAAGCAGAAACGATAGACGACACCATGGAGTACTTCGACTAACTATGCTCGACTCACCACTCGGCAATCTATTAGATATTGGGCGCATTCAGCTTAACGCTAATCTTTCCAGCAAAAAAAAATCACTGGAAACGCTATCGCGCCTATTTGCAGAAAACGACAATAGTCTTGATCAAGATTTAGTTTTCGATGCATTCACTAGTCGAGAAAAATTAGGCAGTACAGCACTCGAAAACGGCATTGCCATACCGCATTGCCGTTTTTCTGGCTGCACGCAAGCGCAGTCAGCCATTTTAACCTTAGACAATGGCATTGATTTTGATGCCCGCGACGGCAAACCCGTTGACCTATTATGGGCCTTAATCGTTCCAACAGAGTCCACTGACGAACATCTCGCCATACTTGCATTAATGGCCAAAATTTTAAGCCAGGATCCACTCTGCCAAAAAATACGTCAGGCAAGTGATGCCAGCTCACTCAAACAAACACTGATACAACTTGATTTAAATTAAATTGTTTTAAATAAAACACCACTGCAGATCCTTTTAAATAGAGATATAAAAATGAAATTGGTCATCATTAGCGGTCGTTCAGGATCCGGCAAAAGTACGGCTCTGAATATGCTCGAAGATTTAGGGTTTTACTGCATCGATAATTTACCCGCTGGCCTGCTACCTGCATTGGCAAAGCAAGCCCTTGATGCCGATAGCAATTCTGAAAACAGTAATGAAAAAATCGCCGTGAGTATTGATGCGCGAAACATCCCTACGGAGTTATCACGCTTCCCCCAATTGGTTAAAGAAATTCCAGCCGAAGTAGATACCAATATTATTTATTTAGATGCCAACAACAATACGCTCATCAAACGATTTTCTGAAACGCGCCGCAAGCATCCTATCAGCAACGAACATATGTCCCTGAAAGAAGCCATTGAAACTGAATCGCTATTACTTGAAGGTATTGCAGCGATGGCGGATCTTAGCATCGACAGCAGCACTATGACGCTGCACGAACTGCGACAATTAATTAGTGATCGCGTGGGCGGCAAATCATCATCAGAGATGTCACTCATGTTTCAATCCTTCGGATTTAAACGCAACATACCGATCGATTCAGATATCGTATTTGATGTGCGCTGTCTACCTAACCCCTACTGGAAAGTCGAACTCCGCGCATTTACAGGCTTAGATCAACCAGTTATTGATTTTTTAAATAGCCATGACGACGTCCAAGCAATGATTGCCGATATCACTCAATACCTCGAAAACTGGCTGCCCCGCTTTCGGGATGCCAAACGAAGCTACACCACGGTATCGATTGGCTGCACAGGCGGCCAGCATCGCTCAGTGTTTATTGCCGAAGCACTGCACAGGCACTTTAGCAATGCTGACAATATCGTCCAAGTGCGCCATCGTGAATTCAAAAACTAATATGTATGACTCGAATTCAAATTGACAGACTCTTGACAGCAGTAAAGACATAGCCGATTCTGTGGCATCTAGATTCACTACCTTATTTATCGATCATCGACTAAAAAATCATGCCGCAAACAACGATTACAATACAAAATAAACTCGGCCTTCATGCCAGAGCGGCTAATAAGCTGGTCGATATCACGATCCAATTTGCTAGCGCCGTTACTATCGAATACGAAACCAAATCTATTGATGGCAAGAGCATTATGTCGGTAATGCTGCTCGCTGCAGCTAAAGGATCTGAACTGACCATTACTACTGAAGGTCATGATGAAACCGAAGCGATGAACGCCATCACCGACCTTATTAACAACCTCTTTGATGAGGGCGAATAAGCTCTAAAGCCCTTTTCTAGGCTGAACATCGGTAATCTTGCCTGCATCCTCGCTTGTTGATCCAGAGCCTTTCACGCATAATCAAACCCATTAAACGCCTGTTAACACCTCCTGCGTACCGACGAATAATCCTAGCGCTAAGGTTCGTTATCAAGCCACATTGTTTGCCAGTATTTTGATCATTCAATACAGCCTTAATAGCAAATAGCCAGAAGTTAATCATGCCAGCAATCGCCGATCACAATCAGGAACTCTCGCGAAGCCAAGAAGTGGCCGATTTGCTACAAAGCGGCACATTCCAACATGCCCGTCATACGCTCAATGTATTAGCGGCCGAAGAAACTGCTCACCTGATTGAGTCATCACCGCCGCCCTCACGGCAAATCCTATGGGCTCTGGTTGATGAAGAGCGTCGCAGTGATGTACTACCGTTTTTAGGTGATGAGCTACAAACCCAATTCGTTCTAGCGATGGAAAACTCCGAGCTAGTCGCTTTATCGGCTGAACTAGAAACGGATGACATGGTGGATATTCTTCAGCAGTTACCCGATCGGGTAACCCGTGAAGTACTGCAAGCCATGAGCATCCAAGATCGCCTACGAGTGACCAGCGCATTAAGCTACCCAGAAAACACCGCTGGTGGCTTAATGAACACTGATACCATTACCGTTCGCGCACGTCATTCGGTTGATGTAGTGCTGCGCTACCTTCGTCGTCACGATGAAATTCCAGATATGACGGATAATCTCTATGTGGTGAATCGCAGTGATGAGTTTGTCGGTATCTTACCGCTCGCAAAAATATTGGTCTCAGACCCAACTCATACTGTCCGCGAAATTATGCTCTCGGATGTAAAAGCCATTCCCGTCGAAATGCCCGACGATGAAGTAGCGCGCCGCTTTGAACGTAAAGATTGGGTATCTGCACCCGTCGTTAATGAAGAAGGTAAATTGCTTGGCCGTATCACCATTGATGATATCGTTGATGTTATTCGTGAAGATGCTGATCACTCATTAATGAGTATGGCAGGCCTGGATGAAGAAGAAGATACGTTTTCTCCAGTTATTAAAACCACGCCAAGAAGAGCAATATGGTTAGGCGTTAATTTAATTACTGCTTTTATTGCTGCTGCCGTTATCAATCTATTTCAAGGTGCTATCGACAAAGTTGTTGCGCTAGCGATACTCATGCCGATTGTTGCCAGCATGGGTGGTGTTGCCGGCACACAAACGCTGACCATTGTCGTTCGCGGTCTTGCCATTGGCCATATCAAAAAACACAATCAGGGCTGGCTTATTTTTCGTGAGCTTGCCGTTGGCGTCATCAACGCCCTGCTCTGGGCCGCTGTAGTCGCCATCGCTGCTGCATGGTGGTTTAATGATATGATTATTGGTGGCATTATCGCTGCAGCAATGGTTATCAATTTAATTACCGCTGCGTTAGCAGGTGCAATACTGCCGCTGGCATTAAAGAAAGCCAATATTGATCCTGCGCTAGCAGGCAGTGTTGCCTTAACCACCATCACGGACGTCGTTGGCTTTATGTCTTTCCTAGGCCTAGCTACGATCTTTTACGCCTGATTAACGGAAACAGTTAACGTAACCAATTAACGCAAACAATAAACGCAAAAAAATCGTTATGGCTAGAAAAAAAATTGATCATGAAAAACAAAACGACGAAGATGTCGTTAGTAAAAGTCAGCTCAAGCGAGAAATGCATCACCTTCAAGATCTAGGCAAACAGCTATTAGATTTAAAAAACCAAGACCTCGAAGGTTTAGGCATCTCAGATGAATTGCATACTGCGTTAATCGAAACAAAACGCATTAAGCATCGAGAAGGACTTCGCCGACAAATGCAATTTATTGGCAAGCTAATGCGCAAAGAAGGCCAAGAGATTATCGATGCCATCGAAGCGCACTTTGAAAAAATTCGGAATCTACACAACATTCACAACCAACAGCACCATTTGGTTGAACAATGGCGCGACCGTATACTCACCGAAGGTCATCAAAATATTGAAGCTTTTATCGAGCAATACGCCGACGCTGACCGACAGTGGTTACGTCAAATTGCGCGTCAAAGCGCTCATGAAACCAAGCAAAATAAGCCACCTGCATCAGCGCGTAAATTATTTGTCTACCTGCGCGATACTATCGCCAAACAAGATCATTAATAGTGGCTCATAGATAACCACGAATATAATTTTTACTGCCAAAGCAGCTAATACACAGTAAGATAGAAAAAACGGCCTTAAAATGGCTAACTAATAATAAAATAGATCAATTTAGATTGCTGCTAGCGAGGTTATTATCTTGATTATCAAGCACTTAAATAAAATCCTAGTCAGCCTACTATGCCTTGCCATTGTCGTATTCATTTTGCTAAAACAGCAACCCAACACGACAGTATCAAAGAGCACTATACCAAAGAACGCTATATCAAAGAGCACCAACAGCTCAGAGACCGTCACTCAACGGCCAATAGATAAAACCGAACATGAAGTACAGACAGCGTTAGAACGACATGATGAACCATCGGTTGACGTGATTAAGCAAAACTTTTCAGCCGAAATGCGGGCAGAAATCAACACCAAGCTTAATCCGCCCAATGCGAGTTATCCGGAAGTAAAAACCGCACAAGGTGGCTATGTCGACTTAAGCCAACGTGCCGCTTCGGTAACTGTCGCCTATATTGATGAAAACGGTAACACCATAGTTACCGATATTATCCAGCCACTAACTGAATAAGTGACGACTAAAAATAAAAACCAAAAATAAATAACAAGTGTTAGCAAATACGGATTTTTGAATGTCAATTTATCATTTTTCATTTACTTATAAATCATTGATTCAATGCTTATGCTTTATTTTATGTAGCATAAGTCTTTGCCTGTCATCGCTTAGTTATGCCACCTCTATTTCGCTCAACATGCTCAATGACGAAAATGTAGGTTTAAACGATAACACTACAGTTACACCTATTGGCGGCAATAGCGGCACAACGCTGGGCCAACAAAGACAGAATGTCATTCATTTTGCTGCTCGCTTATTAGAACAAATTATTGATAGCAACATTCCTATTGTTATAGATGCTGAATTTGATTCACTCAGCTGTTCAAGTAATTCCGCTATTTTAGGTTACGGTGGCCCATCAACTGCTCACTATGGCCATACCTCATCGAACTATCCATTTGCCAATACCTATTACGTACAAGCGCTTGCTAACAGTATTATCGGTAACGACCTAAGCAGTACTAGCGATATTACACTGACGTTTAATAGTGATATTGATAACAACAGTAACTGCCTAGCAAACCGCAATTGGTATTACGGCTTAGATGGCGGAGGCAGCGCTCAGGATATTGATTTTTTATCGACGGTATTACATGAAACACTGCATGGGCTTGGCTTTTTAACACTCTCGAATGTCACCAACGGCAGCCTCTTTAATAACCGTAATGATATTTTTATTCGCCAGCTAGAAGATCATAGTAAAAGTAAAACCTGGAACCAAATGACCAATGCCGAGCGAGCCGCATCCGCCACGGATGATCCAGATTTACACTGGATTGGTAGCAATGTGCAAGCAGCAATCGGCAGCTTAACCAGCGGTACCAATCAAGGTCATATGCGAATGCATGCACCCAGCGTTATTGATAGTGGAAGCTCGGTCTCACACTTTAGCGCCAGCGCTTCGCCGTTCGAATTAATGGAGCCGACACTCACACAAGCTGCCAATAGTATTGGCCTCGCCAAAGCCGTGCTAAAAGACATTGGCTGGACAACCTCTAACAGTGACAAACCCATTATTAGCGATATAGAAAACCTAGAAATTCTTAATGCCAATACAAGCATTATTAGTTTTGCACTAATGGATAACGATACCGACATTACCTCTGTCAACACAACGGCAAACTCATCAAACACTGCAGTTATTGAGAACAGCGGTATCAGTATTAACGGCAATCAACGTCTTCGACAATTATCCATCACGCCAGTTGTCGGCGTATCAGGTAATGCCTCTATCACCCTCTCCGCTTCAGATGGCATTAATAGCAAAAGCCAAACGTTTCAAGTCAACGTTGTATCCAACCTAACACCAAGCATTAGTATCAACAGCCCAACCGATGGCGTAACATTTCTATCCGATACACAAAACTTTACCGCCACTGCCAGCGATACCGAAGATGGCGATGTTAGTCAAAATATTGTTTGGACTTCATCAATAAATGGTGCGACACCCAACACCATTGGTAATGGCGCAAATATCGAAACCTCTCTTGATGATGGCAATCATGTCATCACAGCGAGTATTACAGACAGCACTAACAATACAGAGACCGCTGCAATCAATATCACAGTCAACGCACAAAGTGATGATGATAATGATGGTTTAATTAACTCGATTGAAATATTTTTAGGGACTGATCCGTTCGATAGCGATTCAGACGATGATTTTTTATCAGACTATGACGAAGTCAATATGGACGGCAACCCCAACGACTTCACTCCAGGTAGTGATACCGACCCTAACAATGAAGATACCGATGGCGATAACTATGTAGATGGTTTGGACTCTAACCCACTTACCCCAGACCCTGCTGAAGGCAATATACCTCTTCTGCCGCAGTGGGCGATGTTTGCATTGATGACGCTGATTGTTCTTGTTACACGAAAAAGATTAAAGCACTCGATTAGGATTTAAAATGCCTTTAGGGTCCATTGCCTGCTTTAATGTTCGCATCAAAGCAATCTCTTCTTCACTGCGACACAATTTCAAATACTTTCGTTTCATAGCACCGATGCCATGCTCGGCAGTCACCGTGCCATTCATCTCACCAACAATTTCATAGACCTGTTGATAAATCGATTGCACAACCGCCTCTTTATGATCATCACTGCCACTGTCTGTCCAAGCCAATAGATGTAAATTACCATCAGCCATATGGCCAAACGTACATAGCTGCAAATCAGTGATACTTTTTTCTAATGCGCGCTCAACACGTTTAACAAATTCATCCATCACACTAACAGGTACGCCAATATCAAAATTAGCCCGATACTTTATAGCGGAAAGAATTGAACTAACACCATCGCGAATATGCCAAAATTTTTCAGCATCAGTATTCGATTGGGCCACCACGGCATCTAACATATTGCCCTGCTCTAAATAATCAGCAAGCACCTTATCGAAACGCTGACCATCATATTCAATATCGCTACCCTCAGCCTCAATCAAAACATAGAGCGGATATTTTTGAGTAAAAGGATTACTACAATTTGGATTAATTGAAAATACTTTCTCAACATAGTTAGACCACATTAATTCAAAGGCCGTGACTCTTGACAGGCGGCGCTGCATTGTCTGTAAAAAACCAACAACATCATTAAAATTATCAAAAGCGCATAGTGCTGATTTTTTTGATAAAGTCTTTGGATAAAGTCGAAGAACTACCTCAGTAACAATACCTAAGGTGCCCTCCGAGCCAATAAACAATTGCTTAAGATCATAACCAGCATTATTTTTAAGCATTTTGTTCATTGATCGAATTACGGTGCCATCTGCCTTTATCGCCGTTAAACCCAATACTAACGCTCTCGTCATACCGTAATATAAAACCTGATTACCGCCAGCATTAGTTGAAACATTACCTCCAATAGTGCAACTGCCACGAGCACCTAAATCCAACGGCAAGTAAAAACCGGCATCCTCTGCTGCTTGCTGAAGTTGCTCTAAAGGCGTACCAGCTAGCGCAGTCAATGTCATCGACTGGCTATCAATCTCAGTGATGCCAGACAATCGCTCTAAAGAAAGAACAACTTCACCTTGCTGTGGTGTTGCTCCACCCGCTAGGCCAGTTAAACCACCCTGCGTCACCACAGGTAAATCGTTAGTGTTGCAATATGCTAATAACGAGGAGATATCTTCAACGCGCTTGGGTCGCACAACCATTGTTGGCTGGTAGGCATTCTCAGCACTCCAGTCCACGGCATATTTCTCACTAACCGCATCACCAATCAGCACAGCATCGGGAAATAAGGCCTCGATTTCACGGTAATATTCATTCGACATAAAAAATAAAATCCATTCATCCAGCTAACACAGTGCTCATTATCCGTCATAAATCCATAATAGATATAGCAGGAAACTAATTAACTTGAACTCCCTTAGAACTTACTGGTAGATTGAGTCTCTATAAAGCTCTTGAGGTAAATTATTATCCACTATATAGGCCATCGATATGGATAACCTTTTCAGTCCTGAGACCACACACTTACTGATCAATACCTTAGGCGTCATGGCCGTATTGTTTCTGCTAACGGTTGGTGCACTCATTATTACCGTCATCGTTTTATTTATAATTGATAAACGGCAAACGGAACATACCGTACGTCGTAACTACCCAGTGATTGGCCGCTTTCGCTACTTGTTTGAACATTTGGGCGAATTTTTTCGGCAATACTTTTTTGCTATGGATCGTGAAGAACTCCCCTTTAATCGCGCCGAGCGATCATGGGCTTATCGCGCCGCTAAGAATGTTGATAGCACGATCGCCTTTGGCTCCACACGCAGCTTAACTCCCGCAGGTAGCGTACTCTTTGTTAACTGTCCCTTTCCCACATTGAGCGAAGATGCCGCCCAACCAGGAGAAGTCATCCTAGGCCCCTATTGTCGGCAGCCCTATAAAACTCGATCACTGTTTAATATATCGGGTATGAGCTACGGTGCGCTCTCTAAGCCAGCCATACAAGCGCTATCACGCGGTGCAAAAAAAGCTGGCTGCTGGATGAATACCGGCGAAGGTGGTGTTAGCTCATATCATCTAGAGAGCGGCTGCGATCTCGTCTATCAAATCGGCACAGCTAAGTACGGCGTTCGCGACAGCAGTGGCCACTTATCTGACGAAAAATTAAAAGCTATTGCTGATCACGAACAAATTCGTATGTTTGAAATCAAGCTGAGTCAGGGGGCTAAGCCCGGCAAAGGCGGTATTTTACCCGGCGAAAAAGTCACCGCTGAAATCGCCAATATCCGAGGCATCAATATCGGTGAAGACTCTATCAGCCCCAACGGCCATCCCGATATCAACTCAGTTGAAGACCTGCTCGATATGATTGCTCATATTCGCGATGTCACAGGTAAACCTGTCGGCTTTAAAGCTGTTATTGGTTCTTCGGCTTGGATAGACAGCATGTGTAGTCTAATTCTGGCTCGCGGTATTGAATCTGCCCCTGACTTTATCACTATCGACAGCGCCGACGGCGGCACCGGTGCGGCACCACAAAGCCTAATGGATTTTGTTGGCCTACCATTAAAAGAAAGTTTACCGCTAGTGACCAATAAACTGAACCAATACGGATTGCGCAAGCGTATTAAGGTCATTGGCTCTGGTAAAATGATTACACCGTCAGGTGTTGCTTGGGCCCTGTGTATGGGTGCAGACTTTGTCGTCTCCGCTCGCGGCTTTATGTTTGCGTTAGGCTGCATACAAGCGCTGCAGTGCAATAAAAACACTTGCCCTACAGGTATCACCACACACAACAAAAAATTACAGTTTGGTTTAGACCCTAGCAACAAAGCGGAGCGCGTTGCTAACTACACCAAAAATATGGTTTTTGAAGTCGGCGCTATTGCTCACTCCTGCGGTGTCAAAGAACCACGAAGATTAAAGCGTAGCCATGCACACATTGTAAGCAGTGATGGCTTATCGCAAGCCATATCAGAAATACACCCCTACGCCGAGGTGGAACAAATTAAAGTTATTGTTGACGGATAGAGCAATAAGCACTTTATAATAATAGATATAAAAAGGTATTCAATGAATTTAAGTCCAGACCAACTCATTGCTAATTTATTAGAAGAGCATCATCCCAAAAATGTATTATTATTTGGTGATGAGCAGCCGCCTGCTGTAAAGGAATATCTGGAATCACAAAAAGACAACTGCCAATTGCAAACTATTAATGACGCTTCTCTTCTAGCAACCATAGCAACACGATTTGATATTTGTTTAATTGCACCCGATTTTATCAACCAAAGCAAACAAAGCGGCATTGAATTATTAGCCGGTATTAGAAATCGCCTATGTCACCATATTTATCTATTTATACCGCTTAAAGAAAATAACTTAAGAGAAAGCCATTTAGAAAAAAATGATTGGCAAGAAAGTGATTTATTTAGCCTCGGATTAAAGCGGCTTGCCCAATTCAAACCACAAACACCTAACAGCAATGAACCCATATTAAATTGCTTTGCCTACCAAATAGAAAGTTATATTAAAAAACGTGATTGGAATAATGCGAGATTCTGGGCCAACCCAGAACGCTTCGGCAAGCATTGGTGGTAAATGATTACAATCAACAATCGACTCAGCATCCCTGAAGCGGAAATAGAATTATCCGCAATACGCTCACAAGGTGCAGGTGGCCAAAACGTCAATAAAGTTTCTACTGCCATTCATCTTCGCTTTGATATTAACAACTCCTGCCTACCTGAGTTATACAAGCGACGATTACTCGCATTAAATGATCAACGTATCAATAAAGAAGGCATAATTATTATTAAAGCCCAGCAGCATCGTACGCAAGAAAAAAATCGCAGCGATGCGCTTATGCGGCTAAAAAAATTAATTAAAACAGTGACTGTAGAACAAAAAACCCGACGACCCACTAAGCCATCAAAAAACTCTCAACGTAAAAGAATGGATAGCAAGACACTACGGGGAAAAACAAAATCGTTGCGCGGCAAAGTCATCGACTAACTCGGTATTAGCTTGCTGCCAATCCTCATTTGTATATTCAATAAAATGCGCAGTCTGCTGAGCCACCTCAACACCAAAATACCGACTCACAATATGCAGCGACATATCAATGCCGGCCGTAAGACCGCCTGCGGTAATGATATGGCCTTGATCAACAAAAGTCTGTTCGCGTGAAACACAAATATTTGGAAACCGATCCGCAAAATCATCTAACATGGTATGGAATGTTGTTACCAACAAACCATCTAGCAAGCCCGCCTCTGCTAAATGATAAGCACCTGTGCATAATGATGTTGTTAGATCAGCATCAATACTCGCTTTTTTTAACCACTCAATAATTTCAGATGAACTCTCATGTGCTGGTGAAACAATTACATCAGGTTGTGGTGCATCAAAGACAGAATAGTTAGGCGCTACCAACATACCGCCACTCATACTCACAAGATCCTTACTCGCACCGACGGTATACATTTCAAAAACAGGCTCTTCATTGATGCGCACATCCTGAAAGACTTCCCAAGGAACCGCTACATCTATGACTTGAGAACCCGGCCCTAACGTAAAGGCAACACGGATCATACGGTTTTCAGGTAGGTTTATTGTTGCCGATTGACTTAAAACAGTCACTAACGCATCCCTTCTCATAATATCTCTCATCTTTTAAAACACCATTAATATCCTTGAGAGCTTAGCTTTTATATTTATGAAAAAATGCGATGCAGTTTCCCTATTAAAATAAAAAGCCAGTTCTGGGATTCCTTTCCTAGCTCATCAGTCGAATAATTTAGGACAAATGACTTATTAAAAAGTGCTGAAAAAAATATCGAATAAAAAACCTTACGCTTAAAACAAAAACGCCCCAGCAATTGCCGGGGCGTTAGATATAATCAAAAGTTTTAACGAAAGCTTACCAACCAGTGATTTCTTTCAAGCCTGCACCAATATCCGCTAGGCTACGAACGGTTTTAACACCGGCCGCTTCTAAGGCTGCAAACTTTTCATCCGCCGTACCTTTACCACCCGAGATAATAGCGCCCGCATGACCCATACGCTTACCTGCAGGCGCTGTAACACCGGCAATATAAGACACTACTGGCTTGCTAACGTTAGACTTAATGTATTCTGCTGCTTCTTCTTCAGCAGTACCACCAATCTCGCCAATCATCACAATCGCTTCAGTCGCTGGATCTTTCTCAAACAACTCAAGAATATCGATAAAGTTTGACCCAGGAATTGGATCGCCACCAATACCAACACAAGTAGTTTGACCAAAACCCGCATCCGTCGTTTGCTTAACGGCTTCGTAAGTCAATGTACCTGAACGTGAAACAATGCCCACTTTGCCCGGCAAATGAATCGAACCAGGCATGATGCCAATCTTACATTCGCCCGGTGTAATAACACCTGGACAGTTCGGCCCAATTAAACGTACACCTAATTGATCACAGGCAACTTTAGCATCCAACATATCCAAAGTAGGAATGCCTTCAGTAATACAAACAATCAATTTAACGCCACTATTGGCCGCTTCTAAAATAGAATCTTTACAAAACGGCGCTGGTACATAAATAACCGATGCATCGGCACCGGTTTGCTCAACGGCATCAGCAACCGTATTGAACACCGGCAAACCTAAATGTTCTTGCCCGCCTTTACCCGGTGTTACACCACCGACCATTTGCGTACCATACTCAATCGCTTGCTCTGAATGAAACGTACCTTGCCCGCCAGTAAAACCCTGACAAATAACTTTAGTGTTCTTATCAATTAAAATACTCATTGAGCACCTCCTGCTGCCTTAACAACTGACTCAGCAGCCTCTTTTAAGCTAGTTGCTGCAATGATGTTAAGACCACTATCAGCTAATATTTTTGATCCCTTCTCTGCGTTGTTGCCTTCAAGTCGAACGACAACAGGCACATCAACACCAACCTCTTCTACTGCACCAATAATGCCATCAGCAATCAAGTCACAGCGAACGATACCGCCAAAGATATTAACTAATACGGCTTTAACATTATCGTCCGATAAAATAATTTTAAACGCTTCTGAAACGCGCTCTTTGGTTGCACCGCCACCGACATCAAGAAAGTTAGCCGGTGAGCCACCATGTAAATTAACAATATCCATAGTACCCATGGCTAAACCTGCGCCATTCACCATGCAACCAATATTGCCATCTAAGGCAACGTAGTTAAGATCCCACTGAGCGGCATGCGCTTCACGCTCATCTTCTTGTGAAGGATCATGCATTTCACGCAACTTAGGATGGCGATACATAGCATTACCGTCGATACCCAGTTTCGCATCGAGACAATGCAAGTTGCCTTCAGGAGTGATCACTAATGGATTCACTTCTAACAAAGCTAAATCACAATCTTGAAATAACTTCGCTAAGCCTAAAAAGATTTTAGTAAACTGTTTAACTTGGTCGTTGTTTAATCCCAACTTAAACGCCAGCTCACGTCCTTGGTAAGGCTGCGCACCCACCAATGGATCAATTTCAGCTTTTAAAATTTTCTCTGGCGTTTCATGCGCCACGGTTTCAATCTCTACACCGCCTTCGGTAGAGGCCATAAAGACAACTCGACGGCTTCCACGATCAACAACCGCACCCAAATAAAGCTCTTGTGCAATATCAGTACAGGCTTCAACCAAAATTTTACTGACCGGCTGACCATTTTCATCAGTCTGATAAGTCACTAAATTTTTACCCAGCCATTGCTGTGCAAATGCTTTGATATCGTCTTTGCTTTTAAGAAGCTTAACGCCCCCAGCTTTACCGCGACCACCAGCATGAACCTGAGCTTTAACCACCCATTCAGTGCCGCCGATTTTATCTGCAGCTTCTGCAGCTTCTTTAGGTGTATCTACGGCATAGCCTTTCGACACAGGCAAACCGTATTCGGCAAACAATTGCTTGCCTTGGTATTCATGCAAATTCATGGGTTAATTTCCGATTATGAAACAAATATGAAAAATAAAAGTAAACGCTCAAGAGTCTTTCAAACTCAAAAAGGCAGCGCATTACTCAAAGCGATATGACTCAAAAAAAGCGAACAAATTTTCTCAAATTAAAGGGGGGTTAGGCAAGACCAAAAGCCGCTATATCACCTCGATTCGATGATATAGCGACAATCAAAGCTACTTTTTACGAGCTGGCTTGTTAGGAATATGGATTGCATGACCTGAAACAGCCAATGCCGCCTCATGAACTGCTTCAGATAAGGTTGGATGACTAAACACTGTCAACGCCAAATCTTCAGAACTCGCTCCAAATTCAATAGCGATTACCACCTGCTGAACCAAATCCGCCGCACTCGGGCCAATGATATGACAACCTAAGACACGGTCAGTCTTCGCATCGGCAATCATCTTAACCATACCTGTGGTTTCATTAGCCGCCAATGCACGGCCGCTAGCGGCAAAAGGAAAGCTACCCACTTTATAATCGTGCCCAGCCGCTTTCAGCTCTTGCTCAGTCTTACCCACCCATGCAATCTCAGGATGGGTATAAATGACACCCGGAATGTTATCGTAATTGATTTGCGTCTTCTTGCCCGCAATACGCTCGGCAACCATCACACCCTCTTCAGAGCCTTTATGTGCCAACATTGGGCCACGAACAATATCACCTACCGCATAAACATCGCGGGCATCGGTTTCACACTGCTCGTTAACAAACACAAAACCGCGCTCATCCAGTGAGACACCACAATCAGGGGCCAATAAACTCTCGCTCAATGGTCGACGACCAACACAAACAATTAACTTATCAAATTGCTCAGACTTAGTCCCCGAAGCATCACTGTATTCAACCGTCACTTCACGCGCATCGCCTTCACCGGTTACCGATGTTGCCGTCACACGTGTGCCAAGACGAATATCTAAGCCCTGCTTCTTAAAGACTTTTTTCGTTTCTTTAGCGATGGTCATATCAGCTGCAGGCAAAAACTCATCCAGCGCTTCAAGCACGGTGACTTTTGCGCCTAAGCGCGCCCAAACACTGCCTAACTCTAAACCAATAACACCAGCACCAATAACACCTAAACGCTTAGGTACCGAAGTAAATTCCAATGCACCCGTTGAATCAACAACAACATCATCAACTAAAGGTGCAGGCGGTATCGCCACAGGTACAGAACCAGCAGCAATAATAATATGATCTGCTTGATAGATTGTTTGCTCGCCCGCTGCGTTAGTCACTTCAACTTGTTTATTAGCAAGCAATTTGCCCGCGCCAACAATCGAACTAACACCGTTAGCTTTGAACAAACCACCAATACCACCAGTTAATTGCGTAACGATTTTTTCTTTACGCGCTAACATCTTAGCGACATCCATTTTCACAGCGTCAGCGCTGATACCATGAATATCAAAATCGTGTTTCGCTTCTACATATTTATGGCTAGAGTCGAGCAATGCTTTTGATGGAATACAACCCACATTTAAACAAGTGCCGCCAAGTTTTACGGCACCTTTATTATCAATCCACTTTTCTATACAGGCTGTTTTCATTCCCAACTGCGCACAACGAATAGCTGCTACATAACCAGCAGGACCTGCGCCAATAACCAGAACTTCATATTTTTCCGACATACTTTTTTATTCCAATCAACAAAACTAAAAATTAAATATTCTAAATAAGGACAAGTGAGGCCATTAAAGTTCCAACAAGATTCGCGCTGGATCTTCAATCATCTCTTTTATCGCCACCAAAAACTGCACCGCATCTTTGCCATCAATCAATCGATGATCATAAGACAGAGCTAAATTCATCATTGGCAAAATTTTCACTTCGCCATTCACTGCCATAGGACGCTCTTGGATTTTATGCATCCCCAAAATCGCTGCTTGCGGCGGGTTTAAAATCGGCGTCGACATCAACGAACCAAACACACCGCCATTCGTAATTGTAAAAGTACCGCCCGTCATTTCGTCCATGCTGAGTTTGCCATCCATTGCCTTAGCACCGTACTCACGAATCTTACTTTCAACGCTAGCAAGACTCATAGCATCGGCATCACGAAGTACAGGTACGACCAAGCCACGATCACTCGACACTGCAACACCGACATCAAAATAACCATGATAGACAATATCATCGCCATCAATCGAGGCGTTAACCGCAGGAAAACGCTTTAACGCTTCTGTTGAGGCACGAACAAAAAACGACATAAAACCAAGACGCGTACCGTTATGTGTTTTCTCAAACTGTGCCTTATATTTAGCACGCAACTCCATTATCGGCTGCATATTCACTTCATTAAACGTCGTCAGCATCGCTGTTGTTTGCGTTGCATTTAATAGACGCTCGGCAATACGTGCTCGTAAACGAGTCATAGGCACGCGACGTTCTTGGCGATCACCTTCGACAGCAGCCATAGTCGCTAATGGTGCTGATGCCGCAGGCGGTGCAGAGACTTCAGCAACGGCCGATTGTATTTTGCGCTGATCAATCACTGCTTGGACATCTTCTTTTGTCACGCGACCGGCTTTACCACTGCCCGTCACTTCATTGTTAGTAAGATTATTTTCTGCCATCATTTTTTTAGCTGCAGGGCTAACAATTAACTCCGCATCAGATTGCGTAGCAACAGACTCTGTCACCGCAACTGCTGGAGCAGGTGCTTCAGCAACCGCGCCCTGTTCAAAGCGGGCAATCAGTTCATCGCTCTGAATAATTTCGCCCTCGCCTTTAATGATTTCGGTTAATGCACCTTCAGAGGGGGCATTAATCTCAATCACAACCTTATCGGTCTCAATATCAGCAATCAGTTCATCACGTGTGCAGGCTTCACCTACTTTTTTATGCCAGGTTGCCACCGTGCCGTCAGCTACCGATTCAGGAAAAGACGGCGCTTTGATTTCGATACTCATAATTAAATGCTCTTGCTATCAATATAAATGTCATACAAGCCAAAAGGCTATGCGCTAAATGTTTATTTACGCGGAAGCTCCAAAGCTTCTGCTATAAAGTTTTCTTGTTGCTCTAAATGCAAAGCCATATAACCGGCTGCAGGTGATGCCGATGATTGACGGCCAACATAGGCTAACGGTAAATCTTTATCGACTAAATCGAGTACGCGACGCAGACGATGCTGACTGTTATACCAAGCACCTTGGTTTTTAGGCTCTTCCTGACACCAAACCACACTCTCCAACTGACGATAGTCAGCGATAACACTGAACATTTCAGCATCAGGGAATGGATACAATTGTTCGATGCGGATAATCGCAACATGTTTAATATCATGCTGACGACGCGTCTCGAGTAATTCGTAATACACCTTACCGCTACAAACCACTAAACGCTTAACATCGCGTGAAGCTAACTCATCAGTCTCAGCAATGACATTCTGAAACTGGCCTTCAGAAAAATCTTCCAATGTTGAAGCGGCATGCTTATGTCGCAATAAACTTTTTGGTGACATGATCACTAGCGGACGACGCAGTGGTCGTATTGCTTGGCGGCGTAACAAGTGAAAAATTTGCGCCGCGGTTGTCGGCACACAGACCTGTATATTTTGCTCGGCACACAATTGCAAATAACGCTCTAATCGCGCCGATGAATGCTCAGGCCCCTGACCTTCATAGCCATGCGGTAATAACATGGTGAGACCACATAAGCGCCCCCACTTATGCTCACCACTGGCAATAAACTGATCGATAACCACTTGAGCACCGTTTGCAAAGTCGCCAAACTGCGCTTCCCAAATCACTAAACCCTTAGGGCTGGTAGTGGAGTAACCATATTCAAAACCAAGCACTGCCATCTCTGATAAAAACGAATCAAAAATTTCAAAGGTGGCTGGCTCCTCTATCGCATTTTTTAATGGAATACAGACTTCTGCAGTTTTTTGATCGTGTAAAACGGCATGACGGTGAGAGAACGTTCCTCGACCCACATCCTGCCCCGTAATACGCACTGGATAACCTTGCTCTAGCAACGTGGCATAAGCCATAGTCTCGCCAAAACCCCAGTTACCATCCATTGCTCCGGCGGCCATCTTCACACGGTCTTCAATGATTTTAGCGACTTGACGCTGCAAGGAAAAACCATCCGGCACGTGGTTAACGGTCTGTGCTAACTGCTGTAATTTTTCTAACGGATAACGTGTATCGCCACGCACTTCCCAATCATGAGCAAGATACGGCGTCCAATCGACAAATAATTCTTCGTTAGGCTGTTTAACTAAACTTTTTACAACGTGATCACCGTGCTCTAATGCTTCGCGGTAATCATCTTCCATCTGACGAACTTGCACATCAGTAATCGAACCTTCGGCCACTAACTGACGAGCATAAATATCGCGCGTGGTGGCATGGCTTTTTATTTCGCCATACATTAAGGGCTGTGTACCCGACGGCTCATCAGCTTCGTTATGGCCACGACGACGATAACAAATTAAATCTATAACGACATCGCGCTTAAATTGCTGACGATAATCTAAAGCCATTTGGGTAACAAACAATACCGCTTCAGGGTCGTCGCCATTGACATGAAAAATTGGCGCCTGAACCATCTTCGCACAATCAGTACAGTACTCAGTCGAACGCGCATCTTCGATATTCGAAGTGGTAAAACCAACCTGATTATTAATAACAATATGCACAGAGCCGCCAGTTTTATAAGCGCGCGTCTGTGACATCTGGAAGGTTTCCATCACAATGCCCTGACCAGCAAACGCTGCATCACCATGCATAATAATAGGAATAACTTGGTCACGATCAACATTCTTACGACGATCTTGACGAGCGCGTACTGAGCCTTCGACAACTGGCGATACAATTTCAAGATGCGAAGGATTAAATGCCAGTGCTAAATGTAACTCACCACCCGCCGTCATAACGTTCGATGAAAAACCCTGATGGTATTTCACATCACCCGATGAATTAAATATCGCCTTACCTTCAAACTCATCAAATAATTCTGACGGCTGCTTTCCGAAAGTGTTAATCAAAACATTTAAGCGGCCACGATGCGCCATACCAATAACAACTTCTTTGGCTTCATAAGAACCGGCACGCTGCACTAATTCGTCGAGCATCGGAATGAGACTTTCACCGCCCTCTAAACCAAAACGCTTAGTACCCGGATAGCGCGAGCCCAAATACTTCTCGAAACCTTCGGCTGCGGTTAATCGCTCTAATACATGTTTTTTAGTGTCGACACTAAACTCAGGTGATGAGCGGACACCATCCATACGTTTTTGAATCCACACGCGCTGCTCGGTATCGACAATGTGCATAAACTCAGCACCAATCGATCCACAGTAAGTTTTTTCTAAGGCGGTAATGATTTCGCCCAGCGTCGCTTGATCTTTGCCAATATAAAAAACACCGGTTTGAAACACAGTATCAAAATCAGCGGCACTCAAATGATGGTAGGCAGGGTCTAAATCCGGCACAGCTTCGCGCTGCATTAACCCTAAAGGATCGATATTGGCTTTTTGATGGCCACGCTGACGATAAGCGCTTATTAATTGAACAACCCGTATTTGTTTGCGCTCGTGGTCGGTGGCTAGACTATCGGCGACAGTGGCGCGAACCGCACCTCGATTTTGACGTGCTAATTCTAAGAAATGTGCGCGAACCGTTGCATGTGGGACATCTGGCTGGATATTGCCATTGACACGCGGCAGCTTATCAAAGCAATCACGCCATTCTTGGTCGACTTCGTTGGGTGCCTCAAGATACTTTTCGTACAAAGCCTCGACGTAATCGGCATTGCCACCAGAAATATAAGACGTGCGCCACCAGTGATCCATTGGATGTTGCTGCTGGGGGGACTGCGACATACTGTTTTCTCAAAATTAGATAGGGAATTCTATAGATAAGTCTATCGGGAATAATGATTTGAACAAGCAAGAAATTTGCTAATTCTTCGCACAAAATCGTGACGACGACTCAGTTTCTCTGCTGTCGACCCAAAATAATCACGCAGTCAAACGACTTTCATTTTTCTAGCCATCACAGCGCACTGACGCAGTGCTGAAACTGAATTTCTTGCACGAATTCGTGCCACTCATTACTGGCCGCCACAGATGGCCAATGATACAGAGATCGCTCAATCGCTATCCTTAACGACAGCCCGAAATAGCTATTTAAAAGACGATTTTTTAGCAAAAAAAAGCCCATCATAAGATGGGCTTTTTGTCTTGAGCGCTAGCCACAAGAGACTAAAGTGTTAGCGATTTAACAGCATGCTGCGAATATGACCAATCGCTTTAGTCGGATTTAAGCCTTTAGGGCAAACTGACACACAGTTCTGAATACCATGGCATCGAAATACACTGAATGGATCTGATAGATCCTCTAAACGTGATTGCGTTTCATTATCGCGGCTATCGGCCAAAAAGCGATACGACTGAAGCAAACCTGCCGGCCCAATAAACTTGTCTGGATTCCACCAAAAAGAAGGACAGCTAGTCGAACAACAGGCACAGAGAATACACTCGTAGAGACCATCCAGCTTTTCACGCTCTTCAGGCGACTGTTTACGCTCAATACCTGTCTCAGGAATATCACCTTGCAAATACGGTTTCACTTTCTCGTACTGAGCGTAAAACTGGCTCATATCAATAACGAGGTCGCGAATCACCGGTAGACCAGGCAGTGGGCGCAACTCTAACTTGTCTTTTTTTACCACTTCCGATAACGGTTTAATACACGCCAAACCATTTTTACCGTTCATATTCATACCGTCCGAACCACACACACCTTCACGACACGAACGTCGATAAGACAGCGTTGGATCTTCGGCTTTTAACAGCTCAAGTACATCGAGCACCATCATATCTTTACCGCCCGTATCGACCTCATACGCTTGCATATAAGGCGCAGCATCTTCAGCGGGGTTATAACGGTAGATACTCACTTGTAACATTTGAAAACTCCTAAACTCATTTTTCTATCAACTTATTCGACGGCTACGAATTAATAAACGCGCGCTTTTGGCTCAAAAGTGTCGACCGTGACCGGTTCAAAATTAACACTACGCTTACCTACTCGCTTCTCATCGGCAAAATACATTGAATGACATAGCCAATTTTCATCATCACGCTCTTGATAATCATCACGCGCATGCGCACCACGACTTTCCTTACGCACATTCGCTGAAATCGCCGTTGCCTCAGCGACTTCAAACAAGTTATGTAACTCTAAGGCTTCAATTCTAGCGGTATTAAAGGCATCACTCTTATCGGCCAGTGTTGCATCGGCAATACGACCACGCAGATCAGTCAGCTGTTTCACCCCTTCATCCATTTTGTCGCCAGTACGGAATACACCAAAATACAGCTGCATAATTCTTTGCAGCTCTTTGCGCAGCGCAGGCACACTTTCGCCATTGCCTTTATTTTCATTCAATCGAGTCACACGATTTAATGCTTGATCAATATCAGTATCGCTGGCGTCACGTTGCTCAATACCATCGCCCAAAGCCTTCTCGATAAATAGCCCAGAAGCACGACCAAA
The DNA here is from genome assembly GCA_028223755.1 of Pseudomonadales bacterium. GTDB lineage: Bacteria > Pseudomonadota > Gammaproteobacteria > Pseudomonadales > UBA7434 > UBA7434. The sequence goes on along the minus strand of JAOIUY010000009.1, from coordinate 3,992 downwards.
GACCACCAAATCAAGTAATGAATTACCGCCCAGTCGGTTCGCACCGTGAACTGATACGCAAGCAATCTCACCACAGGCATAAAGCCCCTCAACCACCACATCTTCGCCAGCGGCATTTTGCGTCAGCGCCTGACCATGAACATTGGTTGGAATCCCCCCCATCATATAATGGCAGGTTGGTACTACTGGAATTGGCGCATAGACAGGATCGACATGCGCAAAAGTCTCGGATAGCTCGCAGATACCCGGCAAGCGACTATGGAGTACTTCTTGACCTAAATGATCGAGTTTTAAGAAAACATGATCCCCATCTGGACCACAACCGCGACCCTCTAAAATCTCCATAACCATCGAACGAGCCACTACGTCGCGACCAGCAAGATCTTTGGCATTAGGTGCATAGCGCTCCATGAAGCGCTCACCGTCTTTATTCACTAGATAGCCGCCTTCACCGCGACAACCTTCAGTAACCAGCGTACCCGCGCCATAAATACCGGTTGGGTGAAACTGCCACATTTCCATATCTTGCACTGGCACATCAGCACGCAAAGCCATACCAACACCATCACCCGTATTGATGTGCGCGTTAGTAGTAGAAGAATAAATCCGCCCTGCACCGCCAGTAGCGAATACCGTCGCTTTCGATTTCACATAAACCGTTTCGCCCGTTTCGATACAAATCGCGATAACACCGACAACGACGCCATCCTGATTTTTAACCAGATCGGTGGCATACCACTCGTTAAGAAAAACCGTATTGTTCTTGATATTAGCCTGATACAAAGTATGTAACAGCGCATGACCGGTTCGATCGGCAGCGGCACACGTTCGCGCAGCCTGACCACCAGCACCAAAATCCTTCGATTGACCACCAAAAGGACGCTGATAAATACGCCCTTCTTCCGTTCGACTAAAGGGCAACCCCATATGCTCGAGCTCGAAAATAGCCTCAGGGCCGACACTACACATGTACTCAACGGCATCTTGGTCACTGATATAGTCAGAACCTTTGACCGTGTCATACATATGCCAGCGCCAATCATCATCAGGATCTGCACTTGCAATCGAACAAGTGATACCCCCTTGCGCTGAAACAGTGTGAGAACGGGTGGGAAACACCTTAGAAATAACCGCTGTTTTGTAGCCAGACTGAGCCAGCTGTAAAGCTGCTCGCATGCCTGCACCACCACCACCAACAATCACACCGTCATAAGTGAGTGTTCGAATATTCGCCATTTACATCAACTCCAGTCGCCGCCCGCGCATCGGGCCAGCCTCTATTTTCACTCAATTTGAAGGGTTTTTAGACCCTTTCAACATCAATCGTTTCTATTTTCAGTATTTCTATACTCAGTATTTGAGTATCAGCCGTGTAAGCCAGACAGATTCAGTTATTAGATAAAGCTACGCTTATCTATTACGAACAAACAGCCTGCAAAGATTCATTACCATGTGAAATAAACAGATTTCTCTACCGATATCATCGCCATTAACCAAAAAGCGCGACTAAAATCCGGTGCGGATTATAGGCTAGCGTATGCAGCTGACACAATGATAACCGCCATTCAACGCGCAGATTAAAGCTAAATTCCCTCGTAATTTGTCTAATTCACTCAAATGGTGCAAAAATCGATACGATATTCATTCGCATGAAATTGGCCTCGGACATTGACAAAAAAGTCGAGCGCTCTATAGTTGTCGGTTGAAGCTATCGGCTTAAATTTTGGCTTGTAATCAGCCACTTGACTAAACGCCGAATTAGAAAAATTGTACGTTTGTTAGTCCTACCCGATTTAGCCTTATTACAGACACTTCATCTGTGTATATTTTGCCTCGGTACTAACCACGCAAGCCACGCAAGACTAACAATGCAAGCACAACCATAAGCACCATTCTCCATACAATGCAAAGCAGTACCGTAAAACAGCAACGTAAATCAGTAACGTGAATCAGTAACAGGAAATACAGAATGCCGGAATCGTCAGATATTAAAGCGACATTAACCATTGAAAATGGCCCAACACTTGAGTTGCCCGTTTATAAAGGCACTATAGGCCCCGACGTTGTCGATGTCAGCCAACTCACACCTAACGGTCATTTCACTTTCGATCCAGGCTTTGTATCAACAGCCTCTTGCGAATCGCAGATCACTTTTATTGATGGTGGCAAAGGGGTTTTATTACACCGTGGCTACCCTATCGAGCAATTAGCTAAACACTCTAGCCACCTTGAAGCTTGCTACCTACTTATCTACGGCGAACTTCCTACTGCCGAACAAAAAACAAATTTTGAATACACCATTAGTCGTCACACCATGGTTCACGAGCAGCTTCGTACCTTCTACTCAGGCTTTCGACGCGACGCTCACCCAATGGCGATTCTTTGTGGCGTGGTTGGCGCACTATCTGCGTTCTACCATGATTCGCTCGATATTACCGACCAACAGCATCGCGAAATAGCGGCTTTCCGCTTAATTGCAAAAATGCCTACGCTGGCCGCCATGAGTTATAAATTCAGTATTGGCCAACCGTTTATGTATCCGCGCAACGACCTAAGCTATGCGGAAAACTTTTTGTATATGATGTTTGGCAACCCTTGCGAAGATTATCAAGTCAACCCAGTACTTGCTCGCGCAATGGATAAAATCTTTTTATTGCATGCTGATCATGAGCAAAATGCATCAACCTCAGCGGTTCGCTTAACGGGCTCTTCGGGTGCCAACCCATTTGCCTGTATCGCTGCGGGTATTGCTGCATTGTGGGGACCTTCTCATGGCGGTGCAAACGAAGCCGTTTTAGAAATGCTGCAAGAAATTGGTGACGAATCTAACATTGATGAATTTGTTGCTCGCGCTAAAGATAAAAATGATCCTTTCCGCTTAATGGGCTTTGGCCATCGCGTTTACAAAAACTTTGATCCTCGCGCTAAAGTCATGAAAGAAACTGCCGACGAAGTGCTTAAAGAACTTGGTATCGAAGATGATCCATTGTTAAAAATCGCTAAGCGCTTAGAGACTATTGCTTTAGAAGACGAGTATTTCGTTGAGAAAAAACTTTATCCTAATGTCGATTTTTACTCGGGTATCATCTTAAAAGCGATGGGTATCCCAACCAGCATGTTCACTGTTATTTTCGCAGTGGGACGAACCGTTGGCTGGATTGCACACTGGCATGAAATGCATGGTGCGCCGTATAAAATTGGCCGTCCACGTCAACTTTACACTGGCTACCCAGCGCGTGACTATCCAACTAAGTAAAACTGTAGAACAAGTTAAAGGTAATCTAGTTAATGGCAAATAACGATTCGCGTCCCATCGATATTCAATTTGGGAAATTTAGCTGGCCAGTAACGGCCATCGCCTCCATCAGTCATCGCATCAGTGCAGTTATTATTTGGGTCGGTTTAGGTATCGTCCTTGCAACACTGTATTTTGTGAGCCAATCAGAAGAGTCATTCGATCAAGTTTTTATAGCGCTTAAAACGTATTTCTTAGCCCAATTTGTAGTTTGGGGTTTATTGAGTGCTTTCGGCTACTACTGCATGGGTACTATCAAGCACCTCATACAAGACATGGGTTATTGCGAAGAGTTTGCTAGCGGTAAAATTATTTCTTGGGTCGCTATTATTCTAGGTCTTGCATTAAGCGTATTAGCGGGAGTGTACGTATGGGCGTAAAACAGTGGATTTTTCAACGGTTAAGTAATGTAGCCATTGTCTTGTTTGGTCTGTGGTTGGCTTACCTTCTTGCTAGCCCTGGCAATATCACTTTCGGTACCTTAAACGATTTACTTAACGATCAAGCGTCGGTGATATTCTTTACAACGATTCTGATATTAGCGGGATTAAACTCTATTTTAGCGGGCTGGCAAATTGCTGGTGATTACGCTGAGAAGTTTAATCTTAATCAATGTTTTTTGGTGGGCACTGGTACGGTTGTTAGTCTTGCTTATATCACTGTTGGACTTTGTATTATTTTTTAATGGGGCTTTAAG
>JAOIUY010000008.1 GCA_028223755.1 Pseudomonadales bacterium | reverse complement strand
ACAACGTATTAGATGTGAATGATGACTTCCCGTTGAATGCGTTGTTAGCGGCTGATCCAGATGGTGATGGTGTTGATAGCGGCAACGCAAAGGATCAGTTGCAAGATAACTGTCCTGCAGTCGCTAATGCCGATCAAACAGATACTGACAATAATGGTATAGGTGATGCTTGTGGTGATGATGACGACGGCGATGGCATCAATCAAATTCTTGTTTGCCAATTGACAGATGATGGTGGTTTTTCTTGCCAACTTACAGATGATACGGACGGTGATGGAACAAGTGATGATTTAGATCCTTCTCCAAACGGCGACTATGGCTGTCGATTATTTAACGGCGGTAATTTGGTTTGCGGTTAAAACTTAACTGTTAATTAAAAGCCCTGCATTCGCAGGGCTTTTTTTATGCGTACACCATTATTCTGTTAATTTTTTATTGGTCGAGCGTATGCTTATAAGATTTTTTTTCTTATAAAAAAATCGATCTAAGCAAAGGCTTGCGCATCAAAGTGATCAATGTATGATCACTTTCGCATTCAAGGATGAGTGCAATAGTCAGATAGACGGCGACAAGGATAACCGCCATTACCAAGGATAGGTAACTGTTAGGGATAACAGGTTTACGCTGGCAGGGAGCGCTCGCGCTCCCGTCTAATTATTTATTCGTTGTTTAGCGCAGCTATTTTTAGAACAGCGATGTGTTTTTAAAGCTTTGATTTAAGCCTGATTCTTTAAAAGATTCGATAATTTTGGATTAGGTTTTTTAGCGGCTCTAAAGATTAATAAAACATGACCAATCGATTGCACTAGCTCGGCTTTGGTGCTGTCACAAATGGCTTGCGATGTTGCCGTCTTATCCCCCACATTCAATTTCACTTTAATCAGCTCATGATCTTCTAATGCGCGATTCAATTCTTTTAAAACCGTTTCTGTCACGCCTTTTGATGCAACAGTAACGATTGGTTTTAGGCTATGACCCAATTGTCTCAGGTATTTTTTTCTTTCATTGGTTAACGACATAACATGGCTTCTATAATGGTAGTGGTTTAGCATGCACGCCCACGTATTAAGCGGCTGGTGTAATACTAACGAGGCGGCATTCTACAGTGAAATCGGCGATTCCCCAAAAGCGTGTTAGCTGTCAGAATTGGGTATTTCGAGCGAATTCTAATGATATTGCGCGTTTAAATAATAATTTGTTGTCCAATGGTTGATAAAAATGGCTAAAAACAGGTCAAAAAGTAGCGGCGCATGGTTGCGTGAGCACTTCGATGATCACTATGTCAAAGAGGCTCAACGCTTGGGTTTGCGTTCCCGTGCCGCTTTTAAGTTGATGGAAATTCAAGAAAAAGACCATCTTATTAAACCCGGTATGGTGGTGGTTGATCTTGGTGCAGCGCCCGGTGGTTGGTCTGAATATGCCATGAAACGGGTTGGTGAGCGCGGTCGTGTTATTGCCTCGGACATTTTGCCGATGGATAGCCTTGCTGGCGTCGAATTCGTCGAAGGCGATTTTACCGAAGAAAGCGTTTTTAATGAGCTAATGGACTTAGTCGGCGACGACAAGGCAGACCTTGTAATTTCCGATATGGCCCCCAACATGAGTGGTGTACAGGCGGTTGATCAGCCTCGATCCATGTATTTGGCCGAATTAGCCCTCGATATGGCTAAACAGGTACTCAAACCGGGTGGGGCAATCGCTTTTAAAGTCTTTCAAGGTGAAGGCTTTGATGAATTATTGCGCGAAATGCGAGCCGCTTTTGGTCAAACCAAGACCCGCAAGCCCGATTCGTCACGATCAAGGTCTCGAGAGGTCTATTTAGTGGCTAAATCGTATAAATAAAAGACGGCGTGCAATGTTTCTTTTAATGTTTCTCTTAATGTCTCCCTAAAGTGTTTTTTTGGGGTCACAAATTGGCTGCATTCATGCTTATGTAGTACGCTTTAAACAAGCCATTAAGATAACGAACGCGCTGAAATATCACGTCTTATCGGTTTTAATTGAACAACACAATGAATCAGCTAATGCTGAATCGCAATGAGGAAGATCCATGAATGACATGGTAAAAAATTTATTACTGTGGGTTGTTATAGCTATCGTCCTAATGACGGTGTTCCAGAACGTCAATGCCCCACAAGAAACGAAAAACCTTGATTACTCGCAATTCTTAAATGAAGTGCAGTTGAGTCAGATTCGCCGTATCGAAACCGAGGGTTTCACTATTTATGGCGAGCGTATTGATGGTACTGAGTTCAAAACCATTCGTCCTTATATGGAAGACCCTAAATTAATTGATGACTTGTTAGAGCATAACGTTGAAGTCATCGGTCGAGAGCCTGAGCAGCAAAGTTTATTCCGTCAATTGCTGGTCGCTTGTTTTCCTATTCTTATTATCATTGCTGTGTTTATGTTTTTTATGCGCCAGATGCAAGGCGGCGGCGGTGGTCGTGGCGGCCCAATGGCCTTTGGTAAAAGCAAAGCGCGCTTACTCGGCGAAGACCAAATTAAAACAACCTTTGCGGATGTTGCGGGTTGTGATGAAGCAAAAGAAGAAGTGAAAGAGTTAGTCGACTTTCTGCGTGACCCTAGTAAGTTTCAAAAACTTGGCGGACGTATTCCTCGCGGTGTGTTAATGGTGGGTCAACCGGGTACCGGTAAAACACTATTAGCCAAAGCTATTGCCGGCGAAGCGAAAGTACCTTTCTTTTCTATCTCTGGTTCTGACTTTGTTGAAATGTTTGTGGGTGTCGGTGCATCGCGTGTGCGCGACATGTTTGAGCAAGCGAAAAAACAATCGCCTTGTATTATTTTTATTGATGAGATCGATGCTGTCGGTCGTCATCGTGGTGCGGGTTTAGGTGGTGGTCATGATGAGCGCGAACAAACACTTAACCAACTGTTAGTTGAAATGGATGGCTTTGATGGCAATGATGGTGTCATTGTTATTGCTGCAACTAACCGTCCCGACGTATTAGATCCTGCGTTACTTCGCCCTGGTCGCTTTGATCGACAAGTCGTTGTTGGCTTGCCTGATCTGCGCGGTCGTGAACAAATTTTAAAAGTACATATGCGCAAAGTGCCTATTGCTGATGATGTTAACGCATCAGTTATTGCACGTGGTACGCCAGGCTTTTCGGGTGCCGATTTAGCTAACCTCGTTAATGAGGCCGCCTTATTCGCTGCGCGTGCTAGCGAACGTTTAGTCGCGATGCAGCAGTTTGAATTAGCTAAAGATAAAATCATGATGGGTGCCGAGCGCAAATCCATGGTGATGTCTGAAAAAGAAAAATTGAATACGGCTTATCATGAAGCTGGCCATGCGATTGTTGGCCGCTTAGTGCCTGAGCATGATCCCGTTTATAAAGTCAGTATTATTCCTCGCGGTCGCGCATTAGGTGTCACCATGTTTTTACCTGAGGAAGATCGTTATAGTCACAGCAAGCGTCATATCAATAGTCAGATTTGTTCATTGTTTGGTGGCCGTATTGCAGAAGAAATGATTAATGGTGCCGATGGTGTCACCACGGGTGCATCAAATGATATTCAGCGCGCCACAGAGTTGGCGCGTAATATGGTGACCAAGTGGGGCTTATCCGACAAGATGGGCCCACTGATGTATGACGAAGGACAGGAAGAAGTATTTCTTGGTAAGTCTGCGAGTAGTGCAGGCAGTCATATTTCATCGCAAACATTAAATGCCATCGATGAAGAAGTCCGAACTATCATTGACAGTTGTTATGCCACTGCGAATCAATTGTTAGAAGATAATCGCGAAAAGCTAGAAAAAATGGCTCAAGCATTAATGGATTATGAAACGATTGATGCCGACCAAATCGAAGATATTATGTCGGGTAATTCGCCAAGACCGCCTGCTAATTGGACGGATGATGATGGCGATCAACCGGGTGCCGGCGAAAGTCAGAAAAAATCTTCAGGTGCAGGTTCTTCTATTGGTGGAGCAGCCGGCGAACATTAAACTGGCAGGTTAATTAAAAACGGTGACATTAATGGGTCGCCGTTTTTTTTGTTTATGGGTACTTAAAATTTGTCTCTCAATCGATCGTTAAATGCTACAGCATTAGTGGGCAAACAACCGTTAGTCATGGGTGTGTTAAATGTCACGCCAGATTCTTTTTCTGATGGTGGTCAATTTGTCAGTGTTGCTTCGGCATTTGATCATGCGCAGCGAATGGTTGATGAAGGTGCGGCACTTATTGATGTGGGTGGTGAGTCGACTCGCCCAGGGGCTTCGCCAGTATCGACACAGCAAGAGTTAGATCGGGTTATTCCAGTGATAGAAAAAATCGCTGCGAATCTTGATTGTGTAATATCGATTGATAGTAGCTGTCCGCAAGTGATGGCAGCCGCAGCACAAGCCGGTGCAGGTTTATTAAATGATGTGCGAGCTTTTCAGCGTGAAGGTGCGTTACAAGCGGCCATTAAAACAGGATTACCTATTTGCCTAATGCATATGAGCGGCGAGCCGGCAACCATGCAAGATCAGCCTCGCTATGACTCTGTTGTCGATGAGGTGCAAGCTTTTTTATTGGCCAGAGTTGAGGCTTGTCTCTCGGCTGGTGTGGATCGAAACAATATTATTATTGACCCTGGTTTTGGGTTTGGTAAAACGTTGGCACACAATTTAACTTTAGTGAATGCTTTGGAAAAGTTAAGAGTAATGGATTTGCCAATCTTAGTAGGTATGTCGCGCAAATCGATGATTGGCGCAATATTAAATAATGAAACTAGCGAACGGCTTTATGGTGGTTTAGCCTTAGCGTCCATTGCCGTGCAGCATGGCGCGAATATTATTCGTACTCACGATGTTAAGCCGACGAGTGATGCGGTTGCAGTTGCTTATGCGGTAAAGACTTGCGCGAATTGACTTGGGCTGTCTATTATCTATTAGTAGATAGTGCGTTATTTAAATAACACAACAAAAAAGAATCGAAGACATGATAAAGCGATATTTTGGTACAGATGGAATTCGAGGCAGAGTAGGTTCGGGTGCAATTAATCCGGAGTTTATTTTAAAGTTGGGTTGGGCAGTGGGTCGTGTATTTGGCCGGCTTGCAAAAGGACAGTCAACACCGCGTATTATTATTGGTAAAGACACCCGTATTTCTGGCTACATGTTCGAATCGGCATTAGAGGCCGGCTTAGTTGCCGCCGGCGTTAACGTCGCATTGATTGGTCCTATGCCAACACCTGCGATTGCTTACTTAACCCGAACCTTTCATTGCACCGCAGGCATTGTGATTAGTGCTTCGCATAATCCTTATTATGATAATGGTATTAAATTCTTTTCGGCTGATGGCAAGAAGTTACCTGATGACATTGAGTTAGCGATAGAAAAAGAGTTAGACGAACCTCTGGTAACCGTTGACTCTGCCGATCTAGGTAAAGTGACACGCATAGAAGATGCCGGCGGCCGCTACATTGAATACTGCAAAAGCACTGTGCCAACCGGTTTTAATTTGGCTGGTAAAAAAGTGGTTGTCGATTGTGCACACGGTGCGACTTATTATGTTGCGCCATTAGTGTTACGCGAGTTAGGTGCCGATGTTATTGAGATTGGTGCCAAGCCCGATGGTTTAAATATTAATAATGGTTTTGGCTCAACGCAGCCCGCTGCTTTAACCGCAGCCGTTTTAGAACACGGCGCGGATATTGGTGTAGCCTTTGATGGTGACGGTGATCGTTTATTGTTTGTCGACAGTGATGGCACAACGGTGGATGGCGACGCGATTCTTTATGTTATTGCGATGGACCAACTGCGCACCCAAGGTAGCTGTGCGGGCGTGGCTGGCACCTTGATGTCGAACTTAGGCTTAGAGTTAGCGATGCAAGCCCAAGGCATTCCTTTTGATCGCGCTAAAGTTGGCGATCGTTATGTCAGTGAAATGATGCAAGAAAAAGGTTGGAGTCTTGGTGGTGAGTCTTCGGGGCATGTTATTTGTGCCGATGTTGCATCAACCGGTGATGGTTTAGTTGCGGCACTGAAAGTCCTTTTTGCGGTCATGGATAGTGGTGAGCCACTTAAAGCGCTGCTGTCAGGGTTGGAAGTTTGTCCTCAAGTAATGATCAATGTTCGGCGTGAAAAAACCGTTGATTTGGATGATGATCCAGCGATTGTGGCAGCAGTTAAAGAGGTTGAAGATGCCATGGGTGCTAATGGACGTGTGTTATTACGCCCATCGGGTACGGAGCCATTGATTCGTGTGATGGTAGAGGGGCAGGATGCAGCGCAGGTTCAGACGTTTGCCGAACAGTTAGCGGCAAAGGTTGAAGCGGCTGTAAGCTAGCCATTGTTAGGTTGGTAGCGGCTTGTATGTTGATGAGTGCTTCGGTACTATTGCCGCCCGTTTTTTGGGTAGGAATCTATGCGTAAACGCTTAATAGCTGGAAACTGGAAACTGAATGGTGACTGGTCACTATGCCAGCAATTTATCGCTGCATTTGCTGCGGAAAAACCTGCTAAACAGCAAGCCGATGTTGACGTTATTGTTTGTCCGCCGGCGGTTTATTTAGCGCGTTTTGCCGAGCTGATTCAATCAGAGTCATCGCTTCTTCAGCTAGGTGCGCAAGACGTGTCGACCGAGAAGCAGGGTGCTTATACCGGTGAGATAGCGGCGACCATGTTATCCGAGCTGGCTGTTGGATACGGTATTGCAGGGCATTCTGAGCGAAGACATCGCTTTGCTGAGACCGATCAGCAAGTCGTTAACAAAATGCTTAACTTGTTTGCCGCGAATGTGACGCCAATCGTTTGTGTCGGCGAGCCTATTGAGCAGCGAGAAGCGGGCAAGGCAGAAGATTTTATTGAGTCGCAACTGATACCGGTTGCGACTGCGTTGGCCGAACAAGGTTTGAATGGTCGGCCTATGGCAATTGCTTACGAGCCTATTTGGGCGGTGGGTACGGGTAAATCCGCTACGCCAGAGCAAGCGCAAAGTATGCATGCTTATATTCGTTCAGTCATTGCACGTTTTATAGATACTGACGAGTTAAGAGTAATTTATGGTGGTAGTGTGACACCAGACAACGCCACGGCATTAATGGCAATGCCGGATATCGATGGCGCTTTGATTGGCGGAGCGTCGCTTGATCCAAAGCAGTTTGTCGCTTTAGCAAACGTTTAAAAAACTTAAATTAGAAAGGCAGAATTAACGTGATTGAACAAATTATTGTGGTATTTCATGTTCTAGTTGCACTCGCAATTGTAGGACTTATTCTTCTTCAGCAAGGTAAAGGTGCTGATGCTGGTGCTTCTTTTGGTGGCGGCGGTTCGCAAACCATTTTTGGGCCAAGCGGTGGCGGTAATGCTTTAACACAGGCAACGGCTATTTTAGCCGCTGTTTTTTTTGCGACGAGTTTTGGTTTAGCGATTATCGCCAAGCAAAAAGCGGCGTTACCTGTGGATGATTTAATGTCTGGTCTTGAGGCTCAAGAGCAAGTTATGGTTGAGCAACCAGCGGTTGATGCTGCCGTTGAAATTCAAGAGTCATTTGACGATTTACCTGATTTCGATGCGATCGCGCCAGCGGGTAATGATGTTGTTGATAGCATCCCTGAGTAAAATATAAGAAATAATGATTTAACCTAATGACTGCAGTGTAGTTAGGTTTAACACCTCGTTTATTTGGATACAGCCGAAGTGGTGGAATTGGTAGACACGCTATCTTGAGGGGGTAGTGAGCTATGCTCGTGCGGGTTCAAGTCCCGCCTTCGGCACCATACTTTTCGTTTTCCTTGAGCCTTCTCAAAACAGTCAGCCAACAATGTGTAATAACAAGCAAAAACAAGGTTTAGTGACTAAAGTCCAAGGTTAATAGCAGGCGACGTTCTCCGGTTAATACGGCGGGCGAACGATGCACTAAGCCTGCATCCTCATTCCCTTCCCAGCTTTCACCTTTTAATAAGGCGACATCTCCGCAGCCAAGTTGTTGGATGTGGCACTCATCTTTAAATAAACCGGATTGATGATCTGGCTTTCCCTTACTTCCTTTGCCCAACTTCTCTCGGTTGACCTCTTGATGAGGTAGCCATTCTGTTGCAATACCTTGATAGGTAGTGACCAAGCGGCAAGGGACTTTATCGACATGGAATTTCGGGCACATGGCTCGATCTAAAATGGTTAACCGCAAACCTGCTCGCTCAAGACCAAATAAATAGCAAAACATATCCACGAGTTCGGCAATGTTTTCACTCAATGTAGATGAGCCATGAGCACCTAGCGATTGACGAATACTTGCCAGCGCATTTTCTGGTGTTACGGTCATAGAGGTTTGAAACTTCTGATTCGATGCTAAAAACGCTTTAACCGAATCTTTGAGCTGTTCTGATAATTCGCGCTGCCAAATGATGATATTAGCTTCTTCTTCATAAATATCAGTAAGCACCGAAGGTTCGTTGCTTTGTGCTGCACGCCGAAACTTTGCAGGCATTGCTGCAGGGGGGTTACCCTTAATAGCCTGAGCAACATTTGCGGACATCATGCACTTTGCTCCCACTCAGGAAAAGGGTCGCTCAATGTTGACCAGTAGGCTTTACCTTTTAAAACCTCTTCTTCACTCAACAGGCAATCGTCAAGTGCGCGTGTAACAGTTGCTTTATCTAAGCCTTGACCAATAAATACTAACTCCTGACGCATATCGCCAAAGGGCTCAACCCATTGCTCTTTAATCGAGGCGAGATACTCTTCGTCCGTAGGCCATTTTTCTTTCGCTATCGCCTTCCAAAACATACCTGCGAATCCAAAGCGGGCCATGCCTCCAGCTTGGCTCCATTGGCCGGCAAATTCAGGACGTGATGCTAACCAAAAATAACCCTTAGAGCGGATTAGCTTGCCATATTGTTTAGTGTTGTGAAGAAATTGGTAAAACTTTTCCGGGTGAAAAGGCCGGCGTGCAAGGTAGCTAAAACTACCAATGCCATACTCTTCGGTTTCTGGGACATGCTCACCACGCATTTCTTTGAGCCAGCCTGGAGCTTGCTGTGCGCGTTCAAAATTAAATAAACCTGTGCTCAGTACAGCGTCGATATCGACATGGCCTTGAGCAATGGGAATGATTTGAGCATGGGTATTGAGTGTCTTAAGAATGGCCGTCAGGCGCTCAATATCAGCGGTTTCAGCCAAGTCGGTTTTGCTTATAAGAATAACATCGGCAAATTCGATCTGCTCAACCAGTAAATCCGCAACACTGCGCTCATCTTCCTCGCCCAGAGATTCTCCGGCTTCTTGTAAGTATTTTGCCTCGTCATAATCTTTTAGAAAGTTTGCCGCATCGACCACGGTGACCATCGTATCTAGATCGGCCACGTCAGAAAGCGAAACCCCATCTTCATCAGCGAAAGTAAAGGTTTCCGCCACAGGCAGTGGCTCTGAAATACCGGTAGACTCGATCACAAGGTAATCAAAACGGCCATCCTGAGCCAGTTTAGTGACTTCTTCTAATAAATCTTCACGCAAAGTGCAGCAAATACAGCCATTGCTCATCTCCACAAGCTTTTCTTCACTGCGGTTTAAAGAGACTTCATTCTGGATAATCGCTGAATCAATGTTGATTTCACTCATATCATTGACGATAACGGCGACTTTTTTGCCTTCTCGGTTGTTCAAAATATGGCTTAGGACGGTGGTTTTACCGGCGCCAAGAAAGCCTGAAAGAACCGTCACGGGGAGCTTTTTAGGGGTGTTGGGTTGCGTTTGCATGATAATTGCTGATCCTGATTCAAAAAAAAATGTTACAACATATCTTTTTTGATTAAAACTACCGTATGGCCTGCGCTAGAGAGGGATGTTTGTCCAAATTCACGATTAATGATTTAGGGAGGCTTTATGAGCCGATCTGGTTATTATTCATACAGATTGTGCTGCTTTTAATGGATTCGTCTTATTGGCCTTTTCCTTGACCCTAGAAGGCGCTCTCTCTATAATGCCCGCCTGAATTTAGGGGGTCTGACCTCGCTGTTGAAGCTAACAGCTGCATTCCGGTCCGATCTTTGTTTCTGGTCTTTATCTGTTATGTTGTTCTTAATAGATATTGTGGTGGGAAGTTTCAGTAATGCTTATGTCTAACGATTGATTAAGCGTGCTGAAAGTCGTTGCCCACTGAACGGTTAGCCAACCGATACAGATTATCAAAAAGCCCCTAATAAGGGGCTTTTTATTATTGCGAGCACAGTTGGTGAATACTCCTCCGTGCTGGTAATTGGAATGGGCCTTGTGCCCATTTTTTGTTTTTGGCGTCTAGCTAATGGTTGATTGAGTTTGCGCCTGTTTTTAAACGTTAGATTTAAAGTGATAAATCTAAAGTAATAAATAAGTGGGAATACACTTGGCAGCAAGTACCGCACAGATACAAGAATTAATTGCGCCGACCGTTGTTGATATGGGTTTCGAGTTTTGGGGACTGGAATATCAAACGCAGTCGGGTTCGGCACTGCTAAGAGTTTTTATTGAGTCGCCTAACGGTATCAGTGTGGATGATTGCGCACAGGTAAGCCGACAGCTATCGCTGTTGTTAGATGTTGAAGATCCGATACGCAGTGAGTATCGTTTAGAGGTATCTTCGCCAGGTATGTCGAGACCGTTTTTTACTTTAGATCAGTATGCGCGACACAGTGGTTTTTTCGTCAAGGTGAAATTACGTTTTGCTTTTGAAGGTCGCAAGCAGTTTAAAGGACTGCTTGCAGGTGTTGAGAATGATGAAGTGCTTATTCGCAATGGTGAAGATGAATATGCTTTGCCTTTTGAAGCGATTGAAAAAGGCAGCATGATTCCACAGTTTGAATAATGTTTATTTTTATTGATAAGTATCGGGTAATAGAAATGTTTAATTCGATTTTAGGAGTGGTAACGGCAAATGATTAATAAAGAGATTTTGCTTGTAGCAGATGCAGTATCTGCCGAGAAAGGTGTCGATCGTGAAATTATATTTGAAGCGATTGAAATGGCTTTGTCGACAGCGACAAAAAAACGTTACGAAGAAGAGTCAGAAATCGAGGTCATTATTGATCGCGAGTCTGGCGACTACGTCACGTTTCGTCGTTGGACAGTAATGCCTGATGATCATCTATCCATTTTGGGTACAGAGTTAACCACCGAAGAAGCTGCCGAAAAAGATAGCGCGCTGAAAATTGGTGATATTTATCGTGAGCAGGTCGAGAACATTGAGTTTGGCCGTATTGCTGCCCAAACGGCTAAGCAAGTTATTGTTCAGCGTGTACGTGAAGCCGAGCGCGCAAAAGTCGTCGATGCTTACCGTGACCGTATAGGTGAGTTAATTAGCGGTACCGTTAAAAAGGTAACCCGCGAAGCGGTTATTGTTGACTTAGGTAGTAACGCCGAAGGTTTGATGAGTCGTGATGCTTTAGTCGGTCGCGAAGCGTTTCGTGTAGGTGATCGTGTACGCGCTATCCTCACTGAAATTCGTGATGATATTCGAGGTCCGCAGTTAGCATTAAGTCGTGCCTGTAACGAAATGCTAATTGAATTATTTTCTATCGAAGTGCCAGAAATTTCAGAAGAAGTTATTGAAATTCGTGCGGCAGCTCGTGACCCAGGTTTACGTGCAAAGATTGCAGTAAAAACCAATGACGGTCGCATCGATCCTGTTGGTGCTTGCGTTGGTATGCGTGGTTCACGTGTGCAGGCAGTATCGGGTGAATTAGCTAACGAGCGTGTTGATATTATTTTATGGGATGACAACCCTGCGCAAATGGCGATTAATGCTTTATCGCCAGCAGAAGTTGAATCGATTATTGTCGATGAAGATTCTCACTCTATGGATGTTGCCGTAGACGAAGAAAATCTTGCGCAGGCTATTGGCCGCAACGGACAAAACGTTAGATTGGCAGCGCAGTTAACTGGCTGGACAATTAACGTAATGAGTTCAGAAGAAGCAGTTGCTAAAAATGAAGAAGAAGCAGGGCGACTTGTTGATATCTTCGTGAAAGCTTTAGACATTGATGAAGATGTTTCGTTGGTGTTGGTTGAAGAAGGCTTTACTAGCTTAGAAGAAGTCGCTTACGTGCCATTAGAAGAGATGGTAAATATCGAAGGCTTTGACGAAGAGATTGCCGAAGAGTTACGTGCGCGTGCCAAAGATGCGTTACTGACTCAAGCTATCGCCTCTGAAGAAGTGTTAGAAGGTAGTGAACCTGCTGAAGACTTGTTAACTATGGATGGGATGGATCGTCATCTAGCATTTGTGTTGGCGAGTAAAGGTATTGTCACAATGGAAGACTTAGCCGAGCAAGCGGTAGAAGACTTGTTAGGTATTGAAGATTTAGATGCGGCGCGTGCCGGTGAGCTGATAATGACAGCCCGCGCGCCATGGTTTGCCGACGCTGCTGAATAAGTGTCGTCAACCGATTAATTGTACTAGGGGGAATACATGGCGGAAGTGACAGTTAGTCAACTCGCTAAAACAGTAGGTGCTTCAGTCGATCGTTTGCTATCGCAAATGAAAGAAGCTGGCCTCGATCACAAAACTGCAGATCAACCCGTCTCTGACGAAGATAAGCAGAAATTGCTTGCGCACTTGAAAAGTAGTCATGGTGCGAGCACGGCTGCGCCTAAACGAATCACTCTAAAGCGTAAGACTTTAGGGACCGTTAAGGCGACAGGTTCGCAAGGTCGAAAAACGGTATCCGTTGAGGTGCGTAAAAAGCGCACATACGTTAAGCGTGATGAGACAGCGGTTGAAGAATTACCTGAAGCGGTTGCTGAAGTTGAAGAGTTACCCGTTATTGACCCAGTTGAAGAAAACGTTGATGTAGGTACTGAAACAGTAGATGACTTGGCGGTTGCTGAAGAGTCTGCGGTTGAAGTTGAAGCTACTGCTGGGGACGTTGCCGAAGAAGTTGTGGCGACAGAAGAAGCTGCGCCAGCGCGACGTGTTGATCCCTTTGATGCTGAAGAATTACGACAGCGAGCAGCGACTAAACGTAAAGAGCAAGAGTCGGTAGATAAAGAGCGTCGAAGTGCTGCGATTCGAGCAAAGGCAGAAGAAGCTGCTCGATTGAAGGCTGAAGAAATTTCTAAGAAAGAAGCTGCAAAAACGGCAAAAGATAAACCTGCTGCTGCACCTAAGCATTTTAAAGCGGCACCAACGACGCAAGATGAAGACGAGCCTCGTAGAAAAGCTAATAAAGGTAAGAAAACGGCTAAGCAGCGCGGTAAAAATCGCGGTCATCATGTAAGAGTTGATGAGTTTATGCCTGAAGATAATCCTTCTTTCGTTAGTATGGGCAGCAAAAAAGTTTTACAGGCTCATAGTCGTCAAGGCTTCCAGCAGCCAACCGAACGTATTGTCCATGAAGTTGCTATTACCGAATCGATTACGGTGAGTGAATTAGCGCAGCAGATGGCGATTAAAGCGAATGTTTTAATTAAAGAGTTAATGAAGTTAGGCGTAATGTCGACGATTAATCAGGCGATTGATCAAGAGACTGCCGTTTTGTTAGTTGAAGAGTTAGGTCACTCTTACCGTTTGGTGAGTGCAGACGAAGTAGAGAGCTCATTGATTGCTGCGTTGACGGATCAGTTAGCTGATGAAGAAGGCGGTCAAGAATCACGACCTCCTGTTGTAACGGTTATGGGTCACGTCGATCACGGTAAAACATCGTTGCTTGATTATATTCGTGAGTCGCGTGTTGCGAGTGGTGAAGCCGGTGGTATTACCCAGCATATCGGTGCTTACCATGTTGAAACGAGCAACGGCGTTATTAGTTTTCTTGATACACCTGGTCACGCGGCATTTACTGCTATGCGTGCGCGTGGTGCAAAGTGTACTGATATTGTTGTATTGGTGGTTGCTTCTGATGATGGGGTTATGCCGCAAACTATTGAAGCTATTCAGCATGCTCAGGCTGCACAAGTGCCATTGGTTGTAGCTATTAATAAGATTGATAAAGAAGGCGCAGATCTTGAACGCGTTAAAAATGAATTAGTTGCCCAAGAAGTTGTGCCTGAAGAGTGGGGCGGCGATACGCAGTTTATTCCTCTATCAGCTCACACCGGTGAAGGCATTGATAAACTGTTAGATGCATTATCGCTGCAAGCAGAAATGTTAGAGCTTACTGCGCCAGTTGATGTGCCAGCGAAAGGTGTTGTTATCGAGTCTCGACTTGATAAAGGCCGCGGTAATATTGCTTCAGTATTAGTACAAGAAGGAACGCTGAAGAATGGTGATTATGTGCTGGCGGGTATGCAGTTTGGTCGTGTAAGAAATATGACCGATGAGCGCGGCGCGTTAATTGAAGTGGCTGGCCCTTCTATTCCAGTAGAGATTTTAGGTTTAGACGGTACGCCAAATGCAGGTGATGATTTATTAGTTGTAAAAGATGAGCGTAAAGCGCGTGAAGTTGTCGATGTTCGCCGTGAAAAAGAACGTGAAGTTAAATTCTCTCGTCAACAGAAAGCTAACTTAGATAATATTTTTGCTAGCTTTGAATCGGACCAAAAGAAAACGCTTAACGTTGTTGTTAAAGCGGATGTACGCGGTTCGATAGAAGCGATTATTTCTGCGCTGCAAGAAATTGGTAATGATGAAGTTGAAGTGAATGTAGTTTCAAGCGGTGTTGGTGCTATTGCCGAAGCCGATGTGAATCTTGCTGCAACAACCAGTTCAGTTATCTTTGGCTTTAACGTCCGCGCTGATGCAACGGCGAGAAAGTCAGCAGAGAAAGAATCATTAGAAATTCGCTACTACAGTATTATCTACAACCTACTTGATGATGTGAAAGATGCGCTTTCAGGTATGTTGCCGCCAGAAATGCGAGAAGAAATTTTGGGTACTGCCGAAGTGCGCGATGTCTTTAAGTCGCCTAAATTTGGTTTGGTTGCAGGTTGTATGGTTGTTGAAGGTTCGGTTTCACGCAACAAGCCTATTCGCGTATTGCGCGATAACGTTGTGATACATGAAGGTGAACTCGATTCACTGCGTCGCTTTAAAGATGATGTCAGTGAAGTGCGAAGTGGTACTGAGTGTGGTATCGGCGTTAAAGATTATACCGACGTGAAAGCGGGCGATAAAATTGAAGTATTTGATATGCATGAGGTCGCAAGAAGTTTATAAGCTTGCTTGCGTTGATGAATAATAATTCAGCATGTGTAATTTAAGAGGGCGTTATGCCAAAAGAGTATAGTCGCTCGGAACGTGTCGCTGATTTTATCAAACGTGAAGTTGCATCACTGTTGCAGAAAGAGTTGCGAGACCCTCGAGTCTCTCATCCGAATGTAAACGCGGTAGTGGTGAGTCGTGATATGTCCAACGCAAAAATTTACGTCACTTTTCTTGAGAAAGAAACGGCGGAAGATGCGAAGGAAGCGATTGAAGTATTAAATGGTGCTGCGGGTTTTATTCGTAGTCAGATAGCGGCTCAGCATACGATGCGGTCTACACCTAAGTTAAAATTTTATTTTGATGAAAGTGTTCGCACTGGTGAGCATTTATCAAACCTGATTGGTCGCGCCTTATATGGTGATAAATCTTAGGCTGTATGGTGATAGATCACAGCGTGCATTGTTGTTGTCAGTTTATTGGAAATTGTAGGGCAGTTTGAGTGGGAAGAACGAGACGCGGACGATTAGTGAACGGTATTTTAGTTCTCGATAAGCCGTTAGGTGTAAGCTCAAATGGTGCTTTGCAAGAATGTAAGCGGCTATTTTTTGCAGCTAAGGCTGGCCATACGGGCAGTCTTGATCCGCTAGCTACCGGTGTATTGCCATTGTGTTTTGGCGAGGCAACAAAGTTTTCGCAATTTTTATTAGACGCGGATAAAACTTACACCAGTACCTTTGTGCTAGGCGCTAAAAGTACAACAGATGATGCTGATGGTGAGATTACACCCGTCGCTGATGCGTCATCGTTGACTGAGCAGCAAGTATTAGAGATGTTGTTGTCATTTAAAGGTGAACAACAACAGATACCGCCAATGTATTCCGCGTTAAAGCATAAAGGCGAGCGGCTTTATAAATTGGCGCGTAAAGGTGAAGAGGTTGAGCGTCCGAGTCGTGATATTCGGATCGATCATATTGAGATGACAGCGTTTCGTAGTTTTGGTACGCAGCGGCCTGAAATTGAAATAGATGTTTTGTTAAGTGTAAGCAAAGGAACTTATATCCGTGCCGTGGCGTCGGACTTAGGCGATAAATTAGGTGTAGGTGCCTATGTTGCCGCATTACGTCGCGTGCAGTCAGGACCTTTTGTAGAGCCTGAAGCAATATCGATTGAGACTTTGCGCGAGTTAAAGCAAGACGATCAGTTTGAAGAAATGGATAAGTTATTAAAGCCGTTAGATTACGCTTTATCACATATTCCAATGGTGACATTGGATGAGTCTAGCGGGTTTTATGTGCGTAGGGGGCAGCCAGTTCAGGTGTCAGGTGCGCCGCTGAATGGAATCGTTAAGTTAATTTTGGAGTCAGGCGAGTTTATTGGTATTGGCGAAATCAACGATGATGGATTAGTCGCGCCAAAACGCTTGGTTGTTTAATTTTTTTTAGATTTTTTATATTGACCTGTCTGTAAATGTGCACGGACAGGCCACTCAAATTTATTGCACATTTTAGAGGAATAGAATCATGGCATTAAGCGCAGTAGAAAAAGCAGGTATCGTTAAAGACTATCAACGTGACGAAAGCGATACAGGCTCATCAGAAGTACAAGTGGCGTTGTTAACTGCAAATATTAATAAATTGCAGGAACATTTCGGCGACCATAAAAAAGATCACCATTCACGTCGTGGTCTTATTCGCATGGTTAATCAGCGAAGAAAATTGTTGGACTATTTAAAGAGCACAGATGCGGCTCGATACGCAGAATTAATTCAGCGTTTAGGCTTACGTCGTTAATTCGATTTGAGTTAAGGCATTATTGTCGGAGCCTAGTGATAGCTATTGAGCGCTAACACTATGGCTCCATTATTTTAGAATTGGATGGAGGATTTATTGTGAATCCGGTAATTAAACAATTTCAATACGGTAATCACACGGTTACTTTAGAAACAGGTCGAGTGGCTCGTCAAGCATCGGGTGCTGTTTTAGTCACAATGGATGAAACTGTTGTGCTTTGTACTGTCGTTGGCGCCAAAAAGGCAAAACCTGGGCAAGATTTTTTCCCATTGTCTGTGCACTACACAGAAAAAACATACGCTGCCGGTAAAATACCTGGCGGTTTCTTTAAGCGCGAAGCGCGTCCTTCTGAAAAAGAAACGCTAACTTCACGTTTAATCGATAGACCGATTCGTCCATTGTTCCCCAATGGTTTTAAGAATGAAGTACAAGTTATTTGTATGGTTGTATCGGCTCAAGATGATATTGATCCAGATATTCCAGCAATGATTGGTACTTCGGCGGCGCTATCTATTTCGGGTGTTCCATTTAATGGTCCTATTGGCGGCGCACGCGTTGGCTATACCGAAGAAGAAGGGTATTTATTAAACCCAACTTACTCAACATTAGAAACATCTGAACTTAACATGGTTGTTGCCGGTACTGCCGATGCAGTATTAATGGTTGAGTCAGAAGCAAAAGAATTAAGTGAAGATACTATGCTAGGTGCGGTTTTATTTGCGCATCAAGAAATGCAAGTAGTTATCGAAGCGGTTAAATCATTAGCAGCTGATGCGGCTAAACCGATTTGGGATTGGACTGCACCTGCTATTGATCAAGATCTTTATAGTGGTCTTAGTGCAGCGGTAAGTGCTGACCTTGGTACAGCTTATCAGATTACTGAAAAAGCAGATCGTTACGAGCAAGTTGGCACTATACGCGATCGTGCGGTAGAGCAGTTTGCTGGTGAAGATAGCGATACAAGTTCTGATACTGTTCGTGAGTTGTTTTCGAAAATCGAAAAACAAATTGTTCGTGAGCGTATTGTTAATCATGAGCCGCGTATTGATGGTCGTGATACTAAAACGGTTCGTCCATTGTCAATGCAGGTTGGCGTATTGCCAAAAGCACACGGTTCGGCATTGTTTACTCGCGGCGAAACTCAGGCTTTAGTGGTAACCACTTTAGGTTCAGTTCGCGATTCACAAATTATCGATGCATTGGAAGGCAGTTATAAAGATAACTTCTTATTCCATTATAACTTCCCTTCATACTCGGTAGGCGAAGCGGGCCGTGTTGGTCCTGTTGGCCGTCGTGAAATTGGTCACGGTCGTTTAGCTAAGCGTGGCGTATTAGCCATGATGCCTGATGCTGAGTCTTTCCCTTACACAGTGCGTGTTGTTTCTGAGATTACAGAATCTAACGGTTCTTCATCAATGGCTTCGGTTTGCGGTAGCAGCTTGGCGATGATGGATGCTGGCGTACCTTTAAAAGCTCCCATTGCAGGTATTGCAATGGGTCTTGTTAAAGAAGGCGAAAAGTTTGCAGTATTGACTGATATCTTAGGTGATGAAGATCACCTTGGTGATATGGACTTTAAAGTGGCCGGTTCATCTAACGGTATCACTGCATTGCAAATGGATATCAAAATTGAAGGCATTAACGAAGAGATTATGGAAATTGCGCTTAACCAAGCGTTAGCAGCACGTTTGCATATTCTTACTGAAATGAATCAAGTGATTGCAGAAGCACGTACTGAGTTATCAGAAAACGCGCCAAGCATGAGCGCATTCAAAATTGATACTGATAAAATTCGTGATGTTATTGGTAAAGGCGGTGCAACTATCCGTTCAATTACCGAAGACACTGGCGCGACGGTTGATATTGATGATGACGGTACTATTCGCATCTACGGTAAAGACAAAGCTTCACGCGATGCGGCGGTTGCCATTGTAGAAGGTATTACTGCTGAAGCTGAAGTTGGTGCTATCTACGAAGGTAAGATAGAGCGCATTGTTGATTTTGGTGCGTTTGTTAATATCTTGCCAGGTAAAGATGGCTTGCTGCATATTTCTCAAATCTCTAGCGAGCGAATTGAGAAAGTGACAGATGTACTTGAAGAAGGCCAAGTTGTTAAAGTGAAAGTGCTGGATGTTGATCAGCGCGGTCGCATTAAGCTCAGCATGAAAGAGCTTGAAGAGACAACAGAAGCTGGATCAGAAGCGGCTGAATCTTAATTAGATTTTGATTGCTTAGTACGTTAAATAAAAAACCCGGGTTTTCCCGGGTTTTTTTTGTTTCTTTAAACGTGGATAAAAAAATCGACAAGTGTGGTGATTCTGCACGCCAAGCAAGGCAATGTTACTGTTAAAGGTGAATGCCAACTATCCTAAAAACTATTTATATAATCGATTATTTGATTTGTTGCTTATCAATTAATCGTTTTATTATTATTACTATTCGTATCAAATCTCATTTTTTTATGTCTCATTCTCTTTTCTGATGCTTTGCATCTAATATGAAGAACTATTGAAAATCTCACAACATTTAATCGGTAATTCGCTTCAAATCTTCCTAGACTGTAAGGGTCTGAAATAAAAGGGCTTATCCTAAACGGATGCCCAAATGAATAAAATAATTCTGCGTTAACGCGGAGGTGAGATATGAAGCATATAGTGCTCTTAAACCCAAAAGGCGGTTGCGGCAAAACCACGATAGCAACGCATCTAGCTGTGTATGCATCAACAATGGGCTTACGTGTGGCGTTGGCTGATCATGATAAGCAGCAGTCATCACATGATTGGTTAAAATCTAGACCGCGTCGATGCGCAGATATAGCGGCTATTGCTGCTTATGATGGTGTATCTTTAGAAGGCGAATTTGATGTCATGATCCATGATATGCCCGGTGCTGCGATCTCGACTGCACATAGTATTGCCAGTGTCTGTGATAAGTTAATTATTCCAATTACGCCTTCGCCAATCGATATCAAAGCAGCCTTAAGGTTATGGGTTACGTTGAGCAATAACGGTTGGTTAGATAACACGAGTATGAATATTGGCGTAATTGCTAACCGTGTTAAAGCGAATACCAAATATTTAAAAACCTTTGATTCTTTTTTAAATAGAACCGGCTTGCCGCGTATTGCAACACTGCGTGACACCCAAAACTACATCAAGTCACTCGATGCGGGTTTAACCTTATTTGATTTGCCACCGGGTCGTGTCGCTAACGATTTAGCACAGTGGCAACCGATCATGGAGTGGACGGGTTTATTTGATTTAGAAGATGAAGAGTTGTTGTCCATGATGGGGCTTGAAGATGAAGTTGAGCCAACGGAAGATAAATTCGTATCTTTAGAGTCAATGAATTATGAGCAGCAGCAAGAAGAAGATTCGATGGATGAATATAGCGGCGAGTTAAATTAGTTAAGCCGATAGTTTATTCAGATTAAATTTTTAGCGGCGTCCTGCCGCTAAAAAGATTCTCTATTTACACCTTCTATTTTTTATTTACTCTATTTTCAATTAAATCATCAACAACGGCAGGGTCGGCTAATGTGCTGGTGTCGCCAAGAGTATCGATTTCATTAGCTGCAATCTTACGTAAAATTCTACGCATAATTTTTCCTGAGCGCGTTTTCGGTAAGCCTGGTGCCCACTGAATAATATCGGGCTTAGCAATAGCGCCAATCTCTTTTGCCACTAACGCTATTAAATCTTTTTTCAGCGCGTCGGATAATTCAATACCTACCATCGGTGTGACATAGCAATAAATGCCTTGTCCTTTTACATCATGTGGGTAGCCGACAACAGCGGCTTCGGCAATATTTTCGTGGAGCACTAAAGCGCTTTCAACTTCTGCAGTTCCTAATCGATGGCCTGATACATTGAGCACATCATCAACGCGCCCCGTAATCCAGTAGTAACCATCGGCATCTCGTCGCGCGCCGTCGCCAGTAAAAAAGTATCCTGGGTAAGTGCTAAAGTAGGTATCAATTAAACGTTGATGGTCTCCATAGACAGAGCGAATTTGACTTGGCCAAGACTGCCTGATGACAAGGTTGCCTTCACCTTCGCCTTCTATTTCTGCACCTTCACTATCAAGTAATACAGGTTCCACGCCAAAAAACGGCAGTGTTGCTGAACCAGGTTTTAAATCCATAGCGCCGGCTAGTGGTGAAATCATGATGGCCCCTGTTTCGGTTTGCCACCATGTATCAACAATGGGGCAGCGTGCTTCACCAACAACATGGTAATACCATTCCCATGCTTCTGGGTTAATGGGTTCACCGACAGTACCTAACAAGCGAATAGAGCTGCGAGAGGTTTGAGTAACGAATTCGTTACCCATTCCCATTAGTGCTCTTAATGCCGTGGGTGCAGTGTAGAAAATATTAACCTGATGCTTATCGCAAATATCCCAGCAGCGTGACGCACTTGGATAGGTTGGCACACCTTCAAACATTAATGTTGTTGCACCATTAGCCAGTGGTCCGTAGACAATATAAGAATGGCCGGTAATCCAGCCAACATCGGCAGTGCACCAATAAATATCGCCTTCATGATAATCAAAAATATATTTATGCGTGATGGCCGCACCTAACAGGTAGCCAGCAGTGGTATGCATAACGCCTTTAGGTTTTCCGGTAGAGCCCGAGGTGTAGAGAACAAAAAGAGGGTCTTCGCTATCCATTAATTCTGCTGGACAGTTTTTATCGGCCGCTGCAGTGGCTTCGTGATACCAAATATTATTATCATGCCATTCGATATCACCTTGCGTATGTTGGACGACTAATACGGTGTGTACATTAGGGCAGTCAGCAACGGCTGTATCGACATTATTTTTAAGCGGTATTTTTTTGCCGCCACGTAAACCTTCATCAGCAGTAATCACCGTTTGGCAATCAGCATCCAAAATACGATCACGTAATGCATCCGGTGAAAAGCCACCGAATACAACCGAGTGCACTGCGCCAATACGTGCGCAGGCAAGCATGGCGTAAGCCGCTTCGGGAATCATTGGCATATAAATGCAAACGCGATCGCCTTTTTTAACGCCGCGATTTTTTAATATGTTTGCAAGTCGGCAAACAGCTTCATGTAATTCGGCATAGGTAATCAGTTTTTGTTGGTCGGGTTCATCACCCTCCCAGATAATAGCGGTTTGATTGGCGCGTGTTTCGAGATGACGATCTATACAGTTAGTGGTGACATTGATTTTTCCACCAGTAAACCAATTGGTTTCACCTTTACGAAAGTCGTATTTACACACTTTATTCCAAGTGCCATCCCAGGTTAAAAAGTTTTTTGCTTGCACGTTCCAAAACATTTCGGGATGAGAAATTGAAGCTTTATACATCGCATCGTATTGGTCGCGATTAAGGTGGGCGTTAGCTTTAAAGTTGGCATCGATTGGATAGGATGATGGCTTGCTCATAACTTATCTCTTTTAAATTTCAATTCTAATATTATCTAGCAATCGAGTGCTTCCTAACGATGCGGCCGTTAATATAACTATTTTTTTATTGTCGGCATTATTGTTTAGTAAGCTAAGATTGTTTTGATCACGAATATCAAAGTAGTCGACGTCAAAGCCGGCATCTTTCAGATTGATTTTGGCTGTTTCGCACAAGGTTTCATATTGTCTGCTACCGGCAATGATGGCATCGCGTGTTTTCTGTAATGTTTCGTAGATCAAAGGGGCTTTAACCCGATCAATGTTACTCAAATATTGGTTCCTAGAACTTAATGCTAAACCATCATGTGCGCGAGCAGTGGGCACACCGATAATATCTATCGGCATGCATAAGTCAGAGACCATACGCTTAATAATGGCGAGTTGTTGAAAATCTTTTTCGCCAAATACGGCAACAGATGGCTGCACTAAGTTCAATAATTTATTAACAACTGTACAAACACCTTGAAAATGTCCGGGCCTATGAATGCCGCATAACATATTAGACAGGTTGGCATTGGCGACCGTGGTGTGATTGTCGATGCCATTGGGGTACATTTCTTCGACATTAGGAATAAATAGATAGTCGACGTTTTCGGCATCAAGCTTATCTTGGTCTTCGGTTAATGTGCGAGGATAGCTATCAAGATCTTCGGTTGCACCAAATTGCATAGGGTTGACAAAAATACTGACAACAACAATATCGGCGACTTCGCGAGCGCGTCTAACCAGTTGTAAGTGGCCCTCATGAAGATTGCCCATGGTTGGAACTAAAACAATTTTGCTGCCACGGTTTTTGTCTGCATTGAGCGCAGCGCGTAGATACTTAACTTGGTTTAAGGTTTGCATTTAATTAGTCTTCAAATAATCAAGTATTGGCCATTAGTATCGGCCAGTGAATTAGCTTGGCGTCTGTCGTTTTAGCTAATGGCGCTTTATAAGTCTAGCTAATGGTTCTTTATGAATTTAGCTAATGGCTCTTTATAGATTTAGCTAATGGCTCTTTATAAATTTAGCTAATGGCTTATTGATATTCGTGTTCTGGTGCTGGATAACTGCTATTTTCTACGGCTTGTTTATAAGCGATAAAGGCGTTAACAATAGACGGCGCCTGTGACGCTTCGCCTTCTGCGAGAAAGTTTTTGACAAATTTTGCAGGACTTGAGCTTAACCCTAGCATGTCATAGCAAACTAACACTTGTGCATCAGTGTCACAGCCGGCGCCAATGCCAATCGTTGAAAACTCAGTATGCTGAGTAATTTCTGCCGCTAACGATTTAGGAATGCACTCCAATACAATGAAGTCAGCACCTGCTTTATCTAATGCCTTGGCATCGTTAAGTAATTGCTGTTGTTGGTCATCGCTGCGACCTTGTACTTTGTAGCCACCTAATTTATTCACTGACTGCGGTGTTAAACCAATATGCGCACAAACGGGAATGCCGCATTCAACGAGTTTTGCTGTTGTGTCTGCCAGCCATGCACCACCCTCTAGTTTGACCATATTGGCACCTGCACGCATTAATTTAGCGGCATTAGCTAATGCATCTTCGGTGTTGGCGTAACTCATAAAGGGCATATCAGCAATAACTAATGCTTGTGAGGCTCCGCAAGCATTGCCTCGTGCTACCGCTTCTGTGTGGTAGACCATTTGTTCTATTGTAACGGGCACAGTACTGCTTTGCCCTTGAACGACCATGCCGAGTGAGTCGCCAACTAAAATAACTTCTATTTCTGCTTGGTTAATTGCTGCAGTAAAGCTGGCGTCATAAGCAGCAACCACGCTAAATTTGCTGTGGTCACTTTTTCGTTGTCTGAGTGTTTGTATGCTGTATTTCAAGGCTTAGATTCCCGTATTGACAGGCAGAAAGAATTAATCGGCAATTAAGAAAAGATGGTCGGATTAAAATAGTGGCGACCGCCGCGGACATTGAGCATATAGTCGATTAATGTTAAATAATGGTCGTTGTTGTTAATGAAGTCGATGTCAGCGCAATTAACAATTAATAGCGGTGCTTCATCATAGTAAAGAAAAAATTCGCTGTAGGCTTCATTGAGTAGTTCGAGATAGTCTCGATCAATATTACGTTCTACTGAAATACCACGTTGCAGTATTCTATCCATGAGTGCATCGACGGGCGCTTGTAGATAAATGACTAAGTCTGGCTTAGGCGCATCAATAGTGATTTGTGAATAGACCTGTTCGTACAGAGTGAATTCGTTATCTTCTAAATTGGCGCGGGCAAAGAGACGATCTTTTTCGATTAAAAAATCAGAGATACGCACGGGCGAGAATAAATCTTGCTGTCGCATATCTTGGATTTGCTGAGCGCGTTGGAATAGAAAAAATAATTGTGTGGCTAATGCATTTTGGCGACGGTTTTTATAAAAGCCGGCTAAGAATGGATTCTCTTCGGCGCGCTCTAACATGGTTTCATAGTTAAAGCTTTCTGCCAGTCGTTTGGCCAGTGTCGTCTTGCCAACGCCAATAGGTCCTTCGATAGTGATAAAGCGAGGAATCTCTCTATCTTTAATTATTTCCGACACAGCCAGAGTATCTGCATCAAGCAGTGTGTTATCAGAATTATCATCAGGAAAATTAAACTCAGGCATTGTTTAGATCGGCAACTCTTTTAGTCATTAGTCAGAAATTTTTAAAAGTACATTATCTAATAAAACGTTATGCAAAGTGAATTATTTGACTTTCAATAACTCGCCAACGGGGCATTGCATCAGTAGTTCTGATATTGCGCATCCATCGGGCAATACCAGCTCAGTTGCAATTTCTGCCAGCGGGTAGAGTACAAAGTGGCGCTTGTGCATCTCAGGATGCGGCACGCTTAATGTCGGTGTTGATATTATCTGATTACCGAACAGCAGTATATCCAAATCGAGCGGTCTTGGCTCCCAGCGCTGCTTGCGGATTCTGCCGTGATCGGCTTCGATGGCTTGCAGCTGCTTGAGTAACGCTTCGGCGGAGAGTTCGGTATTAAGCTCTGCAACCGCATTGATATAACTGTTCTGTTGTCCGGGCCCTACAGCGTCGCTGCTATACATTGATGACTGTTGACACAATGTGCTGCCTTTTAACGTAGATAATGACTGGAGCGCGGTGTTGACCTGCTGCATGGGGTTGTCCATGTTGCTTCCGATGCCGATATAGGCTGTCGTAGGCATTACTCGCTCTCTCCTTGATGCTTGTTTGACGGTTTTCTGCGTCGTCTTGGACGTTTTTTGTCAGCTTGTCGAATCGCCTCGCGATTAACGGGATGCTCTTTCTGTAATTCGGTCCAAAATATGCCTCGATCATTAACCGATTCGCCGGTCTCTTCGCGGAGCAATAAAAAGTCATAGGCCGCTCTAAAGCGTGGGTGCTTTAGTACGGCAATGGCGCGTTTGCCGTGAGCGGTTTCTAAGCGCTGCTGCAGTGTCCAGATTTCTCGCATTGGAATACTGAATCGTTTGGGGATAGCGATGGTGGATAATTGCGCGTCAACGGCATGATGACCTGCAAGCTGAAGTGCGCGTAAGCGCGGTGTACCATCAGTGATAATATTTTCAGCTTCACGATGAACAACCGGCCATAAAAGCGCGGCATAAAGAAAAGCCGGTGTCACAGGTTGGCCGTTGTGCACGCGTTTGTCGGTGTTGGCTAACGCATTAGCAATCATTTGATAGTCGAAGTTGCCATCGGCATTGCTGGTATTCAAAAAAGCTGCAGTTGAGGGGAATAGCGTATCAAATAATCGATACTCAACCAGTAATTCAAATGTTTTTTGACCTTTGCCAGTTAAGAATAATTTG
The DNA here is from genome assembly GCA_028223755.1 of Pseudomonadales bacterium. Classification (GTDB taxonomy): domain Bacteria; phylum Pseudomonadota; class Gammaproteobacteria; order Pseudomonadales; family UBA7434; genus UBA7434. The sequence continues at coordinate 88,613 of JAOIUY010000008.1, read as the reverse complement.
ATCATCTCATCAAACAAGCGCGGGGGGGCGACCTGCGCTAAAAGGTGTCCGAGTGATTGAATAGGTGCTGCCGTTTTTGTCTCGAGTTCGAAATCAAATTTGGCTTTAAAGCGAATCGCTCTTAGCATTCTGACTGGATCTTCGGCATAGCGCTGGCTGGCTTCACCGATAATTCGAATTTGGCGTTTTTTTAGGTCTTCTATGCCGCCGGTATAATCGAGAACAGAAAAACCATCGATGCTGTAGTAGAGCGCGTTAATAGTAAAGTCACGGCGCATAGCATCATCGTGCAAGCTGCCGTATACATTGTCACGCACCAACATACCTTGGTCGTTAGTTTGTGATTTATTATTTTTACGTTGCGACTCGTCAACTTGATCATGGCTACCACGAAAGGTGGTGACCTCAATAATTTCTCTACCAAAGCGAACATGAGCAATACGAAAGCGTCTTCCGACAATGCGAGCACGACGGAAGGTTTGCTGAACTTGTTCTGGTGTAGCGTTGGTGGCGATATCGAAATCTTTGGGTGATCGCTCCAGTAGTAAATCGCGAACGCCTCCGCCAACTAAGTAGGCCTCGTAGCCAGCACGACGTAAGTCATAAATGACAGTCAGTGCGTTTTTACTAATGCGCTTGCGCGAAATACAGTGATCATCACGTGAAATAATTTCAGGAGCTTGCTGCTCTCTCGATGAGGGATTTTCAGTGGGTGGTTGACCACTATCCATTGATTGACTCGAGGAGGTTAAAGACTTGTACAACCGTTTTAGCATTCAAATACCGACATGTGATTGGCGTGAGTGGCTTTAGATCTAGCGACTTTTTAATGCCTGGCGATAAGGTGTCACTGTATTAAAGTCGAGACTTTAACAGCATTGGGCTGTAAAGCGCATAAATCATAGGGCACTAACACGCGAATATAGGCGCAAAGACGCTAGTTTAACACACACTGGGATGGCTGAATTAGAAGAGAATTACGACGGGGAGAAAACTCCCCATCCAGGTCTTGTTGTCTTTTTATATTCTTATATTTTGCTTTTATTTATTGTTATTGTTTTTTGCTTTTCATTATTATTATTAGCGATGTAAATATTGCACGTGGTATGCCATGTTTTTAAAATTATTAAAAAACAATAACTTACCTGATTTTCTTATCAATTTGACTGTCTTACTGATCACTTTATGTTACATATTTACACTTCTTCGTGTTACCTAATGGTTACATATCTAATTTTTTCGCAGCGGTTGGTAACAAAATAAATTCAAATGTGAGAAGGGGAAACGAAAAAGTGTGTACGGTAACAATTGGCTGAGGTGACCAGACGAAATAGACGAGCTTAGTGACTGGATTGAGCGTGTTTAATGAGGCTTAGTCAGAGGATTTATTGCTGGTTTTGTTACGTGGTATGGCGAGTCGCTGCCGTCTTTCCCATAGGCATTTACGACTGATACCTAATTTTTTAGCTAGCTCGGTTTCATTCATATGTTCTTGATTTTCGAGAACAAAACGCTGAAAGTAGTCTTCTAGCGACAGCTCACCGGCAGGGTCTGGCATATGGTCACGACTGCTGGTTTCGTTGCTAGCTGCATGCACAGGCTGTTGAAGGTCTAAATAGTTGCCAGTAAATGGCGTCAGTATCTCGGCGTTAAAATGGTTGCTTTCGTTAAGCTCGGTATCAATTTCGAGTGTATCGGTATTGATTTCTAGCCCTTCACACATAATAGCTGCGCGCTCGATGACATTTTCAAGTTCTCTGACATTGCCCGGCCAAGTGTAGTTGTTGATGACTTGGATAGCTTCTGGTGAAAGATGTAAGCCAGATTTTTCATGGCGAATAGCCGCTTTCTCTAACAAGTGTTCGGCAATTTCAAGCAGATCATTGCCGCGCTGTTTGAGCGATGGTAAGTCGATACGAACGACATTAATTCGGTAGTATAAATCAGGACGAAAGCCGCCATTAGTGGTTAGCTTTTTCAAATCACGGTGGGTCGCAGCAACCAATCTCACATTGACACGATGAGCATCATTGGAGCCAATACGACGAATTTCACTTTCTTGAATAAAGCGAAGCAAGCGTGCTTGAGCTTCGCTGGGCAGTTCACCAATTTCATCCAAAAATAAAGTACCGCCTTCGGCTGCCTCAATTAAGCCTGAGCGTTTGCTGGCAGCACCAGTAAATGCGCCTTTTTCATGACCAAACAGTTCGGCTTCTATTAATGTTTCAGGGATTGCTGCGCAGTTAACGGCAATAAAAGGCTTATCTGCTCTATCACTTGCATCATGGATGGCACGAGCAATTAGTTCTTTACCTGTTCCGGTTTCACCACGAATAAGAATGGTAGAGCGAGTAGGTGCCGCTTTGCGAACGCGCGAATAAACGGTTTGCATCGATTCGCTTGAACCAATCATGCCTAACAAGGGTTCGGCTTGCGGATCAGCAGATACCGTTTCTGTTTGCTCTGCTGCTGATTTTTTTAATACGCGCTCAAGTGCCGCACTAAAGTCAGCTTCAACAAATGGCGAGATAATATAGTCAGCGACACCTGCTCGCATGGCTTCTACGATGGATGCGCTATCTTTGGTTTTAGAGAGGATGATGACGGGACAGCTATGCTGTTGGCTAACTAACTCAATACCAAGACCGTCAGCTAAGGTTAAATCGCATATCAGCAGTTGAAAGCCATTGAAGCCGAGTCGTTTCGCTTCGGCAATATCGGCGACAAAAGTAGGCGTGCAATCAAGCTGTGTCAGCGTGGATGCTAACGATGATTCATCGGCTGCGCCGCCTTCGATAACGAGGATGTTTCTCATAGCGCGTTACTTAAATGCTTGAATGACGAAATTGTATTAGGCATAGACTGATTTACTGTTCCGAATCTGGCGTGCACTGTAACCGTTTGTAACGCAAAATGCGAATTTTTGTCACCCTTATATTGATGACTATAGTGGAGAATAGTTGCGTTAAAGTCGGTGTTTTAAGGCTTACTTTCTTGTCCAATAAAACGTCAAACTGTTTGATATTAAAGCTTTTTCTGGTTTTTAATCGCGCAGTATTAATCGACGATTAATGCGGTTTTTGAGACCCGATTAATTTGCCAGTGATCAATAGCCCATTCCAATAGCTGATTAACGCTAAGTCTTTGAGCTTGTTCAGGTAATTGCTGGCCGAGCTGGCTTAAGGTAAGGCATAGGTTGCTCACGGCTGCGGTATTATCGATGGCTTGTGCGCCAGTTTGTTTGCTTAACTTCTGGCCGTTATCAGCATGAGTTATAAGCGGTAGGTGAGCATAGTCGACAATGGGCAAATCGAGGGCTTGTTGAAGCGCGATCTGCCAAGGTGTGGAGCTCAATAAATCAGCACCACGCACCACACTGGTAACACTTTGTTGGGCATCGTCGATAACCACTGCTAGTTGGTAGGCAAATAAAGAGTCTCGTCGACGAAGGATAAAGTCTCCCAGTTGCGCTAACTCGAAAGACTGCTGGCCAAGAATCCGATCGGTAAAATCGATGCGTCCCTCACCGCATTCAAATCGAAGCGAATGACTGGCAGGTTGCTGCGGTGTTGCGGCTAAATAATGGCTCGATTTTTCTTTTCGACATGTGCCTGGGTAGGGGCCGGGATTTTGTCGCAAGGCTGTGCGTGTGCAGGAGCAAAAAAATACGCGTTGCTGCTGTTGTAATTGTTCGAGTGCGGCTTGATAGCGATCATCATTGTCAGTTTGGTACTCAATAACGCCATCCCAGTTAAGACCATGTTGCTCAAGACTGTGGCATATGCTGTCGCGCGCGCCTTTGACGGTGCGAAGGCGATCGACATCTTCGATGCGAAGTAGCCATTGACCTTGATGGGATTTTGCATCGAGATAACTTGCAACGGCGGCAAGTAGAGAGCCGCTATGGAGTGGACCAGTAGGGGATGGCGCGAATCGGCCTATGTGAGTTGTCACGATAGGCCGCTGCAATTAGACAGGGCTAATATGCTGATTAACCGAGTTGTTGCTTTTCCTTGATTTCATCGAGTGTTTTACAGTCGATACACAAGGTAGCTGTGGGGCGTGCTTCTAGTCGTTTAATGCCGATTTCAACACCACAGGCAACACAATGGCCGTAGTCATCAGCATCGATTAGGTCGATCGTGCTGTCAATTTTTCGAATCAGCTTGCGCTCGCGATCACGGGCGCGCAATTCAAGACTAAACTCTTCTTCTTGTGTTGCGCGGTCGGCTGGATCAGGAAAGTTAGCAGCTTCGTCTTTCATATGAGTAACGGTGCGGTCAACTTCTTCCATCAACTGTGCTTTCCAGTTCAGCAAAATGGATTTGAAATGATCCAATTGCGGTTCGCACATATACTGTTCGCCTTTTTTAGGCTTATAAGGCGTAAAATTCTGGAAGCTTTCGGTAGCGGTGCTTTTTTTCTTGCGAGGCATCTTGAAAATCTCTTAATCAATTTGCTGAATACATAATGTATTGTTTAGTGTCTTCACTTTTTGTTTGCAAGGTTTTGCTTTACGCTCCTTGCCCTACTTCCCTACGCTAAACGTCTCATCATTATTCGTAAAAAAATCGGGACGCTTGCGGCATTTTATAGCTATTTTTGCATCAAAAACTGCTTAAATAATAAGCGGATATCAATGTATTTTGTTTTGGCGCTGCCTTCCGTGTCAGGGATTACACATAACTCGGCGGTGTTTCTGTTACACAAGTTATCGAAGGGCAGCGAATTTATCAGAAAATCTGTTGGCAATCCATACCTAATTCACTTAACGAGATGCAAGATGCCTGTCCAGAGCTTATCTTGGACAACATTTTAAGTATTTTATTCGCAACCGTTTCAGGCCGGCATGGGCGTTTAAGAAGAAGTGTTAGTCGGCGCTGAATTCATCGGTGAGAAAGATTTCATCGGCCTGAACCACAGTCTCAATGCGCCTTAGCTGCTCACCAGCACAGGGTCCAGAGATGCAGTTGCCGTCTTCGATTAGGAATAATGCGCCATGTGTTGAGCATTGAATCAAGGCGCCATCGGGGTCGAGAAATTGATTTTCTAACCATTCAAGCTCAATGCCTAGGTGAGGGCATCGATTTTCATAAACGTGAATCGCAGCGTCTTTTTTAACTGCAAACAGCTTTTTGTCAGCAATTTCAAAGCCCATAGAGGCGCCTTCATCAATATCATTAATATGGCATAAACGGGTCATGACTTGCGGTGCTCTTTATAGATGGTTGTTATCGGTTGTGGCTAGCTCTTATAAATAGCTGCTCAATAAAACGATTATACCTTTTCTAAAGCTTGTGGATGCCAAGGATGGCAAAAAGAAACCCTATTGATAAGGGGATGTGCTTTTCTTTTTACTAGGGCTTCGCTTATTATCACTTATTATTGTTTGACTACTGCTCATTTGTGATCAGTATTTCAAGGTAAGAGGTTTTTTTGATATCCATAGACCAGCTGGTTGGCAAAGACGATAGCGCGTTAATTGCTGTAGATAAGCAATTTTTGCATCGAGATATTGTTGATGATTGGTCAGCTTTGCAAGCGGCTGCCTCCTCGGTAGAGTTTGATTTAGCTGCCGTCAGTGCGTATCGCAGCTTTGAGCGACAGTTAGTCATTTGGAATGAAAAAGTCGAGGGTCAGAGACCACTGCTTGATGCGAACGGCGAGCTATTGGATGTTGCGCAGTTAGATGACAGGTCCATCGTTTTTGCCATATTGCGTTGGTCGGCACTGCCAGGTGGTTCGCGTCATCATTGGGGCACAGATATTGATGTCTACGATCGTGCTGCTGTACCGTCAGATTTCAATGTGCAGTTAATTGATGATGAAGTAGAGCGCGGGGGAGTATTTGCGCCATTGCATGATTGGTTAGACGATCAAATAGATAAGCAGCAGGCTAACGGATTTTATCGGCCTTATCAGGGCGTTATTGATGGTGGTGTGGCTCCTGAGCGCTGGCATTTAAGTCATCAAGTAACGGCAGAACATTTTTCACGATTGCTTAATGCTGAGACACTGTATAACGTTTTGAAAAAAGAAAAAGATATGCGGTTACGCGATACGGTACTGGAAAATTTTGATGAGATATTTGCTCGGTATATTGCTTATTAGCGCACGTATTTATTGTGAATAGATGAACAGTGTTGGTAAAGCTGACGCTTAAAAAAATTAAAAGGAAAGTGATCGGTGAAAAACTTGCAATCTATATGGCCTCAAATGCATAGCCAAGCGGTTAGTATGGCGAGTGATGAGTTGATGCTAACAAGTTTCTACCACAATCATGTGATTAATCATGACAGCTTTGAGTCAGCATTAGCTTTTCATATTGCAGCACAGTTAGGCAGCGAAACGGTATCAGAGCAGATGCTCAACGAGCTTTTTACCGAGGTATTAGAGGCCGATCCAATTTTAGCTCAGGCGGCATTAGCTGATGTTGATGCTTACTTTGAGCGTGATCCAGCCTGTGATAATTACTGTCGCCCGTTTTTGTTTTTTAAGGGATATTTGGCCATTCAGGCACAGCGCTTCTCTCATTATTTGTGGCGGAACCATCGAAAATCTATTGCACGTTATATTCAGCATAGTGTCAGTGTTTTATGCTGTGTTGATATTCATCCTGCCGCTAAGTTAGGTCAGGGTTTAATGGTTGATCATGCAACGGGTCTTGTGATTGGTGAAACGGCAGAAGTCGGCGACAACGTTTCGTTACTTCACGGCGTGACATTGGGTGGCACCGGTAACGGTACGAGTAAGCGGCATCCGAGTATTGGTGAAGGTGTATTAATTAGCGCCGGCGCGAAAATATTCGGTGATATCACGGTGGGTGCAGGTTCTAAAGTGGGGGCGGGCAGTGTTGTCCTTGAATCGGTACCGTCACATGTTACTGTTGCCGGCGTACCCGCGAAAGTCGTTGGTCGACCCGCAGAGAAAAATCCATCGCTATCAATGGACCAAAAAATAGATAGCTAACAATTAGTTATTGTCTTTAACTGTCGCATTTTTTTACGCTTTACGCTTTCTTCTTTTTACAAAAACCTCCAGTAGCTGAGTTTTTCTGCCGCACCACGGCGGCATAGTTTTTTATGCAAATAAATTTGTTGCTAAGTTGAACGATTAGACCGCATCAATTGTCCTAGTTTTGATTTTCAAAATGATTTAACGACCAATTCGTAACTCCAGCTCCCTTGATTTTGCATATTTTTAGTGAGTAAAAAATAGTGAGTATTAGAGGAGGGTGTTAAAAAGAGTATGTGAACAAGAGTATGTGAATAAAAGGTCTGGATAAAAAATAAATAAATAAGGACACAAGGGATGTTGATAATGCTGATGATATGGAGGAAGAGATGAAGTGTGAAGTGCAGTTCATCTCCAGCTCCACAAGATGAGTTATCTATAAGCGCATTATTCAACAGTTAATGAGTACTTATCGATAAATTAGTGATGGAGAAATACAGTGAGTGTAAAACTTTTAGATAATGAAGCGTTTTATGGTTATAGGGTTCGTCGAACAGTCGATGCAAAATTATTTCAAGAGTATTTTAGCTTAAAGAAAGGTGGCAAACGACTTAACGGTTCGATAAAAAAGAAAATCGAGAAGGAGGCAGTTAATAGAGATAGCGAGCTTGCCGTTTCTCAGGTTAAGGCGAAAAAAGCGAATAAGGCAGCACGTTGTTTTAATCCTAATGGTTCTGTACGCGGTATCAGTTATTTAGTGAAAACTGAAAAAAGTGGGACGAAGACACCGATTTTTCAAGTGGGTATTGCATCAGAGGCCGATGGGAAAATCATTTGCACCAGTTATTCAATTAATGCGCATGGTAAAGCGACAGCATGGAAAATGGCTGTTGATACTTTTGCAAAACATAAAAGTATTGGTAAGGCGAGTAAGTTATACAAAGAGCTATTGGCGGCAATACCTAAGCGAGTTGCGAAAAAATCAGCTGCTAAAAAAACTGTTGCTAAAAAGAAGAAACGTTAGTGGTACAGTGATAGTGCATTAAAAGTTCATTAGAAATGCATTAAATAGCGCAATAAAAAGGCCAGCATTTGCTGGCCTTTTTATTGCTGATTTTTTAGCTATCCACAAGGGTTATTTAACCGCTTCGACCGCCTTAATAATTTCAGCTTTTGCTTCTGCCGCATCAGCCCAGCCTTGTACTTTGACCCACTTACCTTTTTCAAGATCTTTGTAGTGCTCAAAGAAATGCTCGATTTGCTGAAGTAATAGTGCAGGCAAATCGGTTGCCTCTTTAATGTCACGATAAATAACAGACAGCTTGTCGACAGGAACCGCGATTAATTTAGCATCGATGCCTGACTCATCTTCCATTTTTAATACGCCAACAGGACGACATTTAATAACCGCACCATTGATTAATGGGTAAGGTGTTGGCACTAACACGTCAAGCGGGTCACCATCTTCAGATAAAGTGTTAGGGATGTAGCCATAGTTACATGGGTAAAACATGGCTGTTGCCATAAAGCGATCAACTAATAATGCGCCTGTGTCTTTGTCGACTTCGTACTTAACCGGATCGCTGTTCGCTGGAATTTCAATGATGACGTTGATTTCGTCAGGGAGGTTTTTGCCTGCGGGTATATCGTTAATGCTCATACTATTAGCTACCTATATGTTCAATAAAATGTTCAGTAAAATGTTCAGTCTGGTGAATGCTGGCAACGCTACTTAGCGATGCGGTTATCAATGTGTTGCTTTCTGGTGGAATGCAAAACGCTTGCTTCGTCTGCTTTAAACGGGCTAGAAGATCAGATTACCCCGCGTTTTAGCGGCTGAACTTGGCGCGCTGCCTCTTGGCATGTCTCGCTTTATATAGAGAGTCGTTCACCAGCAGAATCGGGCGCGGATGATACCAGACCGCCACTCATTAAGCCAAAATTGCATTGGCTAGGTTTTGATTATGCTTTTACGGGGCTTCAATTAGGGTTTGATTTAGGGTTTAAATCAGCGTTTTCGGCGTTTTCGGCGTTTTGGTAGCTTTTTTTCGGCGAGCACCTTTTTAAGCCGAGCATAGACGGGAAGGCCATTTTTATAGGGTGGGTAGTCTTCGCCAGCAATTAGCGGTGTTAAATAGCTTCTTGCCGCCTCTGTAATACCCCAGCCATCGCGGCTAATAAAGTGACGCGGCAGCATTTTTTCGACATTAGCCACCTTAGCGAGCGGTGCTTCACCAATTTCCCAGCGGTATTGCTTGCCTTTGCCTCTAACGATTGTTGGCATAACAGCGGTTTTTCCTGCTAGCGCAAATTGAACGGCAGCCTCGCCAAGTGCATAAGCCTGTTCAACATCCGTTTTTGAGGCGATATGTCGAGCTGAGCGCTGGAGATAATCGGCCATTGCCCAGTGATATTTATAGCCAAATTTGCGCTTTATCATTTCGGCCAATGTCGGGGCAACGCCACCCAGTTGGATATGGCCAAAGGCGTCGGTGCCTGTGCTACCCGAGAGATATTGTCCAGCGGCATCTTGGGCGCCTTCGGAAGCGACAATAACGCAGTAGCCATGTTTTTTGACATTCTGATTGACGCGCCGTAAAAACTTTTCGCGCTCAAAAGGAATTTCTGGAAAGATAATCATATGCGGAGCATCGCCATCTTCTTGTATCGCCAGTCCGCCCGCTGCAGCGATCCATCCGGCGTTTCTGCCCATCACTTCAAGAATAAAAACCTTGGTCGATGACTCACACATAGAGGCAATATCAAGAGCGGCTTCTTTGGTTGAGATAGCAACATATTTAGCTACCGAGCCAAAGCCAGGGCAGTTATCGGTTAGCGGTAGGTCATTATCGATGGTTTTAGGAATACCAATACAGTTGAGTGGGTAGCCAACTTCGGCGCTGAACTCGGCGAGCTTGTGGGTGGTATCCTGTGAATCACCGCCACCATTATAAAAAAAGTGGCCAATATTATGAGCTTTAAAGACTTCTATGAGTCGTTGATATTCGGCGCGGCTATCATCAATACTTTTTAATTTGTAACGGCATGAGCCAAATGCGCCGCTTGGCGTGTGCCGCAATTGCCGAATGGTAGCGGCTGTTTCTTTACTGGTATCGATCAGCTCTTCATTTAATGCACCTAAAATGCCATTTTTGCCTGCATAGACAGTACCAATTGCCTTGCTGGCTTTAGCCGTTTCAATAACACCACAGGCTGAGGCGTTAATAACAGCGGTAACACCACCTGATTGTGCGTAAAATGCATTTTTTTTTGGCATAGCTAGATCTAATGAGAGAGTGAATGGATAATGATGTGGCCAGTGATCAATAAATTATCAGTGGTAAGCGTTCATTATCATAAAATTTTCTGGAAAGCGCTGTGATAAAATGTTTGTAATTGTTGACGTAATAATGGGGAACTGTTTTAGTTTATGAATTTTTTGATAGGCGCGATTGATATCATATTGAAAGCAGCCATTATTCGATGAATATCTTAGCAATAAAAAACGGTCAATAGGTAAAACGATTTAATGCATATTCATATACTTGGTATTTGCGGAACTTTTATGGGCAGCCTTGCGCTTCTTGCGCGCGAGGCCGGTCATGTGGTGACGGGTGCAGATCAGCATGTCTATCCACCGATGAGCGATCAGCTGGAGGCGGCCGGTATCGAATTGCATCAAGGCTATGATGCTGAACATATTGCCACGCTATCACCAGATGGCGTGATTATTGGTAATGCATTGTCGCGCGGTAATCCGTCGGTAGAATATGTATTGGATGAGGGTCTATCTTATCAATCAGGGCCTGAGTGGTTAGCCGAGCATGCATTGAAAGACCGTTGGGTATTGGCTGTAGCGGGTACGCATGGTAAAACCACAACGGCTAGTATGCTCGCGTGGATTTTATCTTACGCTGGTTTAGAGCCTGGTTTTTTAATTGGTGGTGTGCCCAGTAACTTCGGTCAGTCAGCGCGTTTGGGTAGTGCACCTTATTTTGTGATTGAAGCTGATGAATACGATACTGCATTCTTTGATAAGCGCTCTAAGTTTGTTCATTACCATCCACAAACCTTGGTGATTAATAATTTAGAGTTTGATCATGCTGATATTTTTGATGACCTAGCCGCAATCCAGCGTCAGATGCATCATTTAATTCGTACCGTTCCCGCTAAGGGGCAGGTAATGATTCCTGATGATAAGGCATTAAACTCAGTGATTAATATGGGGTGTTGGTCGGCGATGGAATATCTATCGGGATCGAGTAGTCCTTGGCAGATAAATTCAGAAGCCGTTGATCAATCTACTTTTGCCGTCACTTATGGTGAGGGGGCGGAACAAAATTCTGGAACAGTCCAGTGGTCTTTATGTGGTGTGCATAATCGTGATAATGCGCTTGCTGCAATTGCCTCGGCTCACCATATTGGTGTGGATGTTAATGTAGCTACGGCCGCACTGTGTGAGTTTGCTAGTGTAAAGCGACGTATGGAACGATTGGCGTGTGTTAATGGTGTAACGGTTTACGATGACTTTGCTCATCATCCCAGTGCGATTAAAACGACGTTAGCAGCGATGCGCGCGCGTTGTAAAGATGGGCGGGTAATCGCGATTATTGAGCCGCGATCTAATACTATGCGTATGGGTTGTCACACGGATAGTTTGGCTGCTGCCATTGCGGATGCCGATTTGGTTTGGTGGTATGAATACCAAGATGATAGTGAAACACTGCAAACAGTTTTTGATGGCCGTGAAGATGTGTTAGTTAGAAAAAATATTGCATTAATTATTGAGCAGGTAAGCGCTCAAGCCAAAGCTAACGATGAAATTGTCATTATGAGTAATGGTGGTTTTGGTGGTATACATTCGTTATTGATAAATGCTTTAGAAAAAAATCTTTAAGTATTATTTTTCTAAATTATTATTTAATGAGCTGCCTTTTAAATAGGGCATAACAGGAGTTTCTTTTGTCAGATTCTACGTCTAATCTTTCCTCTATCTTTGCCAAGTTCTATCATTCGATTATTTTATCACGCCCATGGTTGATACTATTTTTACTGGCGGCCATAACGGCGTTAGCCGGTTTTTATGCACAAAATTATAAAGTCGATGCCTCAGCGGATGCTTTAGTCCTTGAGGGTGATGAAGACTTAGCTTTTTTTCGTGAGGTGAGTAAGCGTTACGCGGCGGAAGAGTTTTTTATTGTTGCCTATCAGCCAAAAACCTATTTATTTGCTGATGAAACATTAGAGAATTTATCTCAACTTGTCAGTGATCTTGAAACCATTGATGGCGTATCGACAGTCATGTCAATTTTAGATGTGCCATTGTTATATTCACCTAGAGTATCCATTGGAGGTTTAATTGCCGGCGTAAAAACTTTGCGTGACGAAGGTGTTGATAGAGACTTGGTGGCAGAAGAATTTCGTAATAGCCCTATTTATAAGCAATTACTTTCCAGTACTGATGCCAAAACGACGGCGCTTCAGGTGGGGTTGGTTCGCGACCAAACTTATAATCGTTTATTAGATGAAAGAGATCGCTTGCGTGTATTAAATGCGGCAGGTGATTTATCGAAAGCTGATACTGATTCGTTGATTTTGGCAGAACAAGTTTTTAAAGACTATACCGTTCAGTCTGCAGAGCGTCAGCGCCAGCTTGTCGAAAATGTTAGAGCGGTATTAGATCAGCATAGAACTGCAGCGACAGCTATTTTTCTTGGCGGCGTACCGATGATTGCCAGTGATATGGTGTCGTTTGTTAAAAGTGATTTGCAGGTTTTTGGCATTGGTATTTTGCTGTTTGTGATTGTTGTACTTACGGTTATTTTTAGGTCTTTTAGATGGGTGTTTTTACCGCTATTGGTTTGCGTGTTGACTAATATTTTTATGTTAGGTTTGCTCGGCTTTCTTGATTGGCGCATGACGGTTATTTCGTCAAATTTTATTGCCTTGTTGTTAATTATTACTTTAGCGATTGCGGTTCATCTTGTTGTTCGTTATCGAGAGCTGCAACTTTTAAGGCCACAAGCAACGCAGCATGAGTTGGCTTTAGCCACTGTAACGGCAATGTTAAGGCCGTGTTTATATACAGGACTCACTACGATTGTTGCATTTATGTCGTTGGTAATTAGCGGCATTCGTCCCGTAATGGATTTTGGTTGGATGATGACGATTGGCGTTTTAGTTGCGCTATTAACCACGTTTATTGTTGTGCCTGTAGGTATGATTTTAGGTCGAGCGCCGACGCCTGAAGTAAAAAAACAATCATCGTCTGATGAGTCTATTTTCACCTTGCGCTTTGCATGTATAACCGAAAATCATGGTGGTAAAATTTTAGCTGCGGCAGTATTTATTTTATTATTCTCTATTTCTGGCGTGATGCAATTAAAGGTAGAGAACCGATTTATTGATTATTTTGACGAGGCCACCGAAATTTATCGCGGTATGGAATTGGTCGATAGTGAGTTGGGCGGCACTATACCGTTAGAGTTGGTTGTTTATCCTGCGGCTGAACAAGCTATTGATGACGATGATTCTTTTGATGAATTTGATGATGAGTTTGGTGATGAATTTGGCGAGTCGTCATCAGAGATTAGTCCATGGTTTACTATTGCCGGTTTAAATGAGCTAGATCGTATCCATCAATATATGGATGGCTTAACTGAAACAGGAAAAGTTTTATCGTTAGCGACTGTTTATCAATTAGCGCAAGATCTTCTTGGTGGTGGTCTTGATGATATTCAGCTAGCTTTGGCGTATCGAAATTTGCCGGCAGAAATTAAAGAGGTGATGATTACACCTTATCTTTATGACGAAATTAATGAAGCCCGTATTACGGTGCGCGTTAAAGAAACCAGTCGCACACTTAATCGCGCTGAATTATTGGCAGACCTAGATCGTTTTATGCAAGAAGATATGGGCTATTCTGAGGACCGCTATCGTTTCACGGGTATGCTCGTGCTGTATAACAATTTACTGCAAAGTTTATTTGTCTCGCAAATTTTAACGTTGGGTTTAGTTTTTGTGGCGATAACAGCGATGTTGGTGGTGTTATTCCAATCGTTCAATTTAGCATTAATTGGTATTGTGCCTAACTTAATGGCGGCATTGTTAGTGCTGGGCGGTATGGGTTGGGCTGGTGTGCCATTAGATATGATGACGATTACGATTGCTGCGATTAGTATTGGTATTGGTGTCGATAACACGATTCATTACGTGCATCGTTTTAAGCGTGAGTTTCAACATGATGGTGATTACATCGCTACGATGTATCGCTGTCATGCCAGTATTGGGAGAGCCATGTATTACACGTCAATCACGATTATTTTTGGCTTTTCGATTCTGGCTTTATCTAACTTTAAGCCAAGTATTTATTTTGGTTTATTAACCGGTGTTGCGATGCTATCGGCGCTGCTGGGTTCTTTGTTATTGCTGCCAAAATTATTGTTACTGTTTAAACCGCTCGGTACGATTCAAGCTCGTGAGTAATGCGCATACTGTGCAAGCCTGTGTGGTAGGTTGCGCTGCTTGTTGCATAGCGCCACAGATATCATCACCAATACCTGGTATGCCAAAGGGAAAGCCAGCAGGCGTGCGATGCGTGCAGTTAGATGCAGATAATGCCTGTATGTTGTTTGGCTTAGCCTCAAGACCGACAGTGTGTTCAGACTTTTCGCCACAAAAAGATATGTGTTCTAACGGCCCAGTTGAGGCTTTACGATGGTTGACGGACTTAGAGCAGCTAACGGTACCGAATTAATGAGAGCTTATACAAAATTGACTGAGTATTTTTCGTGTTAACTGACTATCCCTTATTTCCACTTCCCTTGGTTGCCTTTCCGGGCTGCCGTTTACCGCTGCAAATTTTTGAGCCTCGATACCTTGATTTAGTTAAGGCAACCCTTGCCAATGATAGGACCTTTGGTGTGGTGACCGTGGCTCCTCAAGCTGGTGATGCAGGCGCTGAAGATCTAAGTATTGAACCAATAGGCACGGCAGTTAAAATTGTTGATTTTAATGAGCAGTCCAATGGTTTGCTGGGTATTGTCTGTGAGGGTCAGCATAAATTTACGGTGACGCACACTTATCGAGCAGATAATGAGATTTTTTTATCGTCCATCGAGCCTATTGACCTCGAAGCGGTTACGCCCGTCACTGAGGATTTCGAAGAACTTGTGCATGTGCTGGACTCTTTATTAAAACACCCCTATGTCGAGTCACTTGGTTATATTGACCGACCTATTGATGATTGGTTTTCGGACGCATCACAGTTGAGCTTTTATCTTTCTTATTTGCTGCCGTTCCCTAATCAGCAGCGCTATCAACTGCTTTCCTTAGATGAGCCTATCGCTAGGTTAAATAGGATACAGTCATTGCTGGATGAAATGGACGAAAAAGGGCAATAACTCTATAAGCTGGCTTAAACAGAGCGTAAAAGTAATGCGGCTAAAAAAATATGTTAGTACTGCCAATTTGCAGGCGCTTGTTCAAAATTTGGCTACAATGACTTAAATAATTTTATTGAATCGTATGCACACATTTTGCTGCATACGGACAGTGTTGAGAGAAAAGTATTTCATGTACAACTTTATTGACGTGGAAGCGTCTGGATTTGGTGCGGGCAGTTATCCAATTGAGGTCGGCGTAGCAATGGCTAGCGGGCAAATGCACTGTACATTAATTCGCCCAGAAGACGATTGGGTGCATTGGAATGAGGATGCCGCAGCTATTCATGGCATTCCGCGCGATATTCTTTTGGTTAAAGGTAAGTCGGCGCTCAAGGTAGCTATGTTGCTTAATGAGTGGCTCGATGGCGAAACCGTTTACTCGGATGCTTGGGGTAATGATTCTTGTTGGTTGGCCATGCTTTATGAAGAAGCCAGCATTCGTCAGCGCTTTAAAATTGATTCTGTCGTGTCGTTAATGTCTCAACAGCAGATGGCGCAATGGCACGAGAAGAAGAATGCGGTTATTGAAAATATGCAGTTGCAGCGCCATCGCGCCAGTAGTGATGCGTTAATTCTACAAACCACATTGTCAGAATTGCAGTCTCAGTAGTAGCACCTAAATCACATAACCAATTGTTTTAATTGGACTTTCCCCTTATCTCGATTTTCACCCTAATTTCTATCTCGATTTCTGCCAGTCTATTTTTTGAGCTGCTTCAGGCTCCAATCCTCCCGCCTTACCTAATGCAAAAAAGTGTAAAAAAATATTAAGCGCATATCAATAATTGCAGAGTTCATTTACCTTGATGGCTAGACTATTAAGCGCTAATTTTTAGGTACTAATCATTAGAAAAACTACTTTTTAATCAATGACAAACGTAATTTTTGGACTACTCTTTATTTCTAAGCGCAAGAAATGTCATCTTACTGATATATAAGAATTAAGTCGGTAAGTTTCAAAAACAAAAAGTAACAACAAACAAAGTTATAGAGGTTCATCATGAGAGGGAGTTTTTCAGCTATTTGTAAGTATCTCAATTGGGTTCTTACGTCGAGATTACGTGCTGTAACTGTCATCGTGCTCGCCATGTCATTGCTCAGTTCTTTTGCATCGGCTCAGATCGATGAAGAAGCGCGAGAAGTTGGCAGCTATAGAATTAATGCAGGCGATGTTTTATCGCTGCAAGTTTGGAATGAGCCTTCATTAAGTTCTGAGCAATTTTCGGTAAGACCTGATGGTTTTGTGAGCATTCCTGTTGTTGGTGAGCTTCAGGCCGGCCAAAAAACGATTGCTGAATTACAGGCTTTAATCGCTGAAGGTTTGTCGCGCTATCTTAAAGATGCGCCAACGGTTGTTGTTTCGATATTGGCTAGCAACGGTAATTTAGTTTATGTATTGGGCAAAGTCGGTCGACCGGGTGCTTTTCCGATTAATGGCCCAATGGATGTTACTCAGGCATTAGCTTTTGCAGGTGGTTTAAATACTTTTGCTGCAGAAAATGAAATCATAATTTTGCGACGCGATATAAATGGCGTACAAAAATCGATTCGATTTAAGTACGGACAAGTGAAGGATGGCGATAAACTTGAAACTAATATCCTGCTGCAAAGCGGCGATGTGGTTTTAGTACCGTAGTTGATTTTCTTGAAAGTTATTATGCCTTGGCTACTTATCAAAAGAGCGACTGTTTTTTTAGTGCTTTTTTTCAGTGCATCACTTTTTGCTGATGAATACTCGTTAGCAAAAAGTTTTAATTTAAAGGGGCTTTTTAATGATAACGCTACATTAGAACCGGATGCTAAGGGTGATCGTTATGGCGGTACAGGTGTAGCAAGATTTGAGCTTTCTAAGCTTACAGATGTTTCACGGCTTGTAGGTGATATCTCTTTAGAGGCTAATAATTATAATTTGGTATCGTATAGCACCTTTGATCAACTAATGAATGTTAGTTATACGAGGTCTAATGAGCGAGGTTCTTGGGGGGTATCAGGCAATTACACTCGGGATTCTACTCGTGCTTTAGACCCTGAAGATCAAGGTCTGGATTTTTCAGGCCTGATTGATAGCCGTATTTTTTCAAAGCGTTTAAATGCGAATTGGAATAGGGGGATCAATGAAAAGAATACGATTGCATGGAGTGCTGACGTTAGCGATGTTGAGTATGAATCAGATTTTCGTAATGGTTATCTCTATAGTCAAACGTCGATTTTATGGCAGTACTTCGTTAATGAACGTATGCGCCTGCAAGCGAACATCGCTTATAGCGGTCTTGACTCAGATCAAACCACTAACTTGGTTAGCAGCCCTTTATTTTTTGATGCGTTAACTAGTGGTGTATTCACTATTGATGAAACCCTTTTTTTGATTGATTCATGTCGTCGTGGAAGTAATCAAATAGCATTATTGGGTGAGATAATTTACGGCCCTGATAATGGCATTGAGCCTTGGTCATGTTTTGAAGAGAGGCTGACAGATAATACGCAATCGACAGTTCAGCTACAGTTGGGTATCTACTACAAGCTGACTGAGAAAATAGTCTTAGATGTATTGCTTGGTCGATCCGAAGTGGACACTAAAAGCGAGACGGTTTTTTTAAATGTTCCCCCGCTGGGAGAGAGTTCTGGGCAGCGAATAGACACTATAGAAAGTGATGATAAAGGTGCTGTTTTTAGGGGTAACATTAAATATACCAGTGAATCATGGTGGGCGGCATTAAACATATCTAGGAACACTTCGGTCAATAGCAATAGTGTTTTGTCATTGCTTACAGAGGTTGGTTTAGATACGCGATGGCGCGTAAATCAACGACATTCGATTGGTAGTGGTCTTAAGTGGAGTCAGCAAGAGGCTAGCAGTCAAGCAGGTGATATATTTTTTGATAGAGATTTAGTTATTGCGACGCTTAGATATGATTTTAATTTTTCTCGAGAATGGAGATTTTCAGCACTTTACCGGTTTAACGATCAGGTAAGAGCAGGACAAGATAATCATGGGCGTAGTAATCAGTTAGCTTTAATTGTTTCTTGGCGACCATCTACCAATACATGGTCTTGGTAACTTAATAATTTAATGTTTTTGATGATAGAAAAAATTTATGGATAATCAAGCAGAATTCCTTGAGTTTGAAGGTGAGACGCGATCTTTAGGCGACTATATTAATGTCATTCGTCGGCGTAAGAGAATATTTGCTATAGCAGCAAGTGTTGTCATGGTCATTGTTATTGCGGCGGCTTTTTTATGGCCTAAAACTTTTCGCTCGCAAGCGATTATTCTTATTGAGCAACAGGATATACCTGCAGATCTTGTTCAGACTACGATAACGAGTTATGCGCAGCAGCGTATCGAAGAAATCAAACAGCGCATTATGACGATTGGTAACATTATCGATATTGTTGAAGAGTTTGAGCTTTACTCTGAGCGTGATTTGGAAAGAAAAACACGTACCGAAATAGCGGAAGAGTTTCGTGAAGCGGTGTCAATTAGGCCGATTAGTGCTGAAGTGGTTGATCCTCGAAGTGGCCGTCCTACTCAGGCGATCATCGCGTTTAGTTTGTCTTTTGATGGCGATACTCCCAATAAAGTACAGAAGGTGACAAACGAAATTACCACATTGTATCTTGATGAAAACCTTAAAGAGCGAACTGAACAGACAAAAAGCACATCGGATTTTTTAAGTTCCGAAGCAGAAATGTTGTCGGAACAATTAGAAGAGCTCGATGGAAATGTTGCTGCGTTTAAAGAGAAGCATGAAGGTGCAATGCCTGCGCAAAATCAGTTTAATTTAAATGTTGTTGATCGCAGTGATTTGCAGATTAGCAGTTTAGAATTTCAATTAAATCAGCTCAAAAAAAGGAAGCTGGAGCTCGAGGGGCAGCTGTCACAAATCAGCCCAACAGCCCCCATTACTTTATCGAATGGGCAGATGGTGTTAGGTGATGCTGACCGATTAAGTGCATTGCGGTCTCAAGTACGTCAGTTTGAATCGGTTTATCGTGCAGACCATCCCACTTTAGTTAGATTGCGTCGTGAGATTGACTCATTACTTGCGGTTGCTGGTAACGAAAATCAATATGAAGATGTTGTTGAGCAGTTGCAGGGTGAGCGTGACAGACTGAGTGAGCTTAAGGGTCGATATACTTCAGACCATCCACAAGTGATTAAGTCTCAAAGAGTGATTGATGATTTAGAGGCTCAATTGACTCAGGGTGTTGAGACTAGTGCGGAGATGAATCCAGATAATCCCGCTTACCTCGTATTGAAAATGCGACTTAGCGCAACCAACGAAGATATTCGCGCTAATGAAGAGAAGGTTAAATCGCTAAGAGCAAAAATTGAGCGTCATGAAGGCTATCTTTCAAGTTCGCCACAAATTGAGAAAGAGTATCAAAAACTATTAAGGGATTATCAAAACACCTATTCAAAGTATCAAGAAATTCGTGCTAAAAAAATGTCGGCCGATCTGGCGCTGAATTTGGAATCTGAACGAAAGGGTGAGCGTTTTACGCTTATCCAGCCACCTGAATTACCTATCGATCCTGTGAGTCCAAATAGAACAGCAATGGTTTTTCTTGCAGTTATTCTGGGTTTAGGTATGGGCTTGGGCATGACTATGTTGAGAGAGGCAATTGATACTTCCATTTTTGGTGCTGCAGAAGTGACGCAGCTAACGGGTTATGCGCCGATGGCGGTTATTGGCTACATGGAAACAAAAGAGGAAGAGTCTAAGCATAATCTTAAGCGGATCTATATTGTTTTAGGTTTAATTTTAGCTGGCATACTAGGGCTCATGTTTTTCCACTTTTTTGTGAAACCGTTAGATGTGACTTGGTATATATTACTTAGAAGGCTAGGTATTTAGTTAATCAGTCAAATTTTAATAATTAAAACCCTACTAGGGCAGAGCAACGATGGAAAGAATACAAGAAGCGATAGAGAAGGCTAGACGTGAGCGCCAAGGTAATATTGGCTCGTCGTCTTCTTCGAAAACTGAAGCAAAGACTTCGGACTTGTCGTCTGAGGACGAGAGCGTGATGTCGAGTGATCCTGCAGCGGCAGAGGTGCCTGTTGATCAACGTTCGACATCGGACAAAACGAGTTCAGTCCGCGTTAAGTATTCGAAGACACGAACTGTTAAATTAAATGATGAAGAGCTAAAAGATCGTCGTATTGTCGCCGGTTTTGCTCATGATCCACGCTCTGAGCCTTATCGACAATTGCGCGGACAAATTTTAAATAAATTTCGTCAAAATAATTGGCAGACATTAGCGATTACCAGCCCGAATAGCGGTGGCGGTCGAACGCTTACAGCTATGAATCTCGCCATTAGCTTGTCGTTAGAAGTGAACCAAACCGTTTTATTAGTAGATTTGGATTTACGTCAACCGGGTGTAGCAAGTTGCATTGGTGTGGACGATATTGAATACGGCATCGTTGACTATGTTAATGGTGATCAAAGCCTAGAGAAAATATTAATCCATCCGGGCTTTGAGCGTTTGGTTTTACTACCAGGTACGCCTCAAGGCGCTTTTACTTCAGAGATTTTGAGTTCCCCTGAAATGAAAGCGGTGAAAGATGAATTGGTAGCACGCTATCCAGGGCGTTTAATTATTTTTGATTTGCCTGCTGTGCTTAGTCATGATGATGCGCTGGTATTTGCTCCGAGTTGTGATGCCACATTAATGGTTCTTGAAGAAGGTGGTACAAAGAAAAAAGAAATTGAGCGAGCTTATCAGTTACTTGAAGACTGTAATATTATTGGTTCGGTACTTAACAAAGTTAAGTACCAATAAGCAGGCGTATAGATTATGTATCGCCAACACTTTGGTTTAAAAGAAAAACCTTTCAGTTTAATACCTGACCCTAATTT
The DNA here is from genome assembly GCA_028223755.1 of Pseudomonadales bacterium. Lineage (GTDB taxonomy): Bacteria > Pseudomonadota > Gammaproteobacteria > Pseudomonadales > UBA7434 > UBA7434. The sequence goes on along the minus strand of JAOIUY010000008.1, from coordinate 67,348 downwards.
TCTGCATTTTTCAGATAAGCATAAAGTCGCCTATAGCTTGTTGGAATACGGTCTGCATGAGCAGAGTGGCTTAACGGTTATTACTGGTGAGGTTGGTAGCGGTAAAACAACACTTATTAGACATTTGCTGGGCGAGATAGATCAAAGCCAGTTAGCAATCGGTTTAATTAATAATACTCATGCATCGTTAGGTGATTTAACGCAATGGGTAGCGTTGGCTTTTGGGCTTCCGCATGAAAACAAAGATAAGGTCACTTTATTTCGTGATGTGCAAAATTACCTTATTGCCGAGTGGGCGAATGGTAAGCGCGCTGTCTTGATCGTTGATGAAGCACAAAATATGGATAAAGAGACCTTAGAGGAATTACGTCTCTATACCAATATTAATGCCGACGGCGAACAATTTTTGCAAATTGTTTTAGTAGGGCAGCCAGAGTTGCGCGATGTATTACAGGCTCCTGAGCTCGCTCAAATGGCACAGCGTGTATCGGTTGAATATCATATTGAACCGTTGGGTTGGCAAGATACAGCAAATTATATTCGACATCGATTGGCGACAGCGAGCCATGAAGAGCATGTCGAAAAGGCTTCGCATATTTTTGATTCAGTGGCGATTGCGGTTATTTTTTATTTTAGTGGTGGTGTGCCGCGGTTGATCAATACACTTTGTGATTTTGCATTAGTACATACTTATGCAATGGGTTTGCAGACTATTAACTATAATACGGCGTTAGAAGTTGTTCGTGGTAGAAAAATCGGTGGTGTTAATCGATTTACTAATAATGAAGAGCAGCTCAATTTAGTAAAGCAACGAGTACTTGATGCAGTGGGCATTGATCTAACAACAGTACTTGATGATAAACAAAGTACAGTCGATACCGATAAAGGGCCTGAGCTATTAGATGATACGGCTCTTTAGTGGCGACTAAATGAAAGGTGAAATAAAGTCATGAAAGTTGTAATGATTGGTGCTGGCTACGTTGGCCTAGTTTCCGGAGCATGCTTTGCTGAGTTTGGTGCTAGCGTGACTTGTGTCGATGTTGTGCAAGAAAAAATTGATGCGCTTAAAAACGGCGTTATGCCTATTTATGAGCCTGGTCTTGACCAGTTGGTTAAAAAGAATGTCGATGCTGGTCGATTGCATTTTTCAACGGCTTTAGTAGAAGAAGTACCTGAAGCGGATATTATTTTTATTGCCGTTGGCACACCTACGCGTCGCGGTGATGGTCATGCAGATTTAACTTATGTTTATGATGCAGCAAAGCAAATTGGTCAACACCTTAAAGGTTATACCGTTATCGTTAATAAATCGACGGTTCCGGTTGGTACAGCAAGACAGGTTTCACGATTAATTTCAGAGGCGAATCCCGATGCTGAATTTTCAGTAGCCTCTAATCCCGAGTTTTTACGAGAAGGTGCTGCGATAGGTGATTTCATGCGTCCTGATCGCGTGGTTCTGGGTGTAGAGGATGATCGTGCAGAATCGATTTTAAGAGAGTTATATCGGCCAATTAATTTAATTGAGGCGCCTATTTTAGCGACTAACTGGGAGAGCGCCGAGTTAACCAAATATGCAGCGAATGCTTTCTTGGCGACTAAAATCAGTTTTATAAATGAAATATCAAATCTTTGTGAAGCTGTTGGTGCTGATGTGCATGATGTTGCAAAAGGCATGGGTCTTGATGGTCGTATTGGTAAAAAGTTTTTACACCCAGGCCCCGGCTATGGTGGCTCTTGTTTTCCTAAAGATACTTTAGCGCTAATTAGAATTGCACAAGAAAATGATGTGCCATCGCGTATTATCGAAAGTGTTGTCGAAGTTAACGCCGCTCAAAAAGCCAGAATGGTGAAAAAAATACGCACCGTTCTTGGTAATGTGTCAGGGAAAACAATAGCAATTTTAGGTTTAACTTTTAAGCCTGAAACTGATGATATGCGCGACTCACCTTCGCTCTCTATTATTCCACCACTTTTAGATAAAGGCGCAATAATAAAAGCGCATGACCCTAAAGGTGTAAAAGAGGCAAAACATGAATTGCCTGACTCCGTTCAATATGTCGATGATATTAATGATGCAATTAGTGGCGCTGATGCCTTAGTGATCATGACGGAGTGGAATGAATATCGTAGCCTGAACCTTGCCAGTATAAAAGAGACAATGCGTGGCAATGCGTTTATCGATTTGCGTAATGTTTACGAGCGCAAAGCCGTAGAAGCCGCAGGTTTTGAATATGCCGCGGTAGGGCGGTAAGCAACGATGAATATTTTAGTAACAGGTGCCGCTGGCTTTATTGGCTCGGCATTATCAATACGGTTATTGGCTGATGGTCATAATGTTATTGGTATTGATAACTTTAATGACTACTATGATGTCAGTTTAAAGCGTGCGCGAGTTGCTCGAGCGCTATCCTTTGAAAAATTTAGCTTGCATGAAATTGATGTGGCCGATAAGCAAGCTGTTGCTCAAGTGTTTCAACAAGAATCTATTGATCGAGTTATGCATCTGGCTGCACAGGCTGGCGTTCGCTATTCCTTAGATAATCCTTCGGCTTATATTGATGCCAATATGCATGGCTTTTTAAATATTTTAGAAGCTTGTCGTGATCACCCTGTAGAGCATTTAGTATATGCATCAACGAGTTCGGTTTATGGTGCGAATCAAACAATGCCATTTTCAGAACATGTTGGTACCAATCACCCAGTCAGTCTTTATGCTGCGACGAAAAAAGCCAATGAGTTAATGGCCCATTCATACGCACATTTATTTCAAGTACCGGTAACCGGCTTGCGGTTTTTTACTGTTTACGGCCCATGGGGTCGACCTGATATGGCCCTCTTTAAGTTTACTCAAAAAATACTAGCCGGTGAGCCCATAGATGTTTATGGCTATGGCGAGCAGTCGCGGGATTTCACTTATATAGATGATATTGTTGAAGGTATTGTTAGGACTTTAGCTAATCCTGCGAAGCCAGCTAATAACTGGGATGCACAACAGCCAGACCCATCACTTGCAAGTGCGCCTTATAAAATCTACAACATTGGCAGTAATAGCCCACAACCATTAATGCGCTATATTGAGGTGTTAGAAGAGTGTCTGGGTGTGGAGGCACAGAAAAATATGCTGCCAATGCAGCTTGGTGATGTAAAGAATACCTATGCTGACGTGAGTGATTTGATCGCAGATGTTGGCTACAAACCCGATACCACTATCGAAGTGGGTGTTAAACACTTTGTTGAATGGTATAGAAATTATTTTAAGTCCGATAATAAAAATTAAATTATATTCGAGTTATTAAATGAAAGGTGTCAGTGAATTCCAAACAGTTTGTGTCATGGGTCTTGGCTATATTGGCCTACCAACAGCCTCACTATTAGCGACGAAAGGTTTTACCGTAACGGGTATCGATGTTTCGCAAAAAGTGGTCGATACGATCAATAAGGGCGAGATTCATATTGTCGAGCCTGATTTGGATATATTGGTTAAGTCTGCTGTTCACTCAGGCAATCTTTCAGCCAGTCTTGAGCCTGTCGAGGCGGACGTTTTTATTATTGCGGTACCAACACCGTTTAAAGATGGCGGTCCCGATCATATCTCGGGGAAAAAACCTGATCTTTCTTATATAGAAGCTGCCACAAAAAAAATATCGCCTTATGTTAAGCCTGGTAATCTTGTCATACTCGAGTCAACAAGCCCAGTTGGCACAACTGACGAAGTGGTTGCTGCGATTCTTGAGCAAGACGGCCATGCTGTTGGTGAAGATGTTTATGTGGCGCATTGTCCCGAGCGAGTATTGCCCGGACGTATTTTAATTGAACTGGTTGAAAATGATCGTGTTGTTGGCGGAATTAACGAAAGCTCTACGGCAGTTACCGTCGATTTTTATGAACGATTTGTTCGTGGCGCGGTATTGGCGACTACAGCTAAAACAGCAGAAATGGTTAAGCTAACAGAAAACTCATCGCGCGATGTACAAATTGCTTTCGCCAATGAGTTATCAATGATTTGCGAAACCGAGACGATTGATACTTGGCAGGTCATTGAGCTGGCAAACCGACATCCGCGAGTGAATATTTTGCAACCCGGCCCCGGTGTTGGCGGTCATTGTATTGCTGTTGATCCATGGTTTATTGTCGACCGCTCGCCCAAGTGTTCGAATTTAATAAGAACTGCGCGTGAAGTAAATGATGCTAAGCCTGAATGGGTAATAGAGCGCGTTAAAAAATGCGCGGATAAATTTAAGAGCCCAACTATAGCTTGTTTGGGCTTGGCTTTTAAGGCTGATGTTGATGATCTGCGAGAGTCTCCGGCCTTTGATATTGTAAAAAAATTGCAGGCAGAAAAAATAGGTGAATTATTAATTTGTGAGCCTAATTTAAAATCACATGATGATTTTGATCTATGCACCTTAGATGATGCGATTAAACGCGCTGATATTGTATTGCTTTTAGTGGATCATAAATCTTTTAAAAAATGTAAAGCCAGCGATTTAGGTGAGAAGGTTGTGATTGATACAAGAGGCGTCATAAAGTAAGCCAGCTGGCTTTTGATGCACTTAATATGACTTATTCAGCGCTAAGTAAATCGCAGACAATCACGCAAGATATATTGTATGGTTTGTTAGCAGTGGTCTTGTTATTGGTGTCGAGTGTTTGTGCTGCTGATAAAATCAACCTGGACATAATCAGTGTTAGCCCCGAGCCTAGAGAAAGTAAGAAAAAAAACTTCAGTTATGATCGATTAACTGATCAATCGGTAAATGTACTTAGAATGTGGACAAGAGCGGGTGCAATGTCATGGACGCAGCCGATTCCTGTAGTTGTAAGTGCTTCGGTATCAAAAAAGTTTATTGGTCAGAAAGGTACGGTAAAAATCCATATGGCCATGCGACAAAAGTCGGGAGTGAAATTGCCAGCTAGAATTGATGTGTATGCAGAGGAAGCTGACAATCAAGTGCATCATATTGGCGAGTGGAGAAAGGAAGACAGTGAAATTAAGCAAGGTCGCTTATCGGACAGCGTTTGGATAGAAGTTCCCATTGCAAATATTTTTAAAAATATAAAATTTGTCATTCATAGTGATGGGCGTTTTTTGTCTTTTGATGAGTTGGAGTTGTATGTCCGTAACAATGATGATCATGCGGATAATAGAGTTAGTTCAGCTTATAAACCTGTAGTACAGGACAGCCTGCAACGATTTTCAAAAAATATAAATCATCAATTAAATTTTGATATGGCTTTGGATTTGAATGATCAGCCCGACATGGAGTTGCAGCTTATTCATTCATGGGCAGATTTCCCTGATGCTGAGCAGGGTGAGGTGTTAGAATCGCTATTATTTTCTAGTACTGAAAGAGTAAAACTGTTGCGCTTAATTAATCGTTCTGAACAAGAGAGATGTGTTGAGCCAATATCAACTTTACCACTATCAATGAGTTGGGTAGAGCCAGTGCTGGCAGTTAACGGCTTAAAGAAATATGACCCCTTAGTCCCCGTTAAAGGTTGTAAGTTATTACCGACGCTTGGCCATGCGTATTTATGGTTAGCAGTTGATAGCCAATCGCAACCTCAAGAAGGAAATTTGTTTATTAAAACAGATGATGAGACTATCCGTGAAATTATGCTGAAGTCAGAGCGTATTGTGAAAAAAGACACTAGCTGTTTAAAAGTTGATGTGTGGGCTTATCAAAATGAAAAACCAATATGGAATAATAAACAACAAGCACAAGCTTTATTAAAAAGTGCAGGGGTGAATGTTTTTTTTATCCCGCCTTCTGAAATTCCAACAATTGACGCGAAAAAAAAACAAATTAAACGTTGGCAAGCATTAAATCAGTATGTTGATTTTTATGCAGAAGAGAGCGGAGAGTTATTATTGTTTCTTGGTTTGTCAAAAAAATCCAGACAATGGGACGCCAAATATTTGAAGAGTTGGTTAAAAAAATTAACTAATCTTATGGCTTCTCATGGTTATTCGAATGAAAGCTGGGCACTTTATCCCTTTGATGAAATTAATAGAAAAACTTACAAGCCTTTCATCGATTTTGCTAAAAGAGTAAAGCGTTATGATCCGAAGATTATGATCTATTCTAACCCAGTATATTCTGCGTCATCGAAAACAGCGCTAAGTAAATCAGACGTTGAGGAAATCATATCACTTAGCGATATTGTTCAGCCTGATATGAAGATGGCAGATCAGTATAGCTCAGACATGTTTACTAAAGATGGAGCAGAATTTTGGATTTATGAAAATCCAAGTTACCCAGCAAAATCTGAATCCTTATCATTTTATAAAGAGCTTCCAGAGCGCGTTGTAAAAAAAGGTGCGAGTGGAGTAGGATTCTGGGCTTTCAGTGACACCAGTAAATCCAGTGCATGGTCAGATGTTGATGGTCGTCGTCCTGATTGGAGTGCTGTTTATGAATATCAAGAAAGTGTCATAGGTAGTCGACGATGGTCAGCTTTTAAAGAGGGTGTTCGATTAGCATGCGAATAAACTTTTCTAAGGTGGTGTTATGACACAAACTCAAATAGAAAATAGTGCTGTTCTAAGAGGTAAGGATAGTGTTGTGCGGCGTTTTAGACAGCAGAAAGTAGCCGGCAATAGTTGGTTAAGCAAGATTCTTATATTTACATATGCACCTGCAATTTGTTGGTTTGGTTATATAACTTCAACATTAAGTTTAGAGCGTTTGTATCTTCTTATATTATTGTTTGCATTCATCATAGAAGCTCTACGAAATCATTTATCTTTGAAGATTACACCAGCCCATCAAATATTATTTTTTTGGTTTGGCTGGGCAACATTAACATCACTGTTCGCCATATCGCCTGATTTAGCGATAACAAAATTGATTGCTTGCGCGATTCGTATTGCAGCAGCGACAATTATTTTTTCAATGATTATTCGACACAATGCATATAGCTCTCTGGCTTGGTCTTTTGTTGTGGCAGGATTAGGGGGAGGGATGTTTTGCTTTTTATTTCCTTCTTCAGCAACCGATTTTAATGGGCGTTTTTTTGGTACGGTTGCTAATGCTAATACTTTTGGGGTGCAAATTACAGCGGGCTTAGCTTGTGGCTTGTATTTATTGTCGACAGTCAATAAATTTAAATTAGTGATGACTCCACTATTAATAGCCATCATCTTATTTTTTGTTTATTTAATTATTGCCTCTGGTTCACGAAAAGCGGCAGTAGGTATGTTGTTGGTGGTTGGTCTCTTTGGTTTGAGTTGGTCAAGGCAGATTGCAAAAAAGAGTATTTTGAAGGCAGTATTGCCTATAGTGGCTGGAGTTATAGCCGTCATCGTCATAGGGTTTGCTGTCGTTCAAAGTAGTCATGGCGATCGTTTCGTAAGAATTTATGAGGGCTTTGTATTAGGAAAAAAAGATCGGATAGAAAGTAGTGAGCAACATCGTCTACACATGTACGAAAAAGGTTGGGAGCTTGCGATGGAGAATCCTGTTCTGGGTATAGGATTGGACAATTTTCGATTGTCTAGTGTAGGAGGATTATCCGGAAGCTTTGGTACCTATGCGCATAGTAACTATATTGAGTTAATGGTGGGTACCGGTATGCTCGGTATGGGCCTCTATTATCTGGCATGGCTCATAGTTGCGATTAATGGAATGGGGAAAAAACACCGATATAGGCCGGAAGCGCAAATATCGATGATACTGCTTTTTATTATGTGTGCTTATGATTTTGCCGGAGTATCTTATTACAGTAAGGTATCTTGGGTTATCTATGCGTTAATACTTGCTGGTATCTACAATTTAAAAACAGTAAAAAATACTTCGCAGAGTAAAAGGAAATAAGCGGTTGAAATATATAAGTACTTCAACATTATTACTTCTTAAATCTATTGGGCAAAATTTAATAGTGAAGGGCATGGCTGTGCCTCTTTCATTTTTAAGTGGTGTAATGCTAGCTCGCTTTATGGGGGTTGAAAATTACGGGCTTTACGGTCTGTTGCTAAGTATTGCTACAGTCTGTTGTTCAGGTATTGTTAGGTCTATCTCTGTTTTATTGGTCAGAGAGTTGGCTGGCGCAATGGCTCTAAAGAAAAGTGCAGAAATGATTGGCATTATAACAATGATATTTTTGTTACTCATTGTAGCTATTTCACTTGCGGCTTCAATAATAGGCATAATGCCAATGTTTAATATAGCTACGCCACAGAGCCTTTTGATAATAATCGGATTAATGTTGATATTGTCTATGGTGGGTTCCTTGTTGAGGGGGTTTAAGCATACAGCTTCAGGGTTGTTTGTTGAGCAAGCGGCGAGACCTCTTTTTTTGATCTTAGCAATCATTTATGTTGTTAACGGTAATTGGTCCTCGGCGACTGTTAGTTTTGAGCAGGGCGTAGATGTGCTTGTCATTGCTTTGTTTTGTGCGATTCTCTTGGGTGCGGTACTTTTGCTTAAAGCGTGGCCCGAAGACCTTTTTAAAAATGGTTTAAAAATTGATAGCTCATGGCTGATGAAAAGTTTACCGCTGTTATTGGTAATGGGATATTCACAAGGGGTTAGTGTTCAATTGCCTATACTTATGATGGGCTCAATGGTTGAGCCGGCGGTTATTGGAAATTTCAGAGTAGCCGATACAATGGCCGGTTTGATAAGCTTAACGTTAATAGCCGCGAATGTTGCCTTGGGACCAAGAATAGCTGCGCTTAAAGCAAAGAATGATCTGCAAGGCTTTGAACACTTACTCAGGGTGGCTGCATCAGTGATTTTTTGTGTTGCAATACCAATGGCGTTAGTTTTCATTTTGTTTGGTGAGAGTCTAATACCACTAATTTTTGGCCAGGAATATATGCAGGCTGCAGGTTATTTGTCCGTTCTTTGTTTTGCGCAAGTCATTAATAGTTTTTGTGGGCCAGTGATGCTAGCTTTAAATATGCTTGGAGGAGAAAAAGAAAATATTAAAGCGATTGCTTTATCTTTAATTATAACTTTTGTTCTCGGCTGGTTTCTTATTAATGCTTATGGCGGGCTTGGTGCTGCTTGGGCAAAAATGGCTGGTTTGGCTGCTTGGAATTTTTATCTAGTGTGGTCATTGTTTAAAAATAAAAATATTTTGTGCCTACCTTATATCTGGAAAAAAAATGTCTCTAAATAAAAAACCTAGTTTTTTCATTATTGGCGCCCCTAAATGCGGCACCACATCGCTGGCCGATTGGCTAAGAGATCATAATCATATTTTCATGAGCGATCCTAAAGAACCGCATTTTTTTAATACAGACTCTAATCATCACTCGGTATTTAGTTTAAACCAATATCAATCGTTATTTGATTCGGTTACTGAAAAACATAAGGCTGTAGGAGAGGCGTCTGTCTGGTATTTGGTTTCTGAAACGGCGGTAGAAAATATATTAGCCGTCAACTCATCAGCAAAATTTATTGTTTGTTTAAGAAACCCAATAGAAGCTGCGGTTTCGCTGCATGATCAAAAAGTTTTTTCTGGTGATGAAACTATCACAAATTTTGAGGCGGCTTGGGTGGCGCAAGAAAAAAGAAAAAATGGCGACCTTCCATTCCCGCCAACATGCTTAGATGAAAGGCATTATTTATATGGTGATTCCTGTTTATTTGGCAAGCTTCTTGAGCGTGTTTATCAACAAGTTGATAAAGAGAATGTGCTGGTTTTGTTAATGGATGACATGAAAGCGCACCCCGAGAAAGTTTATAGGCAGGTGTTAAAGCATATTGATGTAGAGGATGATGGGCGCAGTGATTTTACGCCTAGCAACCCAGCTAAGCAGAGAAAATGGATGTGGGTGAGGCGTTATTTAAGAAGAGTAATGCTGATAAAAAACAAATTCGGTTTTACCCAGGGGACAGGTATAGGCGCATTGATTAATCGTTGGAATACTGTTGAGCGTCCTCGTAAGCCATTGTCAGATAAGCTTAGTAAAGAGTTGAATGATTATTTTAGTGACGATATCGATCTATTACAGCAATTGTTAAATAGAGATCTTCAGCACTGGAAGAAGTATTAAATTTATGCGTGATAATAAAAAAATTCTGTTATTTATTAGTTCGCTAGTATCTGGTGGGGCGCAGCGGCAAATGGTGTTGTTAGCTAACGAACTGTCGCGTGCAGGTAATGAGATAGCATTATTGGTTTACCATTCGAATAATCAGCTTGCCTACCAATTAGATAAACGTGTAGAAGTGATTGAGATCGTCAAGCAGCATAAAGTTGATCTCAAATTTATATACCATTTATGGAGATTTTTGAAGCAATATAAGCCTCAGGTATTAATAAGTTATTTATTTATACCTAATATGTATGCTCGCTTAATAGGTCGCTTGGCAGGAGTACCTAGGATTATTACTTCTGAGCGAAATGTTGATTTGGGTCATTCTCGGTCAAGAGTTTTTTTAGAGAGATTACTATCTAGGTTTGGTCATGCAGTAGTCGTTAATGCAAATACGATTAAAGCAACATATGGCAAAGAGCTAAGAATGTTTAGCCCGATTATTCATGTTATCTATAATGCCGTTGATTTAGATTATTTTAAAAAAACAGAAGTCGTTATTAACGATGTTTGTCCCGATATAGTCGACGAAGAAGTGGTCATTTTATTGCCGGCTCGTGTTGAGGCGCAAAAAAACCATCGTTGTCTTATCGAGGCTATAAATAGTCTGCCTGCATCATATTTGCGATATCTTAAAGTTGTTTTTGCAGGCAATATATTTGATCAAGTGTTATATGAATCATTAATGAAGTTAATTGATGATTACCAGTTAACAAATAATTTTAAATTTATTGGTCCAAAAAAAAATATGCCAGAATTATATTCCGCAGTAGATATTGTTGTTTTGCCCTCACTATGGGAGGGCTTTCCAAATGTAGTTGTAGAGGCGATGGCCTGTGAATCTTTAGTCGTGGCTTCAGATGTATCAGATGTTCCGGCGATTATAAGTGATGGCAAGGATGGATATATATTTCCATCCGACAATGTCGAAATATTGATGGAGAAGTTACGATATTGTTTAGACATGAAAAAAACTGATAGAGATTTTATTGGTTCGGCTTCGAGAGAGCGAGTTGCTGAGTTATGCAGTATGCAGCGCTTTAGGGCTGATTATTTAGCATTAATAGATGCAAACACAATGAGAGGCACTAATTGAAAAACGATAAGATACTAGCCTTTTGCCATATTATAAAAGCATCCGGAACAACGTTTTCTGATGTGCTCAGAAAAAATAATGGTATTAGGCACTTAGATGCTATCCCGCCAAGAAATTGTTATGTCTATGGTCGTCGTGAAATTGAGCGTGACATTAAATTATTCCCTAAATTAAATAGTATAGCTGGGCATGGTTTAAGACCTTACGTTGATTACGGTTCGGTTGCCGATAAGTTGCAATGGGTCACTTGGCTTAGGGATCCGCAGAAACGATTAATATCAGGGTATCAGCATAGTATTGAAAAAGGCGGACGAGAAGTTGATTTTGAGACCTGGCTACAAGAGCCAAATCATCGAAATAGGCAAGTGTTTTTTTTGACTGGCAGTGAAGACGATTTGGATGGCGCCAAGAGAAAAATTGAAGAGCTTAATATTTTTGTTGGTTTTGTCGAGCGTTTCGATGAGTCTCTAGTGCTATTAAAAAAGCTCTTACTTAATGAAAGCTTTGATATCGATTATTCCAAGCCTTCCAATGAAGCTAAAAAGGGGGTCATTGCAAAAGAAATACATAATAATATAGATCGTTATAGAGAGCTAATTGTTCATAATATAGGTCTGGATCAAGAGCTTTATAATTGGGCTATACAGCGGCATGTGAGGATTCTTCAAGAGCAATATAATAAAGTTAATCTTTCGGGTGAAATAAATTCTACTATATTGCATGGGTCAGATAGTTTTAAGCAGCGCCTGAATCGGTTAGGAAATAAAGCTATGAGGAATATCTGCTATAAACCTATTATTTCAAAAAATTAGAATTACGAGTGTTTAGTTTGTAACGACTTAATTTTAAATTTAATCGGCTGTATTGATAAGCTGCACTATAAAGAATCGATAAAGGCTACTTAATGAGAATACCAATTTGCTTATACGGCCCGCAAACTTCATGCAAGTCATTAAAAAATGCCTACGGAGGAGGGTCTGGCGGATACACTCGAAATATGGCTACGCTTTTAAGCTTTTTTAAAAGCGATGAATTTGAGTTGAAACCTTGTTACCACACTTTTCGTGGGCAGTTAAAGTTTGATAATTTTTTTTGGCGAATGATAATTGATACATTAAGATTTTTTTGTCACCTTATTAAATTTCGCCCTAAGGCCGTTCATGTATTAGCTCAATATCGTTCAGCGCTTCCTAGAGAGTTCATGGTTGTGTGCTTAAGTCGTTTGTTGCATATCCCTGTATTATATGAAGTGAAAGCGGGTGCGTTTATATCGTCTTACAATGATAGCGGTAAATTATATCGATGGATGACAGCTTTTATTGTTGCTCAATCAAAAAAAGTGCTTTGTGAAGGTAAAGTATATATTTCTTTTTTCTTAAGCGAATTCAATGTAGAGGCCGAATACTTTCCTAATGTTGTGCCAGATGAACTTGTAAGTCAGCAGGACAGAGAAGTTTTTTCTGGAGATTTCTTACAGGTACTATTTGTTGGTTATTGCTATGAAGGAAAAGGTGTTAAACCATTGGTTGAGGCCTGTCATATGGCGGCAACAAAAGGCGTTAAAATATGTCTCACTGTCGTAGGTGAAGAGCATAGTGAATTTTCTTCGTGGTTAGATACCTTTTTGGATAATAACGAGTTAGTGAACAACAATTTGTTGATAAAGCGTCGAGGGCGACAGCCTTATGAAGAGGTTTTATTAGAATTTTCTCGCCAAGATATTTACTGTTATCCCACGTCTCACGATGGTGAGGGTCATAACAACACCATTAATGAGGCTTTAATGACGGGTCTGTATGTTATTACTACCAAGCAGGGCTTTTTGGCTGATGTTATTACTAATGAGCGAGGTTCGAGTTTAGAGTCGGCAGAACCGTCAGTGATTGCTAAAGAATTGATATGGATTAGTGAAAATAAAGAGCAAGCTAGAAATAAAGCATTAAAAGGTAAGCAGCATCTTATTAGTAACTTTATGACTAGTACGAATTTTAGTCGATTAAATGAGGTATATAAACAATTGGCGTAAAAGATAAAATAAGTTTGACGGTGTAGGTTTTAAATAAAATTTCATTGATTAATTAGTCGGCAATTATTTTGGCTTGAGGTTACTTTGGTTGAAGTAATCAGCCAGTAGAATATTTAAACACTTCATGGCATGTTCCATTTTGATGCCTTCATTTTCAAAATAGGGTATATGGGTCTATCCTTTACATGAGCGCTTTATAAGCATTACAGACGGTAGATAAACAATAATGAAACAAGTCTTACAAAATCTTAAAACTGGCGAAACAGTCCTAGAGGATGTACCTGCACCTACTGCAATGTCGGACGGCCTGCTTGTCCAGACGGCGAGCACCTTAGTTTCTGCTGGTACTGAGCGCATGCTTGTCGATTTTGGTAAGGCAAACTTAATTCAAAAGGCTCGCTCGCAGCCCGATAAAGTTAAGCAAGTGATTGAGAAAGTTCAGACCGACGGTCTAATGCCAACCGTGGATGCGGTAAGACATAAACTCGATATGCCTTTGCCACTGGGATACTGTAACGTTGGTCGTGTGGTAGAAAGTAGAAGTGATGAGTTTTCTATCGGTGATCGTGTGGTCTCCAATGGCAAGCATGCCGAATTTGTGTCCGTACCTAAAAATCTGTGCGCTAAAATTCCCGATTCTGTCGATGACGAATCAGCTGCTTTTACAGTTATTGGTGCAATTGCATTACAAGGTATTCGTTTAATCAAGCCTACACTCGGCGAAACGGTAGTGGTTACTGGGCTGGGCCTAATTGGATTAGTCGCAGTTCAGCTATTACGTGCACATGGTTGTCGAGTACTTGGTATCGATTTTGATGCTGAGAAAATTGCTTTAGCTAAACAGTTAGGTGCCGAGGTGGTTAATCTGTCTGAAGGACAAGATCCCATCACCGTGGCAGAAAATTACAGCCGTGGCCGTGGTGTCGACGCCGTATTAATAACTGCATCGACAAAAAGCAACGAGCCTATTCATCAAGCCGCTACCATGTGTCGTCAACGTGGACGTATTGTATTAGTTGGTGTTGTGGGTATGGAAATGTCTCGTGCCGATTTTTACGAAAAAGAGCTCTCTTTTCAGGTTTCCTGTTCTTATGGTCCTGGTCGCTATGACCCAAGTTATGAAGAGGGCGGTAATGATTATCCCTTTGGGTTAGTCCGTTGGACCGAGCAGCGTAATTTTGAGGCCATTCTCGATATGATGGCCGATGGTCGCCTTGATATGAAGCCGTTAATCAGTCATCGCTTTAAGCTTGAAGATGCGTCTGCCGCTTATGACCTGATTAGTGATGGGAATCCATTAGGCGTATTACTCGAGTACGACTTAACACAGAGTCATACAAGCGAAAAAGGCACAGTTCAGCGCATCGTGTCTTTGAATACTAATGCGAAAGTGGCTGGGCATTCTTCTGCGGATGCATCGCTTGCTTTTATTGGCGCGGGTAATTATGCCTCGAGTGTTTTAGTGCCTGCATTTACCAAAACAGGGGCAAGATTAAAATCTATTGCTTCAGCAACCGGCGTGAGTAGTGTTCATGTTGGTAAAAAGAATGGCCTAGAAGAGGCGACGACGGATACCGCGGCAGTATTCGCAGATCCTGATGTGAATGGCTTAGTTATTTCAACTCGCCATAATAGTCATGCTAAGCAAGTTTGTATGGGGTTAGAAAACGGCAAGCATATTTTTGTTGAAAAGCCATTAGTTTTAAACCGTGAAGAGTTGCAGCAAGTCAGTAATATTTATAGCGGTTTAGAGGTTAAGCCATTATTGATGGTCGGGTTTAATCGTCGTTATGCACCTCATGTAGTTAAAGTAAAGCAATTGCTGAGTCAACAAAGTTCACCTGTTAGCATGGTTATGACTGTTAATGCAGGCTTTATTCCTAGTGACCACTGGGTACATGATCCTGTGATGGGTGGCGGGCGAATTATTGGTGAAGCTTGTCATTTTATTGATCTGTTACGACATTTAGCGGGTGCGTCGATTGAGTCGGTTAATGCTATGGCGATGGAAAGTCAGTGTCAGGATTCAGTTTCTATACAATTGCGATTTAAAAACGGATCTATTGGTGTTGTTAATTATCTTGCTAATGGAAGCAAGTCATTATCCAAAGAGCGTTTAGAGGTTTTTTGTAATGGCGCTGTATTGCAGTTGGATAATTTCCGTATGTTGCGAGGTTATGGTTGGCCCGGATTTAAGTCCGATAAATTATGGCGCCAAGATAAAGGGCAGGCTCAATGTGCACAAGCATTTGTAGATGCTATAACTACAGGTGATGCTTCGCAGCTCATTGCTTTTGAAGAATTAAGTGAAGTTACCACGGCTTGTTTTGACGTTATAGATCAAATTAGTTAGACGTAAATTAATGCATAATTTAATTGGCGAGCGTATTTAATATGATTCGAAAAATTATTCGATTATTAAATACGCTTAAATATCTAAAATTTCGCCAACTTTGTTATTACGTCTTGCGTAGAAAATTTCCTTCCATCGTTGTTCACACAAGCTGCCCTCAGCATCATCTTAATCAGGCTCATCTATTTGATCCTATTACTACAAGCTGTAGGGTAGGAGATAAAAATGCGATTCAATTTTTAAATCAGGCACGTTCTTTTCAATTAAATAATATCGATTGGTGTCCAGCTGATACACAGCGGCTATGGCGTTATAATTTACATTACTTTGATTATTTACGTGATCTTGCGTGGACTGCTGAAGATAAATTTACCTTGATTTCTGACTGGATAGTCAGCAATAAACAGCCTAATCAGCCAGCTTGGGAGCCGTTTACCTGCAGCCTAAGAATAGTTAATTGGCTATTTTTTTTGAATAAAAACAAGCAGTATCTAAATAAAAAATTATTAAACAGCCTCTATGAACAAATACTTTGGTTAGAGCGTAATGATGAACAACATATACTAGCCAACCACTATTTTGAAAATTTAAAGGCATTTTTATTTGCCGGTTGTTTTTTTTACGGCGCAGACATTCAAGATAAAAATGCAATGCGATGGCTAAAGCGTGGTCAGAAAGAAATTATTCTGCAATTAAAAGAACAAACACTTGCTGATGGCGGTCACTATGAGAGGTCGCCACAATACCATGCTTTGATGTTAGAAAATTATTTGGATATTTATAATTTAGCGATTAGCAATAGTGCATTGTTCGATCGCGATTTTATTAGTCAGCTCAAGCAATTTTCTATTTCTAATTTAAATTGGTTAAACGATATTGTTTTTCCGGACAAAAAAATCCCGTTATTTAATGACTCGGCTTTTGGTATTGCGCCTTCGCTAGATAAACTTAATCAATATGCCAATGACCTTTTTGATTATCAATACCAAGAGGAAGAGAAGAATCTAACCCTTATCGAAAAGCATGACAGTGGTTTATACGGGCTGCGAACAGGCTCGGATATGCTAATTATGGATTGCGGAGATATTGGCCCTTCTTATCAGCCGGGGCATACGCATTGTGACTTTTTAAGTTATGAGCTAATGCTAGGTGGTCAGCGTCTCGTGGTTGATACGGGTGTCTTTGAGTATGAGCCAGGGCAGCTTCGACAGTATGTTCGTTCAACGCGTGCACATAATACTGTCTCGATTGATGGTGATGAGCAGTCAGAGGTGTGGGGGGAATTTCGGGTAGCTCGTAGAGCTATAAAGCACAATGCTCAGGTTAGTACGATTGATGATCATATCCATATAACGGGAGCCTATAGTGGTTTTTATGGTGCAACCATCGGTTTTAAGCCCCAGTTTAAGCATCAACGTGATATCAATGTAAAGTTTGTTAAAGATACTATTGGTAGTATTGATGTCATTGATACACTAATAGGCAGTGGTGATCACGAGGCTGAGAGTTATATTCATATTCACCCTGACTTTCTGCTTGATCCAATAGACGAAAAAAATATAAAAATATTATTTAATGGTGCTGTATTTGCCATGTTAGCAATAAATTCTGATTGCCAGTATCGTATTGAAAAGACTATTTACTGCCCAGAATTTGGTGTTAAACACGATATTGATTGCATCGTTATTTATCGGCAGGGTTTAATGCCGCTCAACTTAGGTTATCGCATTCAGCGTTTTATATAATGAAAATCCTTTTTTTATCCCACTATTTTCCTCCTGAGGTAAATGCCCCCGCGACGCGTACTTATGAGCACTGCAAACGTTGGGTCGAACAAGGACATGAGGTCACGGTGATCAGCTGTGTGCCCCATCATCCTATGGGCGAAGCCTACCCGGGTTATCACAATCGCTGGTGGTTCGAAGAAAATAAAGATGGCATTCGCGCTATTAAAATTAAAACTTATATTACAGCAAATGAAGGTTTTTTAAAGCGGACGCTTAACTACGTTATTTATATGATTATGGCTATTCTAATAGCGCCATTTTTGTCGAAAACCGATGTGGTTATTTCGACCTCGCCACAATTTTTTAATGGTTTAGCTGGTTACTTTGTTTCTCGCCTTAAGCGAGCACCTTGGCTGCTTGAAATTCGAGATTTATGGCCAGAGTCAATTTTGGCCGTTGGGGCAATTAACAATAAATTTTTGATTAATGTTTTAGAGTGGCTTGAAGGTTTTCTTTATCGCAAGGCCGACCATATTGTACCTGTGACTCAGGCATTTAAAGCACACATTGAAGAGCGAGGAGCTCAGTCATCAGATATAACGGTGATTCGAAATGGCGTGAATCTTGATTTATTCGAGAAGACTGAGCGCAATCAAGAGCTGGCTCAAAATTGGTGCTTAGACAATAAATTTGTTGCAGCCTATGTGGGAACGCATGGATTGGCGCACGGTTTGGACACGATTTTAGGCGCCGCTGAGATACTTCGTGAACATGAGGATATTGTATTTTTAATGGTCGGCGATGGAGCGGAGCGAACGCGTCTGTTAGAGCAGGTGGATGCTCGTAATTTGACTAACGTTATCATGAAGCCGCAGCAGCCAAAAAATATGATGCCTGCCATTTGGTCAATTACTGACGCTAGTTTAGTGTTACTGAAAAAACTCGACCTTTTTAAAACGGTGATTCCTTCAAAAATTTTTGAAAGTATGGCGATGTCTGTGCCTATTATTCTTGGTGTAGAGGGCGAGGTTAAAACCATTATTGAAGATGCAGATAGTGGTATTTGTATAGCTCCAGAATCTGCTAAAGAGTTAGCGGCTGCCGTAATTAGATTGAAAAACGATCAAACCACCTATCAACGAATTAGCGCTACAGGTAATAATTATGTCGCTGAAAATTTTGATAGAAAAGTATTGGCTGATCAATATCTTACCGTATTAGAAAATATGGTGGCATGAGCTACACTTTGTTAGCAAGCTAAAAAAAATAGTTAGATTGGGGCTGGATTCAAACTTAATTGATAATTGAGCAGCCTATTGAATAAACGTTTAACAAGAGTTTAAGGATTCAAGTTGGATATACAATCATTAATGTTTAAAAAAGAAACACTTTTACTTATCTTGTCGATAGCTGTTCTTGGCTGGGTTTGTTACGACGGTCTTGAGTTAATGGTTGGATGGTGGGATCGAGATGAGTATAGCCATGGTTATATGATCCCCTTAGTGGCCGTGTATCTACTCTGGCAGAAGCGCTTTGTATTGGCTCAACAGGTCGAGGGCGGCTCTTATGCGGGTGTAGCACTTCTATTATTAGCCCTATTTACTTGGTTGCTGGGTGAGCTAAGCGCTATTTATACGATCATTCAATATGCTTTCTTTATCGGTATGTTTGCCATTGCGTTACTTTGGGTGGGCGTAAAAGGCGTGAAAATTATTTGGGCGCCGATTTTTTATCTAGTCTTTATGATCCCCTTACCAAACTTCCTGTATTTTAATTTATCGCAAGAGTTACAGTTAATCTCTTCTATGATTGGCGTTGCTGTTATTCGTTTATTTGATATAAGTGTTTATTTAGAAGGCAATGTTATTGACCTTGGCGTTTATCAATTACAAGTTGTTGAGGCTTGTAGTGGTTTGCGTTATCTCTTTCCTTTGATGAGCTTTGGCTTTTTAATCTCTTACATTTATCGCGGCCCAGTGTGGCAAAAAATCATTATTTTCTTATCCACTATTCCAATTACTGTGGTTATGAATAGTTTTAGAATCGGTGTTATCGGCGTTACCGTTGAGCACTTTGGTATTGCAGCCGCTGAAGGGTTTTTGCATGATTTTGAAGGCTGGATTGTATTTATGGCCTGCCTTGGTGTGTTGTTATTCGAGATTTGGTTGTTCTACTTATGCTCATCGCGACAGAACAGTTTTGGTTCATTGTTTGATTTAGATTTTGGCGGCGGTGAGCAGCCAGAAAATTTTGAACCTAAACCTCTACGTTTAGCTACTCCTGCTTGGGTGGGTATTGCACTGCTTATTATCGCTATTCCTGGGTCAAATTATTTTGCAGAGCGACAAGATATTGTGCCAGATCGAATGGCGTTTATTGATTTTCCGCTTGAGCAAGGCGGTTGGTTAGGTAAGCAAACAGCCCTTGAGAAAACCGTTTTAGAAGAGCTAAAACTTACGGATTACTTTATCGGTAACTTTAAAAAAGTTGGCACGCCAGATATCGTGAATTTTTATACTGCTTGGTATCAAGAGCAGCGTAAAGGTGCTTCGATACATTCGCCTAAGTCCTGCTTACCTGGCGGAGGATGGCAGATCAAAAGCCATACTATCGAGCCAGTAGATGAAATTGTACGTAATGAAGGCCCTCTATTTATTAATCGAGTCAATATGCAAATGGGTAAACATAATCAGCTTGTTTATTATTGGTTTGAGGGACGAGGACGAAATATCACTAACGAGTATTTGGCGAAGTGGTATATTTTTTGGGATTCGGTGACTCGTCAACGAACGGATGGTGCTTTGGTGCGCTTAGTCACTTATGTCCCTGAGGGAGAAGACATTGCCGAAGCGGATAAACGTTTAGTTGAATTTTTATCAGCGTTTTATCATCAGTTACCTGAATATATTCCAGAGTAAGAAAGAATAATGAAAACGAATAAGTTAGGCATATAGCACTGTGGAAATTGCAATCAGCTTTGCATTAGCGCTTTTTCTGAGCACCGTTTTTGTGCCGGTGGCTATGCGCTATGCTTCTGTATTAGGTCTAGTTGACGAGCCAGATGGTGAGCGAAAAATTCATAGTAACCCGATTCCGCGTTGCGGTGGGATCGCTATTATTATTGCTGTGTTTGTTCCAACACTATTTTGGCTAGGTGATGTTGCCTCTTTATCCGGATTTTTTATTGGTGCTGCGATCATCGCTTTGTTTGGTTTTTTAGATGACCGACATGATTTAAATTATAAGTGGAAATTTGCTGGCCAAATTATTGGTGTTTCTGTATTTCTATTAGGGAATGTTGAAATCACTAAAACACCTTTTTTAGGTATAGGTGATTTAACACCATGGTTGAGTTATCCATTAATGGCGCTATTTGTTCTAGGTGTCACTAATGCGGTGAATTTAAGTGATGGCTTGGATGGTCTAGCTGCGGGATCAAGCTTGTTAAGTTTAGGTTTTATCGGCTATCTAAGTTATGTGGCGGGTGAGTTATCCTTAACTTTAGTTGCGGCTGCGACTATGGGTGGTTTGTTAGGTTTCCTTCGGTTTAATACGCATCCAGCATCGGTTTTTATGGGTGATGCAGGTAGTCAGTTTTTAGGTTTTGTTGCAGCTTGTCTTGCCATCTTAGCAACGCAATCAGCTAGCTCAGCCGTTAGCCCGCTAATTGCAGTGATGGTTGTCGGTTTACCTATTCTCGACACCCTTGCAGTGATGTTGCTTCGCCTGCGCGATGGCCAATCGCCATTTCATCCTGACAAGCGACATATTCATCATCAATTTTTAACCTTAGGCCTATTGCACTATCAGTCAGTAGCGGCGTTATATGTGCTCAATTTTTTATTATTAACCATTGCATTTTTTATGCGGTTTGAATCGGATTTATTAGTATTATTTTCTTATTTATTGTTTTGTATGAGCACTTTAGGAGTTATTGCGTTCTTAAAGCACTCGGCATTTGCACGTCGCCGTCGCGCAATACGCGCGGAAGTAACCGAGCGCCGTAATCTTTGGTTAAGACGCGTAGGTTGGATTTATTCGCATGGTGCACTTGCCATTCAGTATCTGCTAGGCGTAATTTGGTTGGCGCTAGTGTTTTCCACTGAAAAAATTGATTTATCAATGAGTGGTATTTCATTTGCGATAGTTATTATTACTATATTGACGTGGAAAGCGTCGATACAAAGCCGCTTTTATGGGCGATTTCTTTTGTATTCGACTAGCGTTTTTTCAATTTTTATTGCCACTTATCAGCATGATCTATCGCAGCTGAGTTGGGGTGAAGGAAAAGTTTTTATTGACGGCCTGCTTCTTGTGTTGGTTGTTTTTTTGGCTTTATCGATTCGTATGACTCGCCGCGAATTATTTAGACTCGATACACAAGATGTTTTAGTGTTACTGCTGCTCTTGGCCTCGTCTGTTTTAGTTGTTGGCTTTGATAGTGGTAATCAGGTATTAAGTGCAATAATTCGGTTGGCTGTATTACTTTATGCTGCTGAATATATAGTCGGTCGAGAAAAAAACTTTTCGATTGCAAAAATTTTTACGATAGCGACATTTGTCGTTATCGGTTTGATGGGTATATTTTAAATAGATATCGAAGTTTCCCGACTTCTTCGGAATATATCGTTTAGTAATTGTTTGGTGATTGTTTAGTAATTTATGAAAACAGAAAAGGGTTATTTGACATGTTAATGAAAAGCTTTATTCATATTTTATTCGCGTTTTTGTTGGTCGGATTAGTGGCTGCCTGTGGCGATGGCGAGAATAGGCAAGAAAAATATCTAGAGAGAGCGCAAGCGTATTTCGATGATGACAAGCTTGAAAAAGCGCGTATCGAAGCGCGGAACGTATTGCAGATTAATCCAAAAAATACTGCGGCTCGACAGTTGCTTGGTGAAATCAATTATAGTAATGGCAATATAAGAAAAGCTTACGGCATGTTTTTATCGGTTCTTGATGAAGAGCCCGATAATACTGCTGCACATACTTCCATGGCTAAAATATATATTGCAGTAAAAGATTATGAAAAGACCATTGAGCATTGTAATTCAGTTTTAGCGATTGATGAAAAAGACTCATTGGTTCTAGGTTATAAGGCACTTGCACTCGCTGGTCAGGGCAATATTCCCCAAGCTGAAGAAGTTGCTGCTGTCGCGCTAGAGATTAACCCAGGCACAACTGAAGCTATTGGCGTTATGGTACAGAAGTACTTTAATGAAGAAGCTAATGACCAAGCTCTGGCACTGTTAGAAAGAGGGCAGTTAGCTAATCCTGATGAGACTAGAATTGTTTCAATGAAAATTTCCTTGTTGGAAAGCATGGGTATGAGTGAGGCTGTTGAAGCTGAATTAATTAACATGATGGATAAGTTTCAAGATGATTTTCGCTATGCAACGACATTGGCAAAGTACTATGTCCGCGAATCGAATCTAGACAGTGCGGAAGCGGTGTTGAGAACCTTTTCTGATCGCAATCCTGATGACATCGATTCAAAGTTATCTATTATCTCTTTCCTTTTACAGCAGCGCTCTAAAGAGGTTGCAATTGAGCAGGCTGAAAGTTACTTAGCGCAAGATAGAGACCAAAGTAAATTCTCTGCTGCATTAGCGAACCTTCATTTATTTACTGGTGATAAAGATTCGGCGGTAGGTGTGCTTGAGAGCTCAATTGATAGAGATCCACGAAGTGTTGGTTCGATTGAAGCGAGAAATATATTAGTTGGTATTTATCTTGATGAAGAATCAGTTGATAAAGCCACCAATTTATTATCAGAAATCTTTGAAATTGAGCCTGAAAATTCTATCGCATTGTTAACGCGAGCGAGACTGAGTTTGCAAGATGGCGAGATCAAAGATGGCACCTCTGATTTGCGTGTCATTTTAAAGAATGATCCGGAATCTGTTGTTGCTCTAACTTTGTTAGCGGGTGCTCAAGAGTTAGAGGGACGAGAAGTTCTAGCTTTGGATAACTATAAAAAGTTAATGACACTTCAGGATCCTGATATGTCAGTGCTTACTAGTGCTGCTCGTTTAGCTATTTCTTCTGAGCAATATCAAGAAGCAGAAGCGTATATTCGACAGGCACTTGAGCTAGATGCAAACAATGCAAGCCTAGTAACGAACCTTGTTAAATTGTTAGCGATGAAAGAAGATTGGGATGCGGCACAATTGTTTGCGCAGCGTCTTATTGATTCTGATAAATCAAAAGCTTTGGGTCATTTCTTAATGGCAGGGCTTGATACGCGTTTAGAAGATAACGATTCGGCGATTAAAAATCTTAAGGCATCGCTGAAGGCGCAACCTAAAGGTGTTGAATCGTTAACTGGATTATCAACGCTTATTTCTCAGCAGTCTGGTTACGAGTCTGCCATAGCCTTTGTTGGCGAGCATTGCAGCACTTATCCTGCTCAAGCTCATTGCCGACATATCCTTGGTGGTTTGTTAGCACAAACAGGTAAGCTGGATAAAGCGATTGATGAATTTGAAGGTGCTTTAGCACTGAATGATCAGCTGCTTATTACTTATCGCCAGCTTGCTAAAGTCTATGGTTATCAGCGTGATAAAGAAGGTGTGATTGCCGTTTTAGAGCGAGGGATAGCTGCGACTAACGATCAAGGCTTGGCATTTGATATGGCTAACTTCTACTATCAAGTACGTGATTATCAAAAGTCCAGTGAAGTTTATCAGTCGATGATTGATCTTGATGAGAATGCCCTATCGGCTAAAAATAATTTAGCGATGTTGTATGCTGAATTTCTAAATACGCCTGAAAACATTAAAGCGGCGAATGCCCTCATAGCGGATTTACAAGACTCAGAAAACCCTGCTTATTTGGACACCGTAGGCTGGGTGCTTTATCTAACCGGCGAGTACGACCGTGCGGCTACCTATCTACAAGCAGCAGTTGATAAGGTTGGAAGTTCAGCTTTATTACAATACCATTTAGGTATGGCTTTTTATCAGTTAGAAAATATTGAAGGTGCCAAGTCTCACCTTGAACTTGCTGTTAAAGATGGTCTTGAGGATAAATCAAAACGTTATTCAGGTTTTGATGTTGCTCTAGCCACTTTAGAAAGTATCCAGTAGCGAGTATTCAATATGACGTTTAAAGTTTTAACCGTTTTTGGTACACGTCCCGAGGCAATAAAAATGGCACCAGTGGTGCTGGCTCTTCAAGCCAGCACTTCATTGGAAAGCCGTGTTTGTGTTACGGCGCAGCATCGTCAAATGTTAGATCAGGTATTAGGTTTATTTGAAATTACACCTGATTACGATTTAGATTTAATGCGCCCCAACCAGGATTTATACGATATTACATCGAGAATTTTATTGGGTCTGCGTGACGTCCTCGATGATTACCAGCCTGATTTGGTTTTAGTTCACGGAGATACAACGACTTGCTTTGCGGCTAGCCTAGCTGCTTTTTATAAACAGATTGCAGTTGGTCATGTTGAGGCAGGTCTTCGTACTGGTGATATGCAGGCGCCGTTCCCTGAAGAGGCTAACAGAAGTCTCGTTGGGCGAGTAGCGAGCTTGCACTTTGCACCAACGGAATCTTCGCAGGCAAATTTACTGCGCGAAAATGTTTCAGACAATGCTATTTCAGTCACCGGCAATACGGTTATCGACGCTTTATTGTGGGTGAAATCTCGTCTTGCTAAATATGATGATGCCGTATGGCGCGATGCTATAACACCGCGAGTATTTGAGCGTTTAGAAAATAGCGAGCGAAAGTTGATACTGATAACCGGCCATCGTCGCGAGAATTTCGGGCAGGGCTTTGTTGATCTTTGCACAGCGATAAAGAACTTAGCCGAAGCACATAGTGATTGGGAGTTTGTCTATCCAGTCCATCTTAACCCCAATGTGCAAAAACCTGTTTTTGATATTTTATCGGGTCTCGATAATGTGTCATTGATTGAGCCACAAGATTATTTGCCTTTTACTTGGCTAATGAATCGTTCGTCATTGATTTTGACAGACTCTGGTGGCATTCAAGAAGAAGCGCCTTCTTTGGGTAAGCCCGTTTTAGTGATGCGTAGTGTCACTGAGCGACCTGAAGCGGTGGATGCTGGCACAGTAAGATTGGTGGGAACTGATCAGCAAGCCATTGTTGAACATGTTGAAGCTGTGATGCTCGATGAGGCAACTTATCAAGCTATGTCCAAAGCACATAACCCTTATGGTGATGGGCAGGCAGCAGGTAGAATTATTGAGGTGATCGAGGGCTTACAGTAGCCCTCGTTATTTTCACTACGCCTTTCACGCTCTGCGCAATCAATAACGCCCGCTCTTTAGCCGTTTGATCTGAAATATTGCCATGGAGTGTGACTTCTCCTTTGTAGCTATCCACATTTACGTCCCAGCCTGAAATCGTCTTATCGCGAAGTAATTTCTGTTTGATGTCGGCAACAATGCGGGTATCTGTTGCCACTTCTGATGCGTTGCGTTCATCTTTGGCTACTTCGTAGCCGGCGACAGCGGCACTGCCGAGTAGTACCGCATGGCAGCCTCCTAAACTGAATATCATGAGGACCATTAACATGGCCTTAATGGGTGTATTGTTGAGCGAAATGTGCAGCTTTTTCATGCGATCAGTTCCTGTGAATCTCGGTGTCGGACTCATATAGAGTCAAGGGGCATATTTAATGCTGAATAGTTCAATGAATTAAGACACGCGGGTCGCTAGCTAGTTGCGAAACCATCCTACTGTGAGAGAATAGCCGATCAAATGTTTTAGGATAAAGCCGTGAATATTGATCAATATATGCAAACCCTGGGCGAGCGCGCCCGCGCTGCCAGTCGTGCCATGTCATCTGCCTCTACAGGCGATAAAAATGCTGCTCTATTGGCGATTGCCCGTCAATTAGAAGCGTCTCGTCCGGCATTAATCGAAGCTAATGCCACCGATCTTGCTGCTGCTCAGGCTAATGGCCTAGAAGCTGCTTTACTCGATCGGCTTGAATTAACTCATGCACGAATTGACGCCATGCTTAAGGGTATCGAGCAAGTCGCTGCGCTGGCTGACCCCATTGGCGGTCTTAGCGATATGCGTTCGCAACCATCGGGCATTCAAGTGGGTAAAATGCGTGTGCCGTTAGGGGTTATTGGCATCATTTATGAATCGCGCCCTAACGTCACGGTTGAGGCGGCAAGCTTGTGCTTAAAGTCAGGTAATGCGGTTATTTTGCGGGGTGGCTCTGAAGCTTTGCATTCTAATCAGGCTATTGCTGCTTGTATTCAAACTGGGCTAAAAGAAGTGGGCTTGCCGCAAACGGCGGTTCAGGTTGTTGAAACAACCGATCGAGAAGCTGTTGGCCAGTTGATTACAATGCCTGAGTACGTTGATGTTATTGTTCCACGCGGTGGTAAGGGCTTAATTGAGCGAATTAGTCGTGATGCTCGTGTACCCGTGATTAAGCATCTTGATGGTAACTGCCATGTTTATATTGATGATGGTGCTGACGAAGCGATGGCAATAAATATAGCTGTGAATGCGAAAACTCAACGTTATGGTACATGCAATACAGCCGAGTCATTATTGGTCGCTGAAAGCGTAGCCGATGCCTTATTGCCTAAACTGGCGAGCGCCTATCAAGCTCATGGTGTTGAGCTGCGCGCCTGTGAAAAATCGTTATCTATTATCAGTGCTAACGCAGCTAACGATCTTAAACTGGTTGCAGCCACAGAAGACGATTGGTTCGAAGAGTACTTAGCGCCAATTTTAGCTGTGAAAGTTGTTGCTGGGCTTGAAGAGGCTATTGAACATATCAATCACTACAGTTCTCAGCACAGTGAAACCATAGTTACTGAGCATCATCCGCGTGCCATGCAGTTTATTCGCGAAGTGGATTCCAGTTCTGTGATGATTAATGCCTCTACGCGTTTTGCCGATGGTTTTGAATACGGTCTAGGCGCCGAGATCGGCATTTCAACCGATAAAATTCACGCCCGTGGGCCTGTGGGTTTAGAGGGTTTAACATCCGAAAAATATGTTGTGCTAGGTAATGGACACATTCGCACTTAGTATGATTAGAATTCCTGTTATGTGAATGAACATATGACTCAACGTATTGGTATTTTTGGCGGTACTTTTGATCCTGTGCACTCTGGCCATATCGCCTCGGCACAAACCTTAGTTGATCAGCTGTCGCTTGATACACTTTACTTTATGCCGTGTCAGCAACATCCACATCACAAGCATCCAGGTGCAAGTCCTGCGCAGCGGGTCGAGATGTTAGATTTAGCGTTAGCCGGTAAGGCGAAGTTGCAGGTTGATGATCGAGAATTAAAACGTGAAGGGTTATCGTATACCGTCGGTAGCTTGCAAGCGATTCGCAGTGAATTGGGTGATGATGCGGTTATCGTTTTTATTTTGGGTACCGATGCTTTTGCTTCATTACATCAGTGGTCGCGCTGGCAGTCATTATTATCCTTAGCTAACTTAGCGGTTATCGAGCGGGCAGGGCAAATTACGGCAGCGGAAATTACCGAGCCAGTGTTAAAAAAATTATTGTCGCAGTCGGTACCTGCAATTAATGCACCCAGTGGTGATCTTATTCAATTAGCGCTAGAGCCTTATGTTATTTCGTCAACTGCGTTGAGATCGGCTTTTTCTTATTGCAATTTAAATGGGCAAAACGATACGCAAGCTAATGCAGAAGAAGAAATTATTCACCATTATGTGCCAGCACCGGTTGTAAAATATATTGATGCTCACAAGTTATATCGAGTATATCGAGAAAGTCATTAAAATTTATCTTTATCAGGAGTTAGTGAAAACCTAGTGAAAAATGCAAACGCGAAAAACGAAGAATTAAAAAATACAATTATTGCTGCGCTCGAAGATTTGAAGGCAGTCGATGTTACCGTCTTATCGGTAGCCGAATCATCCAGCGTAACGGATTGGATGATTATTGCGAGCGGCACATCTAACCGCCATGTAAAGTCGCTAGCGAATAATGTTGAGGTTGATGCCAAGCAGCAAGGTTTTAAACCGATTGGCAGTGAAGGCAATGAAACCGCTGAATGGGTATTGGTTGATTTTGGCGATGTGATTGTACATGTGATGTTGCCGACTACACGTGCTTTTTATGACTTAGAAAGTCTTTGGACATTAAAACCGGCTTAATCATTTTTTAAAGGGTTATTGCGCACCTTCACTATTCAAATTCATTATGCAAATTAATATTATTGCTATAGGAAATAAAATGCCCGCTTGGGTAGTCGATAATTGCACCGACTATTTACGCCGTATGCCGGCTGAGTGGTCGGTTTCCTTGATTGAAGTAGCCGCTGAAAAGCGCAGTAAAAACCAATCCATAGAAGCGACTCGTCGACGAGAAACGCAGCGTTTGTTAGAAGCTGTGCCTGCGGCTAATCGTATTATTGCATTAGACGAGCGTGGCAAGTCAGTGACTACAATTGGTTTGTCAAAGAAGATGGATCATTGGCAAATGGAAGGTCGCGATGTAAGTTTTCTTATTGGCGGTCCCGACGGTCTCGATTTTTCTGTCGAGTTGTTAGAAAAATCCAACTCTGCAAAAACACGTCAATGGCCAGATTGGCGTTGGTCGCTATCGGAGCTCACTTTTACGCACCCCATGGTAAGAGTTATTTTGGCTGAACAATTGTACCGCGCTTGGAGTATTAGCGTGGGCCATCCTTATCATCGAGATTAATTGATAATGCAACGTTACGCGGCGATAAAAGATAGTCATCAAGAGCAGCGTCTTTATCGATCGCGTCTTATTTTTTCGTTAATAATAGTGGTGTTATTTTTCGGTATGCTAGCTTATCGCTATGCCGACCTCCAGATTTTTCAATACGATTCTTTTGTTACTCAGTCAGAGCGTAATCGCGTTCACGTTCAGCCTGTTGCTCCTAAGCGCGGATTGATTTTTGATACCAATGGCGTACTGCTTGCTGATAATCAGCCTAGCTATAGTTTGGTGTTAGTTAAAGAGCGAGTGAACAGTCTTGATGAAACCTTAACGGATTTGCAGCAGTTATTTGATATTGATGTAAGAAACGTCGATAAATTCAAACAGCGACTTAAACGTCGTGCGCCTTATCAGGCTGTGCCGCTCAAGTTTCGTTTAACCGAAGATGAAATTAGTCGCTTTGCAGTTAATCGCTATCGCCTTCCTGGCGTTGAAATAAAAGCACAGCTCGTGCGAAATTATCCTGAATCAGCCAGCCTTACTCATGTGGTGGGTTATGTCGGGCGAATTAATACTTCGGACCAACAAGATTTGGCGCGTTTAAAAAGTCATAAAATAAATTATGCAGCGACCGATCATATTGGAAAAATCGGTATTGAGCGTTTTTATGAGTCGATACTGCATGGCGAAGTGGGTTCTCAGCATGTTGAAACTAATGCGCATGGCCGCGTACTGCGGGTGCTACAACAAGAAAAGCCGACTCCTGGTATCGACTTAACTTTGCATATTGATGCAGTTTTGCAAAAGAACATCATTGAGTTAATGGGTGATAGACGAGGCTCAGTTGTCGCGTTAGATCCTAAAACAGGCGGTGTGTTAGCGATGGTGAGTACGCCTACTTATGATGCCAACCCTTTTGTTACGGGTATAAGCACCGAGAACTATGCCAAGTTACGTGATTCAATCGACTTGCCTTTGTTTAATCGTTCCCTGCAAGGGCAGTACCCTCCAGGCTCGACGATTAAACCTATTATTGGTTTGGCGGGATTACATTATCGGGTTGTTAGTGCGAGCAGTAATGTTGCAGACCCAGGTTGGTATCAACTGCCAAACGATGATCGACTGTACCGTGATTGGAAGAAGGGCGGCCATGCAGATTTTATTAATTTACACGATTCGATAGCACAGAGTTGTGATGTTTATTTTTATGATTTGGCTTATAAACTAGGTGTTGATCGTATTCACGATTTTTCTGCGCACTTTGGTTTGGGAGAGCGTACGGGCATTGATTCAACGAATGAGCGCAGTGGTTTGTTGCCATCACGTGAATGGAAAAAGCAAAATAAAAACCAGCCTTGGTTTCCTGGTGAGACATTGAATATCGGTATTGGTCAGGGTTATATGTTGGCTACGCCGTTACAGTTAGCGGTAGCAACAGCGACTATTGCTAACCGAGGTGGGCGTCCAGTTCCGCGCTTGGTTAAGCAATCGCCCGAGTTGCCTGGCAATGGGCAGACAACACCCATGCAAACCGATCTGGTCAACGATAATGCCTTTACGGTTGCCGATAATTACTGGGATCAAATTATTCATAGTATGGAAGCGGTGGTGCATGATCATATTCATGGTACGGCAAGAGGGATCGCTCGCGGCCTTAGTTATCGCATTGCAGGTAAAAGTGGTACTGCGCAAGTTATTAGTATTGCACAAGGTGAAGAGTACGATGAAGAGGCGATTCTTGAGCGGCAGCGTGACCATGCTTTGTTTGTTGGTTTTGCGCCAGCTGATAATCCGCAGGTGGCAGTAGCTGTGATTGTAGAAAATGCTGGCGGTGGTAGTACACATGCCGCACCCATTGCACGAAAAGTATTTGATTGGGTTTTAGAGGAAAGTCAGTGAGTATTAATTTATGAGAACACAAACTGACTTTGTCCGCAGCTTACCTGGCGACCCCAGCGCATTGTCGATTCAGGCGGGCCGTTTTCGTCGTTGGCATATTGATTTTCCACTATTGATTTTACTCGTGACTGTCGCTTTATTTGGTTTAACGGTTCTTTATAGTGCCAGTGGTAAAGAGTTTAGTCGTGTTTTGCGACAGTTGGTTTATTTGGGTATTTCGTTTAGTGGTTTATTTATTGTTGCGCAAATAAAAGTAAAGACCTTAAAGTCATTAGCACCTTTAGGCTATGCGGTGGGTATTTTTCTTTTGTTGATGGTGGCATGGATGGGCGAGGGGTCTAAAGGTGCCCAGCGCTGGCTGAATGTTTTTGGTCTTATTCGCTTTCAACCCTCTGAACTTATGAAAATTGCGGTGCCATTAACGGTTGCTTGGTATCTATCTGATCAAATTTTACCGCCGAAAATAAAAACGCTAATGATTGGCCTTGTCATTGCTGTTTTGCCTTCGCTGTTTATTATAATGCAGCCAGATTTGGGGACATCGATATTAATTGCGGCATCAGGCTTATTTGTTTTATGGCTGGGCGGTATCCGTTGGAAGTTTTTATTGGGCGGTGGCTTGTTAGCGGCAGTATCAGCATGGCCGGCATGGCAGTTTTTATTACACGGCTACCAACGTCAGCGCATTTTGACTTTATTTAATCCAGAAGATGATCGCTTAGGTGCTGGCTGGAACATTATTCAATCTAAGACTGCGATTGGTTCGGGTGGCTGGGATGGTAAGGGTTGGTTAAATGGCACGCAGTCGCATCTGGATTTTTTACCAGAGAGCCACACCGACTTTATTATTGCTGTGTTAGCAGAAGAGTTTGGCTTTATTGGTGTCGTGTTTTTATTAGCACTTTATTTGCTTATTATTATTCGTGGTGCACAAATTAGTCTTTCTGCAAAAAATACATTCGGCAGTTTAGCAGCGGGGAGTATAACCCTTACATTTTTTGTCTATGTGTTGGTTAATATGGGGATGGTTTCCGGTATGCTACCGGTTGTTGGTGTACCTTTACCGTTAGTGAGTTATGGTGGTACGGCGATGGTCACTATGTTGGCAAGCTTTGGAGTATTAATGGCTATCAGTACTGAAGATACACAGCGCTAAATTAACTTTACCGCTTAAACAGTAATAGCAAAACCTTATACGAGAGATTATTTATGAGAGCAGTAGTCGTCAAACCCTTTCATTTTTGTGTGTCCCTATTTTCATTGCTAGCAGTGTTAAGCATTTCGCCGCTGGCCTGTGCTGATTATAGCGATCATCCTGCGGCTCAAAAATTAATTACTGAATTGGTTAGTGAGCATGGATTTACTATTGAACAAGTAAAGAGCATATTGGCCGAGGCTGACACTGAGCAGCGAATTTTAGACAGTATGACGAATGCTGCTGAAAAAACTAAAACATGGACGGCATATCGCCGTAGCTTTTTAAGCCCAATACGAATTACGCAAGGCGTTAAGTTTTTAGCTAAGCACCAACAAACTTTTGACGAAGTCGAACAGCAATATGGTGTGCCTCGCGAAATCATTACGGCTATTTTGGGCGTTGAAACGAACTATGGCGGCTATACCGGCAAGGCCAGTGTGCTTGATGCGTTGGCGACATTGGCATTTGAGTATCCACGACGCAGCCGTTTTTTCACTTCTGAATTAGCAGAATTTATAGTCTTGTGCCGTGAGCAGCAGTGGTCTGCAGAGCAGCGTCTTGGTTCCTATGCTGGTGCTATGGGTATGAGTCAGTTTATGCCCAGTAACTATCGTCGATTAGCTGTTGATGGTGATGGCGATGGTTTGGTTGATCTTTTTACGCCGGTTGATGCCATTCATAGCGTTGCTAATTATTTTGTCCACCATGGCTGGGAGCTCGAAGGACCCGTGACTAGTCGAGCTGCGGTGAGTGTTGGTTTTGATGATAGTGTGATTGGTCGAGGTTTGAAGCCTAACCATAGTGTTGAGGCGCTGGGTCTTGCTGGATATCATCCCCAAGATAAAGTCTCGCCCACGCTTAAAGCGCGTGTTATTCGCTTTAATGATGCGGATGGTGATGAGTTTTGGTTGGGCTATAAGAATTTTTATGTCATTAGCCGATACAATCCTCGTTCGAAATATGCCATGGCGGTTTATCAATTGAGCTTGTCAATTACTGCGGCAGTGAGTGAAGCTAACCGATCCTAGACGAGTGGTTAATAACAGTATTATAAAAGTCGTCACGGTTCGTGATTAAGATGGGGTTCTACTATTAGTATTATCAAAAAAAACAATAAGCTTATCGTTCGCCTAACAGTATTGCCATTGTTGGCTGTATTGTTAGCTGTACTGTCGGGCTGTGGTTTTTTTGGTGGTTTAAGTAAGCCCGGTGGCAGTCGCGATAGTGCACCCAACGTCACGCTTGATAAGCGCAAAATCATTGATGCAACGCCAAAAGTCGAGCCTCGCAGTCGCGGTGGAAATTTCACTCCGTATACCGTATTAGGTAAAACCTATCGAGTGATGAAATCTTCTAAAGGCTATAAAGAGAAAGGCGGTGCTTCTTGGTATGGCACTAAATTCCATGGTCGGCTGACTTCTAATGGTGAGCGCTACAATATGTATGCTATGACAGCTGCGCATAAAAGTTTACCGATTCCGACCTATGTGAAAGTCAAAAACCTCGAAAATGGCCGTGAAATCATTGTTCGCGTCAATGATAGAGGACCTTTCCATGAGGGGCGTATTATTGATTTATCTTATGCGGCAGCCACTAAGATTGGTATGTTAAAAAAAGGCACTGCGCGGGTAGAAGTTGAAGCCATAGATCCTCGCGAGTGGAAGCAATCAAAGCGGGCGCGTAAAAAGGCCGAAAAACTTGCGGCTAAAGCGGCCGTTGCAGCAGAAAAAGTAGCAGCAGAAGCATCAATGGTTGTATCAACAAATGAGGTCGATGTTAATACGGATACTCAAGTCGATGCGGGTTCTAATGCAGCGCTTATTAAGCGACAATACTTACAGATTGGCGCTTATAAAAACCTTGAGGCTGCGCAAGCGTTACAAAATCGTTTATTGGATACCTTACAAACTATAAATGAGGCGGCCAACGTGGTTATCCATCCATCGGATAAAGGTGTTTATCGGGTGCGGATTGGTCCATTTGCTTCAGTGGTAGAAAGTTTATCAATAAAAAATGCAGCAGCGTTAGAATCGTTTGGTAAGATGCATACAGTTTATGAGTAGAGGACAAAAAGTAGTGATCAAAGTTATTCATCATTGGGCCAAGCTTTTAGTATTGGCCTTTATTGTTAGTGGTACTTTCGCGCAGGCGCAGAGTTCAGCAACATTAATCCCATCGTCGCCACAATTGGCCGCTAGTAGCTATTTATTAATCGATGTGAATAGCGGAAAAATTATTATCGAGTCGAATGCTGATGAGCAATTACCGCCGGCCAGCCTGACTAAGATGATGACTAGCTATATTGTTTCTTCAGAAATAATAAAGGGAAATATCAGTTCAGATGATGCCGTGCCGATAAGTGTAAAAGCCTGGCGCATGGGTGGTTCTAAGATGTTTATTCGTGAAGGGACTACGGTACCCGTTAGCGAGTTATTAAAAGGTGTGATTATCCAGTCGGGTAACGATGCCAGTGTCGCATTGGCAGAATTTGTGGCGGGTGATGAAGCAGCGTTTGCTGAGGTAATGAATCAGCAAGCCAGTTTATTAGGTATGCAGCAGACGCACTTTATTAACGCTACAGGTTGGCCTGCTAAAGGACATTTAACGACTGCTAGAGATTTGTCGATATTGGCGAAATCTTTGATCCAACATTTTCCAGACCACTATGCGTTGTATTCAGAAAAAGAATTCACCTATAACAAGATTACTCAACCGAATCGCAATGGTTTGTTATGGCGCGATACGAGTGTCGATGGGCTAAAAACGGGTTGGACTGAAGAGGCGGGTTATTGTCTCGTGGCTTCTGCTAAGCGAGATGATATGCGTTTAGTCTCTGTTGTGATGGGTGCAAAGAGCGGTCGAGGTCGTGAACAAGAAACACAAAAATTATTGTCTTATGGCTTCCGTTATTACGAAACGCATCAGCTATATAGTGCTGAGCAAGTGATTAACTCGCCGCGCCTTTGGGCCGGTGCTAGCGATACGCTTGATCTTGTCCTCGCTGAGTCTGTGGTCTTAACTGTGCCGCGCGGTCAGCGTGATAATTTACAAGCGACCATAGAGGTAGATAAAAATATTACTGCGCCGATTTCTGCAGGGCAATCTTATGGTGTGCTTAACATTAGCCTAAATGGTGAAGTGTTAGAACAACGTGAATTACTTGCGGCAAATAATATTGAGACGGCACCGTTATTTTCTAGATTATGGGATCACTTGATCTTATTTATTAGGGGTGTGTTTGGTCTTGATTAAAATAGTAATAGAGTCGTTGTTATGAGTGAAATTATAGGAAATCAAACGCTTCCTGAAGGTCAAGAAGAGCCTAAAATTGAGTTCCCCTGTGATTATCCAATTAAAGTATTGGGTGAGGCGAGTGATACTTTTGACCAGTTGGTTGTATCAATTGTTTTAAAGCATGCACCTGACTTTGATATTAAGACAGTGACGAGTCGTAATAGCAGTAAAGGTAAGTTTCGCTCTGTTGGTGTGATTATTCGTGCCACGGGTGAGCCACAGATTATGGCCTTGTTTGAAGAGTTAAAAGCAACTGGCCTTGTTAAAATGGTTATCTAATGGCTGTTGATGATCAATTGCATGTCCGTCATTTCATAGCGGATACCGCACCCACCCAACTGCTTGACTATGAGTCAGTCTGGCAGGCGATGAAAGACTTTACTCGAACTCGAACGGCAGACACTGCCGACCAGTTGTGGTTGCTTGAACATGCGCCCGTATTCACCTTAGGAAAAGCCGCAGACGAAGCACATGTGTTAGATGCTGGCGATATACCCATGGTCAGAGTTGATCGGGGTGGGCAGGTGACTTACCACGGTCCGGGTCAAATTATGTTTTATGCGATGATTAATTTAAGTCGCCGTAATTTAGGTGTTAGAGCCTTAGTTGAATGTTTAGAGCGAGTGGTTATTGATGTGCTTGCCACCTATGGCATTGAGGCGTATGGCGATCGCAAAGCTCCCGGCGTATATGTCGAGCAAAAAAAAATCGCGGCTTTAGGTTTGCGCGTGAGCCGCGGTTGTTCTTATCACGGTTTATGTTTTAATTTTGATTTTGATACCGCACCGTTTTCAAGGATTAATCCTTGCGGTTTTCCTGACCTTGAGGTCACTCAGTTGCAACAACAGGTGAGTGTGCTTCCGGATAAAGCGCGCGTTGCTGAGCAGTTAGTTGAGGCGCTATCGGCGCGACTGGCTTATCACGATGTGCGATATGATTATTCGAAGTGGTAATCCTGGATCTAAACTTTATTTAGGCTAGCTAACGTCTTTCTATTATGTATTTTTGACCGCGCAATAAAAAACCCGATGACTTTCGTCACCGGGTTTTTTTATGAGCTTAGTATTAAAAAATTACTTCGCTGCTTTGCGCTCTTTCTCTGCTGCGATAACATCATCGGCAACTGAGTTAGGGCATGGGCTGTAATGTGAGAACTCCATAGAGAACTGACCACGACCCGATGTCATTGTGCGTAGGCTGCCAATGTAACCAAACATTTCTGATAGTGGCACGTCAGCTTTAACACGAACGCCTGTAGTACCAGCCATTTGATCTTTGATCATGCCGCGACGACGGTTTAAGTCACCGATAACATCACCTACGTGATCGTCTGGAGTGAATACGTCAACGTTCATGATAGGCTCAATCAATTGTGGGCCTGCTTTAGGCATTGATTGTCGGAATGCACCTTTTGCTGCAATCTCAAATGCTACTGCCGATGAATCCACTGCGTGGAAGCCACCATCGTAAAGTTCAATTTCAACATCAAGTACTGGGAAGCCAGCTAGTGGGCCTTCTTCCATCATACCTTTAAAGCCTTTCTCTACCGCAGGGAAGAATTCCTTAGGTACGTTACCGCCCACAACACTTGATGTGAAGGTAAAGCCTGTGCCAACTTCGCCTGGCTTGATACGGTAATCGATCTTACCGAATTGACCTGAACCACCCGATTGTTTCTTGTGAGTGTAAGAATCTTCGATAGGCTGTGTAATCGTTTCACGGTAAGCAACCTGAGGCTCGCCAACTTCTAGATCAACGCCGTAAGTACGGTTAAGAATATCAACTTTAATATCAAGGTGAAGTTCGCCCATGCCTCGAAGAATAGTTTCGCCTGAATCTTCATCTGTTTCAACGCGGAACGATGGATCTTCTGCAACCATTTTACCAATCGCAATACCCATTTTTTCAGAGCCGCCTTTATCTTTCGGCTTAACCGAAATAGAGATAACTGGTTCTGGGAAAATCATTGGCTCTAATGTAACAGGGTTTTTAGCATCACATAATGTGTGACCTGTCTGAACATTCTTCATACCAACGATAGCGATAATGTCACCGGCTTGCGCGCGATCAATTTCGTTACGGTCATCGGCATGCATCTCAACCATACGGCCGATACGCTCAGTTTTACCTGTGTAAGCATTAAGGATGGTGTCACCTTTGTTCAGTACGCCTGAATAAACACGAACGAAGGTCAATGCACCAAAGCGGTCATCCATAATTTTAAACGCAAGCGCTTTTAATGGCTCTTCGGTAGTGACTGTAGCTACTTCGCCAGTCTCGTTACCTTCTTCGTCAGTTAAAGGCTGAGGCTTAACTTCGGTTGGAGAGGGAAGGTAATCAACAACGGCATCTAGAATTAATTGAACACCTTTGTTTTTAAACGCTGAACCACAGTAGGTTGGGAAAAAGTCGAGAGCGATAGTGCCTTTGCGAATACATTTTTTAATGTCGTCAATGGCTGGCTCTTCACCTTCCATGTAAGACATCATTAAATCATCATCTTGCTCAACAGCTGTCTCAATAAGCTTTTCGCGATACTCTTCAACTTGATCAACCATGTCGGCTGGAATATCAACGATTTCGAAATTTTCAGGTAAACCTGAATCATCCCAAACGTAGGCAGTGCGAGATAAAAGATCAACTAGACCTTTGAATTCGTCTTCGCGACCAATCGGTAATGTCATAACTAATGGGTTGGCGCCCAATACTTTTTCTACTTGGCCAACAACGCGCAAAAAGTCTGCACCCATACGGTCAAGTTTGTTGACGAAGATGATTCGCGATACTTCTGATTCGTTAGCATAGCGCCAGTTAGTTTCTGATTGAGGCTCAACACCACCTGATCCACAGAATACGCCAACACCACCATCTAATACTTTAAGTGAGCGGTAAACTTCTACAGTGAAGTCAACGTGCCCAGGCGTATCGATGATGTTAAAGCGGTGATCTTTCCAGAAGCAGGTAGTTGCTGCTGACTGGATAGTAATGCCGCGCTCTTGCTCCTGTTCCATAAAGTCAGTCGTCGCTGCACCATCGTGCACTTCGCCTGTCTTATGAATTTTACCGGTAAGCTTAAGAATTCGCTCGGTAGTGGTGGTTTTGCCCGCATCAACGTGGGCGAATATTCCAATATTTCTGTATTGCGCTAAATCAGTCATTGTCTCAACTCGGTTCTGTCATGATAAAAATGGTGGGCAGCATACAGGAACTGGGCGCAAAAAAAACGCGAATTTTTAGGTTTTATGCTAAGAAAAATCCAAAAGATACCGATCTTGGCTGTTATCGATAATTCCAGAGCACCGCAGGCCTAAGTGAACGGCTTGCTGCTCTCTAACAGGCTGACCCTGCTGTCTTCGAAGATATTTGGGGGCGATAAATCGGCTAGAACGTAATTAGTTGAATTCTTTTGGTTTTTTAATCTTGATGACTAGCCGAATGCTCTGGATTGGCTAGACTATAAAGATGAAAACAGGTCTTGTACTCTCAGGTGGTGGTGCACGAGGTGCTTATCAGGTCGGCGTTTTAAAGGCGATCGCTGATTTACACCCAAAACATGCTGCTAATCCCTTTACCATTATTAGTGGTACCTCTGCTGGTGCGCTAAATGCCGTGGCGCTGGCCTCTTCGGCGAATAATTTTCGCTTAGGTGTTAAGAAGGTTGAAAAAATTTGGACAAATCTGCATGTAAATCGCGTGGTTAAGGCCCGCGGTGTCGATTTGATGGCAAGTGGCGCAAGAATAGGCATGTCCTTATTAAGCAATCGATTTGCACAAGAGCGATCATTGGCGTTGCTAGATAATGAGCCGCTTCGCGATTTGTTATCACACACTATTCGTTTTAATAATATCCAAAAGCGTATTGATGCAGGTTTGCTTGATGCTGTCGCAGTGACGGCAACCAGTTATGCCACCGGTAATTCGGTCAGCTTTTTTCAGGGCAATGAGTCGCTGAATTGCTGGCGTCGCAGTAAGCGAATTGGTGTGCCAGCCCGCTTGGCTGTCGAACATTTATTGGCGTCGACGGCTATTCCGGGTGTTTTCCCTGCTGAGAAGATCGGTCGACAATACTTTGGTGATGGTTCATTGCGTCAATTGGCTCCGTTGAGTTCGGCGTTAAAGCTGGGAGCTGACCGGATTGTTGCTGTTGGTGTGCGAGGTCACAGCAAAAGCCGTATTTCGGCTCGTCGTGATCACCCCCCTTCATTAGCACAAACGCTAGGTCATATCTTCAATTCAGCATTTATTGATACTTTAGAGAATGATTTAGACAATTTAGTGCGTGTAAATGAGGCGTTGGGGATTCTTGCCAATGAGGCACCTCACTTTCAGCCTGAAACGCTAAAGCCTATTGATATGCTGGTGATTCGGCCTTCTATTGATTTGGATGCGCTGGCCTCTGAGCATATTGGCGATTTGCCCTTTGGTTTACGCCGAGTATTAAAGGCAATGGGTGCCAATACTAAGGGCGGCGGTGGCAGCTTGGCCAGTTACGTTTTGTTTGAAGCGGCGTTTTGTCGTGAATTGATTACTTGTGGGTATGAGGACGCAATGAGGGACCACATTGCCGTTAAAGATTTTTTTGGTTTGTCTGAGTAATTCCTTTACCGTCTTCTTTCTTCTATATAGATATTTTCTTATTTTGCTAAAAAACCTGCCTTTGGCACTTAGCTTTTCTGTTAGCGTCAATAATTGGCTTAAAGCCTTGTTGTTTATCCTAAATATCGTTTGACACTCCACCAACTCACCATTAGAATGCGCGCTCTCTTTTTGACAGTGAAATAAATGTTAAATGAGTTAGCGCCTGAGAATGGCGCGACAATTACGGTTCTTTTTAATAAAACAAAGAACTGGTTCTTTGCTTAGTGAGGTATAAAGTGGTTCAAAATCAACGAATTAGAATTCGATTGAAAGCGTTCGATCATAAACTGATCGATCTATCTGCTGCAGAAATCGTAGAAACTGCGCGTCGTACAGGTGCTCAAGTTCGCGGTCCTATCCCCCTTCCTACACGCAAAGAGCGTTTTACAGTATTAGTTTCACCGCATGTTAATAAAGATGCGCGTGATCAGTACGAAATTCGTACACATAAACGCATGATGGATATTGTCGAGCCAACAGAAAAAACAGTGGATGCTTTAATGAAGCTGGATCTGGCGGCAGGCGTAGAAGTTCAAATTAGCCTCGGCTAATCGCGCAAGCGAGTCGAGAAGAAATCGTTTTAGGCGATAGCCTTATCAACTAAAACGGACTGATGTGTAACGCTCGTATTCTGTTTTGACTGGTCGTAACCGACGGTTCTAATGGAGTCGAAGGCGGCCATAGCGGGTAACCAGCCCCGTACACTGAGAGGTTTTATAGAAATGACAATTGGTCTAGTTGGCCGCAAGAGCGGCATGACTCGTGTATTTACAGAAGATGGTGCATCCATCCCTGTAAGTGTGGTCGAAGTCGAACCAAACCGTATTACTCAAGTTAAGACGATCGAGACTGATGGCTATGATGCTGTTCAGGTAACCTCGGGTACTCGTCGCGCTTCCCGTGTCAACAAAACTGCCGCTGGGCATTTTGCTAAAGCAGAGACTGGCGCAGGCCGTGGTCTTTGGGAGTTGCGTCTTGAGGAAGCAAACGAAGAATTAAAAATTGGCGGTGAAATCACTGTTGATACTTTTGAAGTTGGCCAAAAGATTGATGTAACCGGCCAATCAAAAGGTAAAGGTTTTCAAGGTGGTATCAAGCGCTGGAATTTCAGCATGCAAGACGCCACGCATGGTAACTCGATCTCTCACCGTTCAAACGGTTCGATTGGTCAGTGCCAAACACCAGGACGTGTATTTAAGGGCAAGAAAATGTCCGGACATATGGGTGCAGAGCAAGTCACTGTACAGAATTTAGAAGTGGTCAGAGTCGATGCCGAGCGCAATATGATTCTGGTCAAGGGTGCTATCCCGGGTGCGCCGGGCGGTGATGTTTTTATTAAGCCAGCCGTCAAGGCCAAAAATTAAACCGGTACTCGGAGGGGGATGTAAACTATGCAGTTAGCACTTGCTGCGCCAGGTAATGTCAGCGCGGGTACGGTAGAAGTATCTGACAACACATTTGGCAGAGAATATAACGAAGATCTTGTACACCAGGTTGTGGTCGCGTATCTCGCGGGCGCGCGTCAGGGTACACGAGCACAAAAAACACGCTCTGATGTGAGCGGCGGTGGGGCTAAGCCTTGGCGTCAAAAAGGTACTGGCCGAGCACGTGCCGGTACTATCCGTAGCCCAATTTGGCGTACGGGTGGTGTGACTTTTGCGGCGCGTCCACAAGATCATTCACATAAAGTTAATCGCAAAATGTATCGCGCAGCAATGCGTACCATTTTGTCTGAGCTAGCACGTCAAGAGCGTTTAATCGTTGTTGAGTCGTTCGATCTTGCAGAGCCTAAGACTAAGTTGTTAGTCGCTAAGTTGGCTGAGTTCGATCTGGCCGGTGCGTTGATCGTCACTGAAGACGTTAGCAGTAATTTGTATTTATCATCACGCAACCTGCATAAGGTTGAAGTGCTTGATGTAAGCGGCTGTGATCCAGTAAGTCTTGTCTCTTCTGAGAAGGTCATTATTACTGTTGAAGCGCTGAAGAAATTTGATGAGGTGTTGGGATGAATCAAGAGCGAATTTTAAAGGTTCTCGTTGCTCCTCATATTTCTGAAAAAGCAGCATTAGCTGGCGATGCCTCTAACGCAGTTGTTTTTCGTGTAACGCCTACTGCGACTAAGCTTGAAATTAAGCGTGCTGTTGAACTGTTGTTCAAGGTAAAAGTAGAAGCGGTTCAGGTAAGTAACTTAAAAGGCAAGCTGAAGCGTAATCGTCATGGCGAGAACCGTCGTCCTGGCATTAAGAAAGCTTATGTTCGTCTGGCCGAAGGCCATGATATTGATTTTGCGTTAGCCGAATAATTTCGTTGAACGCGTAGAAGTAGATTTTGGAGATTAGCAAAAATGCCAATCGTTAAGAGTAAGCCAACATCACCGGGTCGTCGCTTTGTAGTTAAAGTGGTTAATCCTGATTTGCACAAAGGCGCACCGCATAAGCCTCTGTTGGCTAAGAAAAGTAAAACTGGTGGTCGTAACAATGCCGGTCGAATCACTACCCGTCATCGTGGTGGTGGTCATAAGCAGCACTATCGTATTGTTGATTTTAAGCGCAACAAAGATGGTATCCCTGCAACGGTTGAGCGTTTGGAATACGATCCAAACCGTACGGCTCACTTAGCATTAGTGTTATACGCCGATGGTTCGCGTTCATACATTATTGCGCCAAAAGGTGTTAAAGCTGGAGACGAAATTATCTCTGGTGAAGCTGCGCCAATTAAGCCAGGCAATACATTGCCTTTGAGAAATATGCCGGTGGGTAGTTTGATTCACTGTGTAGAGCTCAAGCCTGGTAAAGGTGCGCAAATGGTTCGAAGTGCTGGCGGAAGTTGTCAGTTAATTGCTCGTGACGGCGCTTATGTTTCATTGCGTTTACGTTCGGGTGAAATGCGTAAAGTATTATCTGAGTGTCGTGCGACATTGGGTGAAGTATCTAACAGCGAGCACAATCTTCGTT
The DNA here is from genome assembly GCA_028223755.1 of Pseudomonadales bacterium. Lineage (GTDB taxonomy): Bacteria > Pseudomonadota > Gammaproteobacteria > Pseudomonadales > UBA7434 > UBA7434. Next base: position 24,450 of record JAOIUY010000008.1, on the reverse strand, counting down.
CGCTGGGTAAAGCAGGTGCTTCACGCTGGCGCGGTGTTCGTCCAACGGTTCGTGGTGTTGCTATGAACCCAGTTGATCACCCGCATGGTGGTGGTGAAGGTAAGACTTCAGGTGGTCGTCATCCTGTGTCTCCTTGGGGTATGCCAACTAAGGGCTACAAAACTCGTAAAAATAAGCGTACTAACGATTTAATCGTTCGTCGTCGCAAAGCTAAGTAAGCGAAGAGGAAAGAAGCGTGCCACGTTCACTGAAAAAAGGTCCATTTATCGATCTTCATCTAATGAAGAAGGTTGAGATAGCCAACGAAAAGAACGAAAAGCGACCCATTAAGACTTGGTCTCGTCGTTCAATGGTTTCTCCGGATATGGTTGGCTTGACGTTAGCAGTTCATAACGGCCGTCAGCATGTGCCGGTATTTATTACTGAAGATATGGTTGGGCATAAGCTCGGCGAATTTTCTCCCACACGTACTTATCGTGGGCATGTAGCAGACAAAAAAGCCAAGCGTTAAGCTTGTTAGCTAGAGGTTAGATTGATGGAAGTTTCAGCAAAATTATCAGGTGCAACGATATCGGCGCAAAAAGCCCGATTAATTGCGGATCAAATCCGCGGTAAAAGCGCCGAGCATGCTCTAGATATTTTGACGTTCAGCAATAAGAAAGCAGCTGATCTTGTCCTTAAGTTGCTTAACTCAGCGATTGCTAATGCTGAGCACAACGAAGGCGCAGATGTTGATGAGTTGAAAGTATCAAGTATTTTTGTAAACGAAGGTCGAACATTGAAGCGCCTTAAGCCGCGAGCCAAAGGCCGAGCTGATCGTATTTTAAAACGTTCTTGTCATATAACAATTAGCGTGGCTGATTAATACAGCGAGTTTGGAGAGACCATATGGGTCAAAAAGTTCACCCAACAGGCATTCGATTGGGAATCACTAAACAGCATTCATCTGTTTGGTATGCAGAAAGCAAGGATTACGCAGACCGCTTAATTGGCGATCTGAAAATTCGTGAATTGATCGAAGAGAAGCTGAAAAGCGCTTCGGTAAGCAAGGTCGTTATTGAGCGTCCTGCACAAACTGCACGAATCACTATCCACACGGCTCGCCCCGGTATTGTTATCGGTAAAAAAGGTGAAGACGTTGATAAGTTGCGTAAAGAGTTAACTGCAAAATTAAATGTGCCTGTACATATTAATATTGAAGAGATTCGCAAGCCTGATTTGGATGCGAAGCTTGTTGCACAAAACATTGCTGGTCAGTTAGAGCGACGCGTTATGTTTCGTCGTGCTATGAAGCGTGTTGTACAAAATGCAATGCGCGCTGGCGCTGAAGGTATCAAGGTTCAAGTTGGTGGTCGTTTAGGCGGCGCCGAAATCGCACGAAGTGAGTGGTATCGTGAAGGTCGTGTTCCACTTCATACATTGCGTGCAGATATCGACTATGCAGCATTTGAAGCATTAACTACCTACGGAATTTTGGGCATTAAAGTCTGGATTTTCAAAGGCGAAGTTTTAGAGACGTTGGCACAGCCTGAGCAATCAGCTGGCAGCAACCAATAGATTACGGAATAAGAGTTAAGACTGATGTTACAACCTAAACGCACAAAATTCCGCAAGGTCCAGAAAGGTCGCAACCGTGGTCTGGCGCATCGAGGCAGTAAGGTTAGCTTTGGTGAGTTCGGCCTAAAGTCGACTGGTCGTGGTCGAATCACTGCCCGTCAGATTGAGGCAGCGCGACGCGCGATGACTCGTCACATTAAACGTGGCGGTAAAATTTGGATTCGCGTATTTCCAGATAAGCCGATTACCCAAAAGCCTTTAGAAGTTCGTCAAGGTAAGGGTAAAGGTAATGTTGAATACTGGGTAGCCCAAGTGCTTCCTGGCAAAGTTCTTTATGAAGTAGAAGGTGTGACTGAAGAGTTGGCGCGTGAAGCGTTTGCGTTGGCTGCGGCCAAACTGCCACTACCTACCACTTTTGTTAAGCGGACGGTAATGTAATGAAAGCAAGTGAATTGAGAGAGCAGTCGGCAGAGCAGTTAAACGAACAATTGCACGGTTTGTTAGAAGAGCAGTTTCGTTTGCGCACGCGCAAAGCGACAGGCCAATTAAACCAGACGCATTTGCTGCAGACTAACCAGCGTGCCATTGCACGTATTAAAACAGTATTGAACGAACAGTCGAAGAAGGCGTAAGTAATGGCGGATCAAGAAAAAAGCGTACGCAAAATCACTGGCCGAGTAGTCAGTGACAAAATGGATAAAACCATCACTGTTATGGTTGAGCGCCGTGTTAAACACGCGTTATACGGTAAATATATTACCCGCTCTACTAAACTGCACGCGCATGATGAAAAGAATGAATGTAACGAAGGCGATTTAGTAGCGATTAGTGAGTCGCGTCCTTTGTCAAAAACAAAAACTTGGATGCTGCAAGAGATCGTCGAGAGAGCATCAGAAGTTTAATTAAATAAGTTTTTTAGGTCGCCTTGTTGCATTTGACTGCAAGCGATAGAAGGTTTTGGAGCTAGACAATGATTCAAACGCAAAGTTATTTGGAAGTTGCTGATAACAGTGGTGCGCGTCGAGTGATGTGCATCAAAGTGTTGGGCGGTTCTCATCGTCGCTACGCTCGAGTTGGTGACATCATCAAAGTTACTGTTAAGGAAGCAATTCCTCGCGGTAAGGTTAAAAAAGGCCAGGTGATGAACGCTGTTGTCGTAAGAACTAAAAAAGGTGTTCGTCGCCCAGATGGTTCTTTGATTCGCTTTGATGACAACGCGGCGGTGTTATTGAATACCACGCTAGCACCAATCGGCACACGTATTTTTGGACCTGTAACACGTGAGTTACGTAACGAGAAATTTATGAAAATTGTTTCTCTGGCGCCAGAAGTTTTATAGACGGGTTATTGGCAAGCTGCCTTAATTTAATTAGCACGTTGTTAATGCATACGAAGAAAGTTGAGATATGAACAAAATCAAAAGTGAAGATGAAGTCATTATCATTGCCGGTAAAGACAAAGGTAAGCGCGGTAAAGTCACGCGTATTATGGATGACGGTCGCATGTTAATTGCTGGCGTCAACATGATTAAGAAGCACACTAAGCCTAATCCACAGGCCGGTGTTGCTGGCGGCATCATTGAAAAAGAAGCGCCAATACAGTCTTCTAACGTAGCATTATATAACTCGGCTACCGATAAGGCTGACCGTGTTGGTGTTCGCACAGAAGACGGCAAAAAAGTACGATTTTTTAAATCCAACAACGAGCTTGTTGACTGATTAAGATTACATTCGAGTATTAGCTAAACAGCTAGATATTAGGCGCAGAAAATGGCGAGATTAAAAGAAATATACAACACTGAATTAGCCCCAAAACTGAAAGAAGAGTTGGGTCTAGATAATGTGATGGAAGTGCCACGCATTACCAAGATCACCTTGAATATGGGTGTGGGTGAAGCGTTAGGTGATAAGAAGGTTCTTGAGCATGCGGTTGCTAACCTTGAGCAGATTACTGGTCAAAAGGTTGTGGTAACTCGCGCGCGCAAATCGATTGCAGGCTTTAAAGTTCGTGAAGACTGGCCGATCGGTTGTAAAGTGACATTGCGTCGTGAGCGCATGTACGAATTTTTAGATCGTTTGATTGCTATTTCGATTCCACGTATTCGTGACTTCCGTGGTTTAAATGCGAAATCTTTTGACGGTCGTGGTAACTACTCAATGGGTGTTAATGAGCAGATCATTTTCCCAGAGATTGAGTATGACAAGATTGATGCGATTCGCGGTTTAGATATCGCAATTACAACAACCGCGAAAACTGATGATCAAGGGCGTGCATTATTAGCGGCCTTTAACTTTCCGTTTCGTACTTAAGTATTTATTTAGAAATTTAAAAGCAGAATCTTAAAAGATTTAGAGGCAATGATTGATGGCTAAACAATCAATGATACAGCGAGAAGAAAAGCGCGCAAAAACAGTTGCAAAATTTGCAGCTAAGCGTGCCGCTTTAAAAGCGATTATTCTTGACCAAAATGCTAGCGATGAAGATCGTTGGGACGCACAAATGGCGCTTCAAAAGCAGCCACGTAATGCAAGCGCAAGTCGTCAGCGTCGTCGCTGTCAGATTACCGGTCGTCCGCATGGCGTTTATCGCAAATTTGGACTGTGCCGTAACAAGTTGCGTAAAGCTGCAATGAATGGATATGTACCAGGTCTCGTTAAAGCGAGCTGGTAGTAAAGTTAAAAACAGAATAGTTAGTTAAATTAGGTTTGTGGCCTGACTGCTATTAATAAGTAAGTCTGGCTGGAGAATGATTATGAGTATGCAAGACCCTATCGCCGATATGTTGGCTCGAATTCGTAACGCACAAATGGCTGAGAAAACGGTTGTTAGTATGCCGTCTTCTAAGACTAAAGTTGCGATTGCGAACGTGCTTAAGCAAGAAGGCTTTGTATCGACGGTTGATGTAAATGACAACAGCGGTAAAGCGCAGCTGTCTATTGGTTTGAAATACCATGAAGGTCGTGCGGTTATTGAAGAAATTCACCGCGCAAGTCGTCCTGGTTTACGTGCTTATTCTGGCTCAGAAGAGTTGCCAAAAGTACGTGGCGGTTTAGGTATCGCTATTGTTTCGACCAGCAAAGGTGTTATGACTGACAAGCAGGCTCGTACTGCTGGTGTTGGTGGTGAGGTTATTTGCACCGTATTTTAATTCGGTGTGTTGGCGGTTGGTGGCATATGTTGCTTTCCGTAATAAAAGAATTCTGGAACTAAGCGTAAAGCGATCAGAAATAGTTAGGTAAATTGATATGTCTCGAGTAGCAAATAATCCAGTCTCAGTCCCTTCGGGTGTTGAGGTTAAGCTTGACGGTCAAGCGCTTGCAGTTAAAGGTGGCAAAGGTTCTTTGTCGTTAGACGTGCATAGCTTAGTTGAAGTAAAGCTTGATGATTCAGTGCTGACATTTGCAGCGCGTAATACCAGCAAAGAGTCGCGTGCGATGTCCGGCACAGTTCGCTCGTTGGTTAGCAACATGGTTGTTGGCGTTAATGAAGGTTTTGAGAAGAAGTTGCAATTAAACGGTGTTGGTTATCGTGCAAAAGCATCGGGTAAAACGTTGAACTTAACATTGGGTTTTTCTCACCCTGTTGATTACGTATTACCTGAAGGTATTTCAGCTGAGACGCCTAGCCAAACAGAAGTTGTAATTAAAGGTATTGATAAACAAGCTGTTGGTCAGGTTGCCGCTGAAATTCGCGCCTTTAGACCACCAGAGCCTTATAAAGGTAAGGGTGTTCGTTACGCCGATGAGTATGTTCGTCGTAAAGAAGCTAAGAAGAAGTAATTTGAGGTCAGGTTAATTAACCGACCATGCAGACAGTTTGAAACACGTACGATAAAGGTTTTGAGATGAGTGACAAAAAAATTGCCAGAATACGACGAGCACGTCGTAGTCGAGTAAAAATGCGAGACTTAGGTGCTAGTCGCCTGAGTGTGAATCGCACACCTCGACATATTTATGCGCAAATTATTTCTGCTGATGGTGATCAGGTCTTAGCTTCGGCTTCGACATTGGATAAATCACTTCGCAGTGGAAGCACCGGCAACGTTGATGCGGCAAAAGCCGTTGGCGCTATGATTGCAGAGCGCGCAAAAGCAGCAGGTGTAAGTGAAGTATCTTTTGACCGTAGTGGTTATAAATATCACGGTCGAGTTAAAGCGTTGGCAGATGCCGCGCGTGAAGCAGGTCTGGAATTCTAGGGTATCGGTATGGCGTTTAACGAGCAAAACAAAGACAACGAAGAAGGCCTACAGGAAAAGCTGGTTCAGGTTAACCGCGTTGCTAAAGTAGTTAAAGGTGGTCGTGTATTCGGCTTTACTGCTCTCACTGTTGTTGGTGATGGTAATGGTAAGGTCGGCTTTGGTCGTGGTAAGGCGCGTGAAGTGCCGATAGCGATCCAAAAAGCGATGGAGTCTGCGCGTCGTAACATGGTCAATGTTCAATTGACTGACGGTACGCTGCAGTATCCTGTTCGTGCAAATCACGGCGCTTCAAAAGTTTATATGCAGCCTGCATCTGAAGGTACTGGCGTTATTGCCGGTGGTGCGATGCGAGCTGTGTTAGAAGTTGCAGGCGTTCATAACGTTCTAGCTAAGTGTTACGGTTCAACTAACCCAGCTAACGTAGTACGCGCAACAATTAAAGGTTTAACTGATATGCGTTCGCCCGATGATATTGCGGCAAAACGTGGTAAGTCAGTTGGAGAAATTACTGCATAAGCTGACGTTGTCAGAAATGTATTTTAGTGAGTGATCGGAGCTTAGACTCATGGCAAGTGAAAAAACCATCACAGTCAAACAAACGCGCAGTAGCGCGGGTCGTTTGAAATCGCATAAATCCTGTTTAAGGGGTTTGGGTCTGCGTCGTATTAATCACGTTGTAACCGTTGATGATACGCCGTCAAACCGCGGCATGATTAATCAAGTGCACTACCTTGTGAGTGTCGAGGAAGCAAAATAATGAGCGAATTGATGCGATTAAATACTATCAAGTCTGCGGACGGTGCAAGACACCGCGCAAGACGCGTTGGTCGTGGTATCGGCAGTGGCTTGGGTAAAACCTGTGGCCGTGGTCATAAAGGTCAAAAGTCTCGTTCTGGCGGTAGTGTTCGTCCAGGTTTCGAGGGTGGTCAGATGCCTTTGCAGAAACGTTTACCTAAGTACGGTTTTACTTCGCGTATTGGTCGCGTTAGTGATCAGGTGCGCGTTGCTGAGCTAGCAAATATTGAAGCTGATGTTATCGACTTAGCAGCACTTAAAGCTGCAGGTTTAGTTGGTCATCACATCGTGCAAGCTAAAGTGTTTTTGCAGGGTGAAATATCTAAAGCAGTTACTGTTAAAGGTTTGCGTGTATCGAAAGGTGCTCGTCAAGCAATTGAAGCGGCTGGCGGCAAGATAGAAGAGTAACGTTTAAGAACAGTAGGCGTAGCGGTGTATTTATTGGCGCCGCTATTTATACACTTAGCTCAGTGATGAGTGATTTAAGAAATTAGATTATGGCAAAGCCCGGATTATCTCCCAACGCACAGTCAGGCCTTAGTGAGCTATGGGCTCGTTTACGCTTTGTATTGTTGGCGATTATTATTTACCGGATTGGTACGCATATTCCAGTACCTGGCATTAATCCTGATCGCTTAGCCGATATGTTCAACCAGAATGAAGGTACGATTCTGGATATGTTTAATATGTTTTCCGGTGGTGCACTGGAACGCATGAGTATATTGGCATTGGGTATCATGCCGTATATCTCGGCCTCGATTATTATGCAGTTAATGGGTTCGGTCAGTGACCACCTTAGCCAGCTTAAGAAAGAAGGTGAGTCGGGTCGTCGTAAGATTACACAGTACACGCGTTATCTAACGGTTGCTCTAGCATTGATTCAAGCGGCAGGTATGTCAGCCGGTCTTGCTAATCAAGGGCTCTCTTACGTAGCCGGAATGACTTTTTACTTACCCGCTGTTATTTCATTAGTAACAGGCGCCGTATTTATGATGTGGCTAGGTGAGCAGGTTACGGAGCGTGGCATTGGTAACGGTATTAGCTTGTTAATCTTTGCCGGAATTGTTGCAGGATTGCCTGCAGCTATTTTCCAATCGCTTGAGCAGGCACGACAAGGTGAAATGAACTTGTTATTGCTATTAGGCGTGTTGTTTTTAGCGATAGCGTTGATCTTCTTTATTGTGCGTATTGAGCGCGGTCAAAGAAGAATCACGGTTAATTACGCTAAGCGCCAGCAAGGCCGAAAAGTATTTGCAGCACAAACTAGCCACTTGCCTTTAAAGGTCAATATGGCTGGTGTTATTCCAGCAATTTTTGCTTCTAGCATATTGTTGTTTCCCGCTTCGATTGCCCAGTGGTTTGGTCAATCATCGGGCGGTGCAGGTGGCGAGTGGTTACAAGAGTTAGCGCTCTATATTAGCCCAGGCCAACCACTTAACGTGTTGTTGTTTACCGCGTTTATTATTTTCTTCTGCTTCTTTTACACGGCGTTGATGTTTAACCCTGATGAAGTAGCAGATAACCTGAAGCGTTCAGGTGCGTTTATTCCGGGGATTCGTCCGGGTAAGCAGTCAGCGGAGTATATTGATGGCGTGCTGACGCGTCTAACCATGTTTGGCTCTCTGTATATGGCGGGTATTTGTTTAATGCCTCAATTCTTACAGGTGTTTGCCAATGTACCGTTCTATTTAGGTGGTACATCGTTACTGATCGTTGTAGTGGTTGTGATGGATTTTATGTCTCAGGTGCAGTCACATTTAATGTCGAATCAATATGATTCGGTCATGAAGAAAGCGAATTTAAAGAACTTTGGCGGTAGCGGTTTAAGCCCCAAATAATTTGACAGATAGAATTGTTGTGGCGGATAAATAGACAGTTAATGTCAGTGTCGGCCAAATTGGAGATTGTTATGAAAGTGCGTGCCTCGGTTAAGAAGATATGCCGTAACTGCAAAATTATTCGTCGCAAAGGTGCGGTTCGAGTCATTTGTAGTGCAGAACCACGTCATAAGCAGCGTCAAGGTTAATTGCCGCTGTGTATTGCTCGAACTGTGATTGATTTTTTGTCGTGCGGGGGGTATTCTACCGCGCCTTTTTTGCAGTGCTCAGCATAGTAAGAAGATTAAGGGATGAATTGGGTCGGTTTTTATGCTTAATTCATTGATTTTATTATATTTTTTTTTTTTAGTTTGCGTAAACAGTGGTTTTTTATTCACGGTTTATAGGTCGAAAATCACCAGTCGATGGTGAATCTAGCCTAGCGCAAGCCAATTAGCGTTTAAATAGCCTAATAATGGGGCTGCTAAAACGCCTAATTGATTAAATACTGTTTAATACTATAGCCCAATTTTGGAGAGTTTTAATGGCCCGTATAGCCGGAGTCAACATCCCTGATCATAAGCACACAGTGATCGCACTGACCTATATTTATGGGGTTGGAAGAACTTCAGCTCATAATCTGTGTAAAACAGTAGGTATTGATCCTGCCGTTAAAATCAGCTCGTTGACAGAAGCTGAGGTTGATAGTCTTCGAAATGAAGTAGCGAAATTATCGGTTGAAGGTGATTTACGTCGTGAAGTATCAATGAACATCAAGCGTTTGCTTGATTTAGGTTGTTACCGCGGCCTTCGACATCGTAGAAGCTTGCCATTACGTGGCCAGCGAACAAAAACCAATGCGCGTACTCGTAAAGGTCCGCGTAAACCAATCCGTAAGTAAGATTGGTTTAGTAAACATATTCTCTTAGCGAAATACGCAGGAAGTAAGGTAAATGGCAAACCCAGGTTCTCAAGGCACGCGTAAAAAGATCAAAAAAACCGTTGCTGATGGTATCGCGCATATTCATGCGTCATTTAATAACACGATCATTACGATTACTGATCGTCAAGGTAATGCGCTTTCATGGGCTACCGCTGGCGGTTCTGGTTTTCGTGGTTCTCGTAAAAGTACGCCGTTTGCTGCGCAGGTAGCTTCTGAGCGTGCGGGCAATGCAGCCAAAGAGTTCGGTTTGCAAAACCTTGATGTTGAAGTAAAAGGACCTGGTCCAGGTCGTGAATCAGCAGTGCGTGCTTTGCATAGCTGTGGTTACAACATCAATAGCATTACTGACGTAACGCCGATTCCACATAATGGCTGTCGTCCACCTAAGAAACGTAGAGTTTAATAGGTTAAAGAGAAACGTAGAGTATAAAAATTTAGCGAGCTGTTTTCAGCTCATGAAAGTAAAAAACAATTAGTTTTTAATAGAATCAGGAATCCGCAGGATCACATATTATGGCTCGATATTTAGGCCCAACCTGTAAATTAGCCCGTCGTGAAGGTACTGACCTCTTCTTGAAGAGTGGTGTGCGTTCATTAGATAGTAAATGTAAGCCCGAAGCTGTGCCAGGTGTGCACGGTGCTCGTCGCGGTCGTTTATCTGATTACGGTGTTCAGTTACGGGAAAAGCAAAAAGTTAGACGCCTTTATGGAGTGCTAGAAAAGCAGTTCCGTAATTATTATAAGAAAGCGGCAAAGCAGAAGGGAGCAACGGGTGAAAACTTGCTTCAGATGTTAGAAGGTCGTTTAGATAATGTTGTTTATCGTATTGGTTTTGGTGCGACTCGTGCTGAAGCTCGTCAATTAGTTTCACACGGTTCAATTCTTGTTAATGATCAAGTCGTTAACATCGCTTCATATCAGGTTCAAGTCGGTGATGTTGTATCGGTTCGTGAGCGTGCTAAGAAGCAACTGCGCATTCAGGCGGCTATGTCGCTAGCGGCGCAACGTGGTCACGTTGATTGGATTGATATCAACGAAAGTAGTTTTGCAGGGACTTACAAAGCAGCGCCAGAACGTGCTGACTTGCCCTCGGAGATCAATGAGAGCTTGATAGTCGAGTTGTACTCCAAGTAATAAGCGTGGTTTCTATGTGGTTTGCTGCTGTATGCGCGAGCCACGCCCACTGTTAGTTTTAGCCACTTGTTTTAGATATATAGTAAGAAAGCTCAGTTTGTTTTTTGCGTTTTCTGTAGTCCTAAAAAAAGAATGTGGTTAACAATAATATTGGGTAAAGGAATAAGTTTTAGAGGCTGTGTCCTCACTTATTCGATGTAGAAACACAGTCCAGAAATCAGTTTATCAAATACAGGTAACGATATGCTAAGTGCAGGCAGCGATTTTCTTACACCACGTCTTATCGATGTTGTAGAGCTCAGTGAAACGCGAGCAAAAATTACATTAGAACCGTTAGAGCGCGGTTTTGGTCACACTTTAGGGAATGCGCTTCGTCGAATTCTTTTATCTTCTATGCCTGGTGCAGCTATCAGTGACGTAGAGATTGATGGCGTACTTCATGAGTACAGTGCCATTGAAGGTGTTCAAGAAGATGTTATTGAGATACTCCTTAATCTTAAGGGTGTTTCAGTGATCATGAATGACCGTGATTCAACAGTATTAACTTTGAATAAAAAGGGCCCTGGTGTTGTAACGGCTCGCGATATTCAACTTGATCATGAAATTGAAATTAAAAACCCTGATCATGTCATCGCCCACTTAAATGGTACGGGTGAATTGTCAATGAAACTGACAGTGACAACAGGTCGTGGTTACCAGCCAGTAGATTCACGTCAAACTGATGACGAAGAATCAAAAGCGATTGGCCGCTTACAGTTAGATGCATCTTATAGCCCTGTTCGTCGCGTATCATATGTGGTTGACAGTGCTCGTGTTGAGCAGCGTACTGACCTTGATAAATTAATTATCGATTTAGAAACTAACGGTACGTTAGATTCTGAAGAAGCGATTCGTCGTGCGGCCACTATCCTGCAGCAGCAGCTTGCAGTATTTGTTGACCTTGAAGGCGAGAAAGAACTTGAGCCAGCGCAGCAAGAAGAAGAGATTGATCCTATCTTATTGCGTCCAGTTGATGATTTAGAGTTAACGGTTCGTTCAGCAAACTGTTTGAAAGCAGAAAATATTTACTACATTGGTGATTTAGTACAACGTACAGAGGTTGAGCTATTAAAAACGCCTAACCTTGGTAAGAAATCACTGACAGAAATTAAAGATGTGCTAGCGTCTAGAGGATTATCATTAGGTTTACGCCTTGATAATTGGCCGCCAGCGAGTCTACGTAACGACGATAAAATTCTTGCTTAATTGCATAGGCCTTTAACGTTTAGTTTTAACTTTTTTAGTATTAACAGGAAACCTTGCCATGCGTCATCGTCATACTGGCAGACAGCTCAACCGAAATGCTTCACATCGTAAAGCGATGTTTCGCAACATGACTAATTCATTGGTTGAGCATGAAATGATTCGCACTACTTTGCCTAAAGCAAAAGAGCTTCGTCGTTTTGCCGAGCCTCTCATTACTTTAGCGAAGAAAGATAGTGTTGCTAACCGCCGTTTAGCATTCGATCGTACTCGTAGCAAAGATGTTGTTGGTAAGCTTTTTTCTGAGCTTGGCCCACGCTACGATGCGCGCCCAGGTGGTTATATTCGCATTTTAAAATGTGGCTTTCGAACTGGTGATAAAGCACCAATGGCCTACGTTGAATTAGTCGATCGTCCACAAAACGATGCCATCGATTTTGATGATGATTTCGATGACGAGTAATTTTTAGTTTGCATAAAAAAAGCCGAGTTTATCTCGGCTTTTTTTATGGCTAAATTTTATTATTGTTTACTGATATTGAGTTTTTTTTCTATTTTTTCTTTGTTGCCGATTTTTTTGGTTTAGCTTTTTTAGCCTCTGATTTTTTAGGCGCGGCTTTCTTAATAGCGGCCTTTTTAGTCGGTGGCTTTTTAGGAGAAGCCTTCTTAGCCGGTGCTTTTTTAGCAGAGACCTTTGCACTAGACGCTGGTTGAAGTAGTGATTTTAAAAATCTACCGGTGTGCGATTGCTTTTGTTTGGCAACCATTTCCGGTGTTCCCTCAGCAATGATTTGTCCGCCGCCACTGCCGCCTTCGGGGCCTAGGTCAATCACCCAGTCAGCCGTTTTAATCACGTCGAGATTGTGTTCGATAATAACAATGGTATTGCCGCGATCACGCAAGTGGTGGAGTACGGTTAATAGTTGCTGAATGTCAGCAAAGTGTAAGCCCGTTGTTGGCTCATCAAGAATATATACCGTGCGACCGGTATCACGTTTGGATAACTCTTTGGCAAGCTTAACCCTTTGGGCTTCACCACCCGAGAGTGTTGTCGCTGCCTGCCCGAGTTTGACATAGGACAGGCCAACATCTAAGAGCGTTTGCAATTTTTTAGCAATCACCGGGATGGCAGCAAAAAATTCTGAGGCGTCTTCCGCCGTCAAATCTAGAACTTCATAAATGTTTTTGCCTTTATAAGTGACTTCAAGCGTTTCGCGGTTATAGCGCTTACCCTTACAAACGTCACAGGGGACATAGACATCGGGTAAAAAGTGCATTTCTACTTTGATGACGCCATCGCCCTGGCAGGCCTCACAGCGACCTCCCTTGACGTTAAAGCTAAAGCGACCGGGTTTATAGCCACGGGTACGAGCTTCTTGTGTACCAGCAAATAGCTCGCGCACCGGTGTAAAGATGCCGGTATAAGTGGCTGGGTTTGATCGGGGTGTGCGGCCAATTGGGCTTTGGTCGATATCAATACATTTATCGAGCTTCTCTAAACCTTCAATGCTGTTATACGGTGCGGGCTTTAATGTCGTTGCGCCATTTAAAGCAGTGGCTGCAGCGGGGTAGAGCGTGCCATTAATCAGTGTCGATTTACCTGAGCCCGATACGCCTGTAATACAGGTGAGCAAACCTAATGGGATATTAATATCAACGTTTTTAAGATTGTTGCCAGTGGCACCGGATAAAACGATTTGCTCTTTAGGGTCAACTGGATGTCGCTTGTCAGGAACAGCAATGGCTTTTTTACCTGATAAGTATTGTCCGGTAATTGATTTTGACGTACGCATGATGTGATCGATACTGCCTTTAGCAACGATCTCACCGCCATGGACGCCGGCACCTGGACCGATATCAACAACATAGTCAGCTTGTCGGATGGCATCCTCATCATGCTCTACCACGATCACGGTATTACCTAGATCTCTTAAGCGCGTCAATGTTTTGAGTAGACGTTCGTTATCACGTTGATGAAGACCTATAGACGGTTCATCCAGAATATACATAACGCCGACAAGCCCAGCGCCAATTTGGCTGGCCAATCGTATACGCTGCGCTTCACCGCCCGATAAGCTATCAGCATTGCGGTCCAGCGTTAAATAATTAAGTCCAACATCGACTAAAAATTCTAAACGTTGATGAATTTCTTTAACGATTTTTTCGGCGATTTTTCCGCGCTTACCCGGTAGTTTTAGCTTGCCAAAGTATTCATAGGCTTCGGTAACGGGCATCGCAGTAATTTGCGGTAAGTTTAACCCATCAATAAATACATGCCTTGCACTGCGTCGAAGTCGTGAGCCATCACAAGAGGGGCAGCGCTGGTTGCTAATAAATTTTGTTAAATCATCGCGCACCATTTGCGATTGTGTATCGCGATAGCGGCGCTCCATGTTCGGGATAATACCTTCAAATGCATGTGTGCGTTTAAAGGTATCGCCACGATCATTGACATAAGAAAAAGCCACTTCCTCTTTGCTGCCATAGAGGATGGTTTCTTGATGTTTTTTACTCAGTGAATTGAAAGGGGCATCAATAGAAAAATCAAAATGTTCAGCCAGCGATGTCAGCATATGAAAATAATAAACGCTGCGTTTATCCCAGCCGCGAATAGCACCCTCGGCAAGACTTGAGTCGGGGTATTGCACGACGCGATCAACATCAAAATATTGTTTAACGCCTAGACCGTCGCAGTCAGGGCAAGCACCGGCGGGGTTATTAAATGAAAATAATCTTGGTTCTAATTCGTTAAGGCTATAACCACATTCGGGGCAAGCATAGTTGGCCGAGAAAACCATATCTTTGCTTGTTTCGTCGTTTGGATCGCTATCCATAAAAGCGATGCAAGCGACACCCTCGGCAAGGCCAAGCGCGGTTTCAAAGGAATCAGCTATTCGCTGTTTTAAATCATCGCGCACTTTAAAGCGATCGACCACGACATCGACCGAGTGTTTGTTGTTTTTCTTTAAGGCGGGTAGTTCGTCGATATCGTAGATTTCACCGTCGACGCGAACACGGACAAAGCCTTCTTGTTTGAGTTTATCAAACAGTTTTAAGTGCTCGCCTTTTCGGTCTTTGATAATTGGCGCCAGTAGCATCACTTTGCTGCCTTCAGGCAGGACGAGTACGGCATCGACCATTTGGCTAATAGTCTGTGCCTCTAGTTTTAAGTGATGCGTTGGGCACTGCGGTGTCCCTGCACGGGCAAATAATAAGCGCAGGTAATCATAGATTTCAGTAATGGTGCCGACGGTGGAGCGGGGGTTGTGCGATGTTGATTTTTGCTCAATCGAAATAGCCGGTGACAAACCCTCAATATGATCAACATCCGGCTTTTCCATCAGCGATAAGAATTGGCGCGCATAGGTCGATAGCGACTCGACATAGCGACGTTGTCCTTCAGCGTATAAGGTATCAAAGGCTAGCGACGATTTTCCCGAGCCTGATAATCCAGTAATCACAATAAAGCTATCGCGGGGTAATTCTAAATTGATATCTTTGAGGTTGTGGGTGCGGGCACCGCGGACAACAATTTTATCCATGCTTTTTTCACTGGTTGCGTTCAAGGGTTGGGATAGGCTGCAGATTAATAGTGTATATACGCCCTTAAGTCATATACGGCTCATATCAATTCACTTTTGAGCCATTCAAAGGGCGCATTAAATTCTGCAGCGCAAAACAGGAAATTATAAAGAGCGGGGCCGGTGATAGCAAAGCTAAGTGTGGTTTTAGATCGAATTATTGCTAGAAGGATGACTGGTTGAGAGTGTTTAGAAATAGTGTTTCAAAATAGAGTGTGATTAGCGCGTTAAGATTGTGGAGCTGAGCACGCGAATCGTATATATTGTTGCTCAAATTAATTAAACCGTAAAAGCGGAGAGAGACTATGGCGCGTGGCATTAACAAAGTGATATTGGTAGGTAATTTAGGGCAAGACCCAGAGAGTCGCTCGTTTCCCGACGGCGGTTCATTAACCAATATTAGCGTGGCTACCTCTGAAGGCTGGAAGGATAAGCAGACTGGCGAGCAAAAAGAGCGTACTGAATGGCATCGTGTCGTTTTTAATGGCCGCTTGGCTGAGATAGCTGCTCAATATTTAAACAAAGGCTCTAAGGTTTATATCGAAGGCTCATTGCGTACACGTAAGTATCAAGATAAGCAAACCGGTCAAGATCGTTATTCGACCGATATCTTTGCTCGTGAGTTACAGATGCTTGATAGTCGTGGTATGGGCGAAGGCCAGCCAGCTGGTGGTCAGCAATTCCAGCAAGCACCACGTCAGTCACAGCCACAACAGGCTCCTCAGCAACCTCAGGCAGCAGTGGCGCCAGCCGGTGGTGACGATTGGGATGATGATATTCCGTTTTAGAATACAGCTAAGTTTGATGGTTATTTTTTAATCATAAACTAGCTTTTGGTGATAAGTTATTTCGTTTAAAAAATAAGTTTTTAATACTTAATAGAATCTCCTTGCGCAGCTACAGATTTAAGCTTGAGTAAAAGTATCACTGCCAGAGTGATCTTAAAACAAGGGTATAATCGTTAGGAAGATGAGCAATTAGAGTGTTCTGGTGCTAGATGAATTAGATTTGTTATAACAGTATAAGCGCGGCGAGTTCATTCTCTGGCGCGTTTTTTTTTGCTTTAATTTTTTTCTTAATCGTTGTTTTCATTTGCGTAATATATTCTCCCTATCGTTACTGTTAGGATAGAAAAAATTCTTATTAGAAAAGTCTGATTTAAAAATTGAAAATAGAAGTTTTAACATGATCAATCTTAAGCAATCCAGATTAAATTCAATTGACCTATCAATTATTCCTATTGCCGAAGGATGGAAAATCCAATGGCAGTGCGAATCAGTGGATATGAATAAGTATCCGTTGTTCTGTGAGCAATTAGCGGGAAAAATATTTGCTAATCCAATACGGCTTTCTATTGCTATTGAAGGTGCTACCAATTCAGTTAAATTAAGTTATGCAATGTTGCAAGCGGCTACCGGTGTTGCGGTAGATGCTTATTCTCACCCTGTTATTGTAATGGTTGATGCGAATGACATTGCTGATAGTGATAGTGATGAAGTGCTTGAACAGCGTATTCGTTTAGCGCCGCGACTTTTACCCATGACAGCGACCTCAAATTTTAGAGATTATGGTGGGCAGTTAACAATAGAAGGCCGGCAAGTTATTTGGGGTAAATTATTTCGTACCGGACATATGGGTGAGATGTCTGAAGCCGATAAGCAGGCGTTACTCCAACTAAATATAAAAGCGATTTGTGATTTTCGTCGTGCTGAAGAAATGGCAGGGCGACCGAGCCAGTTGCCTGAAGGATTAGCGCCAACAGCGATTTCTATTTCGCCCGGTAGTGCGAATAATCTTTTTTCCGCAATTGATGATGAAGATGCAAGTGAGGCTATTGATGAAGAAGCTATCGATGCTTTTATGCAAGAGATTAATCGTGACTTAGTCGTGAGTCACCAATCCAGTTACCGGCAGATGTTTGATGTGTTGATTCAGCATGCTGATAGCAGCTCTATTATTCATTGCTCTGCGGGTAAGGATAGAACTGGCTTTGGCGGTTTATTAGTCTTGAGTGCACTCGGTGTTGAGCTTAGTGAAGTTATGCTCGATTATTTAAGAACCAATGAGTATGTTGATATTGCAAAAGAAGTTGAGCGTTGGTCTGCGAGTTATCATACGGACACCCAAGGTTTAGATAAAACACAAAAAAATAAGACTAAAAAATCTTTTAATCGCTCTGCGCTCGCGATGATTTTAAAAGTGAAGCCGAGTTACTTGCAAGCAGCTATTGACACTATTGATAATGAGTATGGTGGTATCGATAGTTATTTGCGTACGCAGATTGGGTTAAGCGACAATGATTTTTCGCTATTGAAAAAACATTATCTGTATTCGTAACAGCTAACGTCGTTGGCGACGTTTAGGTAATGGTTTAGCGGTGAGCAATTGCCCTAGCTCTTCACGCAATGGAAGTGATGTAGCTGCGGAAGGTGTGAAATGTATTTCTGCGGTTTTTTGTCGCGCCTCATTAAGTGAAGCGGCAAAGAGCGAGACATCGAAAGACGCGGCGTTTAAGTGATAAAGATTTCTATTTTGGTTGGCGAACTGTTTTGCTTGGCGCGCAGTCTTTAAGTTGAGTGTCTGCGCGTTGCAGCAAATATTATCAAGTCGATTGTTTATCATCTCGATTCGTTTCGTGGCTGGTTTGGCTTAAAGCTATTAACTAAGACCTAGGCCAATTAAAGCAAGGCCACCGATAGCCATTTTAATAGCATCGCCGGCTTTATCCCATTCCCATAGCGCATAAAAATAGGCTAATGGAGGAAGAAATAAAGAGCAAAGTCCCCAGGTAAAATCTTCGCCTGAAGCTGTGATAATTAATTGTATCCAGCTTGCGACTAATAAAATGCCACCAGAAGATAATAATATTGTAGTAACGGGATCCATAGCCGACTCCTAAATAATAAGCTGTTGAAAATCGGAGCAGAGAATAGCAGATTGTGGACTCACGTCATTTGCCTTTTTGGTGATTATTGCTGAACGATGGATGGATTTGATGTGCAGCAGAAGCTGCTAATCGGTTTTGAGACATGCTAAAGGCTTTACCAACATGTTAGTATAGCGATAATAAGGTATCCGTAATCTTGCTAATTGATATGATAATGATAAATACCATGATGTCGATAGATGCTGTCAAAGCGATAAAAATAGGTGCTGCATGACCGACCTAAGTCGTATGGAGCGCAATTTAGAAGCGCTTGCACAGTTATCTGATGACGAGAAAGTGGCTGTCTTTGATAAGGTCGGTACGGTAGTGGCTGGTTTTTCTGGTTCGCTTGAGGAGCTAGAAAAAGCGATAGGCATGTTAATGATTGGCTATCACTTCGGCTGGAAAGTATTGTTGCTGGTTCACAGTAAACGCACAATTAAAAAGTATGAAAAGATTTTAGATATCGACATTAAGGAATTTTTTCCAGCCGAAGGTCGCAGTGCTAAACGATCAATGGGTTTAGATTTAGCTAAGCAGATTGGCAATTTTTGGCAGGTGGTTAGCGGCGATATCAAAGTCGAAAATCGCCGCAGTATCGAGGATGTTGAACCGGATAAAAAGCCAGATTAGCTGTTACTGAATTTTGTCACTAGACCACAGCAAGCCAGCCCTGTTAGTGCTGGAATCAACCATCTTCCACCCCCTTCAGTCAGTACCATCCAAGTCAGTACAAATGGTTCTTCACGCGCTAAGCCTGCTTTTACTGCAGCATTTTGAAAGCCAATCTCAAGTTGTCCGAGAAGTTGTATGGGTACGGTAAGGGCAGAAATAATCAATACGGCAGGTATCAGTGTGGCAATTAGATAGCCGCGCTGTGTAAGGTTGTTTGCCGGCCAAGTGAGTATGATTGTGGATAAGATGACAATCGGTACTAACGCATGCAATACCGTAATGCTTGATTGAATAGTAGTGCCTGCAGGGAGTGATCGTTCAGGTGTTATCGGTTGAGCCTTTAATGCGGTGGCATAAAGTACTACATCATCTTCTTTAATATCAATATTCGCGGCATACCCTTTTGATGCCGTTTCACTGACTGTTTCATAAAAAGGAAGCAGCGAGTGTATTAATTTATCGCCGACAAAAAAACCTGCTAATGATAGCGCTAACCAAATAGCTAAGCCTTTGGCGGCCAATAATATAATGGCTTTATTTGTCATGATTATTCCGCATCCTTATCTTTACTTGTTGATTCTTCACCCATTGACCAGCGAGTCCATGTAAGAAAAAAGGCGGCAATCAAGAAGATAATCAACGTGGGAGCATAGTAGGTATGAATCGGTGGAAACCACGCGCGGTTATATTCGATGACATAAAATAAACCGACAATACGTACTTGATTAATCAGGTAGACAGTAAGCGTCCCCAATACGAGTCCAATAAGGGTATGACGTATGCTGGCACCAAAGCCAAGAATTGCTGCCGTTAGCATAAACCAAACACCTGAGCCATCGCAGCCGCGAACAATATTGAGCTTGGCCTTTTTGGAAATAATAGCGTTGTCGACGACAAGCACCGTACGGTCGGGGGTGAGAAATCTAATGGTATCGGCGGCAAAGTAGCCGATCACATTAGGGTAGATCTTGGTGCTTAATACGTCATCCGGAATTTTATGATAGGCAAAGTGAAAGGCCCCATAAAGTAGGGCGGCAATAGTAATAAAGCGAAAGGTCTGAACGTCCACAAAAACACCTACAAAAGATTATTATTAAGCTTTGAGTATAGCACCGAAATAGTGGTTCCACCGAGTCTCTGGGCTATTTGAAATGACCTGTATTTTACTTGCTAATATCCAACGAATAAGCCTCGTCGCAGAGGATTGCATTATGCTAATGCTGCAAAAAGCATTAAAATCAATAACCTGAACAAGGCATCTATAAGTGCTGGATGTAGTAAGATACGCAGTCCGTGATGTTAGGTAAGTCAGCTTATTTGGGTAAGTCAGGCAGGCTGGATAAGATAGGTAGGTTTAGAGACGGTGACAAATAAGAAAGATATAGATAAGCATGATTCGCCTAGCGGGGATGTCTCTAAGAAAGACGCCCTTAAGAAAGATGCCTTTAAGAAAGACACATTGTTTTCTTATCCTATGGGTGCCGTTAAGGGTTTCACCTTTGACGATACAGTCGCATCCGTATTTCCCGATATGATTCAGCGTTCTGTTCCTGGTTACAGTACGGTGGTTGCCATTAGCGGTGTCTTAGCACAACGATTTTCTCAGCCGGGCACGCGATTATATGATTTAGGCTGCTCTCTAGGCGCGACGAGTTTTTCTATGGCACAAAGTGCGGCAACTGATTGTGAGGTGATTGCCGTTGATAACGCGAGCGCCATGTTAGATCAGTTAGATGAAACGCTGGCGACGCAGTCATTAGTTACGCCCATTCATTTGATGCATGCCGACATTATGGATATCGAAATTAGTCAGGCATCAGTAGTGGCAATGAACTACACCTTGCAGTTTGTTGACATTGAAAAGCGTGAATCATTGTTGGCTCGCATCCATCAGGGTATGGTTGATAACGCCGTGTTGATATTGTCTGAAAAAATACAGTTTGATAGTGAGCAAGTCGACGAATTATTTATTGATTTACATCATGACTTTAAGCGTGCCAATGGTTATAGCGACCTAGAGATTAGTCAAAAGCGTGATGCTATAGATAATGTATTAGTACCGGAGTCCTTAGCAAAACATCGACAGCGATTAGTTGACTGTGGTTTTAGTCGTGTTGAAGTATGGTTTCAATGCTTTAACTTTGGATCACTGGTTGCCTTTAAATAAATATTAATAACGAAAGATCGCCGATGAAAATCCTTGATTACACGCCACTAATTGAACGCTTAAATAATGATGGTATTGATGCGCTTGCCAATAACTTGCCCGAAGTTTTAAAGGCAGGTTTGGATGCGCATCGCTATGGCGACATTCCTCGCTGGCAGCAAGCGTTAGAAGACTTGCCGGATATTGCCATTAGCAGTACAGATATAACATCGTCAGCGGTGCGTGCGGGCCTTGCAACAGACTGTGAGGGTGCACAATCGTCTCAGTTACATAATGCTTTAATGGGGCTGCATCCATGGCGTAAAGGGCCTTTTGAAATTGCTGGTGTGAGTATCGATACTGAATGGCGTTCCGATTTTAAATGGGATCGTTTAAAAGACAAGATACAACCTTTAGCCGGGCGCAGCGTTTTAGACGTTGGTTGTGGTAGTGGCTATCATTGTTGGCGTATGGCCGCAGAAGGTGCAAAGTTAGTTGTTGGTATTGATCCTACACCGCTCTTTGTTATGCAGTATTGGGCTCTGCAAAAATATTTACAGAACCCCAGCGTATGGGTAGTGCCTATGCGTATGGAAGCCTTGCCGCCAAAGCTTCAAGCTTTTGATACGGTCTTTTCAATGGGCATTCTTTATCACCGACGCTCTCCGTTTGATCACCTTCAAGAATTGCGTGATGCCTTAGTGAGTGGCGGGCAGTTGGTGTTAGAGACTTTGGTTATTGAAGGCGATGAGGGTGAGGTGTTAGTGCCTGAAGGTCGTTATAGCAAAATGGGCAATGTCTGGTTTATCCCTTCAGTACCGACGTTATGCAGTTGGTTAGCAAAGATGAAGTTTCGTGATATTGAAGTACTTGATGTTTCAACCACAACCATTGATGAGCAGCGCGCAACCGATTGGATGACCTTTCAATCGCTCACCGACTTTCTTGATCCTAGTGATTCAATCAAAACAATAGAGGGATATCCTGCACCACGGCGAGCGGTAGTTGTTGCCACGGTTTAGTTTTGCAATAAACCTAAACTCGAACTGCCACTATGGGCAAGCCATTGCCGAGCAGGGATATTATCAAGCTCGCTAGCTTGAATAGAACGACTTAGCGAACTGGATAAAGCCGTTGCTGCAAGTCGTCGATAAAAAGGCAATTGTTCAACAAAAAAGGGTAGATGAGTTTCTAGTGATTCCTCATCGTTATTTGTTGCTTGAAAGTGCTGATGAAATTGATGCAAATCTTCTATGAGTTCGCTGTGTTGATGCAGCGCTTCAGCGAGTTCAATTGACCACGTCATATCGTACTGCAAAATGCAGCGGCCTACATAAACGCCTAAGTCTAAATCACCAAGTCGATCCGGCTCTATTAGGCTTAATCGCCAAGGAGGGGTCGGTTTGTTATTGGCTGCTAATGCAGGCTTCCAATATAAATAATAACTTTTTTGCGGCACCGGCTTAAATGAAAACTCAGCCGAAAGAATCAACAGCGAAGTAAAATACTCTCCTAAAATTCGGCCAGCGGGTTTGTTGGCAACAGTTAGTGGTGACATGGACTCCCATGCCGCCAGTAATGGCACAACCCCTTTGCCTTGTGGATTAGGTGATTTCATAGTTGTTAAGCGAGTAATCCTATTAATGAAATGAATAGAGTATTTACGCTGTAAGGCGGTAACTGGTTTACTACAGATCCTGCGCCGAGGGTTTTACCTTTGGCAGCGCGTTCAAGTCGAGCGTGGTAGCCGGTTCATTATCGCCGTCTTCCGCGTCTGAGTAGCGCCGGCCGCTTAACCAGCTGCGAATGCGTAAAAATAGCCGTTTAATGAGGCGCCATAGCTTGGGAAGTAACCATATTGATAGGCCAACAAATAGCAGTACTAATGTTATGAGCAGTAAAGGATGATTCAGAGCTAGCCAAATGGCGCCTACGGCACTGATATCTTCTGCAATAGAGGCGGTCCAGTTAGTCACGGGTTCGGGAGAGGTGTTAATAACCATACGGCTGCCGGATTTGACGAAGTGCGAGGTAGCGGCCACGCTGCCACCCACAATAGCTGCAGCTACCATCATTGCCGGTTCGGCCTCGCCAACTGCGCCTGCGGCTAGCATCGCGCCAGCGGGTAAGCGAACAAAGGTGTGCAGCGTATCCCAGACGGTATCGACACCAGGAATTTTATCGGCGCCAAACTCGACCATATACATTAAGCCTGCGGCGCCAATAACCAATGGGTTTTCAAGCAGGGCTAATTCCGCGGGTAGGACGATATTACCTGATGCGCCACCAAGCCCAAGTACTAGCAGTACGGCATAAAGGTTTACACCGCTGGCCCAAGCAACACCCATGCTAAGGGCAACTATTTCGATAATGGCTTGATATTGATCCACAGTACTGGCTCCTGTTTTTGGTTAGGAATATGATGCCACATTAGCAAAAGAAATAAGACCATGATGGCAAAAGTTAAGTCCGTCAAAGCGTTGATAAATTTTAAGTCATTGAAAATAATGAAGATAATATGAGTAATATCGTAAAAGGGCAGTTTGGTAAAGCGGCGCAATTAAAGCGTATTAAGCGCTCTAGCCTTTGCCAGCATGGGCATCATCGCTGGGAGGTGGATACCAGCACGCGCTTTGATGTGAAAAAGGGTAAGTTATTAACTGTGAGTAAATGCAGCAAGTGTGGCAAAACCAAAACATCAGCTGATTAATAGATTCCACTTATACTTAATAAATACCACTTAAAAAGACCGTTTATGGGCTAAAAACGCCAAGAAATGTGCCATTTTAGAGGTAAATGGGGGTTCTATCGCTTTGAAATTGGGCGTAGGCTAGGGGAAATTGTTAGATTGAGCACGGTTAATCCATTACGTTGAGTGCAGCAAAATAAGACTGTTTGCTGCAGCAATACCAATGAGGCCAAGGTTAATGACAATACATTACTGCTATACCGACTCGCCATTTGGTAAATTGCTGTTAGTTGGCGATTTTCAGGGGCTTTCTCATGTTAATTTTCAAGACGGTTCTGCACCGATTTTACCCGAAGCACACTGGCGTAAAGACGCGGCATTCTTTGTAAACGCTATTATGCAATTAAAAGAATATTTTGCTGGTGAACGGCTGAAATTTTCGTTGCGTTTAAATCCTAAGGGTTCTGATTTTCAGCGTCAGGTACTCGAGGTGGTGGCGCGTATTCCTTATGGTGAAACGACGAGTTATAGCGATATTGCTCGAATGGTGGGTAAGCCTAAAGCGGTTCGCGCTGTGGGGACGTCTAATCGTAATAATCCAATACCTATTATTGTTCCTTGTCATCGTGTGATTGGCAGTAATGGTAAGTTGACGGGGTTTAGTGGCGGTGTTGAGTTTAAGCAGTGGCTGCTGGATTTGGAGGCGGGGAAGCATGCTCCTGTGGTTGATGAGGGGGAGGTTGATTC
>JAOIUY010000007.1 GCA_028223755.1 Pseudomonadales bacterium | reverse complement strand
GCGAACGCACCTTCACCTAACGCTTCTCTAGCCTATCCACCTTCTCTATAGCTTTTCTGTTGCTGCATATTTTTTAAATATCTGTTTAGTAGAGATCTTAATATTCCTAAGTCTGCTCAGCAAATAGACTGATCTGATTCTGCTTTTACTAAAAAGAATGAGTGAATAGAGTGTGGGGTAGGACTAGAAAGAATTTGAATTAAATAAAGGGTTATGAATAACAGAAACTTTACTTCGCTAATAGGTAGACTTGGACGTAAAGCCTGTTGCAAGTCGCACATAGAAAAAACGGATAGCAACGCTTGGCGATGCAACGTCTGGAACTGCTGGACAGAAAACCCTATGAGATGCACCCGTCGCGATCAAACGGCGGCGTCGGTTTGTGTGCCTTCTTTTGGTTACTTTTCTTTGCAGAAGCAAAGAAAAGTAACTGGCTGTCGGGCCACCCCCCGACGGTCTTGACTGTGAACTTAAAACCCAACCACAAACAACAAAACGAAAAACGCAACACCAAGCACTAATTCTGCTTGATGCTGCGTTATAAACCCAGGTATTGCCTAACCTGTCGCCTTCTCTAACGCCTGTTCTATATCGGCAATAATATCGTCGACATGTTCTATACCAATCGATAAGCGCACAAGGTCAGCACTCACACCCGCCGTTGCTAATTCATCTTCATTAAGCTGACGATGAGTTGTACTTGCTGGATGACAAGCCAAACTTTTTGCATCACCGATATTCACTAAGCGCTTAATCATTTCTAAGGCATCAATAAATTTCGCACCCGCTTCTGCGCCACCGTTAATACCAAAACTCAAAATAGCTGATGGCTTACCAGCAACCATACGTTGTGCAAGAGCATGGTAAGGGCTATCAGTTAAACCCGCATAATTAACCCAACTCAACTGCTTATGGTTTTTAAGGTACTCAGCAACTTGTTGTGCATTTTCTACATGACGATCCATACGAAGCGCTAAGGTCTCTAAGCCCTGCAATGCTAAAAATGCATTAAAGGGAGATAATGCCGCGCCCATATTTCGTAATGGCACGACACGCGCACGGCCAATAAAAGCAGCCTCGCCCAAGGCTTCAGAATAAACCACACCGTGATATGACGGATCCGGCTCATTAAACTGAGCAAAGCGTGGATTATCTTTCCAATCAAATTTACCTGAGTCGACAATGATTCCACCAATCGTTGTGCCATGACCACCAATATATTTAGTCAGTGAATGCACAACGATGTCTGCGCCAAATTCAAACGGTCGGCACAAGTAAGGTGTAGCAACTGTATTATCAACAATCACTGGCACTCCGTGTTTATGTGCCATCGTTGATAACGCTTCAAGATCAACAATATTGCCTGCTGGGTTGCCAATCGACTCACAAAAAATGGCTTTGGTTTTATCATCAATCAATGCTTCTAAAGCAGCAATGTCACTACCCGAGGCCATGCGAACATCAATGCCCTGCTGAGGAAATGTGTGAGCAAATAAATTATAAGTACCACCATAAAGCTCACTAACACTCACAATATTATCACCCGCACTCGCAACCGTTTGAATGCTCGCAGTAATTGCCGCCATGCCCGACGCCATGCACAGTGCGCTAATCCCACCTTCCATATCAGCAAGACGCTGCTCTAATATATCGAGAGTTGGATTCATGATACGACTATAAATAAAGCCAGGCTCTTTTAAATCAAAAAGATCAGCGCCATGCTGAGTGTCACGAAAACTATAAGAGGTGGTTTGATAAATGGGCACCGCTACAGCACGCGTAGTAGGGTCGTCATCAAAGCCAGAGTGAATCGCCTTAGTTTCTAATTTCATTTTTATATTTCCTATTCTGTCTCATTAACTGATTTTAAAATTCAAATTTAAGACCAAAGTATGGGTCGTCATAGATCTCTAGGTCCACACTTCCATTATCGGCCTCAATATTTCGATAACCAACAAAAAACGAACCGTTTTCAACCATTTGATAATTTAATCGGAAATCGTATTCCATTACGTTATCAAAATCTCCACCAGTGATAATATCAGGCGCATAGTGCAGCTGAAAACCTAGGTCCATATTGTCGGACAACGACCGATTTGCACCCATGCTTAAGCCAATACCAAAACCACCATCCTCTTCTACATCTAACCAAAATGCTTTGGCGCCCAACTGAAGCCCCGAATCACTATCACTGGTAAAAAATCGATAGCTGATTTGGTCTGCGGCTAAATCATTAAAGTCTGCATGCATCAATGCTAACTGACCAGCAAAATCTTGCTCATAGCCACTAGTAAAGCGAAGATCAATCAACTCTTCACTAATTGAAAGCTCTAATTCATTCGCATTTGCCTGAAAAGCACTCACGACAGCCAATAGCGAGCTAACAGCAACTAATGGCGGCATAAAAGCCATACATTTCGAGATTACGACTGTAGATTGTTTTTTCATGGCGAGCATTCCTTATAAAATTGAAAATCATTTTTGTAGCTACAACTGCCTTATCGTATCAAAAGATTCAACTAGACAAGTACTTGATAGCGATAGATTTTGCTAACTTTGTTGGCTTTTTAAATTCATATGCATTTTATCGAGTTTATTTTGATTATTTTTAACTCGCTGCATAATATCTCTCAACGGTAATAAATCCATTACCTCATGGCGATGCTCCTTAGCAATATTAACTAAGTATCTGCCATGCTTAAAAAATATTTTATACGCCTCGAATAAAGAGTACTTTGGATCGAACATATGGGTCGGCAATGACGAGACTCCATTAATCTCAATAATCACAAACTCCCCACGCAGCATTGCCTCCCTACTCTCGGCCTTAATATCTAAACGGCCAAAATTAAATTTAGGCTGTGTTTCAAACACTTTAAAAATGGCCGTTTCTAATGCAGGTGTCAGCCAGTGTGTATCGTCGGTAAATTTGCAGCCCATAGTATGCGAGCCGATAAATGATAAACAAACTTCCTCACCCTCGGCTGGCACTTTCTCAAGATCAAAGTACTGCAAAAACGTTGCCCAGTGATGCGTATAACGGTAATGATCTTCTGCAAGCTGCTGCAAATTATCTTTGCCATTACCTACCACAGTTGGAAAATGTTTTTGATTAATACCCGTGATTTTTGATTTCCCCGACTGCCGCATATAAAAAATACCGCACTCAAATTGAAATGGCGTAAATTTCTGGATCAAGTATTCGCCGTCTATTTTATTAGCATGATCATGAATAGACTGTTCGCTAGTCACTTTTATGATTCCTTTGCCCACCAATCCAATATCAGGCTTTAGTATTACTGGATAGTCATGCGCAGCAGCAAATGACTGAATGGCTGTAACTCTTTCATTCACATCTAAGTTAGCCGCTAGTACAGCTGTAGGTAAAAACAAATGCTGATCGAATTGCTGCTGGGTATGAAACTTTGAACCAATACCAATCTCACCATGATTCAGTACTGAATTAGCCTTGGCTAAATTAGGGACAGCCACCCTGTGAATCAAACAAAGAAAACCTAAGTAGACATAAAAAGGAAATTCGAATAGATGTGGGTGCCAAAACTCATGATGTTTAAACCATTTTTCTTTCAACACAGTACTCACTAATTTTTAGATAATAAGATACTGGAATTAGACTACAAAATCGTCTTCGATACCACATTAGAATATTTAAAGACTTGCTTATCGAAAGTCAGAAGCGAAAATTTATTTTATGATTGAATATCAGATAACTGATCTGGCGATAATAAATTCATTTTAAAAAGCTCATTCGCATCAGGAACCGCATCAGCCGTTTTATTCACTATATTTTTATAGCTTTGCTTACCAATCTTTTCAAGCGAACGCTGTATAGCATCATCTAAGGCATGCTGACTCGATGACTCACCGATCCACTGCTCAGCTAATAGGCCTGAAAAAGCAACCGCATACTCTAATTCACTTAAACTCGTTATCGATTTTGCCTCTAACAAATAATGACTGTTGCGAACTGACTGGATATGCACAGAGGGTAAGTGCCAACGCTCTAATATTGCAGCACCAATCTCCGCATGATCAACACCAAACATTCGACGTTCTAACTCGATTAAATCTAAATGACTGCGAGCACCATTCACGATTTGTGTATATTTTTTACCTTCAAGTGTTTCTAAAGCTATCATGCCGATATCTTGCATTAACGCAGCTATAAATAAATCACCTTGCTCTACACCGCTTAATTCACTGCGCATCTCTATGGCAGCAATAGCTCCCAATACACTCTTACGCCAAAAGGCATCATGATTAAAACCCGAGTCGGCAGATTCTCGACTTCGCATCATATCGATAATCGCAAACCCAATGGCAATACTCATCGTGAGCTGAACACCCAGTATGGTCAAAGCCTGATTTAAATTAGTAATTTCACGCCGATAAGGAAAAATAGATGAATTGCTAACCTGCAGTAATCGTGCACTCAGTGCAGGATCGTTAGCAATAACCTCACTCACCTTGGCCGCATATAAATCGCTATCATTACTCATCTCGATAATGCGAACCGCTACATCGGGCAACATCGGCAGCTGATCTGAATGACGTATCTTTTCTAATAAAGTCTCTTTATTCATTATTTGTTATCCATTAACCTTTCTAATTGATGTCGCCTCATCAACACAACAAGATCCTTTTTAATACAACTGATCATCAGCGATATATGATTTTCACCCCAAGGAGATTTTACTAGCTAATGGATCAACGAATTCCTCAAACGTTCCCGACTCACGTATAGCTTTAACAATTTTCTGATTACGCGCCTTAAATCTCATGTTTTTATGCAGCAAAAGCCACTATTCAATGATCCAAAGCCATCAATCATCGGTATTACTTTTGCCTAATAACTAAATCTCCGAATTTTGAACCGCATGAGGTAGAATTACTACTAAGCCCTTTATGGTTAAAATTAAATAGATCAATTGTTCTATAACGATATTGTTTTGTTATTCACCCTTTTCACCACAAACCTCTACGGATAATGTAATGACAGCAACTGCCAATCCAGTGTCAGAAAAACTTTTTCAACAAGCCCAGCAATCCATACCTGGTGGAGTTAACTCTCCCGTACGCGCATTTAAAGCTGTTGGCGGCACACCATTATTTATTCAGTCAGCCAAGGGTGCTTATGTCGTTGATAGTGATAATCAACGCTATATTGATTATGTGCAGTCATGGGGGCCGATGATATTAGGCCACGCCCAACCAGAAATTATTGCTGCCGTGCAAGAGAGAATGGCAGATGGCTTGAGTTTTGGTGCACCGACAGAAATTGAAACTACCTTGGCAGAAAAAATAAAGTCGATACTACCGAGCATGGATATGATGCGAATGGTGAGTTCGGGCACCGAAGCCACGATGAGCGCAATTCGTTTAGCACGCGGCTTCACTGGTCGCGACAAAATCGTAAAATTTGAAGGCTGCTATCATGGCCACTCAGATTCTCTGTTAGTCAAAGCCGGCTCTGGCGCTCTTACCTTTGGTGTGCCGAGCTCACCAGGTGTACCCGAGTCGCTGGTTAAGCACACGTTAAATTTAACCTATAACGATATTGAACAAGTGAAGACAGTATTCGCCGAACAAGGCGAAACAATTGCCTGTATTATTGTTGAGCCAGTGGCTGGCAATATGAACTGCGTTCCTCCTGTTGACGGTTTTTTATCAACACTGCGAGAAGTCTGTGACGCATCAGGTGCACTACTTATTTTTGATGAGGTAATGACAGGATTTCGAGTCCACCCTCAAGGTGCGCAAGGCCATTATGGCGTAACGCCAGACCTGACCACACTAGGCAAAGTGATTGGCGGCGGGATGCCCGTTGGCGCTTTTGGTGGACGACGCGATATTATGGAACGGTTAGCACCCACCGGCCCTATTTATCAGGCGGGAACACTGTCAGGCAATCCCGTTGCTATGACAGCTGGCCTAACCACTTTAGACTTAGTCTCGAAAGCCGGCTTCTACGAACATTTATTTGCTGTCACAGAACAGCTAACCGATGGCTTGGAAAGTGTTGCTAAACAATGCGGCATTCCATTTACTACCAACCATGTCGGCAGTATGTTTGGTATGTTTTTTACTGAAGAAGAAAAAGTCACGCGCTACGAGCAAGTGATGAGCGGCAATAACGATCGCTTTAATCAATTCTTCCACGGTATGTTAGAACAAGGGGTTTACTTAGCGCCTGCGAGTTATGAAGCGGGGTTTGTTTCTGGCGCGCATACTAGCGACATTATTGATGCGACGTTAACCGCCGCCGAAACCGTTATGCGAAAGTTATAATATTAAGCTATTGCGCAACGTAAATAATATCTTGCATATCAAAGCCATAATTTGCACTGATTGCTTTAAACTCCGTTAGCACTGCGTCGCTTACCTCTGGCGTACGTGCTAACAGCCACAAAAAATCTTTGTTGTAACTGGTTACAAAAGCGTACTGATAATCGATCGTGTCTAGCTTAAAAATAATATAGGAACCATAAAACGGCCCAAAAAAAGAGACTTTTAAATGGCCAATATTTTTATCGCTCACAAATTTGGCTTTTCCCTCAGCGTCCTGCCATGCATTATTTTCTTTAGAATAACCTTTATTGATGACCTTAATACTGCCATCCGCTTGACGGCTATACTCGGCCGTAACGCGTGATAGACCTCGTTCAAAAGAGTGATCTAAGCGTGCGATTTCATGCCAAGTACCCAGATAGCGATCAAGATCAAAATCACTCACAGGGCGAATATCATTAGGCAGGCCCGTACAAGCTACCTGCATAAAGATGATAGATATCGAAAGTAGAATAAAAAAAGGCCTCTTAAAAGAGGCCTTGATTCGATGAGCTAAGTTACTCTTCACTAGCCACTACTTCAGCATAAGCATCAGAAGTCAGCAAGCTATCTAACTCAACTGTATCAGCAGGTTGAAGCTTATAAAACCAACCGTCTTCATAAGGTTCGCTGTTCACCGTTTCAGGCTCATCTTCAAGCTTTTCATTAATCGCAATCACTTCACCAGAAATAGGCGCGTAAACATCTGACGCTGCTTTGACGGATTCAACGACGCCAGCCTCTTCACCTGCTGATAAAATTTGCCCCATATCAGGCAATTCAATATAGACCACATCACCCAACTGGGCTTGTGCATGATCGGTAATGCCTATAACGATGCTGCCATCTTCTTCTATGCGTGCCCATTCATGACTGGCTGCATAACGTAACTCAGAAGGTAAATCACTCATTTTCTGTTTCCTAAAATTTTCAGCCGCTGAAGCCACTGATCTCAATTAATCGGTTTATTAACTCTAAAATACCAGATCCGCATTCTACCCTGAGACTAACGAAAAACAATGCTAAATTTGTTTTTCGCCATCATTAAATACGGCTTCGCCTGGGGTAATTAATTCATCCAGCGTCAAATCAAAGCTGGGTAAAAAAGTTTCGATGAAATAGTCGACTTCTGGCATTGCCATGGCCTTTAAACGGGCCTCTGTGTCGACGTCAGCCTGAACAAACTCAGCATTACCCGCCTTAATCTCTGCCTTACACTTTACTAGTGAAGCAATCAAATCAGCCGCCTTAATCAGCTTTGTCACGTCTGCAGATAATTTATCGTGCAATAAATAATCACGATAGTCATCGCGCAACTCGGCAGGCAATGTGGTTAACATCTCACGCTCGGCTGTGTACTCAACTTCTTTATACGCATCACGAATTTTTTTGTTGTGATACTTAATCGGCGAAGGTAGATCACCGGTTAGTACTTCGGAAGAATCATGGTACAAAGCAGCAACCGCCGCTGCATTCGCATCAATGTCTTTTCCGTAAAACCGATTACCAATAATACCTAAGGCATGGGTAATGACCGAGACCTCATAAGAGTGTTCCATCACGTTTTCTTGGATGGCATTGCGCTTCATGCCCCAGCGATAAATCCAACGCATTTTGCTCAAATAGGCAAAAAAATGATTATTCATAAACGATCCTGCATGCCCAATAATAGTGTTGTTTTAAATAATACCCATCGCATATTTTATAATGCGATTTTTTAGTTTCGCTTGTTGCTGCAAACCGCTCATACCCGCATTACGCAACCAACGTAACGGTAGCGGGATGGGTGCAAATAAACGCTTAAAACCTTCTACTGCTGCCATCATCGCAAGGTTATCGCCTTTGCGCTGACGTTGATAACGTTTAAGCATAGCCAAATCACCCACACTCTGGCCCCGCTTATGTGCCGCTAAAATACATTCCGATAAAGCTTTAACATCGGCAAAACCTAAATTGATACCCTGACCAGCTAAAGGGTGAATGCTATGTGCAGCATCGGCAATTAAAGCGAATCCAGGTTTAACATAGTCCACCGCATGACGCTGCTGTAATGGAAAGCTATTCCGCTCAGAACAACATTCAACTCGACCTAAACGATGCTCAAACGCCTGAGAGAGCGCCGCACAAAAATCAGCGTCATCCATAGCCATAGCCGCAGCTGTCTGATCACGCGTTTGTGACCACACAATAGAGCAGTAATGTTTATCACTATTTTTTACTGTTAGAGGTAAAAAAGCTAACGGGCCATAAGAAGTAAAGCGCTGCCATGCCGTTTGCTGATGCGATTTCTCAACAGCCACAGTACAAACTAAAGCATCATGTTCGTAATCCCACTCTCTCACTTGAAAGCCTGCCATTTCACGCAAGGGGGAATTCGCGCCATCAGCAGCAACCACTAACTGGCTATGAATCACTGTACCGTCTTCCAGTTCAATTTCTGAAGTTTCGGTAGTATTTTCAGACAAGCGCAAATGCGCTACTGCCTGATCATTAAAAGAATGGACATACGGCGACGATTTAAGATGATTAATCAAAGCGGCAACTGTGACACGATTTTCAACAATATGACCTAACACCGGCGCACGAACATCAGCCGCATCAAAACTGACCTCGCCAGTTCCTTCGCCATCCCATACCTGCATTTTTTTAAAAGCGCTGATTCGCTGTTCAGCTATTGCCGGCCAAACACCGATATCTGTCAGCAATGCTTGCGAGGCTACCGTTAATGCACTAACTCGCGAATCAAAATCGTTAATACCTTCGTCGCATGCTGGAAGACTACCCATTAATGATCGAGCATCAATTAACGCAATACGTAATGGTGTCGACTGCGCTGCCGCTCCTGCAATAATCGCGCACGCTAAGGCGCTACCTGCCAGACCAGAACCAACAATGGCAATATCAAATGATTCACTCATTGTAATGACCTTCTGCCAGCAATACCTGACGCACGATCTGAAAATTGTTTTTTTGCTGGCCGCAACAAATCGAGCGCTAGCAAACCTAAACTTCGCCCTGCTTGCACAGGAAAAGCTTGCTGGCCGAACAGTTTTATTAAGTGATGACTAAAACCTATAGTGAGATCTTGGTCTTTAAGTTGCGACTCGGCATAACGCTCTAACAAAGCCAAAGCACTAATATCCTCATCCTTTTGCATTGCCTCTGAGATACGCTCAACTAAAACAGCAACATCTCGCAGCGAAAGATTAAATCCCTGTGCGGCTACTGGATGAAGTGAATGCGCTGCATTACCCATGATAACAATATGATTTCTGACCACTTCATCAGCAACGCTTAACGCTAAAGGATAACTCTGACGCTTACCAATACGTTGTATTTCACCCAGACGATAACCAAAAGCCTGCTGAACTGCTGTAATAAATGCCTGATCATCTACCTGCGCTTTATCTTTATCGCCGTCTTTGCATTTAGGCATGGTCCAAATTAAAGCACTGCGGTTTTTACTATCCGGCAAATCGATTAACGGCAAAAACGCCACCGCACCATCATCAACAAAACGTTCAAACGCTTGGCCATTATGTGGCAATTGAGTTTGCACATTAGCAATCACTGCGCGCTGGTCATAATGCGTAACACTGGAAGTAATGCCAAGGCTATCTCGTAGACTCGATTTCGCACCATCGGCAACAATTAATAAAGAGGCATCAACCGTAGTTGATTCAGCAACACTTTCACCCACACCTTCATCTACAACATCTACTGACACCCCCGCTTGCTTAGGCGTGATATTGCAAACACGTGCACTGGTTAAAAACTCAACCGTAGGCAAAGCGATAAGATGATCAAGTAACACAGCACCGAGCCATTGATTTTCTATCACATAACCAAAGGATTCGACCTGCTCTTTTGTACAGCGCGCCCCTTGCTGTTCGCTTGCATCCAACAAGGTGCTTCCCGCGTGACCATGCTCAGACACATGCACTTGTCTAATAGGTGAAGCATGCTTTAATAACTCGGGCAAGATACCGAGTGATTCATAAATATCAATACTTGCTTGTGACAAGGCTGTTGATCGGGCATCAAAACTTGGATGATACGTTGGGCCTTGAGATGCGTCGTTAGAACCTAGGCGCTGTACGGGGAAATTATCAACCAACAAAATGGATAGCTTTTTATCTACATCTACCTTTGCCAATGCACAAGCCAAACTAACACCCACCATACCACCACCAGCGATAACAATATCGTAGCGATCGCTTTTCGTAATAGAGGGTGAATTATCTGCTGTCATAAAATATTACTAAGGGTTTGTTTAATTGATCATCTTTTTTGTCTGACTGATTTCTTTTTTACCACTCTTTTCTTTATAGCTTTCTTCTTTACAACCTTTTTCTTCACGACCGATTTTTTTACTACTTTTTTCTTGACCAGCTTCTTCTTTACTACTTTCTTTTTGGCTATAATTTTTTTACTCGTTTTTTTCTTAACCGCAACCTTTTTAACTGATTTTGTGACTGCTTTTTTCTTTATTAACTTCTTCTTTACCACTTTTTTCTTGGTCAACTTTTTCTTAATTGCCTTTTTCTTTACAGGTTTTTTAGCAACTTTCTTTGTAGATTTTTTTGCCGCCTTCTTAATAACTTTTTTGATGACTTTTTTAGCAACTTTTTTAGTGCCCTTCTTAACCGGTTTTTGATTTACTTTTTTGACGGATTTTTTTGTCGCTTTCTTTTTCGCAGCTTTCTTTTTCGCAGCTTTCTTTTTTACCGATTTTTTGACTACAGGCTTTTCGTCACCCTCCATCGATCCAATAAAATCAATTTGCGCAGGATCCGGCACGACACTGCTTGTCGATCGACGCATAACGCGTTGAATATCACTGACCGACTTTACAACCTCGTTACTTAGCACATCGTATGATTGTGCTGTAACTGCAACATCATCTTCGATGCGAATACCTATACCACGCCATTTTGCTGTTACATCTTTATTGTCTGCAGCAATATAAATACCGGGCTCAACCGTCATCACCATTCCCTGCTCAAGCACTCGCCATTCATCATGCACTTTGTAGTCACCTACATCATGCACATCCATGCCAATCCAGTGACCCGCGCGATGCATATAAAAAGGACTATAAGCTTTGGTTTCAATTAACTCTTCTAAATCGCCCTGCAAGATATTTAAATCCAGCAAACCCTGAGTAATAACTTGTACAGTTTTATCGTGTGATTGATTCCAATGGCTACCAGGTTTAATGGTTTCAATCGCAGCTATCTGTGCATCAAGTACAATTTCATAGAGCGCCTGCTGCTCTTTACTAAAACGTCCATTAGCAGGAAATGTGCGAGTAATATCTGAGGCATAACAATTAAGCTCGCAACCGGCATCAACTAGCACTAAATCACCATCACGAACCACAGCATCATTTTCTACGTAATGCAGAACACAGGCGTTTTTACCCGCCCCCACAATCGAATTGTAAGCGGCAGCTTGTGCGCCGCGTGAGGCAAACTCATGAAGGTACTCTGCCTCTAACTGATACTCCATTATTCCCGGCTGACAAAATTTCATCGCTCGTAAATGCGCAGCAGCAGAAATATCGGCAGCTTCTTTCATAATGCGTAATTCGGCAGCGCTTTTATATAAGCGCATATCATGCAAGAGATGATCTAGATCAAGAAACTCTCCTGGTGGATGCGCACCCGATCGCGCTTTTGAACGCAGCACATTAATCCAGTCCATCACGCGCTTATCAAATTCCGGACGCTTGCCCATGGAATAATAAACTCGCTCTCTTCCTTCCATTAAGCCGAGAAGAATATCGTCGATATCGGTAATAGGAAATGCATCATCAGCACCAAAGTGCTGACATAAACCCTCCGGCCCCTCGCGATAACCGTCCCACAATTCACGCTCACGATCTCGCTCGCGACAAAAGAATAAACATTGGCCATGCTTTCTACCAGGCACTAACACCAGTACTGAGTCGGGCTCATTAAAACCAGTCAGGTAATGAAAGTCGCTGTCTTGACGAAATTTAAATTCCGCATCACGGTTGCGAATCACAGTGGTTGCAGACGGCAGTATTGCAATACTGTCAGTCTCCATTTGTGACATTAATTCACGGCGGCGGCGTTCAAACTCGCGCTTGCTAATTGTCGGCACTGCTGACGGTTTATTTCTTTTTGTCATCTGAAGATGATCCATTTTATTGCGGCTAGCTCAATGCAGCCTAAATGTAATACGAACAATGTAATCACTTGGTTTATCTGCTCATTTTTATATTGAGCATCAAGGGCTAGCGAATACAGATACTAAGTGCACTGGCCTAATGCATGGTTTTATTGCCCGACTTCAAAAACTTAGTGGCTCCGGGTGGTGCCGGCTGATCAGCAGCGGGTACTTTTTGCTGCTCAAGAATTTCAACCCAGCCATGCTCACTAAAGACGGTCATAGCGGCTAGTCGCAAATATTCAATAATTTCCATGTAATTGCGCTCTGCCGCTTCGGCATCGGCGGCCTCAAACTCAAAGCTCTCACCGTCTTCAGTTAAAATGGATTCTAACGCTAACGGGGCATCACTTAATTCGGCTTCATAGTCGTCATCGTATTCATCTTCGTCGCCCTCAACCGTCGCCTGTGCAATCGCAGCCAGGTCGGTCAGTGACTCTTGCACCGCGTCCGGCAAGGATGTTGCCAGCGAGCGCTCGCCAGACTCTGTTTGCAAGGCGTTTTTCTGCTGAAAAACCTGCGCTTCGGCAAAACCACCTAAAAAGCCTCGACACCAATCACTCAGACACTCTGTGCGCTGCTCAATCGTTTCATCGTCATCGGGCAAAAATGGCTGAAATGCAATATCTTCGCCACTCAAAAGCTCAAACTGTTCGCGCGCCAAACCGCCCAATACTGCCTCGGCCAGCTCTCTAAATTGGTGAATAATGGTTTCTGAGGCACCCATAACGGCAAAGCCAAACTGCCCCCAACGCTCGGCTGGCAGCCGCATTGCGCCACAGAGCGCGCCTACAATCGCGCCGTGAAGCTCGGAAGGCGAAAACTGGCTATTTACAGTAAGAAGCCAGTCGGCAAGTTCATCAAAGTTTTGGGGAGCTGGAGCGTCGCGAAAATTCATTTAAAACCTAAATATAAAATGGGGCCGTAAACGGCATAGAATAGTCTGATTATACGAACTGTGGGCCAATATCTGAACCACTATTATCACCCATATATCACTTACCATCGATTCGCCTTAAACTTACAGTTATTGACCATCTTGGCGCTGCGAACTATATTAGCAACCCGTTTGTTATCTGCGGCTAATGGGCAGCTGTTTAGTGAGACACCGTGTCATAATGAGCAACATAAGTAACTAACAGCGAACGGGAAGCCAATCTGAGCAGGAAGTCTCAGATCAATATTTTGCCAATAGGGACTGCACACCACACCAAGGCCAGACCATGAAAGATAAGTTAGAGCACCTTGAAGCCAAGCTCGATAAACTCATCGCACTTTGCTCATCGCTCGATAAAGAAAATAAATCGCTGCGTGGTCGCGAAAGCGAATGGAGCAACGAACGTCGTCAACTGTTGATCAAAAACGAGACGGCACGCACTAAAGTCGAATCGATGATTACTCGACTTAAATCCATGGAGTCTGGCGAATGACCGAATTATCAAGGGGCACTGTGCCGCCTAAGCAGGAAAAAATGACCGATAGCAACGAAATCAGCACCGTGAATGTACAAATTCTTGACAAGGACTTTCAAGTCTCTTGCCCCGCCGATGAGCAGGAGAGCCTGATTAACGCCGCCGCTCAACTGGATAAACGCATGTGTGATATTCGCGATAATGGCAAAGTCATTGGCCTTGAGCGTATTGCAATTATGACCGGCCTTAATTTAATGCATGAACTTTTACAAACTAAAGATCAAGTGGCCGGCAAAGAAACTTCAAGCATGCTAAAAACACTCAATAAAAAGCTCGATAACGCATTACAAAGCGCCAAACAAATGGAAATGTAGACTTTTTGTTTTAGCAAGTGCGTCCATAAAATGTAAATGCTCGATATCTTTCATTTAAGTCATACTCAAGATGGTTTACACTAAGTGCGAACTCCCTGGGGTATTCGCCAGTCAGCATGTCCTTGAGCCGATATTACCAACTCGGAGGTTCCTCGTTGGTAGCTGTGTGCATGCTCGGCATGACCGAGAAGCCTGAACTACTGCAGGATCCACCACCTTGAACCTTTTCGGTTCGAGGCCGCTAATGACAGCGGTACCTTGGGGTGTTCCTATTTGCTTTTTTATTTTCTCCTTTCCCGTAATTCATCTACCGATTCGTCACCTATCGATACGTCACCTACCGATATATCACCGCTGACACTGTGCAGCGACAAAAAACTCATCGTCTTATACAATAACGTTTCAATTGAGTGGAATCATCACTGATAAGTAAGCAGATGGCATTTTTTGATTGTTTGACAACTAAGAAAAACAACCACTTGGCTAAGCGCCGAAGTGAATTGCGTCAACACTATCGTGCCGCACGTCGCGCATTGCCTTCTTTCCAACAACATTCGCAAGCTAGACAGTTGGGTAAGATGCTTAAACGCTGCCCTGAGTTTAATCGCGCCAAACATATTGCCAGTTACCTACCTAACGACGGTGAAATTGACCCTGCGATTATTCACCAAATAGCATGGGCACTCGGTAAGCACGTCTATCTTCCTGTGCTAACGCCAAAAAAATCGCTACGCTTCACGCCTTATACACGCCAAACGCAACTG
This sequence comes from Pseudomonadales bacterium, assembly GCA_028223755.1. Lineage (GTDB taxonomy): Bacteria > Pseudomonadota > Gammaproteobacteria > Pseudomonadales > UBA7434 > UBA7434. The sequence continues at coordinate 104,966 of JAOIUY010000007.1, read as the reverse complement.
GTTAACGGCCCATGGGGAATCAAGCAACCCCAATGCGCTTCAAGAATTGCTAAAGCGATATCACTCGATTTAATTTTAGTGCCGCTAGTGGCCTTTGACCGAACCGGCAATCGCTTAGGCCGTGGCGGCGGATACTATGATCGCTTTTTATCGAGTAGCAGCAAGCGCAGAAGACAAGGACTTAAAAGCCTCGGTCTCGGCCATATATTACAAGAAGTAAAAAAGGTCCCTACAGAAAAGTGGGATATGCCGCTAAATGGTGTAGTAACACCCATGCGGATATTTCGTTGCTGATGATTAAATCGTGATTCTGACTTATTTAATTCACACGATAGAGGTGCGCATCATATAATGGCAAATAATGAAGACGTTAAAAGCGCGGCTAAAATAATCCTGAGAGCATCGGTGCAAGTGCCGTTGCTAAAGTCGCTAAAACGAAAACTAAACAGGTGGCGTAGTAAGTATCCATGAGTATTCAATAACTTTGATTGATTCGTAAGGGTTGATGGGAAGGTGAATAAAAAAGTGATTGATATTTTTATTCTAGAGAACCGAGTAAAAATAAACTTTGCACCGCCTTGAAACTGTGACTACGCACACAGCCTCTAGCATCGAAAGTGAGAACTGCGTTTAACATTAACTGACGCCATCAAATTTTTATAAAGAAAACGCTTTAATAAGAGAGCAAACATGACACTACAACCTCAAGATCAACTCAAGAGCGATGCTGCTGATGCAGCAGTGCAATTAATTCAAGCCAAGCTCGACTATGACAGTGTGGTCGGTGTAGGGACGGGGTCAACGGTTAACTTTTTTATTGATGCGCTAGCAAAAATAAAAGGGCATTTTCGCGCAGCGGTCTCTAGCTCAGAAGCTAGCTCAGCCCGATTGCGCGAACATGGCATCAAAGTGTTAGATTTAAATGATGTGTCAGAAATCGATTTTTATATTGATGGCGCCGATGAAGCAAATGACCATTTACATCTTATTAAGGGTGGCGGTGCAGCTTTAACACGCGAAAAAATTGTTGCCGCAGTAGCGAAAGAATTTATTTGCATCGCCGACGAAAGCAAAGTGGTTGGCGTGCTAGGTGATTTTCCACTACCTGTTGAGGTCATTCCGATGGCAAGAAGTTATGTCGCTAGAAAATTAGCCGGCCTTGGCGGTATGCCCGTTTATCGCGAGGGCGTGGTTACCGATAACGGCAATCATATTCTTGATGTGCGTAATTTAAAAATTGAAAACCCATTAGAAATCGAGAGAGTAATTAATAATATCACTGGCGTAGTGACCAACGGCTTATTTGCTATGCGTCCAGCTAATGTATTATTACTCGGGACTAAAGACGGCGTAAAAACGATGCGCGCCTAACATAAAAATTAAGGTGCAAAGCCAGTCACCTCTTGAGGAAAGACGCCACCGGCTTGTAAGGTCCAGCCATCAAATTGATTGGCCAGCTCACTCGATTCATTTCTAATAACACCAACATTCGTTAAGTCATAACCTTGCGAAGTGACCGCCGAGCCTGTAACGCTACCAAAGAAGGGGGCCGCCTCGTTGAGTAAAGGCTGAAAATCAACATCATCGGCATTCACAGTACTATCCCCATTCGTGTCACCGTTGGCAAAAGCATCTAAGGTATTACTAGTATTAACGACGAGGTCATTTAAAAGACCACCTATGCTTATTAAGTACCAAGTCGATGTAATCGCCGTTGATGGGTTGGTTTCTCCATAAAAATTAAAAGCGGTACTACCATAAAACTGTATGCCGTCATTAAGCACAGTGTCAGAAAAATTTTCTGCACCGCTACGCAATAAAAACGGTACAAAAATATTGCCTGCTAGCCCCGAGTTTTCATGCCCGCAATGAACCCCACCCATAAAGCTTTGCGTTAAATCAGCACTGCTTAAGCTGACAATCGAGAGATCTGAAGTCGCATCGACTTCATAGCAACCATTGCGAAAATTCAATATCAGCGTATTCGCCATTCGAAACTGGCTACTGTTTTCGGCAAAGATAACCCCGACTTCGCGCTCCTCAGTCGAAATAGAATTATTACTTGTCGGATCTCGACCGACTAACGTGACATTAACGAACAACGGTTGTGAATCACTATTGGCCGCATAAATACCTGCGCGTCCACCATTGACCCCGTCGTAAAGCGATGGGCGATGGATAACTAATAGATCTTTTACTAAACCACTGAAATGATTGTAGGAGAGGCCATCTCGATTAGCGCCTGTAATTAACAGCCAGCTGAGGCGTGCTTGATTGGCGGTGCTTTCTGAAGACTGCAATCGAATACCATCTCTAGCAGAGTCATGTGACTGAATAAATTGCAAAAAAGTATCGTCATGCACGCCTTCTAATACAATATTATCGGCATAGCTATTGTTGCCAATAACGACTTCGCCACCGGCTTCAGTGACAACCAAATGCTCTAACCGAACTTGCCCAGACGTGGCAGCGGTATCTTCGATAATTAACCCGCCCCACTCGCCGCTGCCTTCGTAGTCTTCGTCATCAGAGGATAAAATGATAGGGTCATTCACAGAGCCGATAGCATTAATAGAAGCGCCCGGTGCAATATAAATATAATCAAGGTTGGCGCCGTCGGCTCCAGCAAAAACTTCAACGCCAGCCTCTATGGTTAATATAGGGCTGGAACTGCCGTCGCCAATAATCAGCGGGCCATTGAGGTGCCATTGTGTACTGGCGTTTAAAGTAGCGGTTTGCGTTAATGTGCCGCTAATTAGGCAGCGGCCACTAGTGCCCAGCCCAGAAGATTTTTCTACCGTTAAATCACCAACATTAGGGCAGTTATTCGATGAGCCACCCGCATTGTCAGGGTCTGACTCTGCCTCGCAAGCCAATAAACCGAATAAAACCAATAGTGATAATAAATATTTCATTCGCCTTCCGAGTTGAGCAAAAAAATTAGCTGAGGTCACCTAATAAACGTAGAAATTCCTGTCGAGTATTATAGGATTCACGGAACTCGCCTAGCATAACTGATGAGCCCATCACCGATTTTTGTTTTTCTACACCGCGCATCATCATGCACATATGCTTGGCCTCAACAATAACCCCAACACCGTTAGCGCCAGTCACTGATAAAACCGCATCGGCAATCTGTCGAGTTAACCTTTCTTGAATTTGAAAACGCTTCGAATACATATCCACAATTCTTGCGAACTTAGATAAACCCAACACTTTGCCATTAGGGATATAACCGACATGACAAGTACCAACAAACGGCAGCATATGATGTTCGCACATAGAGTAAAGTTCAATGCTTTTCACAACAATCATTTCGTCAGTGCCTGATTCAAAAACCGCACCGTTAACAATGTCGTCTAATGACTGGTGGTAGCCACGCGTAATCGCCTGCATCGCTTTTGCCGCACGCATCGGCGTATTGTATAAACCTTCACGATCGAGATCTTCGCCCAGCTCTGCCAATATGGTTTCATAACATGAAGCCAGTTTTTCATTGCCTATTTCATCTGACATATTTTTATCCAATCATTGTGTGTCGTAAGTTTATTATTTAATTACTATTGCAACTAACATAACTATCAAAACGCATTGAGTTAATTGCATAGTTAATATTAGTCTCTTAAACCTTTGCGCCGGTCAAAATAAATATCTGCTGCCTGAATCACTCGCTCAAAATAATAATCATCTTCGCGCGCTAAATGATGACGCGCCTCTTTTATTCTAAATTGTTTCATTTGAGGAAATTTTTTGCGAATACACTCTAAATTAAATTGCCAATCTACCGTCGCGTCTCCCTCTCCCTGAACAACCAGCACTTCCATCTCGCTCCAGCTTAACTGCTGAAATCGTTTTTCCCATTGCAGCATTGATGTCACCCACTGTACAGGAATGCGCTTGGCTTGTAAGGGGTCTTCATTTTCCATAAAAGCAACAAAATCGGCATCGTGCGAATTAGCTTTAAAGTTACGTTTTATACTACTAACGAATCCCTTTAGCGTCCAATGCGCCAAACGAACACCCAGCCAGCCAGACGGCCTGACAAGTGGCGCAAGCAATAATACCTTATCAAATACGCCAGTATCATCGTACTGCTGACTGAGCAAATAATCCATGACAATTGCGCCACCCATACTCTGCGCAATAACTTGCCAAGGCCCAACCGTTTTTTGATGAAAGAAATCAAGGCAATGTTGCAGCGTTAGACCATAGTCACCAAAACTTTTAATAGTCGCCGGCTCACCGGTCGACAAACCATGTCCTGGCAGATCAATAATGACGACACTACAACCTCGATGCAAAAGATAATGGATAATTTTTCCATATAAACCGGAGTGGTCCATATAACCATGAACAACAAAACAGGTTCTTACTGCATTAGCATTTTCAAAAAAGTGGCAGGTAATTTGTTGCTTGCCCGCGGATAAATCAAGCGTCGGAAGGAAGCCAAAATAATGTGTGACATGCGCTAACGATTGCTGAAAATCGATTCCATAAAAGGTGAGATAAGCTTTTTCTTCTTCACTGGGTAGATAAGCCTGACCAACATCCAGCGGCTTTATCGTGTTTCGCAGCTTATCTATATCCATACTGGCTCCGTTAGTAAATATCTGATCCACTCACACTAGACCCGCCCAACTTATCAATACATGCTTACTAAAATCAGTGACACTTTAAAATTAAAGCTTACTGCTCATCAAATCGCTGCTCAAGTACAGCGACTGCGGGCAGCACTTTACCTTCAACAAATTCTAAAAATGCGCCACCGCCGGTAGAGATATACGATACTTTGTCGGCCACACCATACTTATCAATAGCAGCAAGCGTATCACCGCCACCGGCAATCGAAAACGCATCACTATCAGCAATAGCATTCGCAATAGCCTCTGTACCCAAACCAAATTGGTCGAACTCAAAAACCCCGACAGGGCCGTTCCAAATAATCGTTTTCGCTTTCGCTAAAATAGCATTTAACTGCTGCTGACTTTGTGTGCCAATATCAAAAATCATATCTTCGTCAGTCACATCATCGGCTGATTTCGTTTCTGCTACCGCCGATTCAGAAAACTCAACGCCTGTCACAACATCGACAGGTAAAGGAATATTCGTTTTAACCGCAAGCGTAGCTGCAGTGGTCAACAAATCATGTTCACATAACGATTTACCAACCGGCTTTCCTGCGGCCGCTAAAAAAGTATTGGCAATACCACCACCAACAATCAATTGATCAACTTTATCGGATAACGCATCCAATACCGTTAGCTTAGTTGACACTTTAGAACCACCAACGATAGCAACCATCGGCCGCTCTGGGTTAGCTAAAGCGCGCTCTAGCGCATCCAACTCGGTCGCCAACAATGGGCCGGCACAGGCTTGCGGAGCAAACTTTGCAACACCATGTGTTGATGCTTGGGCGCGATGTGCAGTACCAAACGCATCCATCACATAAATATCACAAATCGCTGCATAAGCTTTTGCCAAGGCATCATCATTGGCTTTTTCGCCAACATTAAAACGTACATTTTCTAATAGGCAAACATCACCATCTGATAACTCAATGCCTTGCTGCCAGTCACTCACTAAACTCACATCCTTCGCCAACAATTTTGATAGATGCGCCGCCACGGGTGCTAGCGTATATGCGGCATTGTCTTCTGCCGATGCGCCCTCTTCTGGACGGCCTAGATGCGATATCAACATCACTTTTGCGCCCGCTTTCATTGCATACTGAATGGTCGGTAGCGCTGCTCTAATTCGCGCATCAGAACTAACAGCACCTTCTTTAATAGGCACATTAAGATCTTCACGGATTAATATACGTGCACCCGCTAAATTAAGATCTTTCATTAACAGTAAAGACATTAACTGCTTCCTTTTTTGTTTGAGTAAAGTGATAAAAATAGAGTGGTTTAATTAATAAACATTTTAGTGGCCAATATCAAATGGCAAATTCAAATGCTATTGGTCATTTAAATAAAGCGCAAGATCTAACATACGATTAGCAAAAGCCCATTCGTTATCAAACCAAATTAATATATTGACAGTGTGGCCGGCACTTACACGTGTTTGATTCGCATCAATCACCCCCGAGCGAGAATCATGATTAAAATCACAAGAGGCTAATAACTCTTCGGTATAACCTAATACGCCAGATAATTGATTTTGAGACGCCAGCTTAAGACAGTCATTAATCTGCGCTTCAGTGACATCCGCAGCTAAATTCACAGTGACATTTAAAGCAGAGACATTGTTGACTGGAACACGCAAGGCGTGAGCAACAAACTTGCCTTGTAAATGAGGCAGTACACGATCAATACCTTGGGCTAGCGCTGTATCAACAGGAATAATAGATTGCGACGCCGCACGATTACGGCGTAGATCTTGGCTATGGTAGGCATCAATGACAGGCTGATCATGCATAGAAGCATGAATCGTAGTGACGACGCCATTCTCAACACCAAAGTTTTCGTCCAACACAGACAATACGGGAACCAATGCATTACTCGTACATGATGCTGCAGATAAGATGCTTTGCTCAGAGTTAATTTGCTGATGGTTAACGCCATAAACCAGCGCGGGAATTGATGCTTCGCCCGGATTAGACAATAAAACCCGTTTAGCGCCTGAATCAATATGTTTTTTAGCATCAACCGCGGTTGTAATTTGTCCTGTGCACTCCATGACTAAATCAATATCAAGTGACTGCCAAGGCAGCTCTAATTGATCACTCTCTTGCAGTAAATCAATCACAGTGTTATCGATTAATAGTTGCTGCTCAGCAAAGCTGACCGCGGCGGGAAATTGTCCATGGGTACTGTCGTAGCGAGTTAGATAGGCAATCGCATCATGCGAGGCCAACTCATTAATGGCGACGATGGATAACGATTGCGTATCTTCACGCTCGTGCCAAGCGCGCAATAAGCAACGCCCAACACGTCCGTAACCATTTATTGCTAAACGCATAGCCGTATCACCCTAGAGCCGCTTCTCACACTCAATGAAGAAATTACTCTGCCACTAAAGCGCGTACTTGATCGCTAATTGCCGCAGCCGTAATGCCAAAGTGCTCTAATAAGACATTGCCCGGTGCAGACTCACCAAAGGTAGACATACCAACAACTGCACCCTCAAGCCCAACATACTTATGCCAATAATCAACATGCGCCGCTTCTACAGCAACACGTTTAGTTACCGCTTTCGGTAGCACCGCTTCATGGTATTGCGCATCTTGTTGATCGAATACTGAAGTGCTCGGCATCGAAACGACACGGACAGCAACGCCGCTAGCGCTAAGTTGCTCGGCTGCATCCATAGCAATACCGACTTCAGAACCGGTCGCAATAATAATGGCCTCTGGCGTAGCATCACAATCTTTTAGGATATAAGCGCCACGAGCAATATTGCTAAGCTGTTCGGCATCTCGGCTCTGCGCAGTCAAACCCTGTCGGCTAAATACTAATGCCGAAGGGCCTTCTTTACGCTCTAAAGCAGCCTTCCATGCAACGGCCGTTTCCGCGCCATCACAAGGTCGCCAAGTATCTAAATTCGGTGTTAAACGTAAATTCGCAACTTGCTCTATAGGCTGGTGAGTTGGACCGTCTTCACCCTGACCAATAGAGTCATGGGTGTAAACAAAAATATTAGGGATACGCATTAACGCAGACATACGCACCGCGTTGCGCGCATACTCCATAAACATCAAGAAGGTCGCGCCAAAAGTTCTAAAGCCACCATGCAAACCAATGCCGTTCATGATTGAGCTCATACCAAACTCACGCACACCGTAATATAGGTAGTTACCGCTTGCGTCTTCTGCACTAATGCCTTTTGCATCAGGCCATAAAGTTAAATTCGAACCGGCCAAATCTGCAGAGCCGCCGATAATTTCTGGCATGATATTGGCGAAAGCTTCAATCGCATTTTGCGACGCTTTACGACTCGCAATATTATCCGCCTTATCTTGTGAGCTCTGGATAAACTCAGCCGCTTTTTCAGCAAAATTGGCTGGCAAGTCGCCGTTTAAACGACGACTTAACTCAGCCGCTAATTCAGGATGCGCTTGCTGATAGCGAGCAAATTGCGCGTCCCATTCGGTCTCGCTTTCAGCGCCTGATTTTTTAGCGTCCCAGCCACCATAAACGTCGGCAGGAATATCAAAGGGTGCATGCGGCCAGTTAAGAAAATCGCGCGTAGCAGCAATTTCGTCGTCGCCAAGCGGCGCACCATGACAATTATGAGTACCCGATTTATTCGGTGAACCAAAACCAATCACTGTTTTACAGCAAATCATACTTGGCTTACTGGTCTCAGCTTTCGCTTCTTTAATAGCTGCGGCAATCGCCTCTGGGTCATGACCATCAACGTCGGCGACAACATGCCAACCATACGAGCGGAAACGTGCTGGCGTATCATCAGTGAACCAGCCCTCAACGTGGCCATCAATCGATATGCCATTATCATCCCAAAATGCCACTAGCTTACCTAAACCTAAAGTACCCGCCAGCGAACAAGCTTCATGAGAAACCCCTTCCATTAAGCAGCCATCACCTAAAAACGCATAAGTGTAATGGTCAACAATTTCATGGTCTGCACGATTAAATTGTGCCGCTAAGGTTTTTTCAGCAATGGCCATACCGACTGCATTGCTAATACCCTGACCCAATGGACCAGTGGTTGTCTCAACACCAGGTGCATAGCCATATTCAGGGTGACCCGGTGTTTTAGAATGCAATTGACGGAAATTCTTTAACTCTTCAATCGGCAGCGCATAGCCGGTTAAATGCAACAGCGAGTAAATAAGCATGGAGCCATGCCCATTCGATAGCACAAAACGATCGCGGTTAGCCCATTGCGGATTCGCTGGATTATGTTGAATAAAATCGTTCCAGAGTACTTCGGCAATATCAGCCATACCCATAGGAGCACCTGGGTGTCCTGATTTGGCTTGCTGTACGGCATCCATCGACAATGCGCGTATCGCATTCGCTAATTCACGGCGTGAGGTCATTCAAATGACTCCTGATATAAGAGTGAGATAAACGGCTACAAAGATTATCCAATTATTGGCAGCCAGTCTTAAAAACGGCGCTCATTGTCGCTTATGCGGCTGCAATGGGCAATTTGTTTGGGCGCTATTTTTACTCCTGATACAAGAAAAGAATCGAGCAATAGCAGCAAAAAGTCATTCCTCTGAATAATTTCCCTTGTTCGACTTGATTATTTTCAAGAACTTTAAGCGCTACAGCGGCTCAAAGAAGCTGCAGACGCATTTTACTCAAGCCCGAAGCACTCAACACTCCGCTAGGACTCTCTAAGAGTTTTGTGACGCTGCCCAGTAAATGAATACCACTTACCTAGGAAGCTAACCCAATATGTCAATATTTGCACAACAGCTCACCAAAATAGAGTCTGACAATGGATTTATCGCCGCACTCGACCAAAGTGGCGGCAGCACACCCAAAGCACTAAAACTCTACGGTATCGAAGAGACTGACTTTAATAGCGATACTGAAATGTTCGATATCGTCCACCAAATGCGTACACGTATCATCACCAGCCCCAACTTTAATGGCGAACGCCTACTTGGCGCGATCCTATTCGAAAACACCCTCGATCGTGACATCGACGGCATCAATTCAGCTAAATTTCTCTGGCACAAAAAAAATGTGGTGCCGTTTCTAAAAGTCGATAAAGGTTTAGGTGAAGTCGCCAATGGTGTTCAACTAATGAAGCCAATCAATGAGCTCGCTGATTTATTGCAAAAGGCGCAAGCACAAGATGTGTTTGGCACCAAAATGCGCTCAGTGATTAAAATGGCCGACGCCAAAGGTATTGCAAAGCTGGTTGAGCAACAATTTGATATCGGCAAACAAATTATCCGCGCAGGCTTAATACCTATTATTGAGCCTGAAATCGATATCCACAGCACAGAAAAGCAAGCTGCCGAAGTGCTACTTAAAGAACAATTATTATTCCAGCTCAATCAACTCGATAATGATCAGCGAGTCATGCTTAAGTTGACACCACCTGAGCAAACCAATTTTTATGACAGCTGTATTGATCACCCCAATGTGATTCGGGTTGTGGCCTTATCCGGTGGTTACAATCGTATAGAAGCCAACCGCCGTATTGCCGAAAATAACGGCATGGTTGCCAGCTTCTCGCGCGCACTAACAGAAGGCCTTAGCATAAAACAATCAGATGATGCCTTTAATCAAGCGCTCGATACATCGATCGAATCGATTTATCAGGCATCCAGAACCTGAACTAGAATCTGAAATACAAAACATAAGCATAAAAATGCTGCACCGGTGATAACAATTCCATATATTTGCGCACGCGCCTGACTGCGATAATCTGCTAGAATCGCATTTCTTTTTTGGCGCGTGCCCACCGTGGCATTCGTTAGCGATAAAAACCAAGTTTAGAAGTAAAGTGTATGGAATTTGTTGTCGGGCAACGCTGGGTCAGCCAAGCAGAGCCACAGTTAGGTCTTGGGCTAGTCATTGAAACCGATGGTCGGCATATCACATTAAGCTTTCCCGCCTCAGAAGAGGAGCGTATTTACGCAGCTAACAGTGCACCTCTGGTGCGCGTCAGCTATCAAGTCGGTGATACATTAAACGATATTAATAATAATTCCTTGGTTGTCACTGCCATCGAAGAATTAAATAAACTGAATTACTACCTCACCGTTGATAGTGACGGTACAGAGCATATTGTCCCCGAACCAAAAATCTCGGCCAAAATACAGCTTAGCTCGCCCACCCAGCGACTTTACAGTGGTCAGTTTGATAAAAACTCTGCCTTTCAATTGCGCGCCGCCACTTTGCACTTTCGCTATCAACTTCAGTGCTCTGAGGCTCGCGGCTTACTAGGCCCAAGAACTAACCTGCTCAAACACCAAATCTATATTGCCCATGAAGTCGCCTCGCGCTATGCGCCTCGCGTACTTTTAGCTGACGAAGTGGGTCTGGGTAAAACCATTGAAGCCGGTATGATTTTGCATCACCAACTGCAAACCGGATTGGCAAGTAGAGCCTTAATCGTTGTCCCCGAGCCATTACTGCATCAATGGCTCGTTGAGATGCTAAGAAAATTCAATCTGCATTTCTCTTTGTTTGATAAAGGTCGCTATAAAGCTATTTTTGAAGCCGACGAAGGCAACCCGTTTGAATCCGAGCAATTAATTTTATGCAGTCTCGATTTATTGTGTAGCGACCAGACCATCATGCAGCAAGCTTGCGATGCTGGCTGGGATTTAATGATTGTTGATGAAGCCCATCACTTACGCTGGTCTGAAGATGCGCCTAGTGTTGAATACCAAGTCATCGAACAGCTCTCGCGCTACTGTGCAGGTTTATTACTCCTTACTGCTACACCTGAACAAGTGGGTCTCGACAGTCACTTTGCACGCTTACGACTACTTGACCCTGCACGCTTTCATAGCCTGCCAACCTTTATTGAAGAACAAAGCCACTTTGTTGAACTTAACAGCATTGTTAGCTCACTTGCGAATCAAGAAGCATTAACCAGCGAACAGCAAAAGCAACTGACCAGCTATATTGGTGAGCTGCCTGAAACCAACTCAGATGATGATGACCACAAATTACTAATCCGTAGACTTCTGGACCGTCATGGTACGGGTCGCGTTTTATTTCGAAATACACGCGCCGCTATTAAAGGCTTCCCTCAGCGCTTAGCAAACGGCCATCCATTAGCAGCGGTTGCCGACTATCAAGGCAATCAAGGCTTGTATCCTGAACGCGCTTTACAAGAAGTTGGCGAGGATTGGTTAGCGGTAGACCCTCGGGTGGAATGGCTTGAAGGATTTTTAAAAGAAGTCCGTGGCAAAAAGGTTTTATTAATTTGCGCCAATCCGAATACGGCAATCGATTTAGAAAAACATCTTCATCTGACATCCGGTATTCGCAGCACTGCATTTTATGAAGGGCTATCAATTATTGAGCGTGATAGAGCCGCCGCTTACTTTGCCGATGAAGACGCCGGCGCGCAGGTGCTTATTTGTTCAGAGATAGGCAGCGAAGGTAGAAACTTTCAGTTCGCTCATCACCTCGTATTATTCGATCTGCCTATGAACCCCGACCTGCTTGAACAGCGTATTGGTCGTCTGGATCGAATAGGCCAAACCGAAGATATTAAAATACATATCCCTTATATATCAGGCAGCGCGCAGGAATATCTGTATCGCTGGTATAACGAAGGTATTGATGCCTTTGCGCATAGTTTTTCTGCTGGACTTTCGGTTTATCAATTATACGAAGAGCGACTCGCACCTTGGGTTAATACCGATGCACCCCAAGAAGAAAATGATTTTGAAGTCATACTTGCGGAAACCGCCAAGCACACACAAAATGTAAGAGAAGAACTGCAAAACGGTAGAGATCAATTACTGGAATTAAACTCTTGCGATAATGACGTTGCTGAAGAAGTGATTCAGACTATTACCGATGCAGAGCGTTCGGAAGTATTGCAATCATATATGACCATGTTATTTGACACATTTGGTGTCGACCATGATTTTCACTCTGAGCATTGTTTAGTATTGCACCCTACCGATCATATGCTAACCGGCTATTTTCCCGGCTTAAAAGAAGAAGGCGTGACTATTAGTTTTGATCGCGCTAAAGCTCAGCAGCGCGAAGAAATGGAATTTATTACCTGGGAAAACCCCATGGTTAGCGATGCCATGGAAATGGTATTTAGTATGGATATCGGCAACGCAGCAATCGCAGCATTAAAGTTAAAAGCCATACCTGCCGGTACAGTGATGATTGAATGTTTCTTTGCCGTGCAATGCAGTGCACCGAAAAAATTCCAAGTCGATCGCTTTTTACCGGCCACACCGATTCGCGTTTTACTCGAAAGTGGCGGTAAAGATTTAACCGCTATCATCAAACATGCACAAATGAATAAATTAGCCGAGCATGTTAAAAAATCAACTCGCCTAGCTATTTTAAAACAAATACGCGGCGATTTAGAAAAGATGATTACGTCCGCTCAAGCCATTGCGCAGGATCGTGCGCAGCCAATGATTACCGAAGCGCAAGAGCGCGTTTCAGTAACGATGGGTGAAGAGTTAAATCGTTTAACAGAATTAAAACAACTAAACGGTACAATACGAGAGGAAGAGATTGATTTTGTTGCCAACCGTCAGTCCGAAGCGCTCGCACATATTGCTAACGCTTCAGCTGAACTTCAGGCGATAAGAGTATTAATTAATACTTAGTAATCAATTAACACTGCTTTATCAAGATTAAAGTGCTGCTAGAATTGTCTCAGCGCTGCTTGTCTCAATGCCTGGGCCTGTCTCAATGTTCAATGCAGAGACAGTGCCATCGTCAACAATCATTGAATAACGCTGAGAGCGCGTACCCATACCAAAGCCTGACGCATCAAGTTCAAGACCTAAAGCACCCGTTAACTCAGCATTACCATCCGCCAACATGACCAGTGCTTCTGCATTTTGGTTTTCGCCCCACGCGCCCATAACAAAAGCATCATTGACCGAAAGGCAAACAATAGTGTCGACACCTTTGGCTTTAATTTTATCGGCATTCACAACAAAGCCGGGTAAATGAGTGAGTGAACAGCCTGGTGTAAAAGCGCCAGGAACAGCAAACATCACCACTTTTTTACCCGCAAAAATAGCTTCGGTAGTGATTTCTTCTGGGCCTTTTTCACCCATAACATTAAGTGTACATGAAGGAATTTTATCGCCTGCTTGAATAGTCATATTATTGTCCTATTAATAATTTTTAAAAAGAAAAGTTATAAACATGTTATGTGCAACGCTTAGGCCAGACTGGAAATGACTTAACGGCCTAAGTGATATATTCATTGGTCGCTAATTCTACCTGAAGTTTTTAACCATTGCTGTCAGTTTTTTGGGAAAAAGCCTTGGCGTTATCAGCCGATATCCGCTGAAAACCATCTCGCAATCGCCAGCGCCATAAACCATCATCAGCCTTACCAAAGATATCACTCACCCAGCGCGAAAATTTTTCTTGCCGCGAAAGCCTGCGGGTCAATAAAAACCCCTCTCGCAACGTGGTCACATCAATAAAAGTATTTTCATTGGGTGTTTCAACACAGCCGCGCCAAAGCAAATCCCACCGCTCTGATGAATTTTTTTGTAACTCAAACATTTCTACCGTTTCACTTAAGCCGTGATTAACGACTAACAATTGCCAGCGCCCACTGGGTCGCTGAGCCAAATCAAAACCCTGTGGTGAAAATTGCTCTGGCTCCACACAATCCAAATCACCCCAAATTGCTAACCGAGCTCTTAGATCATTGCTCGTATCCGAAGAATACAACTCATGACGCTGATCCGTATCGAAATCGACTAATGATAAAAAGCCTGTCGATTTATCTGGCTGGGCAAACTCACTCACCAACATACCACTGCCATCAGGCAGTAGAGTAAACTCATCTGTTGATAAATCATTAGCACCATCACAACCCATCAATGCCCAGAAAAAGGGCATTAACGACATAAAAATTAGGTAGGATTTAAAATTATTTATGATTGCCTGATAAACCATGGAGAACATCGTGAGACTCATATCAGAGAGCGAGAAAGACATGTTATGATCTGATGTTATTAGATTCAAGCCAATACGCATCAAACTGCATGACAAACAAATTAGTAGAATGCCAAGAAAGTTAATCGAATGCCGAAAAAATTAATAGATACTTTTGGTCGAGAAATCAACTACGCAAGATTATCAGTGACTGATCGCTGTGATTTTCGCTGTGTTTATTGTATGGCAGAAGAAATGACTTTTCTCCCTAAGGCAGACATTCTTTCCCTTGAGGAGCTTTTGACAACTGCAAAAGCGTTAGTTGATAGTGGTATTAAAAAAATTCGACTCACCGGCGGTGAACCACTTATAAGAAATAATATTATGTGGTTGGTAGAGGCCATTAGCGAGCTTGACGGGCTAGAAGAATTAACCCTTACCACCAATGGCTCGCACCTGAGTCAGTATGCAGAACAATTACGCTGTCACGGCATTAAGCGTATCAATATCAGCATCGACTCGCTACAGGCCGATAAATTCAAATCCATTACTCGAACGGGTAATTTACAGAAAGTGCTCGAAGGTATTGATGCGGCAATTGATGCTGGCTTTGAAAGTATAAAATTAAACAGTGTTATTTTAAAAAATCGCAATGATGATGAGGTTTTATCGCTTCTTGATTTTGCTCGACAAAAAAATATTGATATCGCCTTCATCGAAGAAATGCCACTCGGCAATATTATTGAACACAATCGTTTACTCTCTTTCTGCTCTAGTGATGAATTACGAAAAATGATTGACCAAGAATATGGCCTAAAGCCTAGCCAGAAAAAAACAAACGGCCCCGCTAATTATTTTTCTTTAGCCAACAGCAAAACCCATGTCGGGTTTATATCGCCTCATAGCCATAATTTTTGTGGTGACTGCAATCGTATTCGCGTAACGGTAGAAGGCCGCTTACTGCTTTGCCTAGGCAATGAAAACGCTATTGATCTACGAGAATTATTGCGTGATCCGAAAATAAACAATGCTGCTTTAATCACGGCGATAAAAGACAGTATGTTAATCAAACCTGAACGTCACTATTTTGACCTGTCAGAAGAGCCAGAAATTGTACGCTTTATGAATGCAACTGGCGGCTAGTGATTATTATACTTCTGTGTAAACGCTAACGTATCATTCCTGTAATCATTTATACACGACAAACAAATACAACGTTTATCCCTTAAAGATAATGGAAGTAACGCAATAAGTCCTTCTGGAATTATTGTATTACTGCACCAGCAAGCCGCATCACTATTAACTGCGCAGCGGTTATTATCCTGACAAAAAGGACATAGATTTTCTTTTTCAGACACCTTTTCAGACACCTTTATTTAAAAGATAGACAAGCAACTGTTTCAAAATGGTATGTCGATGGAAACATATCAACTAGAAGTAATTTATCAATAGTGAACTTGCCTTCTAGCGTCGACAGGTCTCTCGCCATTGTTGCCGCATTACAGCTGACATATATTAACTGTTTTGGCTTACATAACTTCACCCACTCGGCCAATGCAGGAAAACCTTTACGTGGCGGATCAAGTAACACACTGTCAAACTGAGTCACTTCTGATAAACGCTTAAATCGCTTTAATGCTCCCTCATCAAATAAATCAATCTTTAAATAATCATCATGGCTGTTATCGGCAACGTCAACCATCACTCGTGGCAGAACAGCTTCGCCAGCTAATAGTGCATCATCCGATAAATTGCCGTTACCAGAAAACAAATCAAGCAATCGATTTGGTGATTTATTATTGGCAACCTCTTTACTAACCATCTGTGTACTAACAATCTCTGTACTGACAATTTTCTTTAACACGGCATTCATTGCGCTATTGACTTGCGTAAAGCCGCCATCGGCATAGCTGCTATTCCATGTTTGCTTTACGCCGTCGGCATCTAAATAAAGTTCGCAATGTCCTTTTCCCTGATGGCTTTCCGTCCATGTTTTTTTGTTATAAAGTGCATCAAATTTGCTTTGCAGCTCCGGACGAATCATTTTGCAGCTTGGAATCTCAATGACTTGATCAGTCGCTGCATCGACTAAGCCAATATATTTATGGCGATAGTGCAGCTGCATGCGATTACGATAGGCTAATCGATCAGGTGCAGCCACAACCTCAATTATTGTCTCGCTCAACTGTCCTGAACGTAATAGTGGCTGCATAATTTTGATTAGCGCACCGCGCTTAAATCCCAGCTCGGTATCATAATCTGTATGAAGATAGTGACAGCCAGGGCACTCATTAAAATGAACGCATTCAGCTTCAACACGCTGAGCTGAGGGCTGATCTAAAGTTTCAGCTTTTGCAAACTGCACACCTTTACTGCGCTTATGAATTCGAGCGACACCAGACTCATCAGGTAATGTTTTAGCAATAAAAGTAACCGTACCCTCTTGCTTGCAGACACCCTGCCCCAATGAATCCATATGCTCAATAAGGTATTGATGCTTCTGCAGGCCCGACTTCGGCTTATTTGATCGAGTGCGCTTATGGTTTCCCGCAGCGCCGGGCCTTTTAGAGTGCGGCTTAAATTGCGACAAGGTTTATCCTTATTATGGTGTCATTAGAGCATCGTATTCTAATCAAATTTTTCGTGGAGCGCAGATTTATTAGGCCGGCTTATGAAACTCAATGACATTTTTATCAGGATCACGAATAAATATAAAAGATGCGCCATCGGGAGTCACAATAGGCCCCTCGGTAACTTCATAATTGATCGACTCAAGATAAGCTTGCGTTGACTGCATATCGGTTACTTCGAGCGCCACATGCGTATACCCCGTATATTTTTCTGGGATATCCATCAGCATATTAACAAGCTGCCCTTTTGACGCATTCAGAATAAAATTAATATTAACCCCCGACGCATGCTCCATAATAGCGACAGGCTCTGGCCCCACAGGGCCAACAATAAATTTGAAGCCGAGTTTTTCATAAAAATCACGCGTAATAGATAAATCTGAAACTCTTAAACCTACATGATTAATTCTGGTAATCTCTTTCATCTCAAATACCTCGCGCTATTTATATACTCACTCTCAACTTTTTCTTCTTACAAAAAATATATAAATCACTTTCCTTAACAAAGGCTAATAACCATTAAAAAACTATTAGCATTAATAACAGCTTTTAACCGGACATCTTGATCAACTCAGACACCTCAAGCGATCCGCCAACGTCAAGAAAAGGACACGCTCGTGCAATCGCCATCGCAGCGTCGATAGACTGTGCTTCTATAATGGTAAAACCTGACATAGTCGTCTGCCCACCTTTTGATATCGAGCCATCGGGGAAAATAGTACAGGTATTCTTTAATGGGTTAGCTGGGCTTACGGCTGAATCTCCTAGTGAAGAAAGCCAGTTCATGTACTTAGACATATGAAGCTTTCCCTCTTCAGGGCTTGCAGGCGGATTACCGCCGATATAAACAATACAATATTGAGGCATAACATTATCTCCTTTTTGTTTCTATTGCCTTTGCGGCATCTCTTGATATTCAGGAAGATCACTCGACGACTTAAACCAATGCGCCTTCGAGCCACAAAAAATATTTTGAAATGGCGCTATCTCGGGGTCATCATTCAGCGTGCCAGCCGGCACAATAATAGTCTTGCCCCCTTTTGACTGCCATGGCAGAGATGAGCCACATTTTTTGCAAAATGCTGTTGCAAAATATTTTGTTTCTTCTGGCAAAAAAGTCCCTACTAACGACTCATCCCTTAACCATTTAAATTGATCGAGACCAACAAATAGATTTGCTGCATGTGCACTGCCCGTAAACTTTCGGCAACGAGAACAATGACAATATTGAAAAATGCCTAAGTTGCCACTCAACTCATAGGCGACATCACCGCATAGGCAAGCGCCTTTTACACACTTATCACTCACAAATAATCTCCTAATTAACGCGCATTAAAACAATAAGAACTTATAAATTTTTCATTTGTTTTTTATCGGACAATAAGAAAAGCAAAAAAATAATATTTATATTTTTTTGCTTTGATATTTTACAATTGAGGGGCTGCGAAGAAGGAAGAGATGAATAGAGCTAGTACCAATATAATAAAAACTAATTAACAGCATCACCCCATTCAATAGATAATTCTGAATCGAATGCTAGCCAGTTATAAATTAACTCAATCACTTCAGCTAGCTTATCTTGCTGATATGCTACCGTAGGCACTGCGCCCCAAATGGGTTGAGGCCAAACGGCATCACTGCTAAAGCGAGCGACGTGATGAATATGCAACTGCGATACGACATTACCCAGTGCGGCTATATTCAATTTTTCAGCTGAAAATTGTGTCTGCAACAATTTCGCTACCGCATTGGATTCTTGCAGCAACTGCATTTGCTCATCAGCTGACATGTCGATAAATTCACGCAAGCCTTCTCGACGAGGTACCAATATCAACCACGGATAATTTGCATCGTTCATTAATAGTAATTCGCATAGCGGAAGCGAAGCAATTGCGATAGTATCTTTTTGTAATTGAGGATCGAGTGCAAACATTTTTTACTACCTTCTATGGCTACATTTTATTATTAACGATTAAATAAGTGGCTATCAACCCGTCATCTATATGAAAAATTTATCCACACATACAAAAATCAATCGCTGCGACTGGTGCGGCGAAGATCCACTCTATCAAAAATATCACGATGAAGAGTGGGGTGTGCCGACATTTGATGAAGCAACCCTATTTGAATTTTTGATTCTAGAAGGCGCTCAAGCGGGTCTCAGCTGGATCACAGTGCTTCGCAAACGCGAAAACTATCGCAAAGCTTTTCATCAATTTAATCCTGAAAAAATGGCTCGCTATTCAGAAAATAAAATTCAACGCCTATAACTCGATGCCGGCATTATTCGCAACGAGCTAAAAATTCGTTCTGCCGTGACCAATGCCCAGCGCTATTTCGAACTGTGCGATGAAAAAGACAGCCTATCGAATTACCTTTGGGATTTTGTCGACGGCAAACCCATACAAAATAACTGGAAGTCGTTAAAAGATATACCTGCCAACACAGCACTGTCGGATACTATTAGCAAAGATTTAAAAAAACGTGGCTTTAAATTTGTTGGCTCAACCATTGTTTATGCCTATATGCAATCTATGGGGCTAGTCAACGATCATCTAGTTAGCTGTCATCGCTATCACAGCTGCAATTCAAAAAAATAATTTATACTCTTTTCCATTCTGGCACATCTATACCTCTAAGGCGTAACACCTCATCGATCATTAGCAGACTCATACCCCAAATCATTTTGTCGTTATAGCGATAACAAGGAAGTGCAATTTTTTTCTGCTGGTACTCTAATTCGTAAATGTCACGATTTTTTATATCGGCAAAAAAGGCAAAAGGAATCCAAACAGTTTCAGCAACCTCATAGTTTGCATCCAATACCGGCCTATCCGACACAGCAAACGTATAGGGCGACACAACCATTGCCTTGGATGTTACACGGGGTGCTGTGCGAATATCTGATAAGCGCCCTAGCCACTCACCATTTAAATGTCGGTGCTCGGCATCATCAATATCAAAACCTACTTCTTCATGCATTTCGCGCTTGGCTGTTGCAAGGCTATTTCTATCAAAAGACTCGCGACGACCACCTGGAAATGCCATGTGACCCGACCAAGGATCATCTTTATGCTCAGCGCGCTTAATCATTAATATCGATGCACCCTCACCCGCCTGTTGATCAAACACAATAGCAACTGATGAACGCTTGCACCAATACCGCGACAGTCTTTTTTTTGCTTTATGCCCAACCAACAGCTCAGATAGTTTTCTTGACTGCATGCTACTCCAGATTAATTGCTATATGAGTTAACGAATACTTTTTTGAAACTGAACTATTGATGCTAATAATGCAGTATCGTTCCCAACCAATGCACGCGCTCTTTGCGCTAACGATTTAGCTTGTCCCTGCTGACCCTGACGATAACGAATCTGGGCTAACGAAAAATAAGCGCGTGGATCTTGTGGCGCAACACGGATAGCTCGCTCAACCAACGCTGATGCTTTACCCAACGTTTTTTCAGCTATTGCTGTATTAGCTTGCACTAACAACTGGTCGACCGCACTGGCGCTTTTCTCTAAACGCATACCTTCCTTATCGGTCGCTCGCGGAGGTAAACGTAAGCCTCTATCCACAGGAGGTTTATCTATTTCAATTTCTGTTGAAGAATCAATCCTTGGTGCGGAGCCGCAAGAAACTAATAACAAGCTGCCTAAAGTCAGCAGTATCGATAGCGCAATTTTTTTACCACCAAAGCCATAACAACGAAACAACTGATAAAACATATTCTCTCTCTTTTATATTGCACACTAAAGACTTGAACAGCTTATTATGCCTTGCGGTTCAGATCCTTTAATAAAGGGTAATTCAGCTGCGTTATAACATGATTTTTCTGATCGACCACCCGTCACTAAGTCAATCCATTGGTAATCGATTTCATCTGAGGCCAATGACGATAGTGGCCGTCGACTTGCCGACTTAATTAACTGCGTCCAAATCGGTAGCGCGCCACTGGCGCCGGTATACTTTGTTGGCGAATCATCATCATGCCCCACCCAAACAACCGCTAATACATCGCCGGTAAAACCAGCAAACCAACTATCGCGCTGCGCATTCGACGTGCCCGTCTTACCAGCAAAAATAAACTCATTGCCTAATATCCGTCGCGCAGCTCGCGCACTTCCATCACGACCAACTTGCACCATCGCTCGCTGAATTAAGTGTACCGCATCTGCATCGACGCCTTGCTCTAATTGATACTGAAAACGCTTAAGTGGTAAATTATCACTATCAAGCACTGCTCGAATCGCTTTCAAAGGTGTGCGGTAACCATTTGCAGCAATACTTTGATACATGCCTGTCACTTCAAATGGTGTCAGCTGTGTGGCACCAATAAATAATGACGGCACGCGATTCACTTCGCGCTCAAGACCTAACTGCTCCATGATCTCAGCAACAGCATCAACACCAACGTCATCGCCCACTCGTGCGACAGCTTGATTATAAGATTTTGCCATAGCTACCATCAGCGGTACCGAACCATGATCTTTTCGATCGTAATTGCGCGGCGACCATTCTTTTCCATCCGTCACAATCGTTATAGGCCCATCATCAACCAAAGTCGCTAATGTGTATTGTCTCGGCTTCGATAATGCCGCCAAATAAACCATTGGTTTAATCACTGAGCCTATTGAGCGCTTAGCATCTAACGCACGATTAAAACCGGAGTAACGCGGCTTACTACCACCAACAACTGCTAACACTTCGCCAGTGCCTGGCTCTGTCACAACCATAGCCGCTTGCAACTGTTTATCATCACGACTTTTTAAGCCAGCAATAATCGCTTGCTCTGCATGGCGCTGAATGCGCGGATCAAAACTGGTATAAATTTTTAAGCCGTTAGATGTTAGATCGCTGTTTTGATAAAACTCTCGCAGTTGTCGCTTAACCAAATCAATGTATGCAGGAAACACATAGTGCGAACGTGACTGCTTACCTAAATTCAGTGGCTGCGCTTTTGCCCATGCTGCGTCCTGCGAACTTAATAGATCGCGTACCACTAAAATATCTAACACCCGATTACGACGATTAATAGCTCGCTCGGAATTACGCCATGGATCGTAATACGTTGGTCCACGAACAATAGCGATTAATAAAGCAAGGCGATCAACACTCAACTCTGACAACGGGCGATTAAAGTAATGCTGACTCGCCAAGCCAAAACCATGAATACCTCGATCACCCGCCTGCCCCAGATACACCTCATTGAGATAGGCCTGCAGAATGGCTTCTTTTTCGTAATGAAACTCCAGTAACAGTGACATCAATGCTTCAGTGATTTTTCGACTAAGGCTACGATCTCGAGTCAGGTAATAGTTTTTAACTAACTGTTGAGTAATGGTTGATCCACCCTGTACTACCGCACCACTTTTAAAGTTTTGTACTGCAGCACGAGCAATAGCTGAAGGTGATACGCCTCTATGCTCATAAAATCGATGATCTTCGACAGCTAAGAGCGCCGCAACTAATAATGGTGGCACTTCTTGAATGTTAACTAAAACACGGTCCTCTCGATGATTCGGGTAAATAGCCCCTATCTCCATAGGCTCTAAACGCAACAGTGGCAAAGCGTTATTATTTAATTCTCGAAGACGGGTTAATTCGTGGCTATTAAAAACAACCTGCGCTTGCTGTGGTGCCTCAACACCATCCCAAAAAGTATGGCCGCGTGAATGCAAAGTCACTTGATTACCTTGGCGATAGTAACTACCGGCTCGAGTGCTACTACCTTGACGGTAACCGAGATCTTTAAGCTCTTGCTCGAATTCATTCGCAGAAATAGCGAGGCCTTCAAATAATTCTAATGGTCTAGCATAAACACGCGCAGGCAACTGCCATTTCTTACCTTCGAAACTACTAGTGATCGTGGCATCAAGATAGACAATATAAGCCGCCAAAACTGTAGCCAAGACAACATAAACTTTAAAAGCTAATGGACGAAACAATACTCTTAGTATTAGCCCAGCCATTTTTTTGAACCAATAGATTGGCGACCAAACGCTACGATTATCGCGGGTACTTTTTCGGCTTTTCTTAGTACTAGCTTTACTTGCTTTGGTCGAATTGGGCATTTAAGGTGTCGCTTCTATGTTAATGAATAGAGTGTTATTGAATAGAATGCTATCGAATAGAATGTTATTAAATAATAATGTTATCGAGCTAGATAAACAGAATAATCGGAGACGCTAGTAATTACGATGAAAAAATATCACGTTTATGGAATGGGTGCGGCATTAGTTGATACTGAGTTAGATGTAACTGACGCTGATTTAACCAATATGCAAATTGATAAGGGTTTGATGACGCTGGTTGATGAGGCTCGTCAATCGGAGTTATTGACGCATCTTGAAGATCATATGGTTCACTCTAAACGTGCCAGCGGTGGCTCAGCTGGTAATACTATTATCGCAACAAGCTATTTTGGCGGTCGTACTTTCTTTAGTGGCAAGGTCGCTAGTGATGAGAATGGCGATTTTTATATGCAGGATATGCGCAATGCCGGTGTTGATACGGTCAGCGTAGCTGCCGAAGATGGTGTGACCGGAAAGTGCCTGATATTAATCACCCCCGATGCCGAACGTTCAATGAATACTTTCTTGGGGGCTAGCGAAACCTTCTCTACCCGCGAGCTTGATGAGCAAGCCATTTCAGATTCAGAATACTTATATATAGAAAGCTATTTAGTCACCTCTGATAGCGGTCGCGCCGCGGCGATACAGGCAAGACAGGCTGCCCAACAAAGCGGCACTAAAATCGCTATTAGCTTTTCTGACCCCGGCATCATTGCCCACTTCGGCGACGGTGTTAAAGCCATTATGGGCGACAAGGTCGACTTGGTTTTTTGCAATAAGGATGAGGCGTTAAGCTTTGCCAATGCTGACACTATTAGTGATGCCATAGAGGCTATCAAACAAGTTGCTAATGAATTTGTCATCACCCTAGGTGCTAAGGGTGCACTTATTTATGATGGCGATGAGTTAATTGCTATCGACGGTGTAGAAGTCGAGGCGGTAGATACTAACGGTGCCGGTGATATGTTTGCAGGTGCTTATCTTTACGGCATAACACATGCCATGACGCATGAAGATGCCGGTGAATTTGCAAGTTTAGCCGCGGCTAAAGTGGTTTCGCAGTATGGGCCAAGATTATCGGCCGAGGATTATCGAGCGCTAGTCAAAGAGTTTAGCTAGCAATAAAACAACGGATAAAAGCCGCATTGAGAATGCGGCTTTTATCTAACGTTTCTATATATCGTTCTTATACATCTTTTCTATTTAGCAGATCTTCTTGCGACAACCGCTTCAGACAATTGGGCTAAAGCTGTTTCAGTATCATCCCAACCAATACATGCATCAGTAATACTCTGGCCATATGTGAGTGGCTGCCCTTCCACTACTTTTTGCTGACCTTCAACTAAATGGCTCTCTATCATTACGCCGAATAAGGCGTTGTTGCCACCTGCGATTTGACCAGCAACATCGGTGCTGACATCCATCTGACGTTTAAACTGTTTATTACTATTCGCATGGCTAAAGTCGACCATCACTTTACTGTTCACGCCCGCCGCCGTTAATTGCTCAGACGCCGCATTAACATGTTCAGCGCTGTAATTAGGCTCGGTACCGCCGCGTAAAATAACATGGCAGTCTTTATTACCTTTGGTCGCAATAATCGCCGAGTGACCAAACTTAGTCACCGATAAAAAGTGGTGCGGATTATTTGCCGCGCCGATACCATCAATAGCAATTCGAATACTGCCATTGGTGCCATTTTTAAATCCAACCGGACATGAAAGACCCGATGATAATTCTCTATGAACTTGTGATTCAGTTGTACGCGCTCCAATGGCACCCCAACTCGTTAGGTCGGCAACATACTGTGGCGAAATCACATCTAAAAACTCGCCCGCTGTTGGTAAGCCCATATCATTGATATGACACAGCAACTCGCGCGCAATACGCAAGCCTTCATTAATCTTAAAGCTACCATCCATATGAGGATCGTTGATCAAGCCTTTCCAGCCGACAGTGGTTCTTGGCTTTTCAAAATACACTCGCATAACAACTTCTAATTCACCGGCATACTGTTCGCGTAGTTTTTTAAGCTTCGCCGCATACTCTATAGCCGCTTCAGTATCATGAATAGAACAGGGTCCCACAATGACCAATAGACGGTCGTCTTTATCAGTTAAGATATTATGAATCGCTTGACGCGAATCAATAACCGTAGTCGCTGCAGTATCCGAAAGCGGATAGCGCTCCATTAGTGCTACCGGTGGTAGCAACTCCATAATTTGATCAATGCGGAGGTCGTCTGTTTGATGATTCACGTTTTTAGTACTCTTTTTAATGTGAGATGTTTGTTTAGTGTTTAAGTGTTTCTGTATGTAATTGATTAATACTAGTCGAACATTCTAACGGTTCCAATATTGGGCGATAAAAACGTCTTCTAAGCCAATTATATCTAGGTATTGGTTGCATTTTAGCCTTTCGACAACAATTCCCTTAAATCGATAATGCCAGCATTCGCTCGCGAAACATAAGAAGCCATAACCAATGAGTGATTCGCAAACAAACCAAAGCCGCTGCCATTAAGAACTACAGGGCTCCAAATAGCTTGCTGTGTCGATTCAAGTTCACGAATAATTTGCTGCACACTAACGCGAGCATTTTTCTTTTCTAAAACATCAGCGAAATCAACTTCGATAGCTTTTAAAAAATGAATCAAAGCCCAAGTTGTGCCTCTAGCCTCAAATAAGACGTTATCTATTTTATTCCAAGCGGTCTTTACTTCAATCTCTTGCGGCGCCGCGGTCGATTGCCCTGCCGCTGCTTCGCCAGCTAAGTCAACATTTAAACGCTTTTGGCCAACACTGGCACTTAAGCGCTGCGATAAACTGCCCAACCGTGTTTCAACCGTTGCTAAC
This sequence comes from Pseudomonadales bacterium, assembly GCA_028223755.1. GTDB lineage: Bacteria > Pseudomonadota > Gammaproteobacteria > Pseudomonadales > UBA7434 > UBA7434. The sequence goes on along the minus strand of JAOIUY010000007.1, from coordinate 78,860 downwards.
CAAGCATTTAAGTTATCCGCTCGCGCATAAAACTGCGAACCGTTCTGGTTAGGGTCGGATAAACGCAGCAAGTAGGCTTGCGTGTATTCGATTCCCTCTTGGTATTCATCTTCGGAGCGCGGCAGTATCCAACTTTGGTTATCAAAATTAAACCGTGGCTCGGCAATCGCTAGATCAATATCTTCGGTGGATTGCGATTGGGAGCGACTAAAATTTTCTCGCATCGCACGAGCAAGATCTCTTACCTGCACCAAGACACCAAATTCCCAGCTAGGAATATTATCGAGTAATGCGCCAGGAGGAAGAATATCGTTAGATAAAAAACCGCCGGGCTTATCCATCATCGTGTTAGCTACTTCGATCAAAGCCGTCGCCGTGGTTGAACCTGTCACCACAGCCTGCTGCTGGTCAGCATTATTTCCAATACTACTTACGACACTACTTTTCGTTTTCGCCGCGCGCTCAACAACATCAAACTGACTGGGCTCGCCCGACCACATAAAGGCTAAAATCGTACAGATAAGGAGATATAGCACCAAAGAAACACCTATGGCGCGAGGAATAAAACCACTATCCCACCAATCGGCCATATCTTCTTTGGTCATTTTGATACGGTCAAACATATCCATCAGTCGTTCATTTCTCACTGTATTTGTATTGCTTGTGCTACTCATTCATCGCGAACGTATAAAAGTACTACTTTAATGATCTAGCTTTGAAGTTAACAAGGACAGACTGACCTGAGGCAAGTTGCAACTCAATATCAATCGTATCATCTAAGCCTAAGCCTGCCTGTAAACCAAACAACATCAAATGGTAACCACCGGGTTCGAGCGTCACCGATTCACCATCGGCAATATTCAATTGATCCACTTTTCGCATACGCATCATGCCATTGACATGGGAATGCTCGTGAAGCTCAACATTGGCCGCACTATCGGAACGCAATCCGATTAATGTTTGCGATTCACCGCTGGTATTTTCTAGGTTCATATAAGCCGCAGACATTGAGCGACCAGGAGGCATTAATCGAAAATAGGCCTCACTCACCATCAATGGCGAAGCCTGCTCATTGGCTTGAGACAGAGGTGCAACATTGATTAACAAAACGCACAAAGCGAATAGGCTGGAAAAATAGCTGATTCTCGACAAAATTTAATACTCCAATGGATATTTTCTACACAATATAGCGTTGCTGACACTATAACATTGCTGGTCTACGATGCGCGCTGATTCGATGACGGATGGAATTATTGCCGTAGACCCTAGTCAAAAACTAGGCAAAAGAAGCTAGCACCATAACTCGTCTTATAGCTAGCTGCGTAACTAGCTCTATAACCTTATAAAGAGAAACTACAGAAAACCGGCAGGCAGCACTAAACCGCGCTAAAATAAACCCACAGTAGACCGCTTCTCGCGGCTCAGACATTAAGATTGATTAGATAGCTGAAATAGTTGAGACATTAAAATAATGACGAATCATCTGACACTTTCCTTTCTATTAATATTGGCCTCATTACCATTAGCCTTAAATTCAGCGGCTGGCGGCTTGGAAAGTGATGCCAATAAACCATTGAAAAGTGTTGGCTTATCAGAGGCAACAGCCTTTTTACCCGTTGATGACGCGTTTACTTTTTCGCTCAATAGCGATGACGATAGCGCCACACTGGTATGGATTATCGCGCCCGAGCACTATCTTTACCGTCATGCCTTTTCAGTAGCGATTGATATCACCCACAGCGACGGCAGCATCAAGCAAATACCACTGACAGCCCAGACGCTGTTCAGCCAAGGCATTAAAACTACTGATGATTACTTTGGCCCTGTCCAAATCTATTATTATCAAGCCACCGCCCAACTGCCAATGGAGCAAATCAAAGCACTCGCCAGTCATACCGATGGCTCCGTCAATCAGCGTCAACTCAGCATCCAATACCAAGGTTGTGCCGAAGCCGGCCTTTGCTACCCTGTACAAACACGTCAAATCCAGTTGCCATAGGCACTAACTGTAAAAAATGTCTGTAAAAAAAGCTGAAATAGCGTCAATTGTCGCTAAATTCGGCCATCCCGCATAATCTCGCTTGCAATCACTCTATTAAGTCCCTAGCATGCCCTTCATCGAGTAAACATCTGCTCATTATCCTTTTAGCCTATAGATCGAGGTTGTTTTAAGACGATGCCAACAATTCTTGTACTCAACGGCCCCAATCTCAACCTGCTCGGCACCCGTGAACCGGAGCAATACGGCACCGATACGCTTGATGACATCCATCAGCGGTTAGTCGCTATTGGCCAAGAACACGGCTGCCAGATAGACACCATGCAGAGCAACGCCGAAGTAGAGCTAGTTGAACGTATTCACCAAGCGCGTGAAAACACCGACTTTATTATTATCAACCCTGCGGCTTTAACGCATACCAGTGTGGCGCTGCGAGATGCCTTGCTTGGCGTTGAAATCCCGTTTATTGAAGTGCACTTATCGAATATTTACTCCCGAGAAACCTTTAGACATACGTCGTTTTTATCAGACGTTGCGGTAGGCGTTATCTCAGGACTGGGCGCCAAAAGCTACGAGCTTGCTTTAAGCGCTGCTATCAACCAACTCAAAGTGGATTGATAACACACCTATTAAACCTTTATTTGCTGAACTAAAAATATCAGCAATACCTATCTAATTAATCGAGAGCCTATTATGGATATTAGAAAAGTTAAAAAACTGATTGAGCTGTTGGAAGAATCCAACGTCCAAGAAATTGAAATCAAAGAAGGTGAAGAATCAGTTCGCATTAGCCGTGGTGGTAATTCAGTGCAAATGGTTGCCGCGCCAGCGCCCGCAACCATTGCTGCTGCACCTGTAGCTGCCCCCGCAGCGCCTTCCGCTCCAGCGGCAGCGCCAAGTGAAAGTGCTGCGCCAGCTGGCCATGCGATTTGCTCACCAATGGTCGGGACTTTCTATCAAGCGCCCTCGCCTGAAACGCCAGCATTTGTGACCGTAGGCCAAAGTGTTAATAAAGGTGATGTTGTCTGCATCGTTGAAGCGATGAAAATGATGAATCAAATCGAAGCTGACCAATCGGGCGTAGTAGAAGCTATCTTGGTTAAAGATGGCGAACCTGTCGAGTTTGATCAACAGCTAATTATTATTTCTTAAGTCGGTAATGCTTAACATAGCGCTTAAATTAGTGGCGATCGCAAACGCCATTTTTCTTTTAAGCGCCTAACTTGATTATGCATTCCATTGCCAGTGACTCACAGGATTCATCACCATGCTAAACAAAGTCGTTATCGCCAATCGCGGTGAAATCGCATTAAGAATACTTCGCGCTTGTCGTGAACTCGGCATTAAAACCGTTGCCGTTCACAGTAAGGCCGATGCTGATCTAATGCACGTTCGTCTCGCCGACGAAGCTGTCTGTATAGGACCCGCTCCCTCTTCCAGCAGTTATCTCAGCAGTCACGCTATTATTAGTGCCGCCGAAGTTACCAACGCCGATGCTATTCATCCGGGCTATGGTTTTCTAGCGGAAAACGCTGATTTTGCTGAGCAAGTAGAAAAAAGTGGCTTTAAATTTATTGGTCCAACAGCCGATGTGATCCGCGTTATGGGTGACAAAGTTGCTGCAATTGAACAAATGCAAAAAGCAGGCGTGCCTACCGTGCCAGGTTCAAACGGCCCTCTTACCGATGATGCTGCACGCTCAATGAGTGTTGCCAATAAAATTGGTTACCCCGTGATTATCAAAGCAGCTGCAGGCGGTGGTGGTCGAGGAATGCGAGTGGTTGAAGAAGAAGCGAGCTTAATTAGTTCGATTGCTTTAACTAAAGCAGAATCCAAAGCCGCATTTGGTGATGACACCGTTTATTTAGAAAAATTTCTTGGCAATCCACGCCATGTTGAAATTCAAGTACTCGCTGATGGCCAAGGCCAAGCAATTCATTTAGGCGATCGTGATTGCTCACTTCAGCGTCGCCACCAAAAAGTGATTGAAGAAGCACCCGCACCATTAATTCCTGATGACTTAAGGAATGAAGTAGCAGAGGCTTGTACCAATGCTTGTATTCAAATTGGTTATCGCGGTGCAGGTACGTTTGAATTTTTGTATGAAGACGGCGGCTTTTACTTTATTGAAATGAATACGCGCGTCCAAGTAGAGCACCCAGTTTCAGAAATGATTACCGGTGTTGATATTGTTAAAGAGCAGCTGATGATTGCCTCTGGCGAAAAGTTATCAATGACGCAAGATGATATTCAATTTAACGGTCATGCTATTGAGTGCCGAATTAACGCCGAAGATCCAGATACCTTTATGCCAAGCCCTGGTTTAATTAAGCATTACCATGCTCCTGGCGGTAATGGCGTGCGCGTCGACTCACACATATATAGTGGCTATAAAGTCCCTCCGCATTACGATTCCTTGATCGCAAAAATTATCACCTACGCACCCGATCGCGACACGGCGCTCACGCGTATGGCTAACGCTTTAGATGAGCTAGTTATTGATGGCATCAAGTCCAATACCGCACTGCATCAGAGATTGGTTCGCGATACAGAATTTCGCTGCGGCGGCGTCAACATTCACTACCTCGAGCACAAGTTAGAAAGCGAAGCTAAATAGCGATTATGGGCTGGCTGCAACTGCACATTGATGCCAGCGCCGCCAGCGCTAGCGAAATTGAATCTGCACTACTGGAATTGGGTGCAGCTTCGGTCACTTTGCGTGATAACGCCGACCAACCCCTACTAGAACCCGGTGTTGGTGAAACGCCTTTATGGGAGGCGATCCAACTCACGGCATTGTTCGACGGCAATAGCGACTCACAATCAATTATCGACCGCCTACTCAAAGCGCTTGATGGCAACCTTCCTCAATACCGCTTTGAAACGCTTGAAGACCAAGATTGGGAACGCAGCTGGTTAAACGATTTTGAACCCCTTCGCTTTGGCGAAAAGTTATGGATTTGCCCAAGCTGGCATCAACCACCAGATCCCGATGCCATCAATATTGCCCTCGACCCCGGTCTCGCTTTTGGCACCGGTACCCATCAAACAACCGCATTATGTCTCGAATGGTTGGAGCAAGCATCACTGCAGGATAAAACCGTTATTGATTATGGTTGCGGCTCAGGCATTCTTGCTATTGCCGCCCTTTTACTCGGCGCGAAGCAAGTGATTTGCGTCGACAATGACCCGCAGGCTTTAGTCGCCACACGATCCAATGCCACGCAAAATGCTATCAGTGCTGATAATTTAATTGTCTGCAGCCCAGAACAATTAGCGACAACCTTAGTCGAACACAACATTGCTACCGATGGTTTTGATCTAGTCATTGCCAACATTTTAGCTGGTCCACTGATATCGCTGGTCGATAACTTAACTAGCCGACTGAACAGCCATGGCGAAATTATTTTATCCGGCATTCTGGATCATCAAGCGGCATCGGTACTGCAGGCTTACGAGCCCGCCATTGATTTTGATCCAACTGCTAACCGCGATGAGTGGATGCGTCTTAGCGGAAAAAAATCACGACTAATCAGTTAAACGAGAGACCTCTCTCAGTTCGTATCAAGCAATCTTTATATAGTTAGTCATTTAGCCTCACAAGCGCTGTCTTTTATGATCAGTCAATGTCCTAACTGCAAAACCCGCTTTGTGGTCAGCGAAGCAAAACTCGATATCGCCGCTGGCAATGTTCGTTGCGGCGCCTGCATGCAAGTATTCTGCGCCAGCAGCAACCAGTTAGCCGATCAACGCAAAAATATCGACGACCAAGCCGCAAAGCCATTTGCAGAACAATCTAAAGAGCAATTTACAGAAAAAGCCACCGAACAATCATCAACTTCAGCCAGCGACATCACCCATGAATGGCTCAACGATTTATTGCCAGAAGCAGATAGCAGCGCGGCTGATAATAAGCGAATAGAACCATCAATCGATAGCATAACGGGGTTTGAAACTCCGCCGGATTTTAAAGCGCCTCCTATTAATGTGGCTGACATTAAAGTCCCATCGATTGAAATCGCTTTAAACGCTAAACGCTCCCTTAAAAATCGGCTACTCAGCCTAATCGGGCTAAGTCTGTGTTTAGCAGTTGTCTTGACCATTAGTGCCTATTGGATATTGGCGCACCCCCATTATTTCAAAGGCCATCCTCATCTGAAGGATATCTATCATCTAGCCTGCCAACTGCAAGGTTGCCAGCAGTCTAAAATGGAAAATATTTTCCAAATCCGCTCATTCAGAATGATCAGCCACCCCGAGCAAGCTAACGCCTTATTACTTGAAACCGTTATCCTCAACACGGCAAAGCACCGACGGCTTTTTCCTGAGATTGAAGTGCACTTAAATGATTTAAACGGTAAGCCTCTCGCCCAACATCACTTTATTGCCGCAGACTACCTTCACGGCGAACTTCAGGGACAGAAATATCTGCCACCAGCCACTCCGGTCCATGTTTCGCTCGTCATTAAAAATGCAGAGCCCGCCGCCGTAAATTATGCGATACAACTAAACTCTATCGTTAGATAACCAGACAAATAAAATTGGCAACGGGTGAGCATTCACTTATGATGTGCGCCAAGTCAATTAGACAGAAATGTATCAATTTCGCCGCTTATTTTAACAATATGAATAATGATTAATATTGGACCCTATCAATTAGCTGGACGGGCAGTTTTAGCCCCAATGGCTGGCGTTACAGATTTTCCGTTTCGGCAAGTCTGCCGCCGTTTGGGTGCCAGTATGGTAACGGCTGAAATGAGTGCCAGTAATCCAGCCTTGCGAGATACACGCAAATCGCAATTGCGACTGGCTAACCCTGATGACGCAGAACCTCGAACTATCCAGATAGTCGGCACTGAACCGCTTCAAATGGCCGCTGCAGCCCAATATCAGGTCGAATCAGGCGCTCAAATCGTCGATATCAATATGGGTTGCCCAGCTAAGAAAGTCTGTAAAAAGCTGGCTGGATCAGCACTTATGAAGGATTCTGGCCTCGTTAGAGAGATATTGGCCGCCGTGGTTGGCCGTGTTGATGTACCTGTAACCTTAAAAATTCGTACCGGCTGGGATCCAGATAACCGCAATGCGGTTGAAATCGCCAGAATCGCAGAAGATATGGGGGTTCAATCGCTGGCTGTCCATGGTCGGACTCGCTCCTGTCGGTTCCAAGGAGTCGTAGAATACGATACCATAGGGGAAGTTGTTCAAGCGGTTAATATCCCAGTGTTTGCTAATGGCGATATCACTACAGCAATAAAAGCAAAAACCGTTTTGGATTACACAGGTGCAGCGGGCGTAATGATAGGCCGCGGCGCTCAAGGAAGGCCTTGGATTTTTTCTGAAATCAATGATTTGTTTGGCGATAAAGCCGCGACAAGCGAATTTTTCACAGCTAAATCATTGAACTTAAATAACACAAGAAACCAAGAACACCTTATAATGGAACACTTAGTGCACATTCATGATTATTATCAAGATTTTGACGTAAGTAATAATAATTTAAATAAGACAGATTCAAGAACATCAGTACCAAAAAGCGAAGACTGTAAGAATAACCGTAAGTCAGAAAAACACACAGAACTCGCAGTAAGGATTGGTCGAAAGCATATTTGTTGGTATTTTGAACAAATGATTAAGACGCTTGTCGACCCTTATAATAAAAAGGATTTGAATTCGATGGAAAGTCGGAAATTAGAGCAACAAGTAAAACCGCTTATCATCGATATTGAAACTGCTAAAAAGCAGTTCAACCAGTTAAGCAGCTGTAACGCGCAACTGGAGCACATAGAACATTTTTTTGGGGAACTTCACACTACAGGGGACATCGCAGCATGAGCAATAGCGACTCTTTTTTGCATGAGCCAATTTCAAATCAAGCCGAACCACAACTGGATCAATCACAGGCTGCCGCTAATTCAACGGCCAGCTTGCGTGAAAACGTTGAGTCAGCAATGGCTAACTACTTCAAACACCTAGACGGACAGCCGGTATCGGATGTTTATCAAATGGTGATGTCTGAAATCGAAGCGCCACTTCTTGAGCAAGTTATGAAGTATGTTCGCAACAATCAGACTAAAGCTGCACACTTACTGGGTCTGAACCGCGGAACACTCAGAAAGAAGCTTAAGCAATACGGTTTGCTGTAACGGTTAAAAGAGGATATCGCAGCGCTATAGCGTTTTTTTCGCCCACTAGCCAAGCTGTATTAGATATCCGTCACTGTTGCAATTACTCATCATTGCAACAGTACTCGATTTATTTGACGTATCAATAAATCGAGTTGTTAACCTAAAAGCACTTGCCAATATCTGGCAGGTGCTTTTTACTTTTCAGTAAAGTGCTTTTATTAATTCCACGACTGATAAGCGTCTCATATTGTGTTACAAAGTTTTTCAACTCAGCGGACATCGCCTCATTTTTTTCATCACAAACAACTATTACACTCACCTCTAAAGACTATACCTAAATACTATGGAAAATCGTTCTCTATCTACTATTCGACGCGCCTTAATCAGCGTTTCAGACAAAACTGGCATTGTTGAATTTGCTCAAGCACTCAGTAAACGCGGTATCGAAATCCTCTCTACTGGTGGCACTTATAAATTATTAAAGCAACATGATGTCAACGTCATTGAAGTCTCTGATTACACTGGCTTCCCAGAAATGATGGATGGGCGCGTCAAAACACTGCACCCTAAAGTACATGGTGGTATTTTAGCGCGACGTGGCATCGACGAAAAAGTCATGCGCGCCAATGACATCAACGCTATCGACTTAGTGGTTGTTAATTTATATCCGTTTGAAAAAACCGTTGCCGATCCTAATTGTAAGATTGCTGATGCGATCGAAAATATCGATATTGGTGGGCCAACGATGGTTCGCGCCGCAGCGAAAAATCACAATGACGTTACGATTGTCGTTAATACTGATGACTACAACAATGTATTAAACGCACTAGCCGATAACGATGGCGCGACTACCTTTGAAATGCGCTTTGATTACGCCATTAAAGCCTATGAGCATACCGCCGCTTACGATGGCGCAATAGCCAATTACTTTGGCCAAAAAGTTGATGGTGGCAGCGAAGGCTTTCCTCGTACTTTCAATAGCCAATTCATCAAAACGCAATCATTGCGTTACGGTGAAAACCCGCATCAACAATCGGCATTCTATGTTGAAAAGAACCCACAAGATGTCAGCATCGCTACAGCGCGACAACTTCAGGGTAAAGAATTATCTTACAACAACATTGCTGATACCGATGCCGCACTTGAAACCGTTAAATTATTTGATCAGCCAAGCTGCGTCATAGTTAAGCATGCTAATCCTTGTGGCGTTGCATCGGCAGAAACGATTGAAGCCGCCTATCAACGTGCTTTTGCTACCGATCCTGAATCAGCATTTGGCGGCATTATTGCGTTTAACCGCGAACTTGATGAAGCCACTGCAGCAGCAATTTGTGAACAACAATTTGTTGAGGTGATTATTGCTCCTGGCGCGACAGACGCTGCGCAAAATACCATTGCACAGAAAAAGAACCTGCGCCTACTGGTTTGCGATGCATGGTCAAACTCTACCGCAGCGCTTGACTATAAACGCGTGAACGGCGGACTGTTAATTCAGGATCGCGACCTCGGTATTATCACAGAAGACGACCTTACTATTGTTAGCAAGCGCCAGCCAACTAGCGCAGAAATTAGCGATTTATTATTTAGCTGGAAAGTCGCTAAAATGGTTAAATCCAATGCCATTATTTATGGCAAAGATGGCCAAACAATTGGTGTGGGTGCTGGACAAATGAGCCGCGTTAACTCAGCGCGTATTGCCGCTATAAAAGCAGAACATGCAGGTCTTAAAGTCGAAGGCTCTTGCATGGCTTCAGATGCATTCTTCCCGTTTAGAGATGGCATAGACAATGCGGCGAAAGTCGGTATTAGCTGTGTTATTCAACCTGGCGGATCAATGCGTGATGATGAAGTTATCGCTGCAGCCGACGAGCATGATATGGCCATGGTCTTTACGGGCATGCGTCACTTCCGTCATTAATATATTTAAACGATTGACTACAAAGTTTTAAAGGAACAAAGAGCATGCAAGTACTGGTTATTGGTAACGGCGGACGTGAACATGCATTAGCGTGGAAATTATCACAAAGCCCTGAGGTAGAAACCGTCTACGTTGCACCCGGTAATGCTGGCACAGCATTAGAGCCTAACATTGAGAATATCGACATTGCCGTCAATGATTTTGAACAGCTCTCTAACTTTGCTCAACAGAATAAAATTGATTTAACCGTAGTCGGTCCAGAAGGACCTTTAGTTGACGGTATCGTTGACCATTTCACCGCTCTTAACTTGCGATGTTTCGGGCCTAGCGCCAACGCGGCACAACTCGAAGGTTCAAAATCGTTTACCAAAGATTTTTTAGCGCGTCACAATATTCCGACCGCAGAATATGAAACCTTTACCGAACAAACTGCCGCACTAAATTATGTGCGTGAGAAAGGTGCGCCAATTGTTGTCAAAGCCGATGGGCTTGCCGCTGGTAAGGGCGTGATTGTTGCTATGACATTGGCCGAAGCCGAAGCCGCCATCATCGATATGTTAGCAGGCAATGCTTTTGGCGATGCAGGTCATAAAGTCGTTATCGAAGAATTTCTTGAAGGCGAAGAAGCTAGCTTTATTGTCGTGAGTGATGGCATCAATATTCTTCCTATGGCAACTAGCCAAGATCATAAACGTATTGGTGAAGGCGATACCGGCCCCAATACCGGCGGCATGGGTGCTTACTCTCCCGCGCCCGTCGTCACCGCTGAAGTTCACGATAGAATTATGCGTGAAGTCATCGAACCTACAGTTGCTGGCATGGCTGCCGAAGGCAATACTTATTCAGGCTTTTTATATGCCGGCCTTATGATTGACGCTCAAGGTACGCCTAAGGTGATTGAATATAACTGTCGATTCGGCGACCCAGAAACACAGCCGATTATGATGCGCATGCAATCAGACCTCACCGAACTTTGTATTGCCACCGTTGACAAACAGCTAGCTGGACAATCGGTACAATGGACAAGTGCATCGGCACTCGGTGTTGTGCTCGCTGCAGGTGGCTACCCAGAAAGTTATAAAAAAGGGCTTGAGATTGATGGCCTTAATACTGTCGATGACGAAAACTGTAAGGTATTCCATGCCGGCACCGTTCAAGAAAATGAATCCGTTCTCACTAGTGGTGGTCGCGTATTGTGTGTCACGGCACTTGGCGAAAACGTAGAAAAGGCGCAGACATTGGCCTATAAAAATGCCACTAAGATTACATGGCCCGGCGTTCAATTGCGCAAAGATATTGGTTACCGTGCGGTTGCACGCGAGCGTTCAAAAAACTAATTGCTATCGGTTACATCAGGCTAAAAGGACCAATGCCATGTATGGCCAAGACCTTAATTTAACTTGTCAGTCGCTGGCAAAAAAAAATAAACGGCTAAACATTGTTGGTTTTGCTTTTATTTTTTTTCTCAGCCTAGTGTTTTTTCTGTTTTCGAATAACGCACGTGCCACTGAAAACAATCTATTCGCCTCCACCGCCATTCTACAACTTGATAGCAGTAAGCCCACTAAGCCAGTTAAGCAATTTAATACGCTGTTACATAGCTATTTAGAAATTAATGCCTCCGGCGAAACACCAACCATTAATGAGGCGACAAGCACGCGATCTCCTTTTTGGCAGTCATTAGCGGGAAAAAGCAAAGCTATCTCGGGAAACGCTAAAGCGCATTGGTTTAGGTTATACATCAACAACCCCAGCGACCAAGTACAGCATTATGTATTTTCTATAGCGCCGATACGTAGCCTCTTCGTTAGAACAGCAGTACTGAATCATGTCAATGATGCCGACAACCAAGCCAGCTTTACCACTCCCCCGCTAACCATAAAAAAAATCCATGATCGAAATATTAATCAGACAGAAAAAATTGAGATCAACCTGACATTTGCAGCCCATGAAAGCAAGATACTGCTTTTCAGCATGACAAGTGATATATGGACTATTCCTCACTTCGACCTACAAGCACAAAAACAGCTAACCGTAGAAACAAAACAAGTAAAACATTATTGGCAGTTAATAAATGGCATTCTTATCTGCATGATGTTTTTTATATTGTCAGCTGCCATTATTACTAAGCAGAGCGCGCTGTTATGGCTGCCGATGTATTCGATAAGTACTATTTGTTTTATACCTAACTATCTAATCTACAACCTTAAAAGCTTAGATCTTAATGCAGCATTGATTAACACATTAAATATAGATTCAAGTCTTGTCTCGCTAATTGCATTTATTGGGATTTTAAAATATATATTTTATGACAATGCACTTTTACAAAAAGTATCTCACTCTAAGTTATTACTCGCACTTGGATTTTTAATTGTAATAACAACTATTATTCAGCCGCCGAATATTGGAGCATTTATCTATACATCTCAATCCATTGAAATACTAGTATCCATTGTTTTATCCATTGTCGCTTTTCGTCATAAACACCCTATCGCAGCTTGTCTGGTCGGGCCAGCAAAATTAATCGTTTTAACTTTAATAGTAGTAGCCCTTTACTACGCGCGTTTAAGTGTACTATCACAACTCACTTTTCATGTCTGGCTAGCTTCTGTCATTTTACTTGATGCCGCGATACTCACTATTATCTTATTACTTGTCGATCGGGATCGCCGGGAACAAAGGCTCTATAAATTAATTTCTGTCGCCAAAAAAGAGCAGCAAGTCGCAGCCATTTCGCCACTGCTTGGAAAAAATCGCCATGACCTGCGCGCCTCATTATCTGACATCATCGGACTATCTGATCTCATTATTGCCACACCATTAGATCAGGAGCAACGCAAAAATATACTCGATATTCAGCAGTCAGGTCGACAAGGGCTAGAAAAAATAAATCAAATATTTTCGTATAAGGACACCAACCCATCACGATTAGAAAGCCAAGAGCCCTTTACATTAAGCACCCTGCTTAGTGAGTGTGCTCAATACTATAGTTATCGTGCAGATGAGTTAAGCAAAGAAATCATTATCGATATTAGTGAAGAGACTCCCAAATATTGGCGAGGAAACCACGAACAAATACGTCAGTTATTCATGCATATACTTGAATACTATTTATCGAATGACGATTTTTTTGAGATTCGAATCGAAGTAAGTCACCCAAAAAATAATTCTATATCTGTTTTATTCGCTATCAATACAAATAGCAATACATTCAACAATCCAAGTAAGATAAACTCAAAATTAGCGACAGCAAATTTAATCGCAAAAAAACTTAGCGGTGAATTACAACTTAAAAGCAATTATAACTCATTACTTATCACAACCGAACTGTTAGCAACTCCTACCGTAGACCACTCGAACCAACAGTTAGATTTAGAATTATTAAAAAATCGTCGCATCATTATCATTGACGATAATGAAACCTCGTGCAATGTTATTGGCTCTTATTTACAACGATGGCATATCACTATTTTTAAATCTAATAATTTTAACGATGCATTAGCCATTATCAGACATCAAGCGAATATAGATCAGCCTATTGATTTAGCACTTATTGATTTTATTATGCCCAACATCAGCGGCATCGAAGCATCAAAACGATTACGATCTGATACTGACATCCCCGACAATCTATCTATCATCATTATGTCTAATACAACATCAAGCATTAACTCAGTCGACATAAAAAATTGTGGCATAAAACAGCTATTAGATAAGCCTGTATTGGCAGACACTCTAAAATTAGTATTGCTTGAAGAGTTTTATTTATTAAGATCCCTAGCATCAGAAGGCATAACAAAACAAAAAAAGGCCATTGCAAATAAAAAATTGTTGCTCGTAGAAGATAACCCCATTAGTGCCAAAATCGTTTTCAGTATGTTAAAAAAACTGTCTATTGATTTTGAATATGTTTCAAATGGTCATGATGCACTGAATAAATTCAAGTCTGAAACTTTTGATATTATTTTGATGGATTGTGAATTACCGGCTGAATCAGGCTTTGAAGTGACACGAAAAATTAGAGCCTATGAAAAACTGGGAAGAGCAGATAAAAAACCATGCTCTATCATTGCCCTCACTGCTTATGATGATGATGATAGTAGAGTGAATAGTATTGAGGCAGGAATGAATGATTATCTAGCTAAGCCAATTAACTTGATACAACTCACAACATTAATGAATAAAGACTTTAAACATTAATGGATTATTGCGCGACCTGACTCCATAGCTGTAGTTTTTTTTCAAAACTCATTGCAGCATAAGCCGGGCTTGTCGAAGGAAGTTTGACCATCGTTAAATTTCTTGCCTGATCATCTAAAACTGGAAGAACATGTCGCTTATAAAGCTGCTCTGCTTTTGCACCATTAAAATAGATTTTTTTTATCGTCGGATATTCTGCTAGTAATTTTGAAAAGTCATTGGCTACAACAGATGTCTCGATAATATCAGCATCTAAACTACCCTCTCGCTCACACGTTTGTAATACATCCCACAGTCCAATGTCAGCACTCTTTAATAATTGCAAACCATGAGCATAGTTATTATCAATTTGACGCTTATCATTCTCAACACTATCAAAAAGCGCAAAGATGATTCGCCAAAACGCATTCTGTGGATGGGCATAATATCGATTTTCCTGTAGAGAGCGCTGACCTGGCATACTGCCTAAAACCAATCGCGTAGCACCTGCGCTTACAACCGATGGGAAACTATGAATCATTCTATAAAGATTCTCGGCTATCAATAATATCTTTTAAGGTTACCTTTCCAAAACGCTGGTCAATCGCTTCTCGTAAATCATTAAGTAAATAGGTCACTGCTGGCTCACCACTCACCTCACAATCAACTGCTTTTGAGTGCTTTGCGTTTAAGCCCTGTTCACGTAACTGCCTTAACACTTGGGCAACTATTATTTTCTCTATAGGTTGAGCTGGATAAATTAATAAAGATGACTCGCCAGCTCGGACGATATAGCCCAGGGACTCAAGGAAATCTATCATCTCATCAACCAAATGCGGCGCAACACTTAATCGTTTTGCTAATAAGTCGATCTCCCATGCGGCTAGATTTTTGTGGTAATGTAAACCAATAAGATATAACAGGCTTAGCGCAAGGCTTTCAGAATCTTCACCATTGAGCTGAACGTCATCACGTCGAATAAGAATGTATTGCGGATTTTGAAAATAAAATGAAACACTGGCGCCGACTAATAACACAAGCCAACCAACATACATCCAGACCATTAAAATAATGACCGATGCAAATGCTGAATAAATAGCAATACTGCTTGCTGAGTTAGCGACAAATGTCGATACGCCCCAGCCCATAAATTTCCAAATAATTGCAGTCACTAAACCACCAACAAAAGCGGCAAGCATTTTGACGCGTGTATTGGGCAAAAACATATAAATAAAAGCAAATCCCCAAGACATAATTAAATAAGGGATCAAGGTGCTAATAAAGCCAACAAAGTCTGCGCCTGCTGGAAGCGCTTCAATATAAGAAATGACCACGCCGGTATTGGCCGACGTGGTAATAGCTGCCGATAAAAAAATCATTAATGGCGCTACAAAAATCACACTAAGATAATCACGAAAACGTTGAGACATGTTTCTATCGCGTTTGATTTGCCAAGTGTAATTAAATGAATTTTCAATTTTATGCATCATTGATATCACACTGTAAATCAAAAGTGCAAAACCAACAGCGCCTAATACGCCTACCTTTATATTATCGATAAAACCCATAACATTGCTGACAATATCAAAGCGCTTATCACCCAATGAAACTAATGCCTCTAGCAAAGCCGGCTCAACTTCATTATGCAATCCAAAACCTTTTAAGACCGAAAAACTCAACGCTAACAGCGGGACAATGGCAATGACTGTGGTATAAACCAAGCTCATTGCTCGCAGACTTAACTGGCCATCGCGTAAGTCACGTATCACTGCATACATTATCTGAAAAAACTTTATCATCGAGCGCTGCCATAGTGCAGATTCGTTGATATTCGTATCCCATAACCAATGATTTATTCGCTGGATATTTTGTTGCAAAATATTTGATTCAATCATACTCAACCTTTAGATAAATGGTTTTTATACATTTATTTTTCTTTTTTTCCGAAGTTATGGATTACTTCCAAAGTCATGGATTATTGTCCGAAGCTATGACCATCATTTTTTAAATATGCTAGCTCTGCCTCAGTTGACTGCCGGCCTAATAGTCTGTTGCGATGCGGGAACCGACCATACTCGGCAATAATATCATGATGCAAAACAGCATACTCGATATAGGAAGCAAACATTTTCTGGTATTGATTAGAATGCTCATCTACATCCTCATCTATACTTCTATACTCACTCCTGCTTGCATACCGCTTTTCAACTTTATCAGCCAATTGTTTTAGCAGCCGCACACACAGTTGCTGATCAGCGATTAATTCTGAATGCTCTAATGGCAAATAGTAAAACACTCGCTCACTGACTGATAATTGACGATCAAATCCTTGTTGTAGTCCCTGATGACAAATAACCCTTACTTGCTCGTCACAGCTAAAAGCTTGAGCTGACTCACGAAAAATATTCCGCGTGAATTGGTCGAGCAATATAATTAATGCCAAGTGACTTTTAGGGTTTTTCTCCCAATGGGCTAGCCGCTGCTCTTTTGCATCTACGACTAATGAAGAAAATTGTTTTTTTATCTGTAAGTCAACCTCGGAACCATCACTAAACCAAAGCTTATCACGCCCCATGACAACATCGTTTGCATTTTCGCCAAACCAGAAATCAAGGACAGCTTGAGCTTCTTTAATCATCACTAACACACCTTTTATTCATCTTGACCTATCTTAAGAACCTGTGACAATTAAATCTTACAAATGTTAATGAGATTTTTCAGTAAACACTATCTCCTATTATGTGCATAGATATAATTAATAATCATCAATCCTATTTTTCAATAGGTATTCACATGAGATCTGTTAAACTAAGTCTTATAGTTTCCTAATTATTGATAAAATTTATCACTCGCAATCTACCAAGAGATTTTCATTGTGCCAGCTACGCATAAAAACACTTCGAGTAAAGCCGTTTTTTTTGAAGACAATCTGGCCTTAATCACCCAGAATGAAGTTGTCGGTTTACTTCGTCGCATACAGCGCGGTATTGAAAAAGAAGGACTGCGTACAGACGGCAATGGCTGCCTAGCTTTAACTCCTCATCCGGCCGCACTGGGTTCTGCTTTAACAAATTCTTGGCTAACGACTGACTTTAGTGAATCACTGCTTGAGTTTATTACGCCCGTATTTGAATCTATTGACGAAACGCTTAATTATTTAAACGATATTCACAGCCTTGCCTATCAACAATTAGCCGATGAAATTATCTGGGGCGCAAGTATGCCCTGCATACTACCTGCTGATACTGATATACCTTTAGCGCAATATGGCACATCTAACATTGCTACTATGAAAACTGTCTACAGAAACGGCCTTGGATTGCGCTATGGCCGAGCAATGCAAACCGTGGCCGGTATTCATTATAATTTTTCACTCCCCGAAGCCTACTGGCATCGTGCATTTGAACAGGCTAAATGCAGTGCTAGCACCCATCATACTCATCTCCAGCACTACATTGATGAACGCTATTTTGATCTGATCCGTAATTTTCGACGCAACTATTGGCTGCTTATTTATTTGTTTGGTGCCGCCCCCTGTGTCGACAAATCCTTTGTTCAGGGTCGCGAAAATACACTTGACGAGTTAAACACTACCGATCTTTTTCAGCCCTTGGCGACCTCTTTGCGGATGGGCGATTTAGGCTATCAAAGCTCAGCTCAGCAATCTTTATTCGTTTGCTACAACACCTTAGAAAATTATATCGATACACTTAGCTGTGCATTGCGAACCCCCTATTCGGATTATGAAGATCTCGGAGTAAAACAGGGTGATGAATATCAACAGCTATCATCGTCTTTACTGCAAATCGAAAATGAATTTTATTCGCCTATTCGGCCCAAATGTGTTGCCCAAAGTGGCGAGACACCATTAAAAGCGCTAAAAGAACGCGGTGTCGAATATATTGAAGTTCGCTGTTTGGATATTAATCCTTTTTTACCGGCTGGCATTGATGCAGAAACTATCCGCTTTCTCGATTCATTTTTATTATATTGTTTACTCGATGATAGTCCGCAGTGTGATGAAGAAGAATTTCGTTTAATCAGTCAAAATCAAGCGCGTATCGTGCACCATGGCCGAGACCCAGATCTGCGGGGTTTTTGTGGCAAAAACGAAGTGCCCATGCGTGATTGTGCTAACAATATTATTGATCGTATAGAGAGTGTCAGTAAGCAACTCGACAAAGCCCATAACTCCAATCTCTATGCACAGTCCATCGCCTCACAACGCGAAAAAATTACTGATGCCTCACTCACGCCTGCGGCAAAAATATTAGAAACGATGGAAAAAGAAAAAGAATCGCATATTGATTTTAGTATGCGTATGTCTAAAGCCCACGCTGAACAATATAAAAAACAAACTGTTGAACCTCAGCAAAAAAATAATTTACTGGCCATTGCAGAACAATCGATGGCCAGTCAACGTGATATTGAACGGCAGGACACTATTTCTTTTGATGCCTTTCTTACGCATTATTTCGAACAGTAAAATAGCGGATTTCTAAATTTTAGAATAGCGACTTACCGATAAACAACAAAGCTAGTAAAAAGAATATCCTCTAAATGCATTTCTTTTTCTTCTTCAAGCAGTACGCTTGAAACCGCCTCGAAAGATTGTTGACGCAGCGTCTCTTTGCCTTCGGCAGTCTCGATCGTTTCATTGGTTTGTACTGCAAATAGATTCAACAGTGTATCCTTTATCTGTGGCATATGATGCAAAACACTATTTTCAGCTTCAACCCCACTTACCCGCAACGACACCTCAACACTCATATATCGCAATCGTCCAGGACCGCCATAATTAGTCACTAGCGCAGGCTCAATCGCAACATAGCTCGATTGTGTCGCCATTTCTTCATCCTCGGCAGCAGATACACCTTGCGAACCCCAAAGCATCCCAACTACCCGTATAAAAAAAAGGGATATGCATTGATTACTAGCAATAGATCTCGCCACGCTTACCTCGACTACCTTTTCCACTACTCTCCCCACCACTCTCTCCACGAAATCACCCCTGTTACCAAGTTAGTCATACTATTTTGCTGTTTTTACAATATACTTAATCAATCGAGTGGAAATAATCATAGATAAAATCCACTACCTACTTTTTAGTATAGTTGATGATATTCGTGAATCACTCTCTCAACTGTCCACTTTGGAGCCAACAATGTTAAATTTTCAATCTCTGCTCACTGCGCGTAATTTGCGTCTGGGTATTTTTATTGTTCCTTTGTGTTTACTCAGTTTTGGTTACTACCTTCAATATTTCGAAGGTCTTGAACCCTGCGCTCTGTGTATCACCCAACGATTCTTTTTATTCACCTGCAGTTGTCTCGGATTAATTGCTCTACTTCACAAGCCTGCTTTATTAGGCGCTAGAATTTATGCGCTTATCGGTATCGCAATTTCTCTTGCTGGTGCAGGCATTGCATCGCGCCAACTTTATCTACAGAGTTTGCCCGCTGATCAAGCACCGGCATGCGGACCTAGCCTCGATTTTATTTTCCAAACATTCCCACTCACTGATGCTCTAAGTATCCTGCTTCGTGGTGACGGCAATTGTGCCGAAGTCGTTTGGCGGTTTTTAGGTCTTAGTATTCCTGGCTGGACAGTCATTATTTTTATCGGCCTCGCGGTTTCATGGCTCCTTCAATCAAGGATCAATAAAGCCGTATAGGTTGTTCACAAAATAAGCAAACCCCCTCTAAATTAGTTAGCGCTTACTTACATTTTATTCTATGCAAGTGCTTTTATGGCGCTAATCACCCGTCTTAAAATCCTTTTTTATTCAATAAAAACAATATCTTACCCTATCATCCTAAAATTATTGTTAATTGTTGGCGTAGTGATTTCTTGAGAAAGGCTTATTCCTTTTCTAAGCTCAATAGTAACTTTCACAACAAGTATGCGAACTCAATAGCGTGGCAGCTAGTGATTCGAATGTGAACACGAAAGCATTTATCAATTTTTGACAGTACTGATTGATGTCTTCATGCCATTAGATGGCAAGTTAAAAAGGTAGGTGCCAAACAATCCAGCGACAGACAAAGCATCGTCATCGCAACATGACTACAACAATGCGTTTAATCAACGCCATCAGCACCACGATGGTGATAGGGCTAAAAAAGGAAACATGTGATGTTAGATAATTGTAAATCGATCAAAGAACGCTGGGGCGGCGTCAGCAAAATTTTAGATAGCTGGCTGCAACAACGACAAGAATTAATCGTCGAGTTTTGCACTATAAGTGGTGTTCACGACTCTTCATCTATCTATGCAAAAGATACCTCCGAAGGCTTGCGTCATTTCTGCGAACTGATGGTTGATTATATTTCAGCCGGCCATTTCGAAGTCTATGACCACTTGATTCAAGAAGCTGAAGAATTCAACGATGGCAAAGGCTTAGATGTAGCGCGTCGACTCTACCCAGAAGTCAGTAACACGACTGAAGTGGCTCTAGCATTTAATGACAGCTTCGATGCTTTTTTCTCGACCGATGCAGTCAATCCAAACTTGGCACGTGAATTATCATTGTTAGGCGAAACCTTAGTTTCACGTTTTGAGCTTGAAGATCAACTGATTGAAAGCTTGCACTACTCGCACAGCGAGTTAGTCGCTAACGCTTAATCTGCTACATCTTTTTTTAGATTATGGACTAGTGCCGATCGCTACCCCTCAGGGCGGCGGTACTAGCCCCATATTCTAAATTCCCCCCTGCTAATATTTTCTCACTGCCTAAACACTTTATTTACCGTCAATAATTATTGGCAAGCGCTGTGAATTTACGCTACCTTCATACTGCTACTATTTATAGTTTTAATACAAATAGCTCCAACACAATATTCAACTGAGTATGGTCTATGACTTTGCCTAAGCGCTGTTTACGGTTTCTATTATTACTCTTGAGCATACCGATTGGCTTAATCGCTTGCTCCGGCGGATCTGCGCCAGAATCAAGTTCTGAATATGCCATACAAGGTTTATATTCTGCCAGCCTTAGTGCCGATGGTGCGCAGGCGATAGTGGGTTCTATCAATCATGGCAGCAGCCTTTGGCGTACCCATGATAACGAGCGACGCTTTAACTGGAACCATAAAAAAGGGCAGTTCTCAGAAATCACCCAATTAGCTTTTTCGCCTGATCAGCATTACGCGATCACTGCTACACCACAAACAATGGTGTTATGGAATACGAAGAGCGGCGCCGGTATGTCCTACTGGACTGCGCCCAGTGAAATTCTCGATATCAGCCTACTACCTAATGCTAACCTCGCTTTACTCGGGCTTGTCGATCATAGTGCCGCATTATTTGATGTGCGCAATGGTGGCGTAAAGCAGGTGTATTACCATCAAGCTAGAGTGACTTCGGTCGACTTTCATAGTCGCAAAAGCTTTGTATTAACGGGCTCCGATGATTACTCTGCCAAACTGTGGGACTTAGACAGCGCCAAACTGTTACAGCAATGGCAACACCAAGCTGAAGTTCAACTCGTTAAATTATCACCCGACGGTAAACTCGCTTTTACGATGGCCAAATACGATAGAGCGGTATTATGGGATACAGCAACGGGGAAATTAAAAGGCGAAATACCATTAGCGAGCTCAGCACTTTCTCGCGGTTTAGCTTTTACTGCCGTGGCTTTTTCTAAAGACAGTAAATACTTATTGACGGGGACGTCACATCGGTCCGTACAACTTTGGGATACTCAAGCATTAACCGAAATAAAACGATGGATGATGCCGAAACGCGATGCTGTTGCGCCTACAAGCGCATCTGTTCTTGCCTTAGCATTCAACGACAGTCGATCAAACAATTCGACTTCTAACAATACAATATCTAACACTGCAACTTATAGCGCCATTACTTCTGACGGCTTTATTCATCAACTAAAATAAATTACGACGCAATAGAATAGATCGTCTGCTAATAGCACCATTATAAAAACTGTATATAAAAAAAGCCGGCATGATAAAAATCATGCCGGCTTTTTATTTTTCTATTATTTATTCTTCTATTAAGACTTTAAAACAAATTATTCAGCGGCTGCAGAATCATCCTGAATCGCAAGTAATTCAACATCAAAAACCAATGCCGAATTAGGCTGTATCACATTACCTGCACCGCTTTCGCCGTAGGCTAAATCCGCAGGAATAAATAACTGCCATTTGGAGCCAACTGTCATAAGCTGCAATGCTTCAGTCCAACCGGCAATAACACCGCCTACAGGGAAGGTTGCCGGTTCGCCACGTGCAATCGAACTATCAAATACAGTGCCATCAAATAGACGACCTTCGTAGTGAACAGTCACGGTATCCGAAGAAGTTGGGGTTGCGCCATCACCGGCGGTTAGCACTTTGTACTGTAGGCCGCTGTCAGTCACCGCAACACCGTCTTGTTCAGCGTTAGCAGCCAAACTCGCATTAGAGGCATCTAAGTTAGCTTGCATCTGTGAGTTACGCTTTTCCATTTGCGCCTGTTGAGTCGCTTGCTGCAAAGCCGCTAATGAAGCTTGAATATCTTCTTGCGTCATTCGCTGCTCGCCATCCATTGCATCGTAAAAGCCAGCATTAAAAAAGGCTGAATCGACAGAGATATCGGCAGCCACAAGACTTCCGCCCATGCTCTGGCCAAGTGAATAGCTTTGTTTTTGCTCGTCTGTAGTTGGTACATCAGTGGCTCGTGATAACTCAGCGCCTTGCTGGCAGCCACTTAAGACTACTAAAGCTGCTGCACCAGCAACAATTGCAATACCCGATTTAAACTTGTTCATCGATTTGTCCTGTTAGATTAATTAGCAAAATTTAAGCCGCGTAGATTATCGCCTGTGGTTGCCATTGTCGAGTGCAATGATTGCAAATCGGGAAGCCAAATGTATTAGTGTGTTTTTTAATCAGTTGAGGTTTTTTGACGCGCCTGTTTTGCCTGCTCAACCCATTGAGGCAAATTTTTTAGTACCGAACCTAACTTAGAAAAATCGCCATTCGCCAAGGCCTCAATATCCTCAAAGTTGGCATCGCTATTACTGTCATTAGAAGAATCTCGCTCTTCTAATAAAACCGCACGGCTACCAATATTACTAGCGCTAGGCATTGACTCATCAGGAGACAAGCCACTTTGCATAAATCGACTAGCGGGGATAGCCAGCGCATCATCAGCAACAACAGCTACAGTCGCACCCTCGATAGGTGTATCGCTATAGTGCAAAACCCCATTCTCATCTCGCCAAGTGAAAACGGCTGTTCCAGTAGATAGCTCGTCCTTTGGTGAATAATCAGGTGAACGAATAGCTAACCCAATATCACTCGGGAAATCATCAGCTCTGTCAGTTAAATCCTCTAAATCATTTATGACTTCTTGCGACCGGCTGATCAAAGTATGAGGAATCCAGTCATCGAGGCTCATAATCGGCTCACCATCAGGGCCTGGTATAAACATCGGCGCCACGATGCCTAAACCCAGTAATAATAGAAGTAATTTGATACCAAGCATTTTCATTTGTCGGTTTATATCTGTCTGTTTATATTCGTCAAAGATAGCTGTTTAAAATAGAAGCGATAATATTGAGGCTGGCTTTTATTGTAGGCAGGAATAGTTAGCTAGATGAGTGAAGTCGTTAGCATTAATCGAAATATTCGATGGATAAAGCCGTTATAAGTCTCACAACTATTACTGCTAATTTATTTGCTCTATTGAGTGTCGGCTAGCTCTATAATGACTTGGCTATCAAGCGATCAAAAATAAGTCGAATGCAGAATATAAAGTCTGGTAGATAAAATATGATAAATGACATTGTTGAGTTAGAAACCAAAATTGCTTTTCTCGAAAAGCATATCAACGAACTATCCGACGTGCTGTATGCCCAGCAAAAGCAAATTGATGAACTGGGTACCAAATACGTTAATCTCAAAGATCATTTAACTAACATCGAACAGCCTGATGGTGCTACTGCCGAAGAAGATGAAAAGCCGCCGCATTATTAAATTTTTTATGCACATTGTTAATCACAGCGCTTGAAATCACCCACTTCGACCCAACTAACTCTATAACGCCACATTTACCCGTAAACGGATAACAGCTAAAACAGTTAAAGGGTAATAAAGTATAACGATATGGCGTATCGATATTGATGGACAATGTTTTTATAGCCGCAGCAATGGTACGATAAGCCTATAACAGCGTCTGCAATGACCATTTAAAATTATTAACTGACCTAAAAAGCCCCAAGAAATAGGGTATTGGAGAAAAAATATGAGCCACACTATCGTCCACGTTACTGATGCTTCGTTTGAAGCAGAAGTTATCAATTCTGAAGTCCCTGTTCTTGTCGATTACTGGGCAGAGTGGTGTGGTCCTTGTAAAGCGATTGCGCCAGTACTTGAAGAAGTTGCCGCCAACTACGAAGGCAAAGTCAAAGTCTGTAAAGTCGATGTCGACAGCAACAAAGAAGCCGCACAAAAATACGGTATCCGTGGTATTCCAACACTGATGGTTTTTAAAGATGGCAGTGCCTCTGCAACCAAAGTTGGCGCCCTTTCAAAAACTCAACTAGAAGAATTTGTCGACAGCTCCATCTAAGACAAAATCGCTATCTTGTTGATTTTCAACATCAAAACCGCTTGCCTAGCCTCACTAGTGCAAGCGGTTTTAGTTTGTAGTTCAATGACATGTAATGCTCAAGTAATTGATGACAGGGCCGACCACTCAAACTAGAAATGTCTGCCATCAGACATCTGGCTATTGAGCGATTCACAAAAAGCCAAAATGGGGCTAGACGACCCATAATTTCAATGCTAGAGTGACTCCCATAACTAAATATACAAATTATCTGCTCTTACCTTTAAACGACCTGAAAAAATCTTTCAAAACTAACGTTAAATAACCAGAGTAAATCAAAGCTTCAATTCTAGCTGTACCCCGTGTTAATCCCTCCTAGTACTTCATTATGATCTACGTATGGTGAATAGCATGTACAACTTATTAAAGCTGTAAATTAAAGTTTAAAACCAGAGCAAAAAATTAACCCATTTAAACCAATCGCTGCAGTAAACATCATCGATTTTTCCTAACTCCTCACAACCAATGCCTATTCCAACTATGAATCTAACTGATCTTAAAGCCAAACCCATTTCTGAACTTGTTAAAATCGCTGAAAGCATGGGGCTAGACAATGTCGCCCGCTCTCGCAAACAAGACATTATTTTTTCAATCTTAAAGCGCCATGCAAAAAGTGGTGAAGATATTTCTGGCGATGGTGTGCTTGAAATACTCCAAGATGGTTTTGGTTTTTTACGCTCAGCTGATTGCTCTTACTTGGCAGGCCCCGATGATATTTATGTCTCACCAAGCCAAATTCGTCGCTTTAATTTACGTACGGGTGACACCATCGCTGGTAAGATCCGACCACCTAAAGATGGCGAACGCTATTTTGCTTTATTAAAAGTTAACGAAATTAACTTTGATAAGCCCGATAACTCTAAACAAAAAATTCTTTTTGAAAACCTTACCCCATTATTTCCAGATGAGCGCTTAGCACTCGAATGCGGTAATGGCAGTACCGAAGATATCTCTGGTCGAATCATTGATTTAAGTGCTCCTATTGGTAAAGGCCAGCGTGGTCTTATCGTTTCTCCACCTAAAGCAGGTAAAACATTAATCCTGCAAAACATGGCACAAGCGATTATTCGTAACAATCCCGAGTGTTATGTCATTGTCCTATTAATTGATGAGCGCCCAGAAGAAGTAACCGAGATGGTTCGCTCTGTACGTGCAGCAGAAGTTATTGCCAGTACCTTTGACGAACCACCCGCACGCCATGTTCAAGTGGCCGAAATGGTTATCGAAAAAGCCAAGCGCCTTACCGAGCACAAACGTGACGTCATTATTCTTCTCGATTCAATCACTCGCTTAGCGCGAGCCTATAACACTATTATTCCAAGCTCAGGCAAAGTATTAACCGGTGGTGTTGATGCTCACGCGCTTGAACGACCTAAACGCTTTTTTGGTGCCGCACGAAATATTGAAGAAGGTGGCAGCTTAACCATTATTGCAACCGCGCTTGTCGACACCGGTTCGAAAATGGATGAAGTTATCTACGAAGAATTTAAAGGCACCGGTAATATGGAACTGCATCTTGATCGTAAGATTGCAGAAAAACGTGTTTACCCAGCTATTAGTGTCCGCCGCTCAGGCACACGTCGAGAAGAGATACTGACTTCAGAAGAAGAGCTGCAACATATGTGGATACTGCGCAAACTGTTGCACTCAATGGAAGATACTCAGGCCGTTGAATTCTTGATCGACAAACTCAAAGACACAAAAACCAACGACGAATTCTTTACCTCAATGAAACGTCAAAAAACCGGAAAGATTGCGTAAGCACTTAAAACAGACGTTTGATGAAATGATTTATCAAACGTCTGTCTATACGTCTAACAATTTACTGCGGTAGTAACGTAACTCTTCGATCGAATCCTTAATGTCATCCATGGCTAAGTGGCTTGATTTTTTCTTCATACCCTCAAGCGCTTTTGGTTTCCAGCGACGCGCTAATTCTTTTAGTGTACTCACATCCAAATTACGATAATGAAAAAAGGCTTCTAGCTCAGGCATATAATTTGCCAAAAAGCGACGATCCTGACAAATACTATTGCCGCACATAGGCGAATCGCCTTTTTGCAAATGTCGCTGTAAAAATTTTATTGTTTGCGCTTCGGCTTCGGCAACCGTTATCACACTTTCACGAACACGCTTAGTTAAGCCCGATTGGCCATGCTGAAACGTATTCCACTCATCCATATTATCAAGCACCGAATCCGGCTGATGAATCGCTAACATTGGGCCTTCGCCCAAAACGCGTAAATCTGCGTCGGTGACAATCGTGGCGATTTCAATAATCACATCTGAATCCGGCTTTAAGCCGCTCATTTCTAGATCGATCCAGATAAGTCGGTTAAGTTCTTGCATTGTAATACTGCTCCTAGTGTCAGAGCGTTAGTATAGCGCCGCATTTAAGCAGTAAAAGCCTACAAGGTTACAATTGTAGTCAACGCGCCGAACAAGTAAGCTAAGGCGATAGCAAAAACGAAGACTGCAATGAGTAAACGCCGACTTAACAAGCAACAAATTGACCGCATCGCTAGCAATCAAGCCAGCGTGTCAAAGAGTGCCGACGATATAGACCTACTACACGGTCTAGTCGTCACCCACTACGGCAAAGAAGTCGAAGTGCTGCGTTTAAATGCCGATAAATCCATTGCTAGCCAAATGACTCATCGCTGCCACTTTAGAGCCAAGCTGCCGACAATTGTCTGTGGCGATATTATTTTGTGGCGAGCGCCGCCAGCTAACAGTGCCACCGGCGTCATCGAAGCATTACTGGAGCGTCAATCGCTATTAAAGCGGCCACGGCCCTACCAAGACCCCAAACCTGTTGCGGCAAATATCGATACTATCTTTATTACCTTATCGCCACAGCCTGAGCCAATTAGCACCCTTATCGATCGCTTTCTTATCGCTGCCGAAAATGCCGATATTGATGTCTGCCTCTTACTCAATAAACAAGATTTAATGGGCAGTGATCAAGCCGTCACTCACGAGATCAATGAATTACTCGCGCTCTATAGCCAGCTTGGCTATCCCGTGTTTCGCTATTGCGCCACTAATGGTGAGGGAGATGAGAATAATAAGAGTGATGAATATGAAAAAGAAAGACAGCGCTTTATCGATGCGCTTGCTAACAAGACCAGTATTTTAGTTGGCCAATCGGGCGTGGGGAAATCCTCTATTATTAATGCGCTCACTGGCAACTTGAGTGCAAAAATTGGTGACATTTCTAGCGCCAATGAAAAAGGCCGTCACACCACAACCACTTCGCAGCTTTATCAACTTGGCAATGGCGATGACAGCAATGCCGATGCAAAAATAGCCACAGCCATTATTGACTCACCGGGCATCAGAGAATTTGGCTTATGGCATCTCAGTCCAGACGATATTATTAATGGGTTGCCGGAGTTTCAACATCATGCGCAAAATTGTCAATTTCGCGATTGCCCGCATGGTCAAAGTAAAGGCTGTGCTTTACAAGCAGCGTTCGAACAAGGTGATATTCATCCGTCGCGCATTAGCAGCTATCACCATATTTTAGATTCACTCGATCAATAGGATTCCAGACCATTATGTCTTCTGTTCTCGCCTCTGAACTCGTTATTCAAACATCACAACTCGATGCATTGATTGATCAAACATCCGTTTTATTAGTTTTTGTCGGCAGCGAAGAAGCCTATCGTAAAGCACATATTCCAGGCTCACATTTAGTTCGTCCAGCCGAGCTTGTTTGTGGTACAGCCCCTGCCGTTGGCAAGTTACCCGATGCCGATGACTTAGCCTTATTATTTTCTCGCATTGGTCTTAACGATAATCACACTGTCATTGCTTATGATGATGAAGGTGGTGGCTGGGCAGGTAGATTGATTTGGACTTTGGATATTATTGGTCACCCCCACTATCATTATCTTGATGGCGGTCTTATCGCATGGCTAGGTGAGCAACGTCAAACCGATAGCGGCATAAATGATAACCGTGAACCCTCTTCCTATACCGTCGACATCAATCAATCATTAAGAGTTACTGCCGAAGATATTATTAAATCGTTAGACGATAATAATTTTATTGTCTGGGATGCAAGATCAGCACAAGAATACCGCGGCGAAAAAATATTAGCCGCACGCGGTGGTCATATACCCGGCGCAAGCAATATAGATTGGTTAGAGTTAATGGATCGCAGTAACTATTTGCGTTTAAAGCCGCTCGAAACTCTACAGACAATGTTAGATGATAAAAATTTAACTCCTGAAAAAACCATCGTCACCCATTGCCAGACACATCATCGATCAGGACTAAGCTATCTGGTCGGGAAAATGATGGGGCTTAATATAAAAGCCTACGACGGCTCTTGGTCTGAATGGGGCAACTTGATAGATACGCCAATTGAATCATAGAACAATAAGTGAAGCTTTAGAGCGATAATTGAAACGACAGAACAATGAGCAACACTTCGACAAACGATAAGGTAAAAAAAATGTCTCTACCCGAAGCACGTGAACGTCTATTTATTTTTTTACAATACTGCATACCGCAGCATACGCTTTCACGTTTAATTGGCTATTTAGCTGATTCAGAAAACCCTTGGCTCAAATCACAATTAATTCGTTTGTTTAGTCATTTCTTCACGATTAATATCGCCGAAGCTGCGCCAGATAATTACGAACAATATGCAAGCTTTAATGCTTTTTTTACCCGCGCTCTAAAAGTCGGCGCGCGGCCCATTGTGCAAGATCAACGTGCTGTTGTCTCACCAGCTGATGGTTCAATTAGCGAAATAGGTATTATAAAAAACGACCAACTACTTCAAGCTAAAGGTCATCACTACAGTTTAAAAGCATTACTCGGCGGTGATGATGCGTTAGCCGAACAATTTAACAATGGTGCTTTTGCAACCGTTTATTTATCACCGAAAGATTACCATCGTGTACATATGCCATTGGCAGGCACCTTACAAAAAACTCGCTATGTGCCTGGCAAATTATTTTCAGTTAACCAAACCACCGCTAATAATGTAGCCGGCTTATTCGCTCGCAATGAACGATTAATTTGTTTATTTGATACCGAGTATGGACCCATGGTGGTGATACTTGTAGGCGCAATGATTGTCGCCGCTATTGAAACCGTCTGGGCAGGTCAAGTCGCACCGCAATCCAAAAAAATTAATACCATCGATATGACAAGAACAATAAGCCTAGAAAAAGGCGGTGAAATGGGTCGCTTTAAACTTGGCTCAACAGCTATCGTATTGTTTCCCGAAAATACCGTGCAGTGGAATGATGCGCTAAGCAATGGCTCTTCAATAAAACTCGGTGAGTTGCTAGGAACACTTAAGCCCTTAGACGAGCAGCAGTAAACGATCGATACCCAGTGCAACGCCCGCACAGTTAGGTAAGCCACGCTCTAGCGCAGCCATTAATCCCGCATCAATTTCTCGAGCAGGCTCACCAGCCTGCAAGCGCTGCTGGTTATCTGCTGTAAACCGACGCATCTGTTCATCCGCATCCGTCAACTCATGATAGCCATTAGCTAATTCAATACCATTAATGTACAACTCGAAACGCTTCGCGACTACTAGGCCATTATCATCTGTATCCAGTCTTGCCAATGCCGATTGACTGGCAGGGTAATCGAATAAAAATGTCATTCCCTCACGACCTAAATGTTTTTCAACACAGTGAGTTAATAATAAATCTAACCAAACATCTTTGCTCTGGTCGCTAAAACTAACATCTATTTTTTTTCGCGCAATATTTTCAAGCTGAGCAGCTGTCGCCGTGAAAGGATCAACCTCTGCGTAGCGAATAAAGGCCTCGCGATAACTGATTTTTTCGATAGCGGTATTAGGTATCAATAACTGAATTAACGATGCCACATCATCAATTAACGCATCCATATCATAATCGAGGCGATACCATTCAAGCATGGTAAATTCAGTAGCATGTAATCGGCCAGGCGCATCTTGACGAAATGCTTTAGTGATTTGATAAATTGAGCCACTGCCCAGCGATAACAATTGCTTCATTGCATATTCAGGAGAAGTCGCTAAGTAAAAGTAATCAAGATCACTTGGAGTGTTGATAAAAGGATTTTCTACACGAAGATTATCAAGCTGAGGATCGGTAACGGGATACTGACCAAGTAATGGTGTTTCAACTTCTAACAACTGTTGCTCGGCAAAGTAGGCTCGAATACGGGCAAGCGTGGCTGCTCTTTTTGCCAACCGCTCACCCACATTTTGCTTATTAAGCGCAGCGGGATTTGCGCCGGTTGCTTCGATCATGCGCGCGAAACATACTCGCCAGTGCGCGTATCAATTTTTAGCACTTCGCCTTGGTCAATAAATAATGGCACCCGAACAACCGCGCCAGTTACCAATGTCGCAGGCTTAGTCGCCCCTTGTGCAGTGTCGCCTTTTAAGCCAGGGTCGGTTTCGCCAACCGCCAACTCAACAAAATTAGGTAAGGTCACCGTTAACGGCGCGCCGTTCCATAAAGTGATAATGCACTTCTCTTGCTCTTTTAAAAATGGCTTTGCGTCTTCAATCGCCGCTGCTGAAGCCGGCACTTGCTCAAAAGTCACTGGATCCATAAAATACCAAAACTCATCATCACAATAGAGATACTCCATATCTGTTTCCATGACATCGGCGGCTTCTACACTTTCACCTGATTTAAACGTTTTTTCCCAGGTGCGACCGGTTTTTAGATTTTTTAAACGAACGCGATTAAACGCCTGGCCTTTACCGGGCTTAACCACTTCGTTATCGACAATATTACAAGGATCGCCTTCAATAATAATTTTTAAGCCATTCTTGAATTCATTGGTAGAATAGGTGCCCATAGTGTTCCTCAGCAAATATATTAAATGGGTGAATACGTATTTTAATTAGCGGGATAAACCGCAAAACTGGCAGATTTTAATCAAGTACCGGAATAACCCTATGATAACGCGAACAGACCCAAGCTGTCAGACTCAAAATACGGTTATTCGTCTCGACGAAGTAAAGAGTTGGCAGCAATTATTATCTGGCTCAACGCTAACACTGGCTGAACTACTCCAAAAACTCGATATCTCCGCAGCTGACTTTGCTAACAGCATTGATGGCGACCCCGACACCGCCGCTCTCGACTTTTCTATTCGAGCGCCAGCCCCTTTTATCGAGCGTATGGTAAAGGGTGATATCAATGACCCATTACTTCGACAAGTACTTCCGTTAGTTAAAGAACATGATATTACTCCCGGCTACACAACCGACCCTCTACAAGAGGCCGACTTTAACTCGATACCAGGGCTTATTCATAAATACCGCAGTCGCGCGTTATTCATTGTTACTAAGGCTTGTGCTATCCACTGTCGTTATTGCTTTCGTCGACATTTTCCCTATGAAGACAACCAGCCCAGTCGTGAAATGTGGTCACAAGCTCTCGATTACCTCGAACAACATCCGGATATCAATGAAGTCATTTATAGCGGTGGCGACCCATTAGCCAGTAGTAATGCACAGCTCAACTGGCTAAGCCAGCGCATCGCTAAGATTCCACATATTAAAACGTTGCGCATCCATACTCGGCTACCCGTTGTTTTGCCAGAGCGGATTGATTCAGCTTTACTCGAACTACTGCAACAATGGCCGGGTAAAAAGGTGATTGTGATTCATAGCAACCATGCCAATGAAATTGATGACTCAGTTAAAGATGCCATCGATAAGCTCAAGTTAACCGGTGCAACCATACTGAACCAAACGGTATTACTGAAAGGTATCAACGATTCAAGTTCGGCATTAGTTGAACTGAGCGAACGACTCTTTGACGTTGGCGTGCTCCCCTACTACCTACACCTTTTGGATAACGTGACTGGCGCAGCACATTTTGCGATAGATGATACAGAAGCGAAAACTATCATGGCTGAGGTTGTCGCGCGCCTCCCTGGCTATTTAGTTCCGCGACTGGTGCGCGAAGAAGCCAACAAAAAATCCAAAACGCTTATTTTGCCGCGCTTATAAATATAAGCGCTTACAAAGACTTAAAAACTTTACCAAGAAAAATACCGACCAGTTAACATAAACTCCGCCAGATCCAGCACAAAAATCAATCAATACCTATACTCAGAAAAGTTGCCACAATTCGGTGCTGCAGCCTTATCTTTTATTGATATTGGATCTCAATGTTCTTCAAGCGAAAAAATAAACAGCAGAAAGGAATACTGCCTGAATTCAGCTTTTGCGAACCAAGCATTAAAGGCCTGCAGTCGTGGGTCAGTGTTTTACCACGCACGAATATTCGCGCCATGGCCAATCAACTTATCGTCGCCGGTAAAGAACTAACAGCATCCAACTGTCAATTAAGTCAACTGCTAACGGTATTGGATATTTTAAATGAACCCATTACAACCGTAGCGAGCGGCTTACTGACACAGCCCATTGAAGACGATCATGAAATCGATATTTATCGAAAGCGACAAGATTTTTTTAATCTGTTTGGGCATATTTATTGTGTGGCTGGACAAGCTCAACTCAACAACAAAACAAACAACCACTTAGATGAATTGTTATTAAAAGCTAATGATTTTTTATGTAATGCCACCATTGCCTCTTATCAACTTTATGAAAGTCCGCCATCAGGTTGCTGGCATTTACTCCATAAAATTTATCAATACTCACTCACCAATAGTAATACCGAAGCCAATGCCGTTAAATTTAGCGCAAGCTATAAAACCGTTGCTGCGCTTTGCTGTGCAAGCCCAGAAAAATTAAGTGCCAGCCAAATTGAAGTGCTCGCTGAATATATGCGCACCTCTGTCGTTAGTGTTCGTATATGTGAAAACCCTGATAGCCAAACTAATTTTTGTGTTGCTTATAATGAAGACCAACAGCCTCATCGATATATGCAAGAAGAAACCAATAAGACTATAGAAAAGGGAAAGGCAAAAGAAGACGAACCAAATCAAAATATTATTTATTTTGATTTTTGTCAGGTACAAAAAACCCTTACATCAAGCTGTCTCTCTCCCGAGCTGACAAAACACTTAAATACGAGTTATGGGCCACCTCAAGTACGGGCCCATACTCGGACAGCAACAACGGGCTCATTAGAAATTTGTTGTGATTTATCTGCTATACAGCATTTTTTGAGCGGTGAAAAATCATTTTCATCTTTTACTAATCGTTTTAATGATAACTATACAACTGAATCGAATAGCAATAACCAAGGAAAAAAATCGACTCAAGATAATAATGATGTTTGGAATGGCGTTTATGCAAGCAATTGGCAAGAAAGCGAATTCAATGGCAATAGCATTGAATTCAAAATTCAAAATCGGCGTGCGCAAGAAAGCCATCAACGTCCCGAATTTTCTGTGCAACGGATTTCTATTTCCGACATCAACCCTAACGGCTATAAACTGATTGGCAATAATATCGCTTTAAAAGCTTATAAGCCGGGCAATCTTATTGGCATTAAACACACGGACGAGCAGCATTGGTATGTGGGGATTATTCGTTGGAGCAAAGCAATCAAGCACGAAAAAAATATTGGTGTTGAACTACTTACCCGACAAATACAGCCTTACGCGATTAAAATAATACACAGTAAACATGGCAACGATTTTATGCCTGCCCTTTTATTACCCTCTTCTAAAAATGAGTTACAAAATTCTGAAATCTTTGACGAAGAAACCAGCTTGCTTCTACCGCGATTAAATTTAAACGGTAAAACAGCAGCCGTCATGATCAATGAGGGGTCAAAAAAACACATTGTTCTTGGTGATTGTATTGAGGAAACCGGTGGATATTGTCGGTATTTTTATACTGACCAAACCACAGCAGAAGCAAGGCATGGATGAATAATATTCATTTCGCTATAGGTATTCGTACCTTCGAAAAAATAAACAGGCAAAAGGTAATTCATAGTGATAAAAAGCATTAGTGCCGCTCATAACTTCGAAGAAAATTGTGAGGTAAAACCCTTACAGCCCGCCAATGAAAAGAAGATCATTCATCTGTTAATTGCTCATGAAGATCCAGAAGAAGCTAATAAAACAATTAATATTTTCAAGCTATCGGGCTGGATTGTTAATGCGCATCGAATCACTTCAATTGAAGATCTTGATGAATCTCTTAGTCAAAATACATGGAATATCATTCTAGCATTCGGCCACTCAAAACTGTTTTTACCAGCCGTTGTTGGCAATGCCATCGAAAAAAACAAAGCGCCTGTACGCGCGATTTATCTCGATAATGAATACAGTCCAAGCAATGCAATACAAATCCATCAATGTGGCTTCTATGACTACCTAACTGTTAACGAGCATGACAGATTAACTTTTATTGCTAACAGAGAAATAAAGGCGCAAGAAGATCATAGAATTGCCACCGCCACCCAAAGTGTTATGGCAGAAACCAACGCTCGCAGTCAGCTATTAATGGACTCAACGACTGATGCGATAGCTTATGTTATCGACGGTATGATTGTGCATAGCAATAATGCATTAATATCAAAGCTCAATTTTACCGACGCCGAAGATTTAGAATACCAGCCATTTATTGATCTTGTAGATAGCAAAGATCAATCACAACTTAAACCCTTATTAAGAAGCTATCAGTTAGGTAATAAAAAAGAATCCCGTATTACAGTCAATATGCTTACTGATAATCAAAAAGCAGAACATCCAGCAACACTTGAAGTAGAGCTACTCCTAGCTGCGGCAAAATTTGAAGGCGAAGCTTGTACACAAATCATTTTACGTAGCAAATCAGAAAAGGCCGATAGGCGCACAGAGAATTTCAATCTCGAAACTATTCAAACCCTACAAGGAAAAGGTAGTCTATTTTTTGCATCGATTACAAGCAATGCAGTGCAAAGAAAAAAATTGGGGCTACACAACCACCTTCGAGTTATTAGTCATATAGATTCTTTGTTGAGCGACTTTATTCCTAAAGAAGCAAAAGTTTTTGAATATCTTAAAGAGAGCTGGGTTATCGTTATCCCCCGATAGCTATAATCATGTGTCGACTGACCTAGCAGCGCAACTTTGCGATAAAGTTAATTCAACAGCTATTAGTGAAGGTAAGCAATGTATCACCCCATCAATTGCTATTGGTATTTCACAGTATGGTGTTGCGGGAATTACTATCGAAAACGCTCTTGATCAGGCCTTTAAAGCCTCTGCCGAAAAACAAATGGATGGCAACAGTGGCTACAAAATTTTCTCCCCTAAAATAGATAACGCTGAGGGTGCCAAAGCTCTTCGCTCCGCTCTCGAACTCAACCGCCTAGTTATTAAATATCAGCCAATTATCGCGCTACAAGACCAAGAAAAACATTTTTACGACACTATTATCTATATTGAGAATGATGCCGGCGTTATCGAGCCCGCTAATAAATTAATAGAAAATCTAGGTATTGAAAAAACCAATGCAGCATTAGATCGCTGGTTACTTACAGAAACCATCAACACTTTGAAAACAGGCGACAAGAACAATATACAATTAACCATTCCGCTTACTGTAAGTGCGATTATGGATGATGAGTTTTTCCCATGGCTGGAAAATATTATTAATGAGAGTGGTGTTTCAAAAACGGCTTTCATTTTTTCCATTACTGCATCCGATGCTACAGACTATGAAAGTAATACCTTGCAGTTAATAACATTATTAAAACATGCCGACCTTAATGTCTGCCTAACCAATGCTAATAACGACTATATTGAATTAATACAAAAGCTCTCGCCGAATATTCTGCAACTCACCGCTAACTTAACCGAAAAAATCAGTGGCGAAGAGGCAGAGCCTGAATTAATAAAAAATATGATTAGCTTTGCCAACGAACACAATACAATATGCATTGCCAGAGGCGTGAATAGCGCCAACGACTTAGCAAAATTGTGGCAAACAGGGATAGGTTTTGTGCAGGGCAGTTATTTACAATCGCCACAAAGCAATATGGATTATGAATTTACTAATATTGCAGGCTAGACTCAATCTTTTGCTGCTAAACGCTCTCGATCACTAATGCCTAGCAAGTATAAAATACTGTCTAAACCTAAATTAGAAATGGATTGTCGCGCAGAAGCCTTCACTAATGGCTTAGCACGAAAAGCAATGCCTAAACCGGCAATACTCAACATAGGCAGATCGTTAGCGCCATCACCAACAGCAATGACCTGTTCGAGCGCTATATTTTCTCGGCGTGCAATATCTTTTAATAATTCCGCTTTGCGATTGCCATCAACCACTTGGCCAACCACTTTACCAGTGACAACACCCTCTTCAATATCCAGCTCATTGGCATAAACGTAATCAAAACCGAGCTTATCGCGCAGCTTATTACCAAAGTATTTGAAACCACCAGAGAGAATTGCTGTTTTGTAGCCCAAGCGCTTCAAAGTAACCATTAAGGTTTCAGCGCCTTCGGTAAGCTTTAATTGCCCAGCAACTAATTCCAAGGCAGCTTCATCTAAACCTTTTAGCAGTGCCACGCGGCGCTCAAAACTTTCGTTAAAATCAATTTCACCACGCATAGCCGATTCAGTAATTTCTGAGACTTGATCACCGACACCTGCTACTTTGGCAAGCTCATCAATGACCTCGGCTTCAATTAATGTCGAATCCATATCAAATACAACTAATCGTCGATTACGGCGAAACATATCATCTTCTTGATATGCAATATCGATATTAAGCGTTGTTGCTAACTCCAGTAACGAGCGCCTAACAATAGTTGCATCAGT
The DNA here is from genome assembly GCA_028223755.1 of Pseudomonadales bacterium. Classification (GTDB taxonomy): domain Bacteria; phylum Pseudomonadota; class Gammaproteobacteria; order Pseudomonadales; family UBA7434; genus UBA7434. Next base: position 41,311 of record JAOIUY010000007.1, on the reverse strand, counting down.
CAATTCGCCGCGCAATGAAAACTCGACACAGGCTTTAGACTGTTCAGTCTCTTCATCTAAAGGCACTCGTCCAGAAAGCCGAGTGATTTTATCGATATTTAAACCATACCCAGAAACCAATTCGGTCACTGCATTAATATGTGTAGCCTGAACCTTTCGAACTAACAAGGTGACAATATGGCGAGGCTTACCCTGCTCATGTGTCCATGCGCCATAGGCATCGGCATTAACTGAATCAAATTCTATTGACATGCCTAACGCTTCTAGCTGCGCAGTCACTTGATTAAATAAGGCTTGCTGATCAACTTGCTCTGGCGTCTCAATCAATAAACCCAACGCTAAATTATTGTGAATAACCGCTTGGCCAATATCCAAAACATTAATTAAATGCTGGGCCAACAATGTGGTGACCGACAAAGTAATACCCGGCTGATCGGGTCCAGCAATTTTTATTAGTGTAACGTTACTCACATTATTAACCTGTTTATTAGCGATCGATCGCTTAACGACTATCTTAACGGCTACCTTAAATACGGGACCTTAACTACTAACTAAATCCTACCTAAATACTATTTTACTTCAACGACAACCGAATCCACTTTTTGAAAACCGCGTGGTAATTTATTGCCGCGACGAGCACGCTCGCCAAAATAATGTTCTAAATCAGAAAACTTCATTTTCAAATGACGCTTGCCTGCATTAATAATTAACGCATCATCTTTTTTCATAACAACAGCCGTCAACATAAACTCTTCACGAGCGGCCAATTTAGCACTCGGAATATTCATAATTTTGTTGCCCTTACCTCGCGCCATGACCGGTAGATCGCTAATCGGGAAAATCAACATGCGACCTTCATTACTAACCGACACTAATAAACCGCCATCAACATCATCGACTTTGGCTGGTGAAATGACTTGACCACCTTTAGGTATAGTCACCAAATTTTTACCGGCTTTTTTATTGGCATGCATATCACTAAGGCGTGCAACAAAACCATAACCCGCATCAGTTGCCAATAAATATAGATCATCATTAGCACCCATCATCACGCCTTCAAACGTAGCGCCCGATGGTGGGCTAATACTACCAGTCAGCGGCTCACCCTGACCCCGAGCCGACGGCAATGTTCTTGCCGGCACAGAATAACTTCGACCTGTCGAATCTAACAACACAACCGATTGGTTAGTTTTTCCTTTTGCTGCCAACTTAAAGCTATCGCCCGATTTATAATTTAAAGTCTCTGGGCTTATATCATGGCCTTTTGCTGCGCGGATCCAACCTTTTGCAGATAACACAACGGTAATCGGATCGACTGATGTAATATCATCTTCGCTATAGGCAACTGAATCTTCGCGCTCTACAATCGGTGAACGGCGATCGTCGCCATACTCTTCGATCACAGCTAATAATTCTTTTTTCATTAGCGTTTTCATTCGCGCATCTGAACCTAATGTTTTTTCAATATCATCACGCTCACGGCTTAGCTCTTCTTGCTCGCCTTTAATTTTCATCTCTTCAAGACGCGCCAACTGTCGTAAACGCGTATCAAGAATATAATCGGCCTGAGCTTCAGTCAGATCATACTTTTTCATTAATACTTTTTTGGGCTGCTCTTCGGTACGAATAATATGAATCACTTCGTCCAAATTAAGAAAGGCAATAAGCAAACCATCAAGCAAATGCAAACGATTAAGAATTTTTTCTAAACGATATTCCAGACGCTTGCGAATGGTGCCTTTACGATAAGCCAGCCACTCTTTAATAATGCCCGCTAAATTTTTAACCTGCGGACGACCATCGTTACCAATCATATTCATATTGATGCGATAGTTTCGCTCAAGATCGGTAGAGGAAAACAAATGCGACATTAACGTATCAACATCGACACGATTCGATTTCGGCACAATAACCAGCCGAGTCGGATTTTCATGATCGGATTCATCACGCAGATCCACGACCATTGGTAATTTTTTCGCCTGCATCTGCGCCGCTATCTGCTCTAACACTTTTGCGCCAGACACTTGATGTGGCAACGCCGTAACAACAATATCACCCTGCTCGGTATCATAGATAGCGCGCATTTTTAAACTGCCTTTACCGACCTTATACATATCCAAAATTGCCTCACGTGGAGTAACAATTTCAGCATCGGTAGGAAAATCCGGCCCTTGAACAAACTCAAATAAATCGTTTACCGTTGCCTTCGGCTTTTCTAACATATGAATACAGGCGGTTACGACTTCTGTCAGGTTGTGAGGCGGGATATCCGTCGCCATACCTACGGCGATACCGGTCGTACCATTTAGCAAGATATTCGGCGCCCTAGCTGGCAGTAATACTGGCTCAAATAATGTGCCATCAAAATTACCCTGCCAATCAACCGTACCCTGCGAGGCCTCAGCCATTAATACATCAGAATAAGAGGTAAGTTTAGATTCGGTGTAGCGCATTGCCGCAAAGGATTTAGGGTCGTCTGCCGAGCCCCAGTTGCCCTGCCCATCGACAAGCGGATAACGATAACTAAAGGATTGCGCCATTAAAACCATGGCTTCATACACTGAGCTATCGCCATGAGGGTGGAATTTACCAATGACATCGCCCACGGTTCGAGCCGATTTTTTGTACTTTGCCGAAGCCTTGAGGCCTAGCTCACTCATCGCATAGACAATTCGACGCTGAACGGGTTTAAGGCCATCACCAATATGTGGCAATGCACGATCCAAAATGACATACATCGAGTAATCGAGATAGGCTTTTTCGGCATACTCTTTTATCGATTGCTGCTCAGTATCAAAATTATCAGAAGATGCTGGTAGATCTGTGGGTGTGTCGGTCATAGGCCGCGTAATCTCATTTCGCTTGCTGGTTGCTCACTATGCCTGGGCGGTTATTTATCATTCTCATTAAGCCCAGATGCCGAATAATCTGCGGCATGCATTTTATTATCAAATTGTCGCAGATTAGCGCCAGCGGCGCATCATTCAGAGTAAATTTAATGGTGGTAATTTGCGACTTCAACATTTTTCAGCCCCTTCAATCTTCCATACTCTCCCACAGACACCGAGCGGGAAAAAACAACCTGCACCTAAGATGAACAAAAATAGGCCGTGATGGTCTGACAGGAAATCGATGCAGTCTTTATTTTTAAGATTATATCTTTCAATTAAAAATAATATTCTGGACATTTTCTTGTAATACACTCAAAATCAATTAGCAATATAAGTCTTTTAAAAAAACAATTAACTAGTCAATGCTAGTATCCGCTATTATAAAAAACACCAGCAATATCCGTTAACAACCAAAGTTATTATTTCAAGCGAGAGCGCAGTATGAAAAAAACTTTTGTTATTGATACCAATGTTTTGTTACACGACCCCATGGCAGTCCACGCATTTAACGAGCATCAAGTCGTCATTCCAATGACGGTTTTAGAAGAGCTCGACGCTATTAAAGACAGGCGTGACAAAGATGTTAGCCGTGAAGCGCGTATTGCCATCAATGCGATAGACAGTATTTTGGCTAACGCTTCGCCTAAGCAGATTCAATCCGGCGTTGATATTCCCAGCACACTTGATAAAAAAGGCTCACTGGCCATTTTCCCCGACCAATTAATCGAGCACACACAAAATATTCCGTTATTGAATAACCCCGTACACCACTACAATGATGACAGAATCATTAATGTTGCATTACATCTTCAAGGACAAGAAGACAGTGACAGCGTCTGCCTTGTTACTAAAGATATTAATATGCGTCTTAAAGCCAAAGGTTCTGGCTTAGAAAACGTAGAAGACTATAAAAAAGACAAAGTCGTCGAAGATATCTCTTTAATGGCGAAAGGCTACGAGCAATATGAAGGCGACTTTTGGTCACAGGTCGACAATGTTGAAACCGTCCATGGCGGACAAGGTACCGTTATCCACAAACTCAATCGTGACTACACGCCTGACGCCTATCTCAATATGCTCATCTTTGATGAACAACAATTCGCGGGTTATGTCAGTGACATCGACGAAGACACTATCGATATACAACATATCGATCGCGATAAATTAATGCTGCAAAACTTATGGGGGTTAAAGCCGCGTAATTTTGAGCAGGCCATGGCTTTTCATCTTATACAGCGTGACGAAATCGACATGATGGTAATGACAGGGCCAGCAGGTTCTGGCAAAACCTTAATTGCACTTGCCTATGGTTTGCATGCAACCATGGAAGAAAAACGTTTTGATAAAATCATTGTCGCTCGCTCAACACCTCCTATGGCAGAAGATATTGGCTTTTTGCCCGGCACGGAAGAAGAAAAAATGGCACCATGGTTAGCGGCGTTCGAAGATAACCTTGAAGTGCTTCATGGCAGTGATGAAAACTCGATGGGCACCATTGAATATATAAAAGAGCGCGCTAATATACAGTTTAAGTCGCTCAACTTTATGCGCGGCAGATCGTTTAACAATGCCTATATCATTATTGATGAAGCGCAAGGGCTTACGCAATTTCAATTAAAATCCATAGTGACTCGAGTCGGCACTAACTCGAAAATTGTCGTGCTAGGTAACCTTGCACAAATTGATAATAAATATATTTCGCCACTCACTTCAGGCTTAACTTACTTAGTCGAAAAGAGTAAAGATTTTGAACATGCGGCCATTATGCATGTCAATGGTGTTGAACGAAGTCGCCTAGCTGCGTTTGCAGAAACACATTTATAGCTTATCCATATTCAGCACAATATTAAAATGTACTGGGAGGTCACCATTTTTTCTTCGCTAATGAAAAAATTCTTTGCACAATTAAAAATTGTTTTTTTATTGTCTCTATTAACAGCCTGCTCAGATAAAATCCCCAATAAGTTTTCTCCAGGTAGCTTTGATCATGCCGATAGGCAGCTTCAGCTTGCACTTGATCAGCAAGCAAACACCCAACAAGCAAAGGGTATTATTTTATTTATTGGTGACGGCATGAGTATTGCCACCGTTACCGCAAGTCGAATTTTTGCCGGCCAAAAAGAAGGTAAAACAGGTGAAGAAAATCAACTGTTTTTTGAAACCTTTGCTTATACCGGCTTATCCAAAACCTACAATACCAACCAGCAAACGCCCGACTCTGCTGGCACAATGACGGCTATGGTAACCGGTTCAAAAACTAAATCGGGATTGCTTAGCGTCAATACATTAGCTACCCGCGCTGACCCCGATAGCTGCAATGATTACAACTTAAAAACATTGTTAGAAACTGCAGAAGAACAAGGTTGGGCCAGCGGCATTGTAACCACCACATCGGTCACTCACGCAACACCTGCAGCAACCTATGCACACAGTCCTGAACGTAACTGGGAATCTGATAAAGATCTCTCACTAAAAGCAAAGGCAAAAGGCTGCCGTGATATTGCAAGCCAGCTTACTGAGTTTGATTATGGCAATGGTATTGAAGTGGTTTTAGGCGGCGGTCGAAAACATTTTTTACCCGAAGATAAAAAAGGCGAGCGCCAAGATAATCGCAACCTTATTCAAGAATGGTTAGCGAATAATAAAAAATCTTCGTATGTTAATAGCGCCAGCGAACTTGCCAATGTTGGTCTGAAAAAATCTAAACATTTATTGGGTTTGTTTTCCGAATCACATTTGAGCTATGAAGCTGATCGACTTGCAGATAATGAAGATCAACCGTCATTAACCACCATGGTTGAGGCTGCGTTAGCCATTTTGCAACAACATAAACAGTTTTTATTGATTGTTGAATCCGGTCGAATTGATCATGCACACCATGCTGGCAATGCCTATCGTGCATTAGATGAAACGATTGAATTCGATCGTGCTGTCCAGCGTGCTAGCGAACTGGTCGATAAAGATAAAACACTTATGATTGTTACCGCTGATCATAGCCATACATTAACACTGGGCGGCTACCCTACTCGAGGCAATCCCATTTTAGGCTTCGTTAAAGGCAATGATAAACACGGCAACCCTAAAGAAGATGCAAGCCTAGCAACCGATAACAAACCGTATACAACGTTATCCTACGCTAATGGTCTTGGTCACTATGCAGAAGATATAAACGATTTCGACCCGCATTCTGGCGACCCCTATTCTCGCATGAGCTCGCCCCCAAAATCCGGTCGACATACCACACTAAAAGATAATCCAGAGTCGCTACACTACCATCAAGAATCGAATACACCTTTGCACTCAGAGACGCATGCCGGTGATGATGTTGCGGTTTATGCACAAGGCCCATGGGCGCATTTATTAATTGGCGTGATGGAACAAAATTATATTTATCATGTTATGAAGCATGCAGGTGAGCTTGAGTGATTTCAGTTAAAAATAAATGGGCTTTAATCACAGGAGCCAGCCGTGGCATTGGCTATCTCTCTGCACTGGCGATGGCTCGGCAAGGCTGTAATCTTATATTGCATAGCCGCGACATTAAACATTGTGACAAAGTAAAATCAGAAACCGAGGCGTTAGGCGTTGAAGTGATTTGTGTTGCTGCAGAGTTAGCAAATCATAATGAAGTCGTTAATATGCTCGATGAAATTGATGCTACAGGTAAATCTGTTGATATCGTTTTAAACAATGCCGGTATTCAAGTGACCTATCGCGAGAATTGCTGGGCAACACCGGCTGAAGACTTTACGCTAAGTTATAATGTTAACTTAATTGCCATCACTACTATTTGTTATCACTTGATTCCAAAGATGATTGCCCGTGGCTTTGGTCGAGTAGTCAACACGACCAGTGGCATTAAGGACGACCCGCAGCAAGCGGCCTATTCGGCAAGTAAGGCGGCGCTGGATAAATTTACTATTGATCTAGCGACTAAACTCGAAAATACCGGCGTCACTTTAAGCCTAACTGATCCAGACTGGTGCCGTACTGATTTGGGTGGCCCGCATGCCAACCACTCACCAGAAAGTGCACTACCGGGCGTTATTGTTGCTGCATTTTTAAATGACATTAAACCCTTTAAAGGTTGTCGTTATATTAATGCTCAGGAATTTTCAGGGTTAACTATCGAAGAAGCCGTCAGTAAAATTAATCATTAATCGCTTTAAATCATCAGCAATAAAACTAGACTTCAAGCATAAATGTCACTGGCCCGTCATTGACTAACGATACTTGCATATCCGCAGCGAACCTTCCCGTTTCTACTTTTAGCGATGATGCTTTTAACTGCTCTACGCAACGCAGATAAAAATCATTAGCCATTTTAGGGTCGGCAGCGTCAGAAAAGCTAGGACGCAATCCGCTGTTGGTATTAGCTGCTAAGGTAAATTGAGATACGACTAAGAGCTCGCCTTGAATATCTTGAACACTTAAATTCATTTTATTATTGTCGTCACTAAACAGGCGATAGTTTAATAACTTATGCGCCATCTTCTCGATGGCTTCAGGTTTGTCGTGACGCTCAACGGCAAGTAACACCAACAAACCTTGTTCAATGCTGCCAATCATTTGCTGATCAACGACAACATTGGCGGAGCGCACCCGCTGAATAAGCGCTTTCATCGCTAGGCCTAAACCTTCGCTGGGCGCGCTGCGCGCTTACGCTCATGCTCGAGCAAAAATTTCTTTCTTACACGAATGCTACTTGGCGTGACTTCTACTAACTCATCATCTTCAATAAATTCTAACGCCTGTTCCAAGGTGTAACGAATAGGCGGAGAAAGTACAGTGGCTTCATCCGTACCCGAAGCACGTACGTTAGTTAATTGTTTCGCCTTAGTCGGGTTAACGGTTAAATCATTACCGCGACTATGAATACCTACAACCTGCCCTTCGTAAACATCCATATTCGCGTCTGTCATTAAGCGACCGCGATCTTGTAAGTTAAATAATGCATAGGCCAATGTTTTGCCTTTTACATTACTAATTAAAACACCATTAGTCCGCGATTGAACTTCACCCACTTTTACCTGACCGTAGTGATCAAATACTGATGTGATAATACCCGTGCCCGATGTCATGGTTAAAAATTCAGAGCGAAAACCAATTAAGCCGCGCGCTGGAATAATATAGTCAAGACGTACTCGACCTTTGCCATCGGGAACCATATTTTTTAAATCGCCTTTACGAAGACCTAAGGCTTCCATAACGGAACCTTGATGCTGCTCTTCACAATCGACAACAACGGCTTCGTAGGGCTCTTCTATAACGCCATCAACAATACGCTGAACCACCTCAGGACGACCAACGCTCATTTCAAAACCTTCACGACGCATGGTTTCAATCAATACTGATAAATGCAGTTCGCCGCGACCCGATACAATAAATTTATCAGGCGAGTCACCGGTTTCTACTTTTAATGCCACGTTATGTAATAACTCGCGGTCAAGACGCTCTTTAATATTACGGCTAGTAACAAACTTACCTTCTAAACCAGCAAACGGTGAATCATTTACCTGAAACGTCATCGATACCGTTGGCTCATCAACAGTCAATAATGGGAGTGCTTCAACCGCTTCTGGTGAGCACAAGGTGTCAGAGATATTTAAAGCATCAATACCCGTGATACAAATAATGTCGCCCGCCGCCGCTTCTTCAACCGGTACGCGCTCAACACCCATATTGCCTAAAATTTCTAACACTCGACCTGAGCGGGTTTTATTTTCCGCATCAATCACGGTCACTTGTGTATTGCGAGAGATTTTTCCACGCGTAACACGACCCACGCCAATAACGCCGACATAACTTGAATAATCCAATGCACTGATTTGCATTTGGAAAGGCCCTTCGGCATCAACTTGAGGTGGCGCAACGTGATCCAGTATCAGTTGCAAGAGCGGCGTCATATCGTCGCTCATATTGTCTTCTTCTAAACCAGCAATGCCATTAAGTGCCGAGGCATACACTATCGGAAAATCTAATTGCTCATCGGTCGCACCCAAACGATCAAACAGATCAAAAACCTGATCCATAACCCAATCAGGTCGCGCGCCAGGTCGGTCAATTTTATTGATAACAACAATCGGATTAAGTCCGCGCGCAAATGCTTTTTGAGTCACGAAGCGTGTCTGAGGCATGGGGCCATCAACCGCATCAACTAACAGCAGCACCGAATCAACCATCGACAATACACGCTCTACTTCGCCACCGAAATCGGCGTGCCCAGGTGTGTCGACGATATTAATGTGGTGGTCATTCCAGTTAATTGCGGTGTTCTTAGCAAGAATGGTAATGCCGCGCTCTTTTTCCTGATCGTTAGAGTCCATAATTCGCTCTGTACCCTGATCACGACGATCTAGGGTGCCAGATTGCTCAAGCAACTTATCAACCAATGTGGTCTTACCGTGGTCAACGTGGGCAATAATCGCAATATTGCGCAGTTGGTTTGTACTGAGTTGATCTGTCACTTGGAACTCCAATAAAAATACATAGCCTTTATAGGCTGAGGATTAAGCAGCGCGCGATTATACACAAGCAATTACCCGAATAAAGTGTAAAGAAGCCGCCACAGGGCATTATTCCCGCTAGTTAAGCCTGCGATAAGTCGCTAAAATTTCTGGGTATTCTTTTAATAGCGTCGCTCCGAGTGAGCGCCCTAGGCCAAAGGCGGATTAAGAATCGCTGCAAGCCTTTGATAACAGCCATATATCATTGACTAAACACTAAAAAATAGAGCCTTTATGTCTGATTCAACCGCTTCACACCCCATTTGGTCCAACCGTTTAACTTATATCCTCGCAACCACTGGCGCAGCCGTGGGTCTGGGTAATATCTGGAAATTTCCCTATATCGCTGGCGAAAACGGCGGCGGTGCCTTCGTTCTGATGTATTTGCTTTGTATTTTGCTGCTCGGCATTCCCATTATGGTCGCTGAGGTCATGCTGGGGCGCAAAGGTCGTGCGAATCCGGTGCACGCCATGCTGACACAGGCCCGCAGCGCTGGGGTAAGCAAGGGCTGGTCACTTATCGGCATTATGGGCGTAGCCGCCGGCATCATGATCTTGATGTACTACAGCGTTGTAGCTGGGTGGTCACTGGAATATGTTTTTCAAAGTGCCACCTCCAGCTATATAGGTAAATCGCCAACCGATGTCGCAGCAGGCTTTGGCGTTCTTGCACAGGACACAACACGGCAACTGATTTGGCACAGCGCTTTTATTTCTGTCACCGCTTTTATTGTTGGCCTAGGCGTTACCCGCGGCATCGGCAACGCCGTTAATATATTAATGCCGATGCTTTTTATGCTGTTATTGCTGTTGCTTTGGTATGCCTATAACAATGGCGAATTTATGCGCGGCTTAACCTTTATGTTTTCTGCCGACTTTAGCAAGTTAACCGGCGCCTCACTGCTCACCGCAATGGGCCATGCGTTTTTTACGCTTAGCTTAGGTATGGGTACGGTGATGGTTTACGGTTCTTATATGCCTGAGAGCCAATCTATTCCTAGCGCTTCGGTAACAGTTGCTTTTCTCGATACCTTAATAGCCTTAGTTGCCGGCATGGCGATTTTTCCATTAGTGTTTGCCAGTGGCTTAGAGCCCGGCTCTGGCCCTGGCTTACTCTTTGAAACACTGCCTATCGCTTTTTCTGATATGTGGGGCGGTGCGTTTTTTGGTACGGGCTTTTTTGTACTCGTATCTATCGCTGCATTAAGCTCATCTATTTCTTTAATTGAACCCGGCATTGCTTGGTTAGAAAAATTAGGCATCACACGGATAAAGGCAACCGTAGGTTTAGCCCTATTATGCTGGATAGGCGGTGTTGCTAGCATTTACTCTGCCGATGTATTTAGTACCTTAGATTATTTAACTGCCAACATCATGTTGCCGTTAGGTGGCTTATTGATTGCACTTTTTGTTGGCTGGAGACTCGGCTATACAAGGGTGCGCAAAGAAATCACCGGTGTCAGCAATGGTCTATTTAATATTTGGTTTGTCGTACTACGATTTATCACGCCGATTGGCGTGATTGTTGTTTTTTACGAAAGTATTAAAGGATTATTTGGCGCTTAACACATTAGCCAGCCGCGCGGCAGCAATCTAACCAACATTGTAAGCTGCGCGATTGGAATTTTTTCTTATGGGTGACAAAATAAAACTGCCGATGCATATCTCTATGCGCAACCGCTAGCGGCACTAAGGTGCCACGTTTAAAAGCATCCGACAAAGTAATACCCGACAAACAACCCAAACCTAAACCCGCTTCAACCGCACGCTTAATAGCTTCAGTGTGCTCGAGCTCTAAATGAACATCCAACTCATTTAACAAACCCTGCATCGCTCGATCAAATGTTTGTCGTGTGCCCGAACCCTGCTCTCGCAAAATCCATTGTGCTGCTATTAACTGTTGGTCGCTAAGCTGCTCTAATTGAGCATAGGGATGATCAGGCGCGCAAAAAACCACGAGCTCATCAGCGTGCCATGGTTCAACTGATAAATCCGGATGGGAATACTCGCCCTCAATTAAACCAATGTCCAAATCAAAATTTAATACCTCGGCAGCGATGTGCTCGGTATTGGCAACATGTAAACGAATATCAACCGCGGGATAGTCTTGCTTAAAACGCGCAATGATCGGTATCGCAATATAGTTACCTATTGTTAGCGTAGCGCCGACATTTAAATTACCGGTCGCTTCACGCTGCTCAAGCGCAGCTTCTACCTCTGTTGCCTCAGCCATTAATGATTCAGCCAATGGCCTAATAGCATTACCATGCGCGTTAAGCTGCAAGCGCTTTCCTACACGATCAAACAGCTGGGCATCATAGCGCTGCTCAAGATCGCGAAGCGCACCACTCGCCGCCGACTGCGACATCGCTAAACTGTCAGCTGCCCGACTGATATTTTGATAATGGGCCGTCGCCAAAAATACTTGTAATTGCCGCAAAGTAAATTTCATTGTTTTTTTCCTATGCGTTTTCCTGTGCGTTATCACTCACCGATCTGATTCACCTAAACAGGCTGGCAAACTAGAAACAGCTGCTCGATTATCGGAAATACAGATATATTATATCTTTATATCCCGTTATGCCTATCAATAAATTCACCGTATTATGTCTCTATTGATTGAAAACTGCCCAGAGGAAAAGCCCATGTCAAACCTAATGACCGAAACAGTCACTGCTGTTCATCACTGGAACGACACCTTATTTAGCTTTAAAACCACCCGAGATCCGGGATTTCGGTTTAAAAATGGCCATTTTGTGATGCTCGGCCTACCCCAAGACGGCAAGCCTCTGATGAGGGCTTATAGTATAGCGAGCGCTAACTACGAAGACGAATTGGAGTTTTTCAGTATCAAAGTTGAAGATGGTCCCCTCACTTCAAAGTTGCAGCATCTAAAAATTGGCGATGAGCTATTAGTCAGTAAAAAGCCAACGGGTACGTTGATTACCGATCAAATGCTGCCGGGCAAGAATCTCTACTTAATTGGCACCGGCACCGGCTTAGCGCCGTTTATGAGCATTATCAAAGATTACGAAATCTACGAGCAGTTCGATAACGTGATCCTGACCCACGGCGTGCGCTTTACTAACGAGCTGGCCTATAGCGACTACATCGAGAATGAATTACCCGAGCATGAGTATTTTGGCGAGATGGTCAAAGATAAACTGCATTACTATCCTGCGGTTACTCGCGAGCCGTTTCGTAATAACGGTCGCCTCACGGATTTAATGACCAGTGGTAAATTATTTCATGATTTAGGCCTGCCACAGCCGAACCTCGAAGATGATCGCTTTATGCTTTGCGGTAGCCCCAGCATGCTGAAGGATATGTGTGCGATTTTAGATGAACGCGGCTTCTCTGAAGTGCGTAATGGCAAGTCCGGTCACTATGTTATTGAGCGAGCATTTGTTGAGAGCTAAACGAACACATTAAGCGCTTAGATCAGTACCAAGAACCGCTTCAAATTCGTGGGCTTGTTTATAGCGTTTAATTTTTTCGAAGAAAGGTGTCGCTTCAGGGTAATGCATCTGCAAATAAAATAGCCATTGCTTTACGCGGTTACCTAAAAATCGTGATGGATAAGCCTCTTTGGTGTCGTAATAAAATCGGTTCAATAAATTCAAGATGTCGTTCCAGCCTAGCGGCTGATAATCGATTTTATTATTGTGCGCTTTAATTTGCAGTGCCAAATCGGGACAGGCAACCAAACCTCGGCCTAACATAAAGTCACTGCAAGCACTCTCGGCCTTGCATTGCTGCCAATCTTTGATATTCCAAATTTCACCATTCGCAACCACCGGAATACTAATCGCATCAACAATCTCGGCTATACACTGCCAATAAGCCGGTGGCTTATAACCGTCGGCTTTTGAGCGCGCATGAACACAAAGCTCATTTGCACCCGCCTCGGCAATAGCATTTGCATTATCTAAGTAGAGATTTCTTTCTTCAAAACCTAAACGAATTTTTGCCGTAACCGGTGTTTGACTCGGCACTGCTTTGCGAACGCTACTTACAATGTCGCCAATTAATGCTGGATTTTTTAATAAGACAGCACCGCCTTTACTGTTATTAACTGTTTTTGCCGGACAACCAAAATTTAAATCAATCGCTGAAGCACCTAACGCCGCAGCCATTGCAGCACTCTCAGCCAGCGTTTCAGGATTACTGCCAAGCAATTGTACTCGCACAGGCGTACCGTTAGGCGTTGTACTCAGGCCGCTACGGCTAAGCTCAGGACAGTCACGTAATAAAGTTTTTTGAGAAATAGGTAAATCATTAACACGCAGAAACTCGCTGACACAAATATCAACACCGCCGATATCGCCATAAATGGTGCGGAAGTGATGATCAATCACACCTTCCATAGGAGCTAAAAAAATACGCATGAGAATACTTAATGGTTAACTAACTATTAGCCTAAAGTTCTATTATAAAAAGGGTTCTATTACAAAAGAGCTTCTATTAATAAAAGCCTAGGCTAACACAAAATATTAATTAACTAGTGGAATTTTAAGCGAAAACCTACACTGCCTCCAAAACCTAAAGTTTGATAGCTAAACACTTCTTCATACTGATCATCTAACACGTTATCTAAGCGAACATACATATCCAACTGTTGGGTAGCGCTGTAGTTGGCATTGAGATTCAACAACGTGTATTTATCAAGGCTAACGGTTTGCGATGGACTTGGCCACGGCGGGAAAAAGACATCCGTCTGACCACCGCTGTATTGCACATTAGCGTTCAACTGTAATTTATCGGCGGCTTGCCAAGCTATATTTAAGCTAGCACTATGACGGGGACGTCTCGTCTCATCGACATCTTGCCCACTGTTACTATCAAACTCTACTGAATCAATATAAGTGTAAGCCGCATCCATAGACAAGCTATCACTGAGTGTTGATAAAACCGTTAGCTCGACACCTTGTCGCTGACTGCGACCCTCTTTATTGACAGCCGTAGAATTACCTCCGCCAGCGGGTGCAAAACCATTAATTTCATTTTCAAGCTCGGCATTAAAAATGGTCGCGCCGAGATTAATATCGCCACCTAATAAAGCATGGTCAATACCGAATTCCCAGCTAGTAGACTCTTCAGGTATTAAATCAGGGTTGCCAACAAAAAAACCGAAGACAGCAAAGCGCTCGGTGAAGGTCGGATTTTTAACAGCTGTGCCCCACGCGCTTCGTAGACGTGTTGAATCAGAAGCTTGGTAGCTCGCTTCGAATCGAAGTGTCTCAGCACTATCAAACTCTGAGTTATCGTCGTAACGACCACTGGCCGTCAGAGTCAAACTGTCGGTTACATCAACACGATATTCTAAAGCCACACTATCTGTGGTTCGCTTTAAATCCTGACCTGCATTTTCACCGCTAAAAAACGGCCCTGTTTGATTGAATCGCTCATCCTCATGCTCAAGCAATAGTGATGCACGCTGAGCACTGTCATCCCAAAATAAAGAACCAACATATTTAAACTGATCTTTAGTTGCTGATGAACTATTGCCTAACAAGCCATCGGAAAAATTATCGTTATTATTTTTTGACTGTGCGATAACGACTTTATGTTTTAATCGACCGTCAACAGAATCGTAATCACCCTGTAAACCCACCGTTGAATTGCGAAATTCAGACACTCTATCTTGATCTTCAATAAAACCATCAAAATCTGAATCAGCATCAAACGCACTCATGCCATCATTTTGACGGGCGACCAAAGATAATCGTATTTGATCATCGATATTCCAGCCCGCCGTTAAATTAACACTGGTATTTTTATGACCGTCTTTTTCATTACCCGAGCGAGAAATATTTTCACCGTCAGACTCCAAGTGTGAAACGCCTAAGCGAATATCATATTCATTATTACCCTGCCCAATAGTAAAACCATTTTTTCGTGTTGCCCAACTACCCGCTTCGGAATAAACACTCGCGTTAAGTGGCTTATCAGCACGACGAGTAATAATATTTACTATACCCGCAACGGCATCACTGCCATACATCGCACTTTGCGGTCCGCGAATAATTTCTATGCGCTCGATATCACTGGCGGCTAACGTACCCCAATTAAGCTCATCACTTTGTGATGGGTCATTCGCCTCAACGCCATCAATAAGGACTAATAAATGGTTCGCCTCGGACCCACGCACACGAATCTGTGTGGCCGAACCCAATACACCAGAGCGACTTACCGCAAGGCCAGGCACATCGCGTAATAGATCACTCACCGATAAAGCTGCGCGATTTTTTATTTTCTCTCTATTAATCACAGTAACGGCATTCGCTGACTGGGAAATAGCAATAGGAATATGCGAAGCGCCGACAATAACTTCCTCCATTAAGGAATGAGATTGCGCTTGCAAATTAAATGGAATAGTTGATAGCAGCAATGCTGCTGTGAAATTAAAAGGTTTCATTTGAGTAGGCTCTCTTACACTCACGCCCGAGTGTATAAAGTGAATATATACGGGGCATGAAAGAGCAATAGACAGGGAGTATTGATGTTGAAAAAAATCAACTACCGATTAGCGCAAAACCACACCCCGTGGTTTGTCTGCATAGCGATAGGCTGGTCTCCGGACTCATAAGTAAACTACTGCTTTTATTAATACTTCGCAGCTGCTCTATTTGGCGACCTTCCCATGCAAAATTTGCACAGTGGCTAAATACATTGCCAAACATTCTTATTTACCGTTGCGGGGGCAGTGTCGGGGTGGTTTTATTTCATCTTAATAAAACGCACCGACTTCCCATTTCATCTTTTTAAATTTTCAAGTGAAGATAAAAAGAACCTATTGCCGAAGCAAGTGCCAGCAATTTAGGCTTCAAGAAGATCTGTGTCAAACAGGAATAGCAGTGATAGTAGCTAAAACTTTTTCTACTAATTGATGTCGCGTAAGCGATTCTTAATTAAGTTAAAAGAAAGCTAATTTGTTTTGGCTTGTCGTAGTGCTGGCAAAATAATACCTAATAAACAAGACAACACAATCAATGTTGCACCCAACAATTTGGCGACTGTCATTACTTCATTAAGAAAGAAATAACTCAATGCCATGGCAATAGGTATATAAAGATAATAAAAAGCGCTCACAAGAATAGAAGGTAATTCTGTTGAGACTTTTACCCAAAGCGTATGTGCGATAAGTGTCGACACTATTCCTAAAACAAGTAACAACTGCCAATCAATATAACTGAGCTGCCAATCGGTTTGCGGCCAAAAAAACAAAAAGAATACGCCCGCAAAGCTAAACTGCCCCCAGCTACGCACTGTCGTTGAAAGATGGTTAACTCTTTGATGAAAGAAAGGCAGTAACGCATAAAGAAAGCCACTAAATACACCGACAAGAAAAGCTTGCGTAATATGGTTCGTCATATCGGTGGATGGCACAACAATAATACAGCCCCAAAAACAAAGTAAAATCGCAATCAGATCAATGAGTTTTGGTCTCTGCCTATGGATTAGTGCATTAATCCAAACCAGATGAATGCCATAAGTGGTGAGTGACAGCGCGCCTAGCGATGGTGTTGAATTTTTTATGGCATAAAAATAAGTCCACCAGTGCAAACCAAAAACCATACCGATAATTAGTAATGCCAGCCAATCCCTGCGCTTTAATCCTGAAAAATTTTTCCGCCACAACAACAAAGGTGTTAATGCTGCGCAGGCAATAAAAACCCTCACAATACCAATAGTGACCTCATTGGCAGAAACCGAACTGACCAAAACGGGCACTAGTGCCATGGTTGCCACAGAAATAAGTGCAGTAAAAATTAATTGAGGACTAATAGCATTCATTCTTTTGGGATTACCGATTCAAAAAATGTTACTCAGTATTATTTGTAAAATTTATTTTAAGCGCTTGAGCACTACTCGTGTTCGCTTTAACATTGCCTGTTCACGCTGAGGTTCCTTTGCTTAATTCACTATTAAAGACTACCAGTAAAAAGACATTACGCCTATGCCTTACAGCTTGGGTGTTGTTTTTTATTTATGGTCAAACACAAGCTGCTAGTCACTTTCATGTTGACATTGATAGCCATGCTGAAGAAATCTGTGATTTATGTTTTCATTCTCAAGATTATCCAACGACAGATAACAAGACATTTACAAGTATAGCGCTTGGCATCAGCGCTCACCTTTGTGCAACTTATCAAGTATCTTGGGTACGAAACACTTCTCTCTCTTCTTATCTAAGTCGCGCCCCGCCTCTATCCTAACAATTTAAATATAGTATCCACTGTGTTTGCTTATGCAAGCCTATGATTCTTTTGTTAGGAGAAGTGTATGTCCGCTACATTATTAAAGCGCCTGCTTACTGCCGGCCTATTGTTTACAGCAACCTCTGTTGCTGCAGAAAAAATTATTGAAAATATTGTTATAGCCGCACACCCACTATCAGGTGAAGGCTTATCTCAATCTGTCGATGTCCTAGAAGGTATTGAATTAACACGTAAAGCTTCAACCAATATTGGCACCACATTATCGAAACAGCCCGGCATCCACTCGGCACCTTTCGGTAACGCGGTTGGGCGACCAATTATTCATGGTCTTGGTGGCGCACGTGTAAAAATTATGGAAGACCGTATCGACACTTTAGATGTCTCTGTCAGTAGCGGCGATCATGCTGTCAGCATTGAGCCCTTTATTGCTGAGCGTATTGAAGTGTTAAAAGGTGCTGGTACATTACTTTATGGTTCGGGCGCGATTGGCGGTGTTGTCGATATCCACACGGGTCGCATTCCGCATAATATTCCACAAAAGCCAATATCCGGCGGTATAGAAACACGTCTCAGTGACAATGACGATGCAAATACAACCTCCATTCAACTTAATGGCGGAAAAAAACATTTCGCATGGCACCTAGATGCCACTCGCAAAGATAGTGACAACTATAAAATTCCAGGCTTTGCCGAATCATCGCGTTTACGTGCACTTGAAGAAGCCGAGGGTGGCGGTGAAGGTGAAGAAGAGCATGCGCGTGATATTTTATCGGGCAGTGCTTTTACTTTTGAATCCGCAGCTTTTGGTGGTTCTTATATTAGAGAGTGGGGTTTTATTGGCTTTTCTGTTAGTGATACTGATGCAGATTATGGATTGCTCGGTCACGCCGAGCACCATGAGGAAGAAGAGCACCATGATGAACACGAAGAGACAGCGACATTAATTTTAAAGCAGACACGCAGCGATTTTGAGTTAGGTCTCGAAGATCCATTTGATGCTATTACCAGCATTAATGTGAGAATTGGTGTTAATGATTATGAGCACCAAGAGATTGAACCCAATGGTGAAGTTGCTACGCGATTTTCAAATCAAGCATGGGAATCGCGAGCAGAGGTAATATTTGATGCCGATGAATGGACTAATGTTATTGGTGCTCAATACAGCCAACGTGATTTTTCTGCGCTGGGTGAAGAAGCATTTATTCAACCTGTGGATACTACCGAGAGTGGCTTGTTTTGGTTAGCAGAGCGTTCGCTATCAAATTTGGATGTAGAGGCAGGATTACGGATAGGAAAAACCAAGCACGACCCAAGCCTTGCATCGAGCAAAGACTTTTCCAATTACAGCGCCTCACTTGGAGCGATTATTCCACTCTCGGATATGTGGCAGGTTAATATGATTGTCGATTATTCCTCACGCGCGCCGGTTGCTGAAGAGCTTTATGCTGATGGTGCTCATTTAACAACTAACAGCTACGAACAAGGTAATACTGAATTAGATAGTGAGTCAGCAATTAATCTATCTGCCACATTGCAGTATCAAAATGCTATTTGGTCTGCGTCAGTTACTGCATACCAAGCAGAATTTTCTGATTTTATTTACAAGCAAACGACAGGTGTAGTGCTAGATGATTTGCCCGTAGTTGTCTATCGGCAAAATGATGCGACCTTTACCGGTGCAGATATTGAGCTAGCGGCGAATATCATCAAGCAAGCGGATAATAATGTTCGCTTAAAAGCATTATTTGATTTTGTTAATGCCGAGGTTGATGTTACTGGCAATCAGCACCTGCCTAGAACACCACCGATGCGTTATGGTTTTGGTGTTGAGACGCTGTGGGGACGCTTTAGTGGTTCTATTGATTATCTACGTGTTGACGAGCAACTTGATACCGCTGATTTGGAATTAGCGACAGATGCTTATAATGATCTTAGTGCTCATGTGGAATACAAGCTGCCGTTATCCAATGGCAGTTTGTTGACTGGCTTTTTACAGGGTAAAAACTTAACTAACGATGAACAGCGTGTGCATACCTCTTTTATTAAAGATTTAGCGCCCGCGCCAGCTAGGACGATTGTGGCTGGGTTGAGATTGGTTTTTTAATTTGAGTTTGGTTCTTTCTAGAGTAAGGGTTTTTAATACCACCGGCGAGTTTTGATATTTTAGATTTTATTTAACCTTTAAGATTAAGGTCCAGTTTAAGATCTAGTTCACAGTCACAGTCAAGACCGTCGGGGGTGGCCCGACGGTTTTGACTGTGAACTTGACCTTAACTTTAACCAAAAGCCAAAAAAAAACCCGACAACTTCCGTCATCGGGTTTTTCATCAATCAAACAATCAAACCTAGCAAGAATAGTACATGCCAAATTCAACTGGGTGAGTCGTCATATTCAACTTCTCAACTTCTTCTTGCTTAAGTTCAATATAAGCATCAATAGTATCATCGCTGAAAACACCACCAGCAGTTAAGAACTCACGATCTGCATCAAGTGCAGCCAGCGCTTCTTCAAGAGAAGATGCAACGGTTGGAATTGCCGCTGCTTCTTCAGCAGGTAAGTCATAAAGATCTTTATCCGCTGCTTCGCCTGGGTGAATCTTGTTTTTGATACCGTCAAGGCCAGCCATCAACAATGCAGTAAAGCATAGGTAAGGGTTAGCTGTTGGATCAGGGAAGCGAACTTCGATACGACGACCTTTTGGATTTGGAACAAAAGGAATACGAATCGACGCAGAACGGTTACGTGCTGAGTAAGCCAACATAACAGGCGCTTCGAAACCTGGTACAAGACGCTTGTACGAGTTAGTCGATGCGTTAGCAAATGCATTGATTGCTTTAGCATGCTTGATAACACCACCAATGTAGAACAATGCTGTTTCAGACAAACCACCGTACAAATCACCAGCCATTAAGTTAACACCATCTTTAGATAGTGATTGGTGACAATGCATACCACTACCGTTATCACCCACTAAAGGCTTAGGCATAAACGTTGCTGTTTTGCCATAAGCGTGTGCAACATTGTGTGTGCAGTACTTAAGAATCTGAACTTCATCAGCCTTCTTAGTTAATGTGTTAGCGCCAACGCCAATTTCACACTGACCAGCAGTACCTACTTCGTGGTGATGTACTTCAATTTCTAAACCCATGTCCGCCATCGCGCCACACATTGCGCCGCGCACGTCATGTAATGAATCGACTGGTGGTACTGGGAAGTAACCGCCTTTAACACCAGGTCGGTGACCTGTGTTGCCATCTTCATAAGATTTGTTGTTTGACCAAGCCGCTTCTTCAGAATTGATTTCGTAACCAGCACCTGACATTTCAGCATGCCATTTCACATCATCAAAAACGAAAAACTCAGGCTCTGGTCCAAATAATACTGTGTCAGCAATGCCCGTTGAACGCATGTACTCTTCAGCACGTAATGCAACAGAACGTGGGTCACGCTCGTAACCTTGACCCGTCATCGGCTCTACAATTGAACAACGCAAATTAAGTGTCGCTTCATCAGTAAAGGGATCCATTACCGCAGTTGCATCATCAGGCATCATAATCATGTCTGATTCATTAATGCCTTTCCAGCCAGCGATTGATGAACCATCAAACATTTTGCCGTCTTCAAAAAAGCCTTCATCTACTTCACTAGAAGGAATAGAAACATGCTGCTCTTTACCTTTAGTGTCAGTGAACCGGAGATCTACCCAGGTTACTTCATTTTCTTTTATTAACTTCAGAGTGTTCTCTGACATTTTCAATCCTCCGGACTAACCCTGTTATAGGGTGGTTTTGTTAAATAGAAATCTTCTTTGCAAGCTATTCTCGTATTATCGTCAGCCAATTGGCCTAAGCCTGCGCTCATCTAGCCGCTGTATTTTGACGTGGCTAAACAAAAGGACGGCGATTTTATACTGATTACCAACCGAAAAGATATTCTTCTCTGAATAAAAACTGCTAATCAATACGAATAGATCAGTCTTTGTACGAGAATGTTAGTGCAACAGCTGTACCAACTTGAACAAAAAATTTTAATCTTTAAGTCATTGATTTATAGAGGCTAAGTAGTAATAACAAGTGCAAGCACCACTTTAGCGCACCATAACGGATCATCTATGCACTGTTGTGGTGCTTTTATGGTGTAAAATAGCCGTCAAACACTTGGATTTATTCGCTAGTTTGTCTTATAGCCTCACGTGTGGGGTCACGGCTATACTGCCCAGCAACTTTCGTTAGGGCAAAGGTCAGATTTTTTATTGTGAGTGCAGATAGCCAACATCACCAATCCATAGTCGAAAAAGCCAAAACATGGGTTGCGCGCAGCACCTATATTTTGCTTTTTACCTGCTTAATCCTGTTATTTTTAATTCGCTTATTATGGCGCTCTATTAAAGCACCCGCCTATCGCTCACGAATTACAGAGCGTCTAGGACTATCCCTTAGCCAATTAAAGACCACCCCCGCCGCTGGTGGCATTTGGTTGCACGCCGTCTCCGTAGGTGAAGTGATTGCCGCTGTGCCTGTTATCAATGCCATTAGGCAGCAATACCCTGATATGCCCATCACGGTAACAACAACAACACCCACCGGCTCTGCTCGCTTAACTGAAATGTTAGGTGATGAGTTGGGTACACATCTATTTCATGTCTACGCACCTTATGACTGGCCATTGTTTGTCAGTAGCTTTCTTCGTCGCATCAAACCCTGTCTTCATATTGTGATGGAAACTGAGTTATGGCCAGTCACCATTTTTTTATGCCAGCAAAAAGGTATTCCCGTATTAGTTGCCAACGCACGAATGTCGGCCAAATCAACTAAGGGTTATCAACGCTTTTCTTGGCTGTGTCGCGCTATGATGCAAGACATCCATGTTGCGACACAGTATCAGCAAGATGCCGAACATTTTTTATCTTTGGGTTTGCCGCCACAGCAATTACAAATAACCGGCAGTATTAAATTTGATATTGAACTCGACACAAATTTAATTCATGCCGCGAATCAATATAAATCACAACTGAATAATGAAATGCAAAAAACCTTTATCTGGCTCGCAGCCAGCACTCATAAAGGTGAAGATGAACAAATACTCGTAGTACATCGAAAAGTATTAAAGCAAGATCCTAACGCGCTTCTTGTTTTAGTGCCTAGGCATCCCGAGCGGTTTGATGACGTTGCACAATTAACGCAATCGAAAAATTTTCAATTGCATCGATTTTCATCCACTGAGCCACTAGCGATAGAAAAAAATGTTTTGTTAGTTGATAGCATTGGTAAATTACTTATGTTTTATGGCGTCGCTGATATTGCGTTTGTGGGTGGCAGCTTAGTACCAACTGGTGGCCATAACACGATCGAACCGGTCGCCTGGGGCATACCGGTTTTATCTGGACCACATACTTTTAATTTTGCTGAAGTGACAGAGCGGCTAGAACAAGCCGGCGCCTTACAAATTATTGAAAATGTTGATCAGCTATCCATTGCTGTTTTGCAACTATTAAAAGATTCAAAACAATTAACCTTAAGCGGTGCCGCTGCAAAACAGGTGATTGATGATAACCGTGGCGCAAAACAAAAACTGATGAATATTATCGCGTCATTGCTAAACGACAAACTACCCACTGATTAAACTAAGACTTTCGCTCTTCAACACTGCAGCGGGAGCAACTAACCATTGATTCAAATCATAAATATCTTGTGGGCTTAATGTGCCAGCCGCTTGCTTCAATTTTAACGAGTTAATGACATAGTCATAACGTGTATTAGCATGGTCGCGCTGCGCACGAAATAAGTCACGTTGCGCATTCAGCAAGTCAACAATATTTCGCGTACCCGCATCATAACCTGCCTGCGTAGCGTCTAAAGCACTACGTGCAGAGGTTATAGCGAGCTGTCTCGCATGGACACGTGCAGTATCGGCAACCGTTGTTAAGTAGCTAGAACGCGCCTGTCGGAAAGCGGTTCTTTTCGCTGCAACAAGGTTAGCTTGATCTCTAACTTGCTCATAGCCGGCTTGCCGGCGCTGTGAATGCTTAAGGCCACCTTCCCAAAGAGGCACGTTTAAACGTACCTCAATAGTAGAGCCATCAAAATTAGAAAATGTATCAGGTATAGCAATGTTAGAAATATTATCGGTTGATACCGTATCACTTGAGCTGCCGTCATAACGCAACACTGCTTGAACGGTTGGCGCATGTGCAGATTTTTTTACGTTAGCATTTTGATTCGATGCCTCGGCAACCTGCTCCGCTAACTTGATACTTAAATTATTTTCAGCAGCAAAATTTACCCATGCACTCGCTGTATTAGGCTGTGGCTTATCCGTTTTAAAATCGTCCGACAATTGATATAAATTACTGTGCTGCTGACCTGTTAGAGCCGCCAAGTCTTCAAAGGCGATACCAAGACCTACTTCTTCTGTTAGACGATTAGCCACAGCAAGATCAAAAGCTGCGCGCGCTTCGTGAACATCGGTAATCGCAATTAACCCAACATCATAACGCTGCTGAGTTTGTTCAAGCTGCTGCTTAATGGCTTTTTCTTCTGCCAATGCCGAGGTGAGATTATCTTTACTACGAAGCACATTAAAGTAAGTATCCGCACTGCGTAAAATTAATGACTGCTGATCAATACTAAATTGTAATTCCGCTTGTTTTGATAACGCCGTACTTTGCTTAAAAGCAAAAAAAGCGGACAAATTAAATAAATTTTGCGTTAACGAAATAGAATAAGCCGTGGTCTCAGAGTCCGAATCACGATTGGTTGGCGGTGGAGAAAGACTTTCAGAAATGTATTGCTTGTTACTCACCGTTCGATCGGATTCAGAATAAGTCGCACTGCCTGTTATCTGCGGAAGCAATTGCGATATTGCCTGCGATTTAATTTCACGACCAGCTTTATAGCTTGCTTCTGCAGCTTGCAACGTAGGATCGTTCACTAACGCTAGCTCATAAATATCGCCCAAGCTGTCTGCGTATGAGGTGGAGCTAAAGCTAATACTGGCAATCGTTATAACAATCGCCTTGACTGACATTTTTGATAGTAAATTTTGTGACATGAAAAAATCCTAGAATAACGGTTTTAATACAGCGAATAATAAACACAAGCGCTATTTAAGCTTAAAAGCCTTTAAGCGGCTAGCTTAACAGACCCGCAGAGCCTATCGAAGTTGCAATAAGACAAGCTTAAGCTATGTTAATACTGCAATTGTATTAGTGGAGTCGAGCATTTTGCACAGGCTGAGTCTTTACTAGCAAGAATATTGTTAAAATTTACCCCTGCAACACCCTGTACTCAATGTTCAACTATCTTTACCCTTCTATTGATGTGATCCATCAGTTCGAGCGCAGCGTTTAAGATGGATAAGAAAAATTAAATACCGCTAAAAGAAGTGACGTATTAAAGTGAAAAAGAAATACCAATTTGATATTAAAATGATGATGGCTGACTGCGAGGCAAACTATGCCCGCCTCTGTCGCATTATGCCCTCGGTATTATCTAAAAATGAAAGCCAGAATACGGATAAATTAAGTCTAGATATTGATCTGGCCGCTAAGAAGCCCGCCACTCTCAAACTGTCTATTAGTGAACGCTGCCGCTTTACGACGATGGTCGACCTGCAAGTATTGATTGATAGCTTTGGTGACATCGACGGCGAGTCAGGCTGCGTCAATATGTCTGTTCGACTTTATCACGATGTTAATATGGCCGAGGTCATTGCCTGTAACCATAAGCCCAATCGCTTGGCGAGTTACGAATACCCCAACGATCTGATGTTTCAGCCTGACGAGAAAGCTCAGCAGAATCGTTTTTTAAGTGAATGGCTCGGTCTGTGCTTGAAACATGGCATGAACAGTAATTATTCTGCCGCCAACTTAACTCAGTCTCTTAATTCACACACACTTGATGCAACTAACCCCTCATCAGGCGAACAACAGTTATGACGGAAACTAACGATCATTCAATCGTTAACATTGCAGTTAACGATGCCAGCTCACCGATACGAGTGGTGCAGATTACCGACTGCCATCTTGGTAAAGATGCAGGTGAGCAATTGGTCGGCATGGATACTGATATTAGCCTCGATCATGTGCTTAACCAATTAAAGGCTGAGCAAACCACAGCCGAACTGTTATTAGCTACAGGCGACCTTTCCAATCACGGCACACAAGAAGCTTACACCCGCTTATTCAATAAACTACAAGCACTCTCTATTCCCAATGCTTGGTTAGCGGGCAATCACGATTCACGCGATCTTATGGTCGAAACGGTTGGCGAAGCCTGTATGCCAAGAGCCGTCACTTTGGGTCGCTGGTTAATTCTTATGTTAGATTCCGCAGTACCCGGCCAAGTCGGCGGCGAACTAGGCGAACAGGAATTAGCACGCATCCAACCATTACTGAACGCCGCCCCCAATGCAGAACATGTATTGGTTTGCCTGCACCACCAGCCAGTGCCGATTGGCTGTGAATGGCTTGACGAACAACAACTTGCCGATAGCGATGCTTTGATTGCTATTCTCGCTAAAGAGCCACGTTTACGCGGCATTATTTGGGGGCATGTCCATCAGGCGTTTAGCTCGCAGGATAGCCGTTTACCTAACGTGAAATTGCTCTCTGCACCGTCTACCTGTATTCAATTTGCACCCAACAGTGCCGGCTTTAAATTGGATGAATGCGCCCCCGGTTACCGTTGGTTTGATTTACATCCCGATGGAAGCATTGATTCAGATATCGCCAGACTGCAAAATATCGATCTCGACGTCGACTACAACTCCCAAGGTTATTAATGGATAAGTGCGTTCCTGTACTTGCCATCCCACGGCTTGTGGCTAAACATTGAAGACACTTATTTACCTACACGGCTACAACAGCTCGCCGCTCTCTCACAAAGCTCAACTAACGAGACAATTTATGGGTGAATATCATCCATACGTTGAATGTTTAGTGCCGCAATTATCTTTTGCGTCTGCAAAGGCTATTGAGCAGATCACCAAATTAATTGAGACGGTTGATGATCCCGTGATTATCGGTAGTTCGCTGGGTGGCTTTTACGCCAATTTTTTTGTCGAGCAATACGGTTGCAAAGCCGTACTGGTAAATCCAGCGATATATCCTGATCGCTTACTAAAAGATTATCTTGGCTCGCAAAGCAACGACTATACCGGTGAAACTTACACGTTAACCACGTAACATATGGTAGAGTTGCGTACCTTGACCGTAACGCATATGGCTGAACCGAATAAACGCTTATTATTAGTTCAAACAGCGGATGAAATATTAGATTTTAGTGAGGTGACTCACTTCTATCGAGCCAGTCGATCGGTTATTGAATACGGCGGTGATCATAGTTTTGTCGGTTATGATCGATGGCTGCCAGTAATCGCTGATTTTTTAGCGCTATCGCGTTAAATTTTCTCAACTAACAACTTTATGTAAAGCAAATCATTATTTATGACAGACTATAACGCCGATTCGATTGAAGTCTTAACTGGTTTAGAGCCGGTTCGTAAACGTCCGGGGATGTATACCGATACCCAACGGCCTAATCATTTAGCGCAAGAAATTATCGATAACTCTGTCGATGAAGCCTTGGCAGGATTTGCTGATCGCATTGATGTTATCGCCCATAAAGATGGTTCATTATCCGCTTCAGATAATGGCCGTGGCATGCCCGTTGATATTCACCCACAGCATAAAATATCAGGCGTCGAATTAATTCTAACCAAACTGCATGCTGGCGGTAAGTTCTCTAACAAAAACTATCAGTTCTCTGGCGGCCTTCACGGTGTTGGCGTATCTGTTGTTAATGCACTTTCAACACGCCTTGAAGTTGATATTAAACGCGCCGGTAAGGAATTTAATATTTCTTTTGCCGATGGCAAGCGTAAAAATAAATTAAAACAAACAGGCACCGTCGGCCAACGCAACACAGGTACCACGGTTCGGTTCTGGCCCGACAAACAATATTTCGATGCCATTAAGTTTTCTGTACGCCGCTTACAACATGTATTGCGCGCCAAAGCCGTACTTTGCCCTGGCTTACGCATTACGTTTCTTGATGAGCAAAGCGGTGATAAAGATGAGTGGTTTTATGAAGACGGCCTAAGAGATTATATTGTTTCGGCGACACGCGGCTGGGAAGTACTTCCTAAAGAACCGTTTATGGGTAACTTTGCTGGCGAGACCGAAGCTGTAGATTGGGCAGTACAATGGTTACCTGATGGTGGAGAAGTGGTTGCCGAAAGTTATGTCAACTTAATTCCAACTGCACAAGGTGGTACACATGTTAATGGTCTGCGCACCGGCATGCTCGAAGCGATACGTGAGTACTGTGAGTTTCGCAATCTATTACCCAAAGGCTTAAAGCTCACCGCCGATGATATTTGGGATCGCTGCAGTTATGTTTTATCGGCAAAATTAGCCGACCCACAATTTTCCGGCCAAACAAAAGAGCGACTCTCTTCTCGTGAATGTGCCGCGTTTATTTCTGGCGTAGCAAAAGACGCACTGGGCCTTTGGTTAAATCAGCACACGGAAGAAGGTGATCAAATTGCCGAGCTAGCGATTAATAGCGCACAAGCGCGTTCGCGAAAAGCTAAAAAAGTTGCGCGTAAACGCATTGTTCAAGGGCCCGCCTTGCCGGGTAAGCTAGCAGACTGCTCTAGCGACGAACCTGAGTTAGGTGAATTATTTTTAGTAGAGGGTGATTCAGCGGGCGGCTCTGCCAAGCAAGCGCGTAATCGTTCTTTTCAAGCTATCTTGCCATTGCGCGGTAAAATTTTAAATTCTTGGGAAGTCGATTCACAAGAAATTTTAGCCTCTGATGAAATTCATAATATTGCTGTAGCCATGGGTATTGATCCTGCGAGCAGCGATTTATCAGGATTGCGTTATCACAAAATTTGCATTCTCGCTGATGCCGATTCAGATGGTTTACATATCGCGACATTAATTTGCGCATTATTTGTTAGACACTTTAAACCGTTAGTCGCTTCAGGTCATGTCTATGTCGCCATGCCGCCGCTCTACCGTATTGATATTGGCGACAATGTTTATTACGCATTGGACGAAGCAGAAAAAACCGGTGTGTTAGATCGCATTAAAGCCGAGAAAAAGCGTGGCAAAGTTAACGTCCAACGCTTTAAAGGTTTGGGCGAGATGAACCCATTACAGCTGCGCGAAACAACCATGGATCCAGACACGCGTCGCTTGGTTCAACTGACCGCCGATGCGAGTGATGGGACTGAAAAATTATTAGATATGTTGTTAGCGAAAAAGCGCGCAGCAGATCGAAAAAAATGGTTAGAGACAAAAGGTGATTTAGCTGAAGTCAGTTAGCGCTTAATGCCAATACATGCTTAAAGAGCTTAAAGGTAAAAACGGAACTCCCTTCCCAAAAATTGTCTTTATAAAGGTTACCATTCCCTTTCGCGCTTGCTTTTAGCGCTTACTATTAGCATTGATTATTCGCGCTAATCAACGGTGGTCACCTATGATCAGCAAAGCTGTACTTAGCAAGCAACTTGTCGCCATGATGGTTCTAGCCGTCACAGCTGCTGCTATTGCTGACGTTTATCGTATTGTCGATGCCGATGGCAATGTCACTTTTACTGACCAACCACCAGCAAATAGCAGCGATTCGATTGAGACCATTGCCGATACCGACCCACAGCAAAATGTCACGCCATCACCCAAAAGTCTTGCCGAAAACCAACCCGAATGGCTAAAAGAAGCACAAGAAAAACGTGACCAAGCAGCCAAAACTCAGCATCGCGAACAACAGCTTCAACAACAGCAAAAAAAGAAAGATTGGAAGCGCGCATTAAAAGCCGCAAAAGCAGCCGTCAGCGAAGCTGAACTGATGCTGGAAATTGGTCGCGAGCCCAGCTATGGCGACTTTGTTGGCAACGCCGGCGGCGGCGCTAGACCCTCCTCTGATTACCTTAATCGATTGAATTTACTAGAAAAAAACTATGCAGATGCCAAGCGGCACCTACTTAAAATACAGCGCTCCAAGCCCAAATAAGCACTCCGACAACCCTTCTTTTATCAATAGCTAATATTTATCGCCTTAATATATTTTATTAACTATAAATATCGTCAATTGAGGCTTAGAATGCGTTCTAAGTTTGGCAATGGGTGAATGATTCGCCCAGCGTTTCACTTTGTTATAAACAACTATCTCAACAGCTGTTCGATTTTTGGAGAAAAACTATGTCCCTTAAAGGCACTGCAACAGAACAAAACTTAAAAGACGCATTTGCTGGCGAATCACAAGCCAACCGTCGCTACTTATACTTCGCCAACATGGCAGATATCGAAGGCGCTCCAGAAGTTGCCAACGTATTTCGTAACACTGCCGAAGGTGAAACTGGCCATGCACACGGTCATATGGATCACTTGATTTCTGGCGGTTGTGGCGAGCCAGGTACTGGCATGCCTGCAGCTAACTCGGCTGAAGCACTTGAAGCTGCAATTGCTGGCGAAACGCATGAGTACACTGATATGTACCCAGGTATGGCAAAAGCTGCTCGTGAAGAAGGCTTCGATGAGATCGCTGACTGGTTCGAAACTTTAGCTAAGGCTGAGCGCAGCCACGCGAATAAGTTTGCAAAAACTTTAGCTGCCTATCAAGAAGATGCATAAGCAGTAATGCGTAAGTAGTAAAAATCGATAAGAGCGTTGGTAATGCCATCGCTCTTATCAACTGCTCCAAATGCTTACTTCCAACGTATTACCATCATATTGATTTAATCTAACGCAAATACTTAATGGCGTTAATCGCTGAGCATATTCTTATGGCTATCGGTAGCAATTCAGGCAGTAACTCGGGCAAACGCGAAGGTAATCTAGAGCCACCTACTCGCCATCCTATTGATTGGAAGAACCCCGAGTACTACAACCAAGAAAAAGTTGAAGCAGAAATGGAACGTGTTTTTGACGTCTGCCATGGCTGCAGACGTTGCGTAAGTTTATGCGATGCCTTTCCAACTATGTTTGATCTTATTGATGAAAGTGAAACCATGGAAGTCGATGGCGTAGATAAAGCCGACTACAAACAAGTGGTTGATCAATGCTATCTATGCGATATGTGTTACGTGGCAAAATGCCCTTACGTACCGCCACATCCATTTAATATCGATTTTCCGCATTTGATGCTGCAAGCAAAAGCGATAGAGCATAAAAAAACCGGTGGCAAGCTGCGCGATAATTTATTATCCAATATGGATAATATGGGCAAGCTAGCTATCCCTGTTGTTATCGAAACGGTTAATGCCGTTAACCATTGGTCGCCAGCACGTAAAATATTAGATAAGACCATGGGCATTGATAAAGACGCATGGTTGCCGAGCTTTACCAAAGAAAAATTTCTTAACAACATTAACCCCGACCAAAGCTTTGATGTGGTTAATGGCAAGCGCACTGTGGGTAAGGTAGCAATATTTGCTACCTGCTACATTAACTACAACGAACCAGGCATCGGCCACGACTTTGTTGCTGTGTTAGAGCACAATAAAATTCCATGGATTGTTGCAGAGCGTGAAGTATGCTGCGGCATGCCAAAGCTGGAACAAGGCGACCTCGAAGGCGTTGAATCTTTGATGCGAATTAATATTCCGCATCTGGCAAAAATTGCCCGTGAAGGCTATGCCATTATGGCGCTAGTGCCCAGCTGCACATTAATGTTTAAACAAGAGCTGCCTTTAATGTTTCCCGATAATGAAGATGTGCAAGCTGTCGCTGCTGCTTTCTGGGATCCCTTTAATTATTTGGTATCACGCGCTAAAGATGATTTATTAAAAAATGATTTCAAACAGGGCGTAGGTACAGTGGCTTATCACGCACCTTGTCATGGTCGCGTACAAAACATTGGTAAGAAAACCGAAGAGTTTCTTAAATCTTTACCTGAAACCGAGGTTAAAACTACTGAGCGCTGTAGCGGCCACGCTGGCACATACGGCATTAAAAAAGAATTTCACGAAAAATCAATGAAAATTGGTAGACCGGTATTCCGTCAAATGCATCAAGCAGAAGCTGACTATATTGCCAGCGACTGCCCATTAGGCGGACACCATATCAAGCAAGGTATTCAGCAAAAACACGATAGCGAACAAAATCTTGCACACCCTATTAGTCTAGTTAGAAAAGCTTACGGAATATAATCATGTCTCAAATTACTCGCGAATCACTTTTAACTTTAGAAGCATATGAAAAAGCACGCCCCGAACTTCGTCGCGATGCTATGGCTCGCAAAGGTCATCGAAAAGTTTTTATCGGCCCCAATGTAATGATGCAATTTGAAGATGAAGCAACGCTTCGCTATCAAATCCAAGAAATTTTACGGGTTGAAAAAACCTTTGATGAAGCCGGCATTCAAGACGAGCTCGAAGCTTACAATCCATTAGTGCCAGACGGCGCCAACTGGAAAGCAACGCAGATGATTGAATTCACCGATGTAGAAGAGCGCCAAGTTAAACTAGTAGAACTAAGAGGCTTAGAGCGACACACTTATATCAAAATTGCTAACCACGATAAAGTGTATGCCATAGCTGATGAAGATTTACCAAGAGAAAACGAAGAGAAAACTAGCGCCGTTCATTTTATGCGTTTTGAATTAAGTACAGAGATGATTGCTGCTGCAAAAAACGGCGACCCGATTGCCATGGGCATCGACCTTCCTGCTTATCACTATCATATTGATGAGATTGCACCAGAAACACAGTCACTTTTACTTGCTGATTTAAACTAAACCCTCAACGCGGCTTTAATAATAGGCGACTGTTTTGTTGATCAATTTGAAAGTTAAACGCTTTTAAAAAATTCATACCTAACAAACCGTCGCCTTTATTGTTAGCGCCACTTTCTAAATCCATCACCACAAATTGCATGTCTGCTATTCGATAATCCTCTATCGCAAAAGAAGAAAATTGATAAATTGGTGCTTCTACCATGCCACCCGCTGTATTTATTTTCGCGTTGCGTATAAAGGTAGGTGCAAGCTGATTTTTAATGCGATAAAAATATTGTTGCGACATCACAGAAATCGACGCGCCTGTATCAATCATTAAATCAATCGTATTGTTATTATCAACGACACCATTAACTAAATAATGTTCTTTTTGTTTTTCCAACAAAATAGAAGTAGCTCTTAAATCACTTAAAGCGATTCTCTGTAATAATTCTTTTGCCTGTGCACCGTAATACTCATCGTATTGCAAACTATAAAGCAATGCCTTCGCTTGCGAAAATTGTTGCAACTCAATATGCGCTTTAGCCAACATTAAAATATATGGAGGATGTTGAGGCTCATGCCAGAGTAAACGTTCGATAAAACGAATAAGCGGTAACCATGCCTGCTGATCACTTAACTGCTTGATTTCCGCATCAACGATTTCAGAAATCTGACCAATATAACGACCTTGCTCAATGGCAGGCAATTCATTCATTAAGGCATAGAGCGTTTCAATAGCATGCTTTCTTTTTCCTGAAGCTAGCTGCCATTGTGCTTGCAGATGGCGTAATGATTTATCGTAGGGATATTCGCGCAACCATGTCTGTGTAAAAGACATCACTGGTTGAATTTTTCCCTCAGCCAGCCACTGCTTTGCACTGTTCAACCAAGCTACTTTTATTCGAGCCGCTAAATCTACATCGTTACTACTAAGCCATTGCCAGCCATCAATTGCATTATCAAAGTCACCAATAGCAAAAGCGGCATTTAAATCAGAAACCAATAAGGCCTTATCATTATTTCTATCACCGACGCGAAATAAATTTTCTAAACTACGGCCATCACTAACGCGCTTATCTTTGTTCCCCAAGCTTTCTGCATATCTAGCATCTGACTTGCCGTTATCTAAGCCCGAAGCAATATCGGTATTAATGATGGGTAAGCCAATTGAATAGCCCAGCAATAGATAGGCATTAAGGCCCAAAGAAACCATCAGAACCAGAATTAAAAAAGAGGTAGATCGCATACTAATGAAACTTTTCCAATGAATTTAATGAAACGAACCGCCATATTACGCTGGCCTCTAAAAATCTGCTATCTGCTATTGATTGACCCTGACCCGAAAGCCCACCGAGATGATCACTTGGTGCACCATGATGGTGCATTGTGTATACTAGGTGAACCTTTTTTCTCGACAGTTTCCGTTTAGGGGTCACTGTGGTCTTTTTTGATTCGTTTTATAACTTATAACATATTGTTTTAAATGGTCTTTTTTTTATTATTCTTAAATGCCCCAAAATTGCTATTTTGCGCACGATTCTTGCTAAGTCATTACTATGGGTAAATTATGATTTCAGAACAACTACATACTCGACTACTCGAGAACCTGAGTACAGCAATTATATTGCTCGATAAGCAGTTATGCCTTAGCCATATCAATGCGGCGGCGGAAAGCTTATTAGGGCTTAGCGGTAACCGCCATATTGGTGAACCGATTGAAAAAATATTGATTGCCGCAGATTCGACCATAGTCACGCTTCGCGAAACTTTAGATTCGGGCCGCCCTCATACGCGTCGAGAGGCAATTCTGACAACGACGAGCGGTGGCAAAATTGCTAAGACAACCGTCGATTACACGATTACACCTATCGAGGACATTGCTGGTAGTGCATTAATCGTCGAAGTGCAGCCGATTGATCGGTTATTACGAATTAGCCGTGAAGAGACTCTGTTCTCAGCACAGGAATCTACTCATGCTTTACTTAAAGGTATGGCGCACGAAATTAAAAATCCGCTTGGTGGCTTACGCGGCGCAGCGCAGCTGTTAGAGCGCGAATTAGATAATGACGAATTAAAAGAATATACGCAGATTATTATTGATGAAGCCGATCGCTTAAGAAATTTAGTTGATCGCATGTTGGGGCCGGCTAAACCACAAAATCTTTCATCGACAAACATTCATGAAGTGTTAGAACGCGTCCGCCAATTAACCGAGGCGGATGCCGGTAATCGCATTAGTATTATTCGTGACTATGATCCAAGCATTCCTAATTTCACGGCTGACCCTGAGCGCTTAATTCAAGCGGCATTAAATATTACCTGCAATGCCGTACAAGCATTGGAATCAAAACCTGATGACGGTCACAAGGCCATCATTACTATTTCCAGTCGTGTTATCCGTCAATTCACTATTGGCGGGCATAACCACAAATTAGTTTGTCGTATCGATATTAGAGATAACGGCCCAGGTATTCCCTACGACATACAAGACAAAGTTTTTATCCCTATGGTCAGCGGTCACGCAAGTAACTCTGGCTTAGGCTTATCCATTGCGCAATCTATCGTCAACCAACACCAAGGTTTAATCGCATTTACTACCGATGTCGGCGATACCTGCTTTTCAATTTATTTACCGCTTGAAGTTAGCGGCTAATAGGAGATTTTATTATGTCGAAAGCAAACAATGTTTGGATTGTTGATGACGACAAATCTATTCGCTGGGTTTTAGAGCGAGCACTTTCACGATCAAGCATCAACGTTGATGTTTTTTCTGATGCCGAGGCGCTACTCAACCGTTTAGACACTAATGTCCCTGATGTGATTATCAGCGATATTCGTATGCCCGGTATGGATGGCTTGGAGATGTTAGAAAAAATTGTTGATAAGCATCCTAAGCTGCCCGTTATTATCACCACTGCACATTCTGATCTCGATAATGCTGTGACTTCTTATCAGCGTGGTGCATTTGAATATTTACCAAAGCCCTTTGATATTGATGATGCTGTTGCAATGACTCGTCGTGCACTCGACTTTGTCGATGAAAACGATAGCACTAGCCTTGACTCACAACCCAGTGAGCCAACTGAAATGATTGGCCAAGCGCCAGCAATGCAAGAAGTCTTTCGCGCTATTGGTCGCTTGTCACAATCGAATATCAATGTATTAATTAATGGTGAATCAGGTACGGGTAAAGAATTAGTTGCAAAGGCATTGCATCAACACAGCCCACGTCGTGAAAATCCCTTTATCGCTTTGAACATGGCAGCTATACCAAAGGACTTGGTTGAATCCGAATTGTTTGGTCATGAAAAAGGCGCGTTTACCGGCGCATCACAACAACGTGTTGGTCGTTTTGAACAAGCCAGTGGCGGCACTTTATTTTTAGATGAAATAGGTGATATGCCGGCTGACATTCAAACGCGTTTACTCCGCGTACTTGCCGATGGTGAATTTTATCGCGTTGGTGGACATACGCCCATTAGAGTAGATGTTAGAGTAATTGCTGCAACGCATCAAAACCTTGAAGAGCTAGTTGAGCAAAAACTCTTTCGTAATGATTTATTTCACCGCTTAAATGTTATTCGTATGCACTTGCCACGCCTAGCTGATCGCAGTGAAGATATTCCACAATTGGCAAAGCACTTCTTACAAGTCAGTAGTAAAGATCTTGGCGTCGAGTCCAAAATACTCGCCGACGAAACTGCGAAATTATTTACCTCGCTGCCATGGCCGGGCAATGTCAGACAACTAGAAAACACCTGTCGCTGGTTAACGGTTATGGCCGCTGGTAATGAAATTCAGCCCTCTGACCTACCACCAGATTTACTCAGCCCTCAGCAAAGCATGAGTGAGCAAAATTCGACATGGGAAGAACAGTTGCGCAATTGGGCGAATAGAGAATTAAGTGCCGGCAAAAATCGTATTCTTGATGCCGCCACACCTACTTTTGAAAAAACCATGATCGAAATTGCACTTAAACATAGTCATGGACGTAAACGGGATGCGGCTATTTTATTAGGTTGGGGTCGCAATACGCTAACGCGAAAAATGCAGGAATTGGATATGAGCCCAAGCAGACAGCAAGCCTAATAGCTCATCTTCAAGTAGGTAACTTTACCCTCGCGCCTGAACCTCAACAACTCTAAAGGCGCGATCACCCGGCGGGCCACACTGCCCGCTGCTGCGTAAGGTATAGTAATTTTCTAACACACCATCACTATCGCTATCGAGCTGTGCAGCGCCGCAACTCACCGTTACTTCACAACTATTCATACCATTGGCAGAAAGCGACCAAGCCGTAATTAATGGATTTAAAGATGACGGCGGCGC
This sequence comes from Pseudomonadales bacterium, assembly GCA_028223755.1. Classification (GTDB taxonomy): domain Bacteria; phylum Pseudomonadota; class Gammaproteobacteria; order Pseudomonadales; family UBA7434; genus UBA7434. The sequence continues at coordinate 4,636 of JAOIUY010000007.1, read as the reverse complement.
ACTAAGATCACCGCTGCAGCTTGCCGGATTGCTTTCTAACACCTGATTTAAACCGCGCTCAATACCACTTTCTGCGGCCATCAAGGCACGCATGGCAAGTATCTCGCGTGCAATGCTTTGTTCGCCCTGCCCTAAAATTTTATGCATTGCCGTAGCCAACATAGCAACCACCACTAAAACAAATAAAGCGGCAGGAATGGATAGGCCTTGCTGCCTTGAACCGAGGGTTAATTTATTTGTTTGAATCATTGGCTCACCTCACGGCGATAAATAATCCTATCGTTGCCGCGATAACTTCCAAAGTTTGCGGTATTTACCGGATCCGTATCTGCGGTTGTAACATCACTATCCCAATCAAAGCGTAGAAAATCCTCAACCCGAAAACGCACATCGACACTGCCATCATTGTTAATACCAGGGGCCGTTAATATCACACCGCCAGCGCCCAACGTGTAGGGACTGCTAGTAATAGCATTTATTGATGTTTCACCACTGTTTAATCGCTGCGTATAACTCGCTATTACAAACGAGAAGTCACTTGCTAAATAAGAACTGCAGCTGTCGTCACGATTAGGAATAAACCGACCAGCCGCGCCGATGGCTTGATTAAAATATTGCGCCTTGAAATTTATTGTTAATGGCCGCGTTTCAGGTCCAAAGGCATTGTCTAAAAATATGCGTCCATAACGTTGCTGACTCACACCCAATAAAGCAAAATCATTGACAGTGTCATTATCAATATCCAGATCAAGCCCCTCGATACTAACACCGTCCGCATCGATCGGGAGTGCGCCGATAGAAGCAGCAAACGGCCCATCTGCCATAGCCAGCCGATCTATCGTTAATACGGTTTCTATTTCAACCACACCCAAGCTAACCGCCATTGCGGGTCCCCACAAATAGCTAGTGCTATTGTTTATATCACTCGTAATGGGTAAGCGTTCTGATAAATTTTGTGGTACAAAAATATCTACAGCACCCATAGTTAAAATGCCTTGAGAATTATCGAGCTTGATAAAATCACCGGTATAATTTTCTGTGACATCACCGTCTAAGTTACTAGCTAGTAATTCATAGTTAAGCGTGAAATTTTGTTCTAGATAGGTAAAGGCACCTAATTCGCATGCCTCTGTAATGATAGGATCGCTTATTAATGCATGGTCTCTAACAATAAAACTATGTGGAAAAAAGCGACCCACATTTCTGGCCTCACCACTCACGCTTACACCACTGGCTAAATAATCGTTATCCAATAGTCGAGCCGTTAAATGAATAATACCGACTTCACTCCAAGTCATTGCCTGTGAGCGAGCGCCATTGCTAAAGCTCGAAAATAAATTTCCGCCAAGAATTCCAACCGAACCACTGACTGGCGCAGCAAGTGAGTGGCTAATCAATATCGATTCACTCAATAACTCCTGACCAAAATTAACGGTAACGTTGTTATCACTTTAATTATATTGGCTATCTGCTTGACCATCATTATTGAGATCATCAGCTAATTGCCACTGCACAGCCGATACTCGCGCCGTAAAAGGCGAGCCAGCCGTAGCAAACACCGATGCATTAGGGTCCGCTAAACCGGTAAGGTCTTGCGCAAAAGAAGTTGCTGACAACCCCTGCGTTTGCCGATCAGCAATGCCATTAACAATAAAATCAATATCAATAGCAAAGGGTCTTACCGTAAGGGCATTACTGCTGCCGGCAATATCGCTATCGTTAGAAAAAATACGGGTATCGTCCTTTTCATCACCTTCATCTAAACCCGTTACTCTTTCCACGGGTTTATTTTCGAGCTTAATAAGCGCTAATGCTTCGCTGCCACTTTTATCTATATCTAATAGCTGCTCTAACACCTTTGGCATTAATGTGGCGGGAATAAAGCCTGTTGCTGCCGATGACAACTGCTGATCAACCTTGTCTAGCTTATCGTTAAGCATTTGTTGTTGGCGCTGCATTGCAAGCCGGCTTTCACCAATCTGGCTTATTAAATCCTGTACCTCTTGTTGTGCCGCTATGTTGCTTTCAAGCAAGCCATTTAGCTGATTCACCTGTCGTTCACGCTTATCTAATATCGTGCCTAGAAATAGCAAATCGATAACGCCATAAATTAATACAACGATGACCATTAAAATAATCACCCGTTCACGCAATGTTTTTTCGTGCACAAAGCGCGAAAATTTCTCCCAATAGAGATTATTGCTTGCTATCTCTTTCACACTTCACCGTCGCTGTTATTTATCAGTGGTGCAACACTGACTTCAAACTGCATCTGATTGTTTGTTTCATTGTTCTTTTCGCTTTTTTCATGAATACTTTTTTCGATTCTCATTAATTGAAATCGCAAGCCACTAAATGAGGGCTCTTTACCTAAATCTTGTAGATAGCGTGGCAGCAATGTTGGGTTCTGCATTCTTCCTTTTAGTGAAATATTTTCGCCACCAGAACGTAGCGCAATAGTGTTTAACCACAGCCCCGTCAATTGCTGACGACCAAGTCCTGCGAGATAATCGGAAAACCCTTCGCTATCATCCTGCCGATGGCTGGAGAGTGATGATAAAATCTCACGCCGCTGTTTTAATAATCGCTTACTTCGCTGAATGGCTTTTGAATCATTAGAACTACTGGCCTGCAATGAAGTTAATTGCGCTTGCAAGCTTTCATCTTTCTCTTGTGCCAGCTGCAACGCATGGGCATCTTGGCTGCTGTTATATAGCGTCACTAGACTGACAAGCAAAACGATGCATATCGTTACTATCGCCGCCAGAGCAATATGCTGAGACGATACCTTTATCGATTCACGCTTTTCGAGATGATCAAATAAATTGATTGCCTGCTGCATAAATCGTTACTCACCTCACTCGATTGCCTTTAATTAAGCGGCGGCTAATGACGCGCTGGCAAGCAACAAGGTTTCTGCACCCTTATTGGCCAATTAGAATTCAGTAATTGCTGAGTGGGGAATAAGCTCGACACTGGCACCTAATCTTTCACCAATGATTTTGCTGATATTCTGGGTGTCGCTATCAAGCGGTGCTAATAAAAATCGACCAATAGCGCCCTTTCCAACTTGGCTTTCAAAATAATCGCGGGAGCGCTGCATCTCTAAAATAAAATGATCAACGGGGCCGTTGTTCTCGAAGACATTCGACTCGCTTTGCAATCCCTGATCGGAGATATCTAGCGCACGACTTAAATACAAAGCCTGATCCGCCACCACGGCTAAAAAGCCACGCTGCCGGCCAATAACAACAATCATTTCGGTTTGAGATTCTCTAGGATAATGCTCAAGTAAACGCAGCAGTACCAGCTCTGGCACCTCAATTCTATCCAGCTTGACGTCTATTTCTTCTAAGCTATCGGCTATGTCTTGGAGCTCTGCGCGATTAGCTACCACGGTATACGCCATTTTTTGCCGCCCCCGGTAAGCGTCATCAGGCAATAAGAAGCCATCGATAACGCTCTCTTCCATAGCGGTATTGAGCAGATCTTTTACCTTCCACTGTAAAGCTTCGGCTAATTCGTCTGCGCTAACGGGAGGCTCCTCTACCAATAGCATTTGATAACTACTAGCGGGCAGCATAAGCGTACAGGTGGGTGAACTGAGTTGATGTTGTTGACAAAATGTATTGACCGCAGCGCCAACACCTTGGTTATTGTCCTCGCTAGCTTGTAGGTCAGCGATCGGAATACTTTCGCTAGCGATAATTTGATTTTTTTTACAGGCGGAGACATCTAACCGGCCAGCGGCTTTATCGATCATGATGGCGATTCTCTCATCATGGCTGTGTTGTTTTTTTACCAATGACCAGATGGCACTCAAGTCATATCACTCCAGGATTCTAGTCGTCCGTTACCCAATGATTTTCCTTTTTATTACTCATCAAATACCAAAAACATTACTAACAGCATTAACAATAACTTTTATGACGCAACCAGATAGAGCGTTGTATAGATAATAAGTTTCATTTATCCAAACCGTTTCGACAAAGCTTTATCAATATGATTCCAAACAGATAATCTGGCATTGTTGGCAATTTTTAAGGCGCTAAGATTGGTGGTAAGCGCGGCTAATTTATGTAACTCTATCGACAACAGCAATATGTTACATATTCGAGCTTTTTAATTTTTACAGCGCTAAAATGACAATAAAACCAACAGAGATATCAATCCGCTCATGCCTTTAAATATCATTTTATTTGAACCTGAAATTGCACCTAACACCGGTAACATTATTCGTTTGTGTGCCAATACCGGCTGTCATTTACATTTAATTAAGCCATATGGTTTTGCATGGGATGATAAAAAGCTGCGACGTGCGGGCTTGGATTATGCGGAGTGGGCGGATATCAAACACTGGGATTGCTTTGATGATTATGCGGCGGAGCTTGCGGATCCGTCGCGGCTATTTGCGTTAACAACCAAAGGGACGCGAGGGCATCACGAGGTTGAGTTTCAGGATAATGATAGTTTGTTGTTTGGACCTGAAACCCGTGGCTTGCCGGATAGTTTATTAGATACGTTGGCGCATGAGCAGAAGGTGCGGCTGCCAATGGTGGCGAATAGTCGTAGTCTTAATCTTTCGAATAGTGTCGCTGTGGCGACTTATGAGGCTTGGCGGCAGTTGGGGTTTGTG
>JAOIUY010000006.1 GCA_028223755.1 Pseudomonadales bacterium | reverse complement strand
CCGATTACCGACATTGATAGCCCTCTACTCCTTAAGTGCCTAGAGCGCATACAAAAAAGAAATGCATTGGAAACGACGAAACGTATTCGCCAGCGCTGCAGCGGTATTTTTCGGTTCGCGCAAATTAAAGGGCTATGCAGCGAAGACCCTGCCGAGCCATTAAAGGATGTTTTGCTTTCGCCAAAACCAAAACATTTAGCAGCGATTCCACTGGATGAATTACCTGCCCTACTCAAAGCATTGGATGATTATGATTGCGAACCGCTTACCCGCCATGCAACCAATCTTTTGATGCTTACCTTTGTGAGGACAGGTGAACTCATCGGCGCACGATGGGATGAAATTGACTTCAAGAAGAAAGTTTGGACGATACCCCCCGAGCGCATGAAACGTAAGCGCGAACATTTTGTACCTCTATCTACTCAGGCTGTTAATTTACTAAAAGAATTAAATGAGATAACAGGCCATCGTGATTATTTATTTCCGAAGCGCGGCAAACCAAGGGAGCATATGAGTAACGCTACTATCCTGCGCGTTATCGGGCGAATTGGCTATAAAGGCCGAATGACGGGACATGGCTTTAGAACACTCGCATCAACCGCGCTGAATGAATCACAACAATTTAACGTTGACGCAATAGAGCGACAGCTTGCTCACGTTGAAGATAACGAAACAAGGGCCGCCTATAACAGAGCCAAACACAAGCCCGAGCGCATAAAAATGATGCAATGGTGGGCTGATTACATTTCCGAGAAAAGATTATGATTCAGCTCAATGAAATACTTAAAGTCGATGAGACTGCAGAAGAATATATCTCACTTAACCAAGTATTAAGTCGATGCGCACAAAAGCAACGTAAGTTAGATGCGCTAGTGCTACCAAACAAAACTGAGCTAACTAAAACATTTATAACAATTAAAAATAATCTAGAAAAAGCCCATGAACGCCACAAAGGATTAACGTTCGAGGTTCGGTGCCTATTAGACCAGCATCTTTGCGATATAAGCGAGGGCTATAAAAGCTCGTTTACAGCGGAAGTAGATTCGCTTTTAGCCGCCATTAACTTATATATAAAATCAACTGGGACTAAAAACGAATCATTACCTCAAGGTCAATATGCTGATAGCGTCGTCCCTATTGCTGAAGCAGTCAAAAAATATTTTCCAGAAATACCGATTAAATCCCATCGAAACTCGAAATTTCACAAAATCATTCAATTTTATTTCGAAGAATATTTAAATGTACTCCGCGCTGATTACGAATACATAATCAATCAAGCCCTGTCAAACTGAAAATCACTTCCAAATTCGAGAGTTATTTCCCACCTAGCCAATATTTTCGACACTTGTTTTAATAACTTTCTGTCGAGCAATCATATAGGTAACAGGTGAATACTATGCAAGCCAAATTTATTAGACCCAAACAAGCTGCTGAAAAAGCAGGCATCTCAATAAGCCATCTTTATAATCTCATTGCGCGTAATGAGTTCCCGCAAAGCATTCGTATCAGTGCGGGCATATCAGTTTTTCTTGAAGAAGAAATAGATGAATGGATTCATCAGCAAGTCATTACTTTTAGAAAAGCGGTTAATCATGGGACGCGTTAAAGATAAGAAAGGACGCTTTATTGGTATCCCATATCAAATAGCAAGCCACGAAAAATTTTATACATTGAGCGCACAGGCGATAAAGCTATTGCTTGATTTACTCCATCAATATCATGGGGCTAATAATGGTAGTCAAAGTGCATGTTGGTCGTTAATGCGTAAACGGGGCTGGAAATCAAGCAGTACGCTGCACCGAGCCTACAAGGAACTGCAGGAAACGGGGTTTGTCGTCATTACCAAGCGCGGCAAAAAGATACGAGGTCACCCAACGCTTTGCGCGATTACATGGAATGGTATCGATGACGCCAAGAGGGGGCACGATGAAGGCATAAAGGTTACAAGCGTACCGCTGAACCTTTGGAGGCAATGAAATTATCGTTTTTTCAGCTCTGTATTGGAATAGGTCAAAGGCTATTCACTCTATTTCAGAGTAGGCCGAGAAAAAGGGCCGATTAACTACTCCTATAAAGAGCACTATGTGGTTATTTAATGGGTACCAACCACTCCCATAGAGAGAGTCTTATATATCACCATACCCAGTATGTACTTTTGCACAAACGGGTATCTAAATTAGAGCGAAATAGATTATGGCAACAGGTGTTAAAACAGGCGGAAGAAAGAAAGGTACGCCTAACAAATTGACCTTTCAAATACGGCAACTCCTAGCGAACGCACTCGCCGATGAAATCGATAACTTACCTGAGGTATTAGCCCAGCTTGAGCCTGCTCAAAAAATAGACGCTATTTGTAAATTATCCAAATTTGTATTGCCGCCAATTAACCCTGTTGATATTGAATATGCTCAGAAAAAGTCTTTACGCGACCCCTCTGATGAAACTAAATCAATAGAATCAGCGATAAAATTTGATAATATGCTCACTTTTTAAAAATAGTAGTTAATAGCAAGCCCCCAATGTAGAATCAATCACGACTTTTAATCTATAAATATTAAATAATGGATATTAATATGAACTTAAAAACATCACTTTTTTTTATTTTGAGTCTCTTTTTGGTCGGGTGTGAAACGACCCTTAATGGACCGGAGGTCCATGTTGACTCTAGTGCTTTTTTCGTAGATGGATATGCTGCTAAAGGGTCAATCTTTGTCCAGACTGGTGACGCTAAACTATCAAATTCTCTGGAGTTTCAATCCTATAAAAATAAATTTGAGGCAAAACTGTCATCTGTAGGTTATACGATAGCCAAATCAGAAAGTGATGCCGACTATATTGCATTCGTAACTTATGGTATCGACAATGGTGAGACTTCAACTGGGTCTGTACCGATATTAGGACAAACAAGTGGCGGCTCAACCTATACTTCAGGCACAGTTTACGGGTCTGGCGGAACCGCTACATACAGCGCGAATTCTTATTCGATGCCGACCTTTGGTGTTGTGGGTAGTCGTACAGTTTCGTCTAAGCAATATACTCGAGTAGTAGCGATGGACATTGTTAAGGTAAACACCCTAGCCTCTAACACGCCAACAAAAGTTTATGAGGGCCGCGCCAGAAGCTCTGGGAGTTGCCCTGTTATTGTTGAAGTATTTGATGAAATACTAGAAGCAATGTTTATCAATTATGCGGCCATCAGTGGTAAAAGTTATAACCGAAAAATCACAAGTATTGCCGACTGCTAGTTGTCATATCAACTAACAACAGGTACTAAATACGTATCGATGGAATCTTATGGATAAGTCGTCACTGTCAGAAACAGACATCATTACGAAATATATTCTACCCGCTGTAGATAACGCTGGCTGGGATGCGATGACCCAATTACGTCAAGAAGTTAAGCTACGTGACGGTAAAGTGATAGTGCGCGGCCAAATGGGCGTACGCAAAACTGTAAAGTCAGCCGATATTGTTCTTTACCACAAACCCAACATGCCATTAGCCGTTATAGAGGCTAAAGCCAATAAACACGATATTGGCAAAGGCATGCAGCAAGGCTTGGATTATGCGCGCTTACTTGAGGTCCCGTTCATATTTGCCAGTAATGGTGACGGCTTCATTTTCCATGATAAAACAGCCAGTGATGGTCAACCCATTGAAACGCAAATCTCGTTAGAAGAATTTCCTAGCCCAGCGCAGTTATGGCAAAAGTTCATCGCGTTCAAAGGCTATTCTGAAGAGCAGCTTCCAACCATCACCCAAGATTATCATGACGATGGTAGCGGCAAAGCACCTCGTTATTACCAGTTACAAGCCATCAATAAATCCGTTGAAGCCATAGCCCGCGGTAAAGACCGCATTCTTCTAGTGATGGCAACAGGCACAGGTAAAACTTATACCGCTTTTCAAATCATTTGGCGTTTGTGGAAGTCCAAACAACGTAAACGAATCCTATTTCTCGCCGACCGTAATATTTTAGTAGACCAATCAAGAACAGGTGACTTTCAACCTTTTGGTCAAGCAATGACAAAAATCACAGGGCGTGAAGTTGACCCAGCTTATGAAGTGCACCTTGCGTTGTATCAAGCATTAACAGGACCAGAAGAATACCAAAAAGCCTACAAGCAGGTTGACCCTAACTTCTTTGACTTGATTGTTATTGACGAGTGCCACCGAGGTAGTGCGGCAGATGACAGTGCATGGCGTGAAATCCTTGAATACTTTAGTTCAGCTACTCAAATCGGTTTAACAGCCACGCCCAAAGAAACTGAAGAAGTTTCTAATATTGATTACTTTGGCGAACCCGTTTACACCTATTCGCTTAAAGAAGGGATTGAGGATGGATTTTTAGCGCCTTATAAAGTTATGCGAGTAGACCTCGATATTGATGCCTTTGGCTGGCGACCCGAAGATGGTCAGGTTGATAATAACGGCGAACTTATTGATGACCGTATTTATAATGGCAAAGACTTTGACCGAAACATTATTATTGATGAACGCACTGACTTAGTCGCAAAAACCATTAGCGCTTATTTGCAACGCACCGACCCAATGGCTAAGACGATTGTATTTTGTAACAACATCAATCACGCCGAGCGCATGCGCCAAGCATTAGTGAATCACAACCCTGAACAAGTCAAAAAGAATGATAAGTACGTGATGCGCATTACAGGCGATGACGAAATCGGCAAAGGGCAACTCGGTAATTTCATTAACCCTAAAAAAGCCTACCCAGTAATTGCCACCACATCGGAACTCATGACCACAGGCGTGGATGCAAAAACCTGTAAATTGATTGTGCTGGACCAAAACATCAAATCAATGACCAAGTTCAAGCAAATCATCGGTAGAGGCACGCGCATCGATGACCGTTACAACAAGCTCTGGTTTACGATATTGGATTTCCGTAAAGCGACTGAGCTGTTTGCTGACCCTGCCTTTGATGGCGAATCAGAGCAAATCAAAGTCACTCCTGAAGTTATCATTGATGGCGATACATGGGTAACAGAAGACGGTCCATTTGGCGAAGACACACCAAGTGAGGGCGATGGAACGATTTCAGAACCTAATGCGCCAACCTATGGCGATGATTGGGGCAGCGAACCTGATGATAAAAAACCGTTTATCAAGTTTCATGTGTCAGGTGTTGAGGTTAAAAAACTTGCAGAGCGCGTACAGTATTATGATGCTGACGGCAAACTCGTTACTGAGTCTTTTAAAGATTACACGCGCAAAACAGTAATGAAGCAGTTTTCCTCGCTTGATGACTTTGTTAAGACATGGAAGGAAGCTGATAAAAAGCAAGCTATCGTTCAAGAGCTGGAATCCATGGGCGTTATCTGGGAAGCCCTCGAGGGCGACATAGGCAAGGATATGGGGCCGTTTGATTTAATCTGCCACGTTGTCTTCGACCAACCCCCATTAACCCGCAAAGAACGCGCTGACAACGTTAAGAAGCGCAATTACTTTAGTAAATATAACGAAGCAGCACAAACCGTTTTAAACGCTCTGCTCGACAAATATGCGGATAACGGATTGATGGATGTTGAAAATATTCAAGTCTTAAAAGTCACGCCATTTGATAAAATGGGCCGACCAAAAGAAATCGTTGACCAAGCCTTTGGTGGCAAAAAACAATACGAAGAAGCCATTAGAGACTTAGAGAACGCATTGTTCGACGACCAACAAATCAGCGCCTAATTCATAAAAATCAAATTCATTACTCAGGGAATTAAATGTCAATCTCCACTATTATTAAATCGATTCAAGATATTATGCGTAAGGATGCAGGGGTAGATGGCGATGCGCAGCGTTTAAGTCAACTTTCGTGGTTATTATTTTTAAAAATATTTGATGCGCAAGAAGAAGAGATTGAGTTCGAAACAGAGAATTATAAATCACCTATTCCAGATAAGTACCTCTGGCGTAATTGGGCTGCAAACAAAGAAGGCATGACGGGCGATGCCCTACTCGACTTCACTAACAACGAGTTAATTCCCGAAATAAAATCGCTGCAAACGCCTAAAGACACAAACCCACGTGGTTTTGTCGTCAGGGAAGGTATGAGTGAAGCCTTCAACTACATGAAAAACGGCACCCTGTTGCGACAGGTCATTAATAAGCTCAATGAAATAGACTTTACCAGCTCAGAAGAAAGACACCTATTTGGCGACCTGTATGAGCAGCTGTTAAAAGACTTACAAAGTGCGGGTAATTCAGGTGAATTTTATACGCCACGCGCTGTGACGCGCTTTACCGTTCAAATGATTAACCCTCAGCTAGGTGAATCCATTTATGACCCTGCCTGTGGTACGGGTGGATTTTTAGCTTGCTCTATTGATTTATTGAAAGAACAGATTAAAACCGCTAAAGACCAGAAGATGCTTCAGACATCCGTCAGTGGCGTTGAGAAAAAACAGCTACCGCACTTACTCTGCACCACGAATATGATGCTGCATGGCATTGAGGTTCCGCAGCAGATACGCCAAGGCAATACGCTGAATCGACCCTTATCGAGTATTGATACCCATGAGATGGTCGACGCTATCGTCACTAACCCACCATTTGGCGGCAATGAAGAAGACGGCATTGAAAAAAACTTTCCATCTGATATGCAAACGCGTGAAACCGCTGACCTTTTTTTACAATACATCATTGAAGTATTAAAAGACGGTGGTCGTGCAGCAGTTGTATTACCTGATGGCACCTTATTCGGCGAAGGCGTTAAAACTAAAATCAAAAAGCTACTTTTGGATGAATGTAACTTACATACGTTAGTCCGTTTACCTAACTCGGTATTTGCACCTTACACATCAATCAAAACTAATATTCTTTTCTTTGAGAAAGGCACGCCCACAAAAGAGGTTTGGTACTACGAAGTGCCATTACCCAAAGGTGTTAAAGCCTTCAATAAAACCAAGCCAATGAAACTTGATGATTTTTCTGACTGCACCGAGTGGTGGGGGAAAGGAAAGTCAATAACTGATAAGACCAAACGCAAAAACCGCCAAGAAAATGAACTCGCATGGCGCGTAAGCATCGACGACATCATCGCGCGCAATTACAATCTTGATATTAAAAACCCTCATATTGAAGAAGCCATCAACCATGACCCAGAGGAGTTACTCAGTAATTATGCTGAGCAGCAAGCTCAAATCCAAGGTTTGCGTGACCAGCTCAAATCGATTTTGGCTGATGCGTTAGAGAATAAAGGCTAGCATGCGCCATCCAAAGCAAACGAAATCATATTCCGGACGCGAAAGCATGACCAGATGTAAAAACGGGGAAACAATGTTCAAAGTTATAAAACTAAATAAATCAATTTTATTAGCCAGCCTTTATTTTTTAATTGTGCAAAGCTCAGTTGCTCATGAAGCCATTATGCTTCGATGCACAAATGGACTGCAAGAAGAGCTGAAAAATAATGAAGTTGCCCTCAAAGAAATCAGTCTATTCACCGGCATTCATTGGGGGGAAAATACACAGTCACAAAGTTTTTCTAAGCTTTCGTCAAATCACTACTCTTGGATGCTAGATGCTGACGGCGTTACGCTTGGAATAGCGACGACTCTCTCCACAGCAGATGAAATATCATCTGGCCCAACAATCATATTTAATAACATCAATCCAGATACTCTAGAAGGCATACAATGGCTCAGTATGTTACGTGGCAAAAACCAACTAGACAAATCATATAAGCCGAAGCCGGAAAATATAAAACCGATAATATGCAGCAAAGTTTCCAGAGGAAAGATGTAGAGGTACATCTTAAATTGAGAATATTTAGGCTCATGATTGTTAGAGCGAGCGAATACAATATATCAAAGGCCAAACGGGCCAATGCCACAGAGACAAAGTTATAATGAGCGTACTTGAAAAAATCATCACTGACAACCTACCCCTTTGGTCATCATCAGTTCAGCTCAAATCAACACGAGGCCGAGGCTCAAGCAGCAAGCGCAATTTGTATGGCATAAAAAAACTGCGGGAATTAATACTTGATTTGGCGGTGCGCGGACTACTCGTACCTCAAGACCCTAATGATGAGCCAGCAAGCGCTTTACTTGAAAAGATTGAAGTCGAGAAAAACAAGCTAATCACAGATGGGAAAATAAGCAAGCCACGAAAGGCTAATTCATCTGGCGAATTGACTCTACCTTTTAAGCTGCCAAATGGGTGGGCTTTTTCAAAGCTTGCCGATATTGGGCATGACTGGGGTCAAAAAAAACCTGACCAACAGTTCACTTATATCGATGTTGGAGCAATAAATAAAGAATTAGGTATTGTTGAAAAGCAAAGCATTCTAGATAACAGCGAAGCGCCATCAAGAGCAAGAAAAATAGTTAGGCAAGGAACAGTAATATTTTCTACAGTTCGACCATACCTTTTAAATATTGCAGTAATTAATAAAGACTTTACCCCAGAACCAATTGCCAGCACAGCATTTGCAATTATCCATCCATTCAACGGCATAAGTTCATCGTACATATATAGATATTTACGCTCACCAGTTTTTGCTTCTTATGTAGAAGACTGCCAAACAGGTATTGCTTACCCAGCGATAAATGATAAGCAATTTTTCTCTGGCTTAATTGCCTTACCTCCTAGCGCCGAACAACACCGTATCGTCGCCAAGGTAGACGAACTGATGGCGCTGTGCGATACGCTAGAGCAACAACAAGAAAACAGCATCGAAGCACACGAAACCTTAGTCGAAACCCTCTTCTCCGCCCTCACAAACGCCCCTGACGCCGAGGCTTTTCAATCAGCATGGGAGCGAGTGTCAAAGCATTTCGATACGCTACTGACCACTGAGCATAGCGTGAATAAGCTCAAAGAAACTATTTTACAATTAGCGGTAATGGGCAAGCTCGTACCACAAGACCCTAATGATGAGCCTGCGAGTGTGTTGCTTGAGAAAATCATAATGGATAAAGAAAGACTAATCGAAAATGGTCAAATTTCAAAGCCGAAAAATATATCCGATTTCGGTAAATACAAAGCAATTGGAAATTGGGTTGGCTGTAAATTTGGCGATATTTATCATCTTGAATATGGAAATGGCCTCAAGAAATCAGAGAGGTCAAATACTGGTGAGTTTCCCGTTTTCGGCTCAAATGGCATAGTAGGAACTCACAATAAATCACGAGTGAAGTCACCATGTATAATCATTGGGCGAAAGGGTTCTGCAGGCGCTTTAAATTTATCCGATACTAAAGAATGCTGGGTTACTGACGTAGCATATAGCCTTGCACCATCTTCATCTATGTCATTAAAGTTTGTTTTCTACCAATTACATACACTCAGACTTGATAATCTTAGTAAGGGTATTAAGCCTGGCCTCAATAGAAATGAAGCCTATGCATTATCAATCCAAATTCCCCCACTCGCTGAACAACACCGCATCGTCGCCAAGGTGGACGAGCTTATGGCCTTATGCGATGATTTAAAACAGTCGTTAAACGAAGCACAAACGACCCAAATGCAGCTTACAGATGCTGTGCTGGAAAACGCTTTTTAAGGTGGGGGTATATCTGGGGGTATGTGTGGTTTCTATGCCCAAGAAAAGTCAATAAAATCATTGTATTAAGGAATAAATCATTTTCCCGCCGTCTCCACCAAATAAAAAAGGCCAACCTTTAAAAGGTTGGCCTTTTTTGTGTCTCATTATTTATTCAATGAGTGACTCCACAACCAACCACTATTTTTACTATGCCGTTAATGTGCCGCTTTTTAAGGCATTGCACGCCTCTTGCAATGATTGATAAGATCATTCATATTCACTCTTATACTTGAAGCGGCACATTAACGGCGCTTCTGCTCTGTCGAAAGCTCAATAAGAACCGCCCAATAACACAATGGATCTTTTTTATTGAACAACCTTTACAGTTGGGTTTTTATTATTCATGAATCAATCAATAACCAGTAAAACACTACAAAATGCCGAAGCCATGTGTCTTGAAGCCGGCGTTAGGTTAACGACTAAGCGTAAAAGAGCCTTATCATTGCTTCTTAATGCGCCCGCCCCTATTTCCGCCTATGAGCTAATAGACGAATATAAAAATCAATATCAAGAATCGCTAACACCCATGTCTGCCTATCGCATGCTCAATTTTCTGGTCGATGAAATGCTGGCTCATAAACTTCAATCGGTTAATAAATATACAGCCTGTGAGCATATTAACTGTAATCATGCTCATGAGCTCCCCCAATTCCTCATTTGCGATACCTGTAAATCGGTGTCCGAGGCAGGCATTAAAGAAGATACCCTAAAGAAGCTTAAAGTTGATGTTACCGAAACCGGTTTCAGCCTGAATAATCAACAACTTGAGCTTCATGGTACCTGCCGTAACTGTCAGTCTGCGCAATAACCGACAAGCGCTGCAATAGCTAACCACTCCTTTTATTACCTATTCAGCCCGAGCTTAAACGCGTCCCCAACAAAATCCCGCCCAATCGCTCGCTGAAATATTGACCAAAAAAACAAAAAACTATAGATAATAAAATGTTCATATTTTATACTTGTACCAATTAAATGATATGTTGTATCATAACTGCACCGGGTGATAATGTAAGTCCTTACATACCCTCGACGGTCATTACTGGTGATAGTTCGAGGGGGGCTTACATCAAAACGCGAGAATAAGAAGGAGCTCGAACTCCATACGATCCGCAGAACTAAGCTATAAAAAACCAAGCCATAAAAAGCTAAACAATAAAATATTAACTAATAAAATAAATCTCATTAAAAGGTAATTACCATGATTAACAAAATAGTTGTAGCCGCTGTTGTAGGGGTATTCGCTTTCTCTGCTAATGCACAGGATGAGCATGCCGGTCATGCTGGTGATGTAGACTCGGTGTTTGAAAATGGCCAAATAGAAGTAGAAACAGGCATTCAATTAATAAATGGCGGCCTGCTTTTTGAATCAGAATTCGGTGAGCTGGGTAATCCTTATGGCACTGATGAGCCAGGCTTCGTTTTAGACGACGGCAGCTTTAGTAGTGGCAATATTCTAGGCTTTGAAGTTCAAAGCGTCTTAAACTATTGGGATGGTGTAAACTGGGCAGCAACAGGCTCAGACAGTATTTCAATAACAGATACTTTAAATAATGTAACAACTGTCTCTGCTAGCTCAATTGTTAACGCTGTTGGCGTCATTGATGAAGCCGATCCTGAAGGCGGCGTGCATACGCATATTGAATTCGAAATAAACGAATCTGCTGCTTCTGGCGCGTACTTACTTGAGTTTGTATTACAAGGCTTCACTGATGTTACGTTAGCGAATAACTTCGCTTCGTCTGACACTATCTTTGTTGCGTTTAACTACGGTCTTGATGAAGAAGATTTTGAATTATCAGTAGATGCGCTTGGCGTAGCTGCAGTACCGGTTCCAGCTGCTTGGATATTCCTAGCATCAGGTTTAGGTTCATTACTTTTAGGTCGTCGCGCTAAAGCATAGGCTACTTAAAAAGGCTGAGTCATCAGCTGCAGTTGTGTTCTTGGGCCCGAAACGTCATGTTTCGGGCTTTGCTGTTTTTAAAGGGTTTATTTCAGAGGTTATCATGTCAGTTTACAGCGTAAGAGTAAGTAAAATAATGCTGTGGCTAATGGTATTGAGTATTCCGTTATTTGTGTCAACAGCAAAAGCACAGCACGCCGACATATGGTTACTGTTAGATGGATCTCAAATTGCTATAAACGAGATCAATACCGAAACCAATACTGCCGTAAACGTAGACCTTACATCAGGACGGCTTTTATTTGGCTCCAATTTTGCTGACCTAGGTCAAGGGCCTAAAGGTACTGACGATCCTGGCTTTCAAACTGTAGCCAATACATTTACGCCAAATGGCATACTCAACTTTCGTGCTATTGAGTCGTTACTATTTTGGAATGGCGATGCATGGGTAAACAGCGTTGCTGACCAAGAACGAATATTGGTTATTGACGCGCTAAATAATTCAACCGTTATTGATGTGGCTGGCATTACTAATGCCGAAGGTGCTATTGATCAAATTGATTCGGGTGGCTCCATTCATCAGCATATTGAATTTTATGTTGATAACCACACAAGTACGAACGAGCCTGCAGCTGGCGCATACATGATTAATCTGGAATTTTTCGCCACCGATACATTGGGTGGAAATGTAATACATACAACGTCTGAACCTGTCCGCATCACATTCGCTTATCAAATAAGCACCGAAGAATACGAAGAAGCGATGAGTGCTTTAACCTCGCCATCGTCAATAGAAGTTTCGGTACCCATACCCAATGCTGCATTGCTTGTATTAGCAGGTCTGCTTTTTGTTTTTGGTCGTCGTAATCTTGCAAGCCAAAAAAATAATCTATAGCCTCAAGGAACAATTACGCGAAATGCATGCAGATAGAATCATTGAACGTTCGGCTGCTTTTTTAATTGCCCCTTTAATCTCCCTAACATTAATTTTAAGCGGCTGCGGCGGCAGCGTGAGTGGTGGTCAGCAAACCATTTTAACCAGTGGAACCGATGTGTCGGGTGCCACATTTCAAGTGAATAACATTTCCGGCTCTGATGCTGCTAATGGCACTGACGAACCTTTTCAATCACTTCAATACGCTTTAAACCAACTTCGCCCTGGTGATAGGCTAATCGTTCAAGATAGTGGCCAGCCGTATAACGTCAGCGATATTGTTGATGAAGCGTTTAATGCTAATGGTGATCTGCTAAAGACACTGCGCGGATTTAAACTCACTACCAGCGGCACTGAAGCCTTGCCTATTATTATTGAGGGTGAAAGCACAGGCCGACCCATAATAGATCAGCAACAATCAAGCAGCCTATCCGGCGATGCAACACTCGGCTTATTGCTCGATTGCGTAAACCACATTGTGATTCGCAATTTTGAAATTCGTAATGTAAACGAAGCCGGTATTAGTAGCTCTATAAAGGGTGCCTGTGAAACCACTAACATTACTATAGAAGATAACCACATCCACCATGTTTATGGCGAAAAATATGTGGGTGGTATTCGGATGATGGGCGTTAGCAATTTACTAATACGCGATAATCACCTGCATGATATTTTTAGCAGCCAGTCAGATGAAGATAACGTATTAGTGACTAATGGGCGCGGGCTAACGAATATTTTAATTGAGAATAATCAATTTGACGCATTAGATGTGGGCGTGGCGATTAACGCGCAAGGCTTAGATAGTAGTACATTTGCATTAGACCGACAGGAAACTGTATCCGGTATTCAATTATCCAACAATGTTTTTAACAACATTGGTAGCTCCATTAATCTGCATACCTCTATTTCAGATGCAGCCTCAAGCGACAAAATAATGACCGGCTTATTTTCTGATATCGATATTTACGGTAATGTTTTTAATCAAATCGATTCAGCATTGGTGCTGGATACAGGCAACAGTCTGTATCCAGCAAATAATATTTGTGTGTTTAACAACACAATAGTTAATACATTATCCTCATCCCTGACATTAACAGGCGTTAGTGACATGGAAATATTCAATAACATATTTTCTATGCCGCAGAGTGCGTTGCTAACCACCAACAGTGCAACCGCTAATGCATCACCAAACAGTCTCGCCTATGTCGACAATAATCTTTTCTGGAATTACAGTTCATTATCATGGCGCTTAGGAAACGACAGCCCTGAAGACACAATATATTCTGACCTTGCCAGTTGGAACATGGCTTCTTCTCATCCCGAGCTTCAAGCCAATCCTGATTTAAATACTGTGCTTGCTGACCCTCAATTTATTGATCCGGCCAATGCGGACTATCGACTATCACAAGCCTCACCCGCGTTCTCTACAGGGCGTTTTGGCCTGTCGATCGGTGCAGATTATAACTTTCCTGAGGGTGCTAATTTAATTATAAATGCCTGCATCCAACGCGTTTTTTAGGTCATCACTGATTATGCAAATAACTCAAAAAAAGCCAGCAGTGAAATCTAACCCAATTACTATGCCGCGCCGCTCTTTAAGTGCAACATCATCACTTTGTTCTATTGTTGTGTATTTTGCTTGTCATTCACAAGCAACGCTTGCAGAGCCGGCTATCGACAATATTAAAGAAACACCTTCACAAAAGCCCATTGAAGAAGTCGTTATTGAAGCAAGTAAAAACACTGTTGCTACCGAATTTGGCTTAAGCACCTTTAAACTCAGTGGCGACGAACTAACGACCAAAATGGGCGCAACACTGGGTGAAACATTAGCAAATGAACCTGGCGTACATAATGCCTCTTATGGGCCGGGTGTTGGACTGCCAGTATTACGAGGGCTTTCGGGGGTACGCATTCGTTTAAGTGAGGACGGCATAGGCGCTTGGGATGCCTCATCAATCAGCCCTGACCATGCAACGGCTATTGAACCCGCTATCGCAGAAAGTATTCAAGTCATTAAAGGTCCTGCTACCGTCTTGCACGGCAACAACGCCATTGGTGGCACTGTAGAAGTGACACACGGTCGCATCGCAGAATCGTTAAATAACGAAAACTTTCATTCATTTATAGAATTAAGAAAAGAATTGGAAAACACCCATCAACGAGAATCGTTCGTTGGTAAAACTCGTGCTGAGTTTGGCAAAGTGGTATTTCAATTTGATGGCTTCAAAAGAAACTCTTCTGATATGAGTATTCCAGGTGTCGCCATTCAGGAAAAAGCGATTGAAGAAATCTTTGGTATTAGTAATTCAGACAATACCTTTGCTACCGTACTCAATACCGATGCAAAATCTAAAAGTGGCTCTTTAGCGCTTAGCTATGTTGAAGATACTTTCTTTATTGGCGTATCCAACACAGCCATCGATAAAGAATACGGCATACCACCCGGCGCACATACCGAAGCGGGCGATTCACCCGGCCATAGTCACAGCCATCCAGTCGGTGACAATATTGCGAATCAACCACGTGTACGAATTGACCTTGAGCAAAAAAGGCAGCTTCTAAAACTTGGCGGACAACTCGCTATTAATGGTTTAGAAAGTTATCGCCTGACTGTCGGAGATATAAAATATACACATATAGAGAGAGAAAACCCCGGCCCGAATAGTACTACCGTCAACGGAACGCGCTTTTATAATGATGTCGTTGAAGTAAAAGCAGAAGGCGAGCATAGCCTACTTAATTTTACGCATGCCCAACATAACGGCAGAGCGGGATTACAATGGGTCGATAGAAAGTTTATGGCTGAAAGCGAAAAAGCGATAGGCGGCGAAGATTTTATTCCCAAAACTGATCAGCAGACATTTGGCTTATTCTCTTATGAACAGTTTGTCTTAAATAATGTGAGTATTGAAATTGGTGCTCGATATGAGTGGCAGAAACTCACTCAACGTGAACCCACCGCGGCGCTATCATCGAGCAAGCTACGCTTTATTCACAAGCCGCTCACCTATCATACTTACACGTTATCGTCGGCGTTTAACTTTGATTTATCGAATCAACACAGTCTGATTGTAAACTTAAACTCTGTCCAACGAGCACCAGAAATACAAGAGCTTTTATCATTAGGTTCGCATCTTGCCACACGTAGCTACGATATAGGGTTATTAATCGGAGCTAACAATCAGCCGCCAGAGCCCGAAAAATTTAATGGTTTAGAAACGCGCTGGGAATGGCGTAGTAATTTCGGCGATATAAGCAGTGCCTTATTTTACACCTCAGCCAAAGATTTTATTTACCAACAAAAACGTGATGTAAACGGCTTATTCGATATTGCCGAACAAGAATTTCGAAACGCCTGTGTACGCCTAGAAGAATGTATTGCCATTTTTGATTACACTCAAGACGACGTCATGCTCTCTGGCTACGAATGGCAATGGGCACTGCCGCCAGTAGCGCTATTAGATGGTGATTTTCAAGTTGAGTTGTTCGCCGATTACGTGCGAGGCAAACTGCCTAACAATAAAAACTTGCCGCGCATGCCGCCTCGCAGGCAAGGTATTACATTCAACTGGAACAACAAAAATATCAGCTCTGAAATTAGTTACAGCTATGTCTCAAAACAAGACCAAGCTGGCGACAACGAAACAACAACAGCTGCCTATAAGCTTTTAAATGCCAACTTAACTTATACGCACCATATTGACGAAGCCAATCATAAAGATGTTATGGTGTTCGTTAAAATGAAAAACTTACTGAATGAAGATATTCGTAAATCGACCTCTTTTTTACGTAACTTCACACCCGAACCCGGTAGAGAAATATCAATAGCCATGCGCTACCAATTTTAATGATATGAATAAAATTTTATCTACAGGCTTATTGAGTTTATTTGTCGCTATACACGGCGTACAGGGGCAAGCCGTTACCACGTGTAACAACTTCGGCCATTTCGATTTATATATTGATGTCGATCCACCTGCCAGTGATGGCGGCTCGTTAATCATAGATAGCACCGAACAGTTCTCGGTAGAGGCCAGCACCGGTAGAGCTATTGTCTCGGCTAATTTTGGCGACTTCCCTGGCGGCCCACATAAGACTGATGACCCAGGTTGGGTTGTCAGTGCAGGCGACTTACTTGGTGGTGAGTTTCTTTGGTTTCGTGCCTTAGGATCACTACGCTTTTGGGATAAAGATCAGCAGCGATGGTTAGATAACCCACCCAATGAAGCACGTGTTCGCTATTTTGGCGCCATACCTCCCGAAGTTGTGATTAGCGGAACGGCCGAAGAAAATGCCTTTTATGCTCAGGGAACCATCTGGTCAGCCGATGGCGTTGAAGGTCCTATTGAAGCACCTATAGAGCAAGCGGCTGATATCGAAATTGGTGATGCCATACACGCGCACTTGGATTTTTGTGTCGAAGACAGCACTGGTGATTGCACAATCCCACAAGTAGGTTTTACAGGAAGTCCTGCTATAGGTGCTTATTTAATAGAGATTCAGTTGTTTTCTAATGCGCTGTCAGCAAACGGCCAGCAAAAATATTTTGATTCTCCACCGATTAAAGTGCTATTAAATAACGGCTTGGTCGCCGAAGAATGTACTTCTGCCATTGGTGCTCTGGTTGTACCCGACACAGTGGTTGATGATTCAGACGCGCTACCCGCTGCTGGCGTTTTGATTATGACAGGGCCTTAACCAAGGCCAAACAATATCAACACTGCTTACTTTCTCGCCCCAGGAAAAAACCGATTGGTTCTTGCCTGATAGTCCTTATAGTCCGGTCGCTTTTGTATCGAATAATATTCCGCTGGCACTGCACCCGTATAATAAACCAGTGTCGTATACATCATTCGCGATGCATAAATTAATCCACAACCCAGCAATAACCAAATTATCAACGACTCTCTATCGTAAAGCGCAAACCACGACGGAATAGACGCGATAATTAATCCATTCCATACCATCCACTCGGCAAAATAATTGGGATGACGGCTATATTTCCATAATCCTACATCACAAACGCGATTCCTTTGACCAGATTTTTTCATCGTGGTTAAAAAAGCATATTTTTGGTTATCAGCAATCGACTCCATTATAAAAGCACCTAACCAAATCACTAAACCAATAATTTCAAATATCGAAATAGCTTCACTTGGATATGATGCAATAACAAACGCAGGTATCGCTAAAAATGAGGCATTCGCTAATCCTTGCAATATACCCTCAACCTGCATGTTTAAGGCTACATTAGTTTTACCCGCCACTTGCCAACGACGCTTTTGATATTCATAACGTGGCAACTCTCTTTTTAAAAAACCGACCTTCCACATCTTCAATGCACCAATACCCATTCGAGCACCAGCAAAAATATAGGCAACACTAACAACCGTTATCTTAAAACCATCACCATCACTTAAAAATAATGTTAGAACGCCAATTAACACTAGACCCCATGGCCAAGCAATATCGACATAAGACATACGCCCCGTCATCGCAATCGGGAGACAAACAAGCAAAGCAAACAATAGCAATTGCAATAAACCGTTAATTAAACCAAGCGTAGACAATTCACTGCTAAGTAATAACAACAGCCAACCAAGAACAAAGGGAAGCAGCGGAGAAAAGTATTTCATTGACCTTACCTACAACCTTAACTATGACCTTACCTATTATAATTTTTAGTGCTATTAAAAAACGATTTTCAACAGCAAACTAGCATTATCTATAACATAGCATGATACTCAAATAGCCCTTTCTTGGGGCATAATCCCAGAAAAAATACTTAGGATCTCCTTTAAATTCAGTGCCTGCAGGCCAGTCAGCTAAATGGTCTGTCAAAAACTGATAATGCCTACCATTTCTCTTATTCCAGCCTATCTTGAGGACGGGACAGCCTGCCGATTTTGTAGTCAATTTTTAGTCAAATACAGGGTTACTGCGACCGTCTAGCTAGCGAAATGCCGTGCCTACCTTTACAATAGCGCGCCATTTTCAAGGGGTTAGGCTGGAGCCTATATTGAGATCATTGACTAACATAAGTAGATGCACCTTAGATTAGATTGCTTCTAATAGAGATATTCAGCGCGTGCTTTTGCGCTCACTTAACTGGATTAGATTTAAAATGACACAGAAACGTATACATATCGGTAAACAGCTTCGACATAACGAAATTGATGAGGTCACTGGCCAGTACGTCAATTTAGACGGCGAAGCGTTCTACCAGATCGCTAACTACGATCACATGAAAGATTTTTTTATTAGTGTGGTCAGTGATTCTAATCACTGGTTATTTATCTCGACGCGTGGCGGTCTTTCAGCTGGCCGAATAAATCCTAACAACGCGCTCTTTCCTTACTACTCGGATGATAAAATCAGTGACGGCTCACCGTATACCGGTAGCCGAACGATTGCTTTAGTAACTAGCGATGACAAAACATCATTGTGGGAGCCCTTCTCTGAACAGTGCGCAGGTATTTATCAAATCACTCGTAACCTTTATAAAAATGTGATCGGCGATAAACTTATTTTTGAAGAGATCAACCACGACCTCGGTGTTACCTTCCGTTATGCTTGGCGCACTTCTGATAAATTCGGCTTTGTAAAAACATCAACGCTTAGCAATAACAGTGATAGCGCTGTTCAAGTTGAGATTGTCGACGGCATTGAAAACCTTTTACCTTACGGTGTTGAGCCAGACGTGCAAAACTCTTTAAGCTGCTTAGTTGACGCTTATAAGAAAAATGAATTGCAAGCTGATTCGGGCGTTGGTCTTTATACCATGAGCTCGATTCTTGTTGACCGCGCAGAGCCAAGTGAAGCGTTATCAGCAACGACTGTTTGGTCAACGGGTCTAAACCATTCTAAAAAATTAATCTCGTCTATTCAGCTTGATCGCTTCCGCCAAGGTTGGGATTTAGAGCAAGAGACTGATGTACGCGCTCGACGTGGTGCCTACTTTATTAATGCCGAAATTGATCTTGCAGCACAGGGCGAAAAATCTTGGAATATCGTTGCTGATATTAATCAAGGTCCTGCCGATGTTAAGAACTTAATTGCTTACTTAAAGGCAGACAATAATATCGCTGAAGAAATTGAAACTGATATTGCGCAAGGTTCGAATAACCTTTCGCGCATTGTCGGCATTTCTGATGGCTTGCAAGTCACTGAAGACAAACTCAGCGCTAACCATCACTTCTCTAACGTTTTATTTAATGTGATGCGCGGCGGTTTATTTGTCGATAACTATGAAGTCACTAAATCTGACCTTATTAGCTTTGTTAAAGGCTTTAACCGTAAAGTGTTTGCGCAGTTTGAAAGTTTCTTTAACGGTCTTGATGACACGCTTCACTACAGCGATTTAATGCAAGCAGCTCAAGCACAGAATGACGCTGGCCTGCAGCGCTTATGTTTTGAATATCTACCACTGTCGTTTAGTCGCCGTCATGGTGACCCTTCACGCCCGTGGAACAAGTTCTCGATTAACGTTAAGAAAGAAGATGGCTCTCAGCTTCTTGATTTTGAGGGTAACTGGCGTGATATTTTCCAAAACTGGGAAGCGTTAAGTTTTTCTATTCCTAATTATATTGAAAGCATGATTTGTAAATTCGTCAACGCCAGTACGGCTGACGGCTATAACCCTTACCGTATTACTAAGTCTGGTATCGATTGGGAAAAATCTGACCCAACCGATCCATGGGCCAATATCGGCTACTGGGGCGACCACCAGATTATTTATCTACAAAAGTTTTTGGAGTTTTCAAATGATTACCATCCAGGGACTCTACGCAACTTTTTAACGCAAGATTTATTTTGCTATGCCAACCTTCCTTATCGTATTAAAGGTTATGAAGATCTACTCAAAGACCCTCACAACACTATTGACTATGATGATGATGTTGAAGCATTAATTGAGCAACGCGTTGCAGAAGTTGGCGCCGACGGTCGATTAGTCTGGGATAACAACGGTTCTGTTTATAACGTTAACCTAACAGAAAAATTATTAGTAACGGTATCAGCCAAGTTGTCGAACCTTATTCCAGAAGGCGGCATTTGGATGAACACGCAACGCCCAGAGTGGAACGATGCAAACAATGCATTGGTTGGCTTTGGCGTATCGATGGTCACACTTTATTACACGCGTCGCTACCAACAGTTTTTGCTGGATTTATTTTCAGCAGTTGATTTTGATGAAGTATCTATCTCTAAAGAAGTGGCTGAATTATTGCAATCCATTCACAGCACTTTTGAAAGCCATAAACATTTATTGGCTGACAAAATCAGTGATGCAGATCGCAAGCAAATACTCGACAGCTTAGGTGATGCGGCTACCGCTTTCCGCTCTGATATTTATGCGAAAAACTTTAGTGGTGATCGTGCACAAGTTAAAACGTCAGATTTAATCGCGTTCTTTAAAACGTCGCTTGAATATATCGACCATACAATTCGTGCTAACCGTCGAGAAGATGGGCTCTACCATGCCTATAACTTGATGACGGCACATGACAGTAGCGTTGAAGTCACAAACCTTTATGAAATGCTAGAAGGTCAAGTGGCTGTTTTAAGCTCTGGCTATCTTGCGCCAGAAGAAGCGTTAGATGTATTAGTTGCGCTGCGAAAATCATCAGTGTTCACCGCTCGACAACACACGTATCTACTTTACCCTGATCGTGAGTTAACACGCTTTGTTGATAAAAATATTATCCCAAGCGAGCAAGTGGATCGTTCTGAATTATTAAAGACCTTGTTAACTGATGGTGACACATCATTAATTGAAGCTGACACCCAAGGTGGTTATCACTTTAATGGCGGCTTTAATAATGTCGATAGCGCTAAAGCCGCAATGCAGTCGCTTAAAGTGAATGGCTATGAAGCACTGGTTGAAAAAGACCAAGCTTTAGTTGAAGAAATCTTTGAAGGCATCTTTAATCACCGACAATTCACGGGACGTTCAGGTGGCATGTACGCTTACGAAGGTCTAGGTTCTATCTATTGGCACATGGTGTCTAAATTATTACTCGCAGCGCTTGAGAACTTCCGTAAAGGTGCTGAACTGGGTACTGACGCTTCCATCATGGGGCCGCTCGCTGATTGCTACTTCGATATCCGAGAAGGTATTGGCTTTAACAAAACGCCAGCTAACTATGGTGCATTCCCAACCGATCCGTATTCACATACACCGGGATTTGCTGGTGCCAAGCAGCCAGGCATGACGGGGCAAGTAAAAGAAGAAGTGATTACCCGTTTAATGGAGCTGGGTGTGGTTGTGGCTGAAGGGTGCATTACCTTCAATCCATTCATTCTTAGACAGTCTGAGTTTCTTTCTCAGGCCGATACGCTCATTTACTTTGATGTTAATGGTAATCAGCAAGACGTTGCATTATCGCAAGGCGAACTAGGCTTTACCTATTGTCAGGTGCCTGTTGTCTACGGTTTAGCGAAAGGTAATGATACAACGATCGAAGTCAGCTATGCCGATGGCAAAAAGGCGACGATTTCAGGCAACACCATTGACGCAGAAACATCGTTAATGATCTTTGATAAGAAAGGTGCGGTAGCTCAGATCAATGTGCTATTAAAACCTAGCTTGAAATAAATATCGGAGTAGAACGAAAAAAGAAAAAAGAAAGAAATAAAAAAGCCGGTCATAAAAGACCGGCTTTTTTTATGCACTTATTTTATGGCTAACAGCTATAGCCCTCACATTAAGTACTATGACGAGCATCCAGCTGTCTGCGAATCTCAGTGGCCCGCGCTTCGTCCAAATCATAATTGCGCATAACAAGAATAGCGATTAACGTACCGATACAAGGAATCACAATATAAGATAAACGTAGCAGACTTAAGGTCTCTTCACTCTGCACAGCTACTGATTGATCAAAGCCAATAAAGCTAAGAATAAGACCTGCAGCACCACCCGCAAAGGCCGCACCCAGCTTAACCATCCACCAGTAGATCGCGCCAAAAGTCCCCTCTCTTCGCTCACCCGTTTCTAGCTCATCGAGGTCGCAAATATCCGCTGTCATAGACATCATAATAGTGAACAAGCCACCAATGCCGAAAGCGAATAGCGGTAAAGGAATAAATATCATCCATGGTTTTTCTGGCGAGAAACACCACCAAAATAAAATGTAACCGAGCAAAGAAATGGATTGCGATAATAAAAAGGTAAAACGCTTACCGTAGTTTTGCGCCATCCAATTAAC
Organism: Pseudomonadales bacterium; assembly: GCA_028223755.1. Classification (GTDB taxonomy): domain Bacteria; phylum Pseudomonadota; class Gammaproteobacteria; order Pseudomonadales; family UBA7434; genus UBA7434. Next base: position 101,795 of record JAOIUY010000006.1, on the reverse strand, counting down.
AACAGGAATCACCAAAAAGCAGGTACACAATGCACCTACTGAACCAAATAGTGTTGGCCATACGCCCGCTTGCGCCGTGTCACCACCATTCATGTAATAAACAATAATAAACCACGAAAAAGCAGCTACGGTTTGAAAGGCATTAAAAACCAAAAAGGTTGATATGCAGATTTTTTGAAACGGCTTGTTGCTCAACGTAATATAAATACCGCGACCAAAATCACGAATGGTATCCATAAGGCTGTCATCATTGCCGTCCTGCTTATCGGCTTCTACACCTGCAGTAGAGTCACAAAAAATGGCTGGCACTAAAGCTAACACCATGCAAACACCGCCAACCCAAAGCGATAAGTACCTTGCGCCTTCTGTGGCAGACTCAAACCAATTTGGGTCGTATAAAACAATCCAAAGCCAAGGCGCCAACACCCAAGCCCACTGACCTATCCATTGCGCTACAGCCATTAAACGGGTGCGCTCGTGGAAGTCCGAGCTCATTTCATAGCCCATTGCTACATAAGGTACGCTGAATATTGTCATGCCAATCCAAAACACACAGGACCATGCAAGAAAATAATAAAAGTTATACATCTCTGAATTATCTGCAGACAACTGCCACATCATGACAAAGGAGATACCTGAAATTATTGCACCAATAAACACGTAAGGTCTGCGCTTACCCCAGCGAGAGACCGTATGATCAGAAATGTAGCCCATTAACGGATCTGTTATGGCATCAATTAATTTAGGAATAAAGAAAATTAACGACCAGAGGATAGGACTCATGCCTAAGCTCTGTACCAGTATCACCATAAAGATGCCAAGCGCGGCAGGAAACAATTGGTTAGCAAGCATCCCAATACCAAAAACAATTTTTTGGCTCAATGGAATCTTATTCTGTGATTGACCGTGCTCTTGAATAGCAGTGTTCATATTATTTTTAGCCTTATTTATTGCCTTGGTTAAATGCTTTCTCGAATGTCGTTTTTACAATAATTATAATCTTAACGTTAAGTCAGTGTGGCCCGTTAAGAAAAGGATGATAAATACTTTTTTATTCTATGCAATACAGAGCGCTTCTTTGCTAACGATTCAACTAAAATGGGCATATTAGCCGTCGCAGCACTGCCATAAGCATCGTCAATATAAACAAATAAGCGATACTCACCCGCCGTCGGCGCAGTGAAGTCTACCTTAGCTGAGCTGTTATCGGTCGCATCACACCAGATAATATCCGGTGTTGGCTCAAAATCACCGCCATCACTTTCTACTGACTTATCGACCTCGGCCATTATCTCCCAGCGATACGATAAAGCTTGATCGCGAGTATTCTCGACTATGACTTCGGCCTGATAAATACTCTCTTCTGTTAAGCGCACACTGTCTTCAGCGCTTAAACCATTAATCGTCAGTCCAGATACCATTGGCGCTCGGTGCTCCGGCCATTGACCTGTCCATACATATTGCATCACTTGCGCTGATGCTGTGTTTTTACCGTTTTCTAAAATCACACCATACCAAGTAGGTGTACGCTCTTGCTTTTGGCCCCATAGAAACACAAACGAACCAATGCACTGCTGTTCATCTGCAGCAATATACTTTTGATAGCGATCTTTATAATCGTTAGCCTTATCGCTACTGTTTGCCTCAATAGGTCTACCCCAATCGGTGCACTGGCACTCCCAATGACCCGTAGCACCCCATTCCGACACGGTATAAGCGCCCTGATAGCCGCTATCGGACAAGAAGCGAGGTAGCTGATCAATCTCGCCATAGAGCTGAAAAGATAACAGATCGACATCTGGGCAGCGCTCAACAACACGCTTAATCACTTCTGGCTCGGCACCGGCCAGCATCGTCGACGTTGGATGGTTCGGATCGATATCGTGAATCATTATCGCTAGGTCATTGACCGCATCCCAAACCTTTGGATTTTTATGGCGAAGATTCAGCTCGTTGCCAATACCCCACATCAATAATGCGGGATGATCTTTCAGCGCCAAAATATCTTGTTTAATTTGTGCTTTTTGTTCAGCAACCGCGGCCTCGTCATCATAGTCAAAACCGTGTCGCTCACGGGCAACCTCTAAGCCCATGCAAACCATTAAACCGTGTTGCTGTGCTTCATTAAGAATTTCGAGAGCGGTCTTGTCGCCATTATCAACGCGCCAGGTTCGAAACGCGTTGCCGCCGTACTCGGCTAGGCTTTTGATACTGCCCCACTCTAAACCAGCACCGTTAATATAAAACGGTTGGCCATCTACGAATAATTGATATTTTTCGCTTTCTTGAATTAATTTAACCTTAACAGGGCTCATCAAACGGCTCCTTTAAGGCGCGTATAAAAATGATTTTTTCGATGTAAAAAAGCAGGATACCACGCTATCTATGGGCTGGCAGTAGATCAAAAGTGATTTGCAACGCGCAAGTCGATAAAAGGGGAGTATAGAGTGTTAGAATGGCCGCCGAGCACTATTAAGAATACGGCTCTCACATTATATTACTCGTTTCCCAAAGCATAGGCTGATTTAACTGTGATGACATATTGTAAGACTATTTTTATAACGATTTTAATAGGGCTGCTACTTGCCTGTACAGATACCAGTAATGCCTCGTCGCCCTCTGCGGCTGATATTTTGGGCAACCCTGATTACCCAGCCTTTTCTTATGGTGGTTACCGCGAAAAAACCCGCGATGTTGCACCGACGAAAAATGAAATAAAAGATGATGTAAGAATCTTAGCGGCCTTAGGCATTAAAATACTGCGCACATACAACACCTCACAATACCCGCAAGCAGAACGTCTTTTAGCAGCCATCCACGAACTCAAAGCCGAAGATGAAAGCTTCGAGATGTATGTCATGCTTGGCGCTTGGATAGATTGTAGACTGGCATGGACTGATCACGCCGATCATAGCCAAGGCAGTATTGAAAATAATACAGCAGAAATTGGCAAAGCGGTCGAATTAGCTAATCAATACCCAGACATTGTTAAAGTCATCGCCGTAGGTAATGAGGCAATGGTGCAATGGGCGGTTGATTATTTTGTTTATCCAAAAACTATTTTAAAGTGGGTAGATCATTTACAAACACTAAAATCAACTGGAAAGCTTCATGCTGATTTATGGGTCACTAGCTCAGATAACTTTGAATCTTGGGGTGGTGGCGACAAGGTCTATCAAACCGAAGATCTAGCCTCATTAATCAAAGCTGTCGATTATGTTTCTTTGCATACTTACCCTTTCCATGACTCTCACTACGACCCTGTGTTTTGGGGTGTGCTTCCTGAAGAAGAAAGCCTTGACCAACTTGTACAAATAGAAGCGGTCATGCTGCGCGCAAAACAACGCGCCATATCACAATTTCAAGGTGCTGCGGACTACATTCACAGTGTAGATGCAAACAAACCGATTCATATTGGCGAAACTGGCTGGGCTTCAATTGCAGGATCATCATACGGTGTAACAGGTTCACACGCCGCTGACGAATTAAAAGAAAAATTTTATTACCAATATATGCGTGACTGGGGTAATGAAGCAGGCATGTCTATCTTTTATTTTGAAATTTTCGACGAGCAATGGAAAGACGCCGGCGAAGCTTCTGGCTCAGAAAACCATTTTGGCTTGATTACACTCGACAACAAAGTTAAATACACGCTTTGGGACGCGTTTGACCAAGGGGCTTTTGATGGTCTCACTCGAAACGGCAAACCGCTAACAAAAAGCTTTGGTGGTGATAAAGCGGCATTAATGAAGTCTGTGCTTCCACCGCCTTATAAAAGCAAAATGCCTCGACGTAAAATTACAACGATTAATGAAAATGCGGTACCGGGCAAACCAGTAACGGCTGACTTTTATATCGTCACTCTCGACGAATCATTACTAGGTGCAGGCCTTAATACAAGCTACCCAAGCAACACATTAAAAATCACTCCATGGGAAGGCACCTGTAACATTATCATGACAGCGGAAGATGTTATTGAGATCACCACCGGTACTGGAGACTGGTGGGGCAATAGCCTTGGCATTGAAAGTGAGATTGGCGAGAATTTAACGGCGTTTACGTCTGGGCATATTATTTTAGAAATGCGCGGCGACCCTGGACTATCATTTGAAATTGGCTATCAGACAGGTCACTACTTAGCGAACAATCAGGTAAACAATGCCATGAAGTTTGGTCCTGGAGCTAAATATCAACTAGAAAAGAACTGGAAGTTCTACAAGATACCCATGTCCAAAATCACTAGAAGAGAAGCCAATTTAACGGATGTTACTAATGTCCTTTATTTAAAAGGCGACTCGCCGGATGACAAAACTAAAATGTATGTAAGAAATATTTTCTACTCTAAGAAATAAATTTCGAACAAGTCAGACGCCATAAAAAAAGCCCTGCGTTTGCAGGGCTTTTGATTAGCAACTAAGGTTTAGCCACAAATGAAAGTGCCATTGATTACCTTTAAAACTTATCAGTAATCGCACCTTCTGATGCTGAACTCACATTAGCTGCATACTTAGCTAAAACGCCACGTTTGTATTTCGGCTTAGGCGCTTTCCATTTTGCTTTACGTGCCTTGAGCTCTTTAGCACTAACATCTACAGTTAACGCTTTAGTTTTTGCATCAATGGTAATTCGATCACCGTTTTTCACTAAACCAATAGGGCCGCCGACAAAGGCTTCAGGAGTGATATGCCCAACAACAAAACCATGGGTGCCGCCAGAGAAACGACCATCGGTAATTAACGCAACATCGTTACCTAAACCCTGCCCCATAATCGCGCCGGTATGCGATAACATTTCCTGCATGCCCGGACCGCCTCTAGGCCCTTCATTACGAATAACAACCACATCGCCTTTCTTAATTTTGCGATCCATAATGGCTTTTAAAGCCGCGTCCGAAGAATTATAAACGCGCGCTCTACCTTCAAAGCGCAAACCTTCATGGCCAGAAATTTTAGCTACTGCACCTTCAGGTGCTAAGTTACCTTTTAGCATCACTAAATGGCTATCCGATTTAATCGGGTTATCTAAAGCACGAATGATATCTTGCGACTTAGGATATGGCTTAACTTTCGCTAAATTCTGCTTTAACGTTTTACCTGTAACCGTCAAACAATCGCCGTGTAACAAACCTGCATCAAGCAGCATTTTCATTAGCGGCTGGATACCACCAACTTCAATCAAATCAGCCATACTGTAACGGCCGCTAGGCTTAAGATCGGCCAACATAGGCACTCGCTTACCAACGCGGGTAAAATCCGCCAGCGTTAATTTAATGCCCACACAATGCGCCATACCCAGTAAATGCAGAACAAGGTTCGTTGAACCCCCTAAAGCAATAGCTACTGTCATTGCGTTTTCAAATGCTTTTTTAGTCATGATCATTTTTGGCGTTATGCCTTTCTTGACCAAATTCATAACCGCGGCGCCTGCCGCCTCGCAATCTTTCAACTTCTGGCCTGACACTGCAGCCTGTGCAGAGCTGTTAGATAAACTCATTCCCATTGCTTCAATCGCCGAAGCCATGGTATTTGCTGTATACATACCGCCACAAGAACCGGGGCCAGGAATCGCTTTTGATTCAATGGCTTTAAGCTCTTTAAGTGGAATACGGTTATTCGCTTCTGCACCAATCGCTTCAAACACAGACACTACGTCGAGTTGCTCACCGTTATGTTCACCGGGCAAAATCGTTCCGCCGTAGACAAAGACCGCTGGACGATCCAAGCGTGCGATAGCCATTAAACAGCCTGGCATATTTTTATCACAACCACCAACAGCAACGATGCCATCAAATCCCTGACAAGCCATAACGGTTTCGATTGAATCGGCAATTACCTCGCGCGAGACTAACGAATACTTCATGTTTTCAGTACCCATAGAGATACCGTCAGAAATCGTAATGGTATTAAAGATCACGCCTTTACCGCCGGCGCCATCAACACCTTTACACGCTTCGTCAGCCAATGTATTGATATGCATATTGCAGGGCGTAACCATGCTCCACGTAGAGGCAATACCAATTTGAGGTTTCTTAAAATCCGCATCTGTAAAGCCAACAGGTCGCAGCATCGCGCGACTAGCAGCTCGATCTTTACCATCGACAACAACAGAAGAATACGCTCGTGGATTTTTGGACTTTGTCATAACGTAGAACCTAGTGATTTATTAGTTTGTATATAATAACTTATCAGCTTTGCAGTATAACCGTAACTGCGATGGGAAAAAATGTCTTAGTTGAAATCTGTTTAGTTATTAATGCTGGAGGAAGGGGTTGGTTTAAGTTTAACCCTAACCTAAAACTCAAACAAAAAAAACGCCTCACATATAAATGTAAAGCGTTTTTAAAAACCAGCTTATCGAAGCGGCAAACCGTTAATCAGCGCAGTGGTTCTAAACCTTCTTACAGGTCGCCAACTTAGCCCCATTCGCAATTAGCTTACGACGACGGTCGCCTTCAATACTCACATAGCGCTTCCAGCTACGCGCACCTTTTTCAGTTTTCTTAAACTTAGCTGCCTTAGCAAAAGATTTCTCTGCAGCTTTATAACAGTGCAGCGCCTGCTCCGCCGTACCACGACTCATCCAAGCCAAATCTTCTCGCTTAAGCTTACCCTTTTTAATCGCATTTCGCGCAGCGACTAAAGCCTTCTCGTTTTCATCTAAGTTGAGATAAACACCCGCAAGGCGCGACCAAGCATTACCGTCAGACGACTTCTTAGCCGCCTCTTCCAATATAGGTGACGCTTTACGATACTCTTGTGCTCTCTGGTAAGCCGAACCGAGTAACGCTAGATTTTTTTCTGTACGCTCAACAATCTCTTCGTCCATTGCCTTTTCAAGAACTTGAGCAGCACGATAAGGAATATCAATGGCAAGATACTGATAAGCCAATGCAATAAATTGCTTCTCTTTATCTAAACCATTTTGTAAGTAGGTCACTTCCAGAGCCATCAATTCTTTTTGACTTTGCTCTAAAGCCCCATACATAGCAGACAACTGCTTCCAGTATTTAATTTTAGGATAATAAGTTAATAGACGGTTACTAACCTGAATAGTCGCTTTATAGTTATCTTTTTCATAGTAGAGCGCCCATTGAAAATTCAACCAATTTTCTTTTGGTACAAGACCAGCAACAATAGCCTCCTCAACAACTTCTTCTACTAAAGCTAGAGATTCAGCTTTTCTTTCTAATTGATAGTAACCGCGAGCAAGTAATATTTTACCGCCCGGATCAACAATAACGGCTTCAGCCATCCAAAATTCAAGCTGCTCTACCGCACCTTTATAATCTTCATTAACGAATAATAGTTGTGCAACGGTATAACGTGTATTCGTTCGCTGCTGTGGATCAGCCTCTGGCTCATTGACTAACGCTAAGTAAGCTTTAATCGCTAACTGTATTTTATCCTGCGCGTAATAAACATAGCCCAAATAACGATTCACTTGAGAGTACTCAAAACCCTCTGAACAACCACGCTTAAATGCGCTGACTAACTCAGCTTCAGCGCCCGGCCAATCTTCCGTTTCTAAAAATTCTTGGACTTTAGTCAGCTTTTTCGCACAGCTTTGGCCTACCGACTTACGTCGCTGAGAAACTGCATTTTTGTATTTAAGCTGCGCTTCTTTTTCAGCTTTTGTCAGTTTCTTTTTCTTCTCTTCAGCAACTACTGAACTGACGCCAAAGACACTGCTATCTGTCGACACAGTTAAAACGACAGTCGCCATGAGGAATAAGCTCGTCAATAAACAAAAACGACTCAACCAACCCATATTTAATTGCTTTAAAACCATAACGCCACTCTACCCTATCTGCAATTAACCGCTGAACTATCTACCGTCTGTAAATCCAGCAAAGCTAAATTTGTATAAAACACCCGACACTTCAACGGCAACACCATTAATGACGCGAGGGTTATATTTTAATTTTTGCGCCGCTTTTAATGCCGACCGACCAAAACCGTAATTTTCTGGCCACTCTTCTAATAACTTCACATCGCGAACACCGCCCGCCTCAGTAACAATCACTTCTACCACGGCATAACCGGTCTTACCCGCTTTTTCAGCGCGTGAAGGATAACGAGGCTTGGGCACATAAATAGGAATAAAATCAGTATCGCGACTAAAGCCACCCTGCAAACCAATATCAGGATTAAACTTACCACTACCCGCTGAAACATTTAACGCATTATCAGGTGTATCAATTTCGATATCTTGCGCTTCTAATTCTGGTGGAGGTGCTTCAACATCATCAGGCTTATCTGGAAGCTCTTCATCTAACTTGGCTTCAATCTCAGTGTCCGGCATATTGAAGTCTGCGATTTTCACGCCGCTATCTCGATCCAATTCGGGGTCACCCATATCGATCAATGCACTCATCAACACAAAAAGTGCAAATGCAATGACCAAACCAAGAAGCATGCTGCCGCCTAAACGTATCTTCTGCATTATTGCTATCCCCTTACTTCGGATCAGTCGCTAAGTGAATATCAACAACGCCAGCTTCTTTAGCCGCATCCCATACCAACGCATAAGTCGCTGCGTTGGATTCACCGTCAGCTTGGATAACAACTGCACCCAGTGGATTGTCTGCATGAATACGCTCAACAACGGTTTTTACTGCACGCTCATCTACTTTTTTACGATCAATCCAAATCGCATTGCTTGCATCAATAGCAATTAATACATTTTGGTTTTTAACTTGATCACGCTTATCAGTTGATGGGCGAGACACTTCCACGCCGGGCTCTTTGATAAATACAGCAGTCACGATAAAAAAGATCAACATGATAAACACCACGTCGAGCATCGGCGTGAGATCGATCTCACCACCGTCTTGATTCGCTTTGGCTGCTACACCTCGATTAGCCATACTTTTTGGATCCTAAATAATGTTCTAATGAATTTTTCTCATTTGACCAACCCAATTAATAAAAAATCTGCCGCATCAATCAATGGGCAGATTCGTTATTAATGATCAGAAGTGAGTTGATCTTCTAATTGTGAACTCTCACGCTCAACAATCCGCATCAAGTAGGCCTGTGCAAAAACACCTGACAGTGCGGCAACCATACCCGCCATCGTTGGCACTGTAGCTTTTGATACGCCACCCGCCATTGATTTAGGATCGCCACCACCGGTTACGGCCATAACATGAAACACCTCGATCATACCGGTTACTGTACCTAGCAGACCTAACATCGGCGCTAACGCGACGAGCGTTTTAATCAATGCCATATTCTGATTGATCTTGATCACGGCTTCAGAAATTAATGCTTCACGAATGCGGCGGGCATACCAAGAACGTCGTTCAGTACGACCTTCCCACTCAGCAACCACCACATCCATATCGTTTCTTAAATCCGTAGCGAAGTAGAATACTCGCTCAAAGATCAGGCTCCACATTAAAAACAGCAGACCACCAATCAGTAGCAATACTGGGCCGCCCATTTCGACAAAGTCGAGGACAACAGCCAATGCTTCTGTAATAAACTGCATATCAGCTTTCCCTTGTTACTTTATTGGCTTTCTATTTGCTTTCGGCGTTGCGCGCGATAATACCCGCAGCTTGCTCTTCAAGCACATGGATAACACGTTTTGCGCGACCACTAACAATGGTGTGTGCAAGCAAAGTTGGGATAGCAACGATCAAACCTAATACTGTTGTGATCAATGCACTCGAAATACCACTAGCCATTGTCTTCGGATCGCCAGCACCAAAGATGGTGATCGCTTGGAAGGTAATGATCATACCGGTAACCGTACCCAACAGACCGAGTAATGGCGCCACTGCAGCAATGATCTTAATCAATGTCAGTGAGTTTTCTAAGTCAGGAATTTCTTTAAGAACCGCTTCGTTTAATTTCAACTCTAGCGTTTCCGTATCCATATTCGGATTCTCATCAGAGACGACTAACACACGCCCTAATGGGTTATCCGTAGAAACTGTTGATGATTTAAGCTGTGCATTAACCTTGGTGCCAATAGCCGTCAATACGACAAAACGCCAAGCAGCAATCAACATAGCGATAATACCAACAGCGGTAATCACATAACCAACTTGACGACCCTGATGCCAGCGCTCAGTTAATGTTGGTGTATCGATAAACGCAGCGAGTAAGCTACCACCTGTTGGGCCCGTAGGATCAACACCGAAACGACCAAAGCCTTCAGAAGAGTTAGCTAGATCTTCGGCCCAGCCGACAAATGAACTGGCAGGCTGACGCGGCAAAATAGACAGCGCATCATCTGAGTATTTCAGATATTGACCATCAGTAGTCACAATATTAAATGAACCAACACGAACCACATCCGCTTGGATATCATCACCTGCTGGCGTAGCAACCGTCGTGTTGTACTGAACAATTCGACCCGACTCAATCATCTCACGCTGCATTTCAAACCAAACGCGCTCGATTTCTTCAATCGTTGGTAGCGAATCGCCTTTAAGCTTTTCAATTAAGCTTGTTAAGAACTCACCACGATTAGGATATTCAGTGCTAACCAATGATGTGTTGAAGTTCTCACGCATATCGCCAGCCGTTGAATTGATATGACCAAACAGTTCATTTAAAGAACCTTTAGCTTCATTCAATGCTTCACGCTTAACAATAATTTTTTCTTTGTTTTGCTCAAAGATTTTTTCAAGACGTGTTGAACGGTCCTCTTCACGCTTACGTGTTTTCTTAGCATTCGCTAACAATGTAGCTTGCTGCTTTTTATCTTGTAAAAACTTAGCTTCACGCTCTTTATTTTGACGCGCTTCATTCACTTTGCCCTGCTTAACAAACTCAAGCAGCTCACCAAGAGACTTAGCGCTGTCCTGTGCGTAGACGCCAGAAGACATTGCCAGTGAACCTGCAACAAGCAGCGATAACGGTAGCGCACTCAATTTATTCATTAAAGTTTTCATTGAGCAGCCTCCGGCGCTGAAATAGGTAATTGCAGAATATCTTTTACTGCTTGGTTACGTGCAATACGAATGCCGGTGTTGATATAGCTACCCCAGTCAGATGCATCTAAAGATTCCCACTCACGAGACTCATTATTCCAACGGCCAACTTCTTTACCATCTTCAGTCTTATAAAGTAGTGCTATACGACCGACGCGGAAAATATCCACTTTGCGATCATTGCCGTCACCGTTAAAGTCGATTGAAGCATCGTAGGCTTCAATTTTACGGCCGTACTCATTTTCAATTTTGTAAGCTTCAAGAACCTGACGAAAATGCTCGGCAATCGTTTGGTTCGACTTATCAAGGTTGCCACGCAAATTATCTAAACGCGTCTGACGCTCATCAGCTAGAAAAGGTACATCTAATGTAACAAAATTTTCTAAGCCATCAAGCATCTTAATCAGCAATGGTGTGATCTGACGCTGGATAACAGTTACCTGTGTCATTGCCTTATCGATTTCCGCAATACGATCAAGCTGGTTTTGAATGCGAGCTTCAAGCTGAGCGTTATAAACGCGCAAACCTTCAATCTCTTTATTCACCTGCTTGTAACTTTGCAAAAGAGCATCCGTTTGATCTGCAATGCCATCTATTTTGACTTGTGATTTTTGTGCCGCTGCCGCTTTGCTCTGCCCGACTTTGAAAACATCATCGAGTTGATCTGCATTGGCCGAAGCCGCACAAAAGCAAGCCGAACTAAGAATACATAGACCGATTCGAGCAACACGCGTAAAAGCGGTTGAAATCGGAGAAAAGGAGTGAATAGTCATAAGATTCGTATTTCCGAATTTGAGGACGAATTTAATAAATACTGCGTTTTAAAAAATACTATGACCGCAGCGAACAAAAAATGATCGACGCTACAGTAATAATTTATTGAATCGATAAACAACAGACAGTCCCTTAAATTCTGTCGGCACACCATCAACAACCTTGTCGACAGAATTCGTGCACCGTATCAGTTCACCAAAAATCACGTTTACAACAAGCAATTTATCTTAAAACAGCTTCAATAAAAAATCGCCGGTTAAACGAAGCGGCGCATTTTAATAACATATGCTATTGCGGCGCAATCAAATTGCCATGATAAAACGTTAAAATTTAAATAAAGTTGGAATGATTTACATACTAACCAACTCTTGAAATGAATAGCATCCATTGTGTGTAAATCAGTAACACGGTAACACCTGTACGTGTAAGCTACCCATCTTTAGTTTATTTTTTAAACAGCCACCTAGCCCTAACAATCATTAAACCGCTATCGGCGCAGCGATATGAGGATGATGCTCATAATCCTGCAATACGAAATCTTCATAGGTAAATGCAAATAGATCATCGATATCAGGATTGATGGTCATAGTAGGAAGCGAAAGAGGTGCTCGCTGCAATTGTAGCTCGACCTGATCCATATGATTGGCATATAAATGTGCATCGCCAAAAGTATGGACAAAATCGCCTGGCTGCAAGCCTAAAACCTGCGCCATCATCATGGTTAGCAATGCATAAGAGGCAATATTGAACGGCACGCCCAAGAAAATATCTGCGCTGCGCTGATAAAGCTGACACGACAACTTACCCTCAGCAACATAAAACTGGAACATCGTATGACAAGGCGGTAATGCCATCTCTTCGATGCAAGCGACATTCCATGCTGAAATAATATGACGACGAGAATCCGGTGACGCCTTCAATTGCGTCATGAGCTGCTGTATCTGATCAATATGCTGGCCGTCAGCAGTCGGCCATGAACGCCACTGATAACCATAGACAGGACCAAGCTCGCCCTTTTCATCTGCCCACTCATCCCATATAGAAACACCATTCTCTTTAAGATAGGCGATATTAGTATTGCCCGAGAGAAACCAAAGCAGTTCATGGATAATGGATTTTAAGTGGAGTTTTTTGGTGGTAACTGCCGGAAAACCCTGCGATAAATCAAAACGCATCTGGTGGCCAAATACACTGTAAGTCCCTGTGCCGGTTCGATCGGCTTTAAAAACGCCCTGATCGCGTACATGGCGCATTAAATCAAGATATTGCTGCATAGTTTCTAACGCTTCTTCTTGCTGGTGGATAAACGCGCGCGGTGCTTGACCGATTTGCGGTTGTGGTCAGCAAAGCGCCGACCATTTTTATTAAACTGATAATAGCTCAATGCTAACATAGCCGCACCACCGATAATCATCGGCAGCGATAAAAATTGTCCTCGCGTCATCCAATCTAAAAATAATGACGCATCCGGTTCGCGAAAAAACTCAACACCGTAGCGCGCGATACCGTAACCGAACAAAAAGAGACCTGAAGCGGCCCAAACTGGTCGACGTACACGGGTAAAGCCGTAAATCAGAACAAATAAAACGATCCCTTCGAGAAAGCACTGATAAAGCTGTGAAGGGTGTCTTGGGATAGCAAGGCTGTCAGATGGGAAAACCATCGCCCAAGAAACATCACTCGCGCGACCGTATAGCTCAGCATTAATAAAATTAGCCATTCGACCCAAACCTAAGCCAATGGGTGCTAACGGCGCAACAAAGTCGCAAACCTCACCTAATGGTCGATTCAATTTACGCGCATAAATAATTAGCGCTAAAAAAACACCAATCAAGCCGCCATGAAAAGCCATGCCGCCTTCCCAGACCCGAAACAACCATAATGGATCTGTTAGAAACCGATCAAAGCCATAAAAAAATACATAGCCAACACGACCACCTAACACGGCACCAAGTGCGCTCGCAAAAACTAGATCTTCAACTTGCTCCGGCTGCATAGGTGACCACGCTTGTCGCGCGCGCCTTCGGCCCAATAGATACGCGGCAATAAAGCCAAGCAAATACATCATTCCATACCAGCGCAAACTGACAGGGCCAACCGAAAAAATAATCGGATCTATAGTTGGATACTGCAACATAATGCTTCCTAAACTAATGCGTTAGCAATAGTTGTAAACCAATTAAAAATAACAGCAGCGCAAAGCTTCGCTTTAATACTTTCTCGGGTGCTTTTGATGCCAGCATGGCACCCATTCGCGTGCAAGGGACACTAGCAATCACAATGCCGATAAATGCCGGCCAATAAATATAACCTGTAGTTAAACCCGGCAAGCCTTCAACACTAAAACCTTTAAAGGCATAAGTTAATGCGCCAAATAATGCGATAGGCAATCCGCAGGCTGCCGATGTCGCCACTGCACGCTTCATAACTTCCCGGCAAGCCGTTAAAAAAGGTACCGTTAATGAACCGCCGCCAATACCAAAAAAGGCGCTCAAACCACCCACCACAACACCACTACTTGCCAACGCCACATGCCCAGGTAAACCAAATATCGCTTTGGGCTGCAAAGCCAAAAACATTTGCACGGCAACCAACATTAAAAATATCGCAATCGCCAATTGCAAATAACCACCAGCAAGCTCTGCAGCAATCAATGAGCCTAACGACACACCAACAACTAAACCCGGCGTCATTGATTTAACGACCAGCCAATTGATATTACCTAAACGTTGATGCGCGGCAACCGAACCACATGATGTTACGACAATGGTCGCAAAAGATGTCCCTATGGCTAAATGAACTAAAGACCCTGCATCAAAACCTTGCAGGGTAAATATAAAAATAAGTATCGGCACAATAATCGCGCCGCCACCAACACCGAATAATCCTGCTAACAAACCAGCAAAGGCACCAATAACAAGAAACAGTAACCAATCCATTAATGCAATTGTCGCTGTTTAATTTGATTGCGAAATAATCGAGTAATACCTTTTTCTTCAAACAAGACTTCTATAAGCGCGCGAATATCTTCGATCTCATGCAACTCCATTACTTTAGCAAGCAACTCATCTGCCTCAACCTTACTCACGCTTCGCAAAACCGATTTTACCTTCGGTAAGTTAGTGGCATTCATCGACAACGAGTCATAACCCATAGCCATGAGCAATATGGCCGCACCGGGATCACCCGCTAGCTCACCACAAATACTAACCGGCTTACCCGCCGCATGACCTGCATTGGCTACATGAACAAGCGCTTGCAAAACAGCGGGGTGATAAGAATTATAAAGTTCAGCAACGCTGGAGTTGTTGCGATCAACCGCTAATAAATACTGCGTTAAGTCGTTACTGCCCACCGATAAAAAATCGACTCGCGAAGCTAATTCTGCCGATAAATAAACTGCAGCAGGTACTTCAACCATGACGCCAATCGAAGGCAACAAGGCATCAATACCCTCTTCAACTAATTCAGCATGAGCACGACGAATCAATGCCAATGCTTCATCTAACTCTTTCACATAGCTGATCATTGGCAGCATAATGCGTAAATTATTTAGACCGACACTGGCCTTCATCATGGCGCGCACTTGCGATAAAAATATTTCTGGATGGTCTAAGGTGACACGTATACCACGCCAACCTAAAAATGGATTATCTTCTTCAATTGGAAAATAAGGCAGTGATTTGTCGCCCCCAACATCCAGCGTTCGCATCGTAACCGGGCTAGGCGCAAAGGCCTCAAGCTGAATACGGTAAATCGTGCGCTGCTCTTCTTCACTGGGAAAGCGATCCTGCATAATAAAAGGGATTTCGGTTCGGTATAAACCAACACCTTCAGCACCACGGTCCAAAGAGCGAACAATATCTGAAGCCAAACCCGTATTTACCCACAGCGAAACGCGATGCTCATCGGTTGTTTCACAACTTAAATCTTTAAGCGCTTCAAGACCTCGCGATACTAAGCGCTCTTCTTCAACAATTTCTTCGTAACTGGCCAATAGTTCTAACGTTGGATTAAAGTAAACTAAACCTGCATAACCATCGACAATTAATTCAGTACCTTCAACCTGCATAAAGGGAACATCGACGGCACCCATGACTGTCGGTATACCCATGCTGCGCGCCAATATTGCAACATGCGAATTACGCGAACCACGTAGCGAGACTAAACCAGCTAATTTTTTGCGTGGCAACTCGGCTAACATCGATGCCGTTAATTCATCACCAATTAATATGGTGTTATCAGGATAAATAATCGGCTCGTTATTAGCCTGTTGTAAATACTCTAACAAGCGACGACCAAGATCTTTAATATCGACCGCACGCTCTCTTAAATACGGATTATCCATTTGCTCGAAAGCTTGCAAGTGCATGCGGATGACATGTGCCACCGCACCCTGCGCCCACTCGCCCTGCTCAATCAACTCTTCAATTTCAGCAGGCAGTGCCGGCGTGTCGAGCATCTTGGAATACACTTCAAATAAGGCCAACTCCTGCGGCGGAAGCCGATCGGCTAACTGCAAACTGAGTTGCTCAATGTCATTTCGAACACGGGCAACACAGGCGCGAAAGAATGTTAGCTCTTCATAAGAGTCCCGACTTTGTCGCTGTGGCACGGCGTATAAATCAGCCGGCGGAGAAACCACTACGGCGCGGCCAATCGCAACACCTGAAGCACCGGCCACACCTCTGAATTCAGCATTCACCGCTTTGGCATCGGCGCGTAAATCTACCAAGCCAGTAACCTGTGCATGCGCAATCAAGCCGGCTAATTGCGCAGACATGGTGACCAAAAACGCTTCTTCACTTTCATCAAAACGACGCTTTGCCGTCTGCTGAACAATCAGCACACCTAAAACAATACGATGGTGAATAATCGGCACACCCAGAAACGAGCTAAAACTTTCTTCGCCAATGTCTTCAAGATATTGAAAGTGAGGATGTGATTCAGCATTATTGGTGTTTATCGGCTCTTCACGCAATGCAACCTGCCCAACCAAGCCTTCACCAAATCCAAGACTAAGATTGCCTAGCGCACTTTTGTTAAGTCCTTCTGTTGCACGAAAAATCAATCGCTGCTCTTGATGATCCGCCAAATAAACGGTACAGACTTCAGTCCCCATAACGCCACGCACTTGCGTCACAATAATATCCAATGCCGATTGCAAATCAGGTGCTGAATTAACCTTTTGGACGATATTACTGAGGGATTGAAGAATATTCATAAGAGGTCGCTACCGATCGCCATTAAGATAACGAGCAACCTTTTGGGCGTGCACACTCGAGAGCTCTTTGAGCATACGCTGATAAACTTGTCGTTTAAAATCGATAATTTGATTCAACGGATACCAATAACTCACCCACTCCCAATGATCAAACTCTGGCTTATCCGAGCCATTAAAGTGAATCGCTGACTCATCAGCAGTCAAGCGCAGTAAATACCATTTTTGTTTTTGGCCAATGCATACTTGGCCTGATGTTGGTCGGATCATTTTTTTAGGTAGACGATAACGCAACCAATCGCGAGTCACAGCCCAAACCTCAACCTGATTTTTGGTTAAGCCGGTCTCTTCTTCCAACTCACGATACATCGCCTGCTCGTGACTTTCACCTTCGTTAATGCCGCCCTGAGGAAACTGCCAGCCGCCCTGCCGAACTCGACGCGCCCACAGCACATCACCGCGACCATTGGCAATCACAATCCCTATATTTAAACGGTATCCGTCAGCGTCCAACAAGTTACTTTCCACCCTCATGATAATTAAGCTGCGTACTATACCACAGCGCTTCTACGCGCCCGCCAAAAAAACCTTCAAAAACTGGCCAGTAATACAACAGCGGTTCACTCCTAACATCGGTATTTATCTTCTTTGTATCTTTGCGAATACAGCATAAAATTGTGACCTTAATTTGATGAAGAGTATCTAGATCAAAATCGATACAACTCATATCATTTAGGCTTACCGGGAGCCCGCATGCCAAACGAACCACAAAAGCTCGCCATCTTCGATCTCGACAACACCTTGCTTGGCGGCGATAGTGACCACGCATGGGGCGAATTCCTGATTCAAAAAGGCTTAGTCGATGCCGATCAACACAAAAAAGCCAATGATGGTTTTTTTGAGGATTACAATAACGGCACGCTCGATATTACCGCCTACCTGACCTTTGCCTTAACACCGATCGCAGGACAGCCCGCTGATACCTTAGCCGCCCTACATGCCGACTTTATGGCAAGCTGCGTCGAACCCATACGCCTCGCCAAAGCGGATGCGCTTCTTGCCCAGCATCGCGATGCTGGCGACTACCTTCTTATTATCACCGCCACTAATGACTTTGTGACTCGACCGATTGCGCAGATGCTGGGTGTCGATGACATTCTGGCCAGCGATGCCGAACAGAAAGACGGTATTTATACGGGCAAGCCAACCGGTACACCCTGTTTTCAAGCTGGCAAAGTCACGCGACTCAATGAGTGGTTAGCTGATAAGCCCTTTGATTTAGCCGATGCCTGCTTTTATAGTGACTCGCGCAACGATATTCCACTTTTAGAAGCCGTTGGCCACGCGATTGCTGTCGATGCCGACAACACACTATTAGCACACGCGACTAAAGCAGGCTGGCCCTGTATTAGTTTGCGCGATTAACGCCTAGCGTGCTTAAATTCCATTATCATTAATCATCAGACTCGAGCACTTAACTCACCGCCGGTTACCTAATATGTCAGACAAACCGCCAAGAAAAATCACCCCCGTCGACAAGTTGATTATGGGTGTCGATCATATTGTTCGCACCGTTAGCAACGGCAGCACGCGTGCGCATCGTGAATCGCCGGCAGCCCAGTTAAACACCATAGAAAAAGATATCGATACTCTTACTAGCCAAGAAAAAAAGCATATTGGCGGCTTAATGCGGATTAACCATACTGGTGAAGTCTGTGCTCAAGCGCTTTATCAAGGACAGGCATTAACCGCAAAAACCGATACTATTCGAGATGCCATGAATGAGTCGGCCAAGGAAGAAGAAGATCATCTGGCTTGGTGCGAGGAACGTTTAGAGCAACTAGAAAGCAAGCCCAGCTATTTGAACCCACTGTTTTACGGTTTATCGTTTGGTATTGGCGCACTGGCCGGTGTTGCTGGCGATAAGTGGAGCTTAGGGTTTGTCGCAGCTACCGAAGATCAAGTCTGTCAGCATTTGCGCTCCCACTTAGATCAACTGCCAGAGCACGATGTCAAAACGCGAGCGATACTAACGCAAATGCTTAGTGATGAAGAGCATCACGGTGAAAAAGCCATGGAACATGGCGGTGTTGCCTTTAATCCGCCGGCTAAAAAACTGATGACGGCTATTTCAAAACTCATGACCGCCACCAGCTATCGAATCTAATCACATAATTGCTAAACGCTCGGCGCATCACCCGTTGATAATGGTGGATGATAAATAATTTGTACCAACGTGCCAGCAGGATCTAAACAATAAAAACTTCTAGCACCATCGCGATGAGTTCTTGGCTCACTTTGCATCTTGACGTCATTAGCCTTTAAAAACGTATACCAGCTATCTACATCATCAATCTCATCGATAATAAAACCAATATGATCTAAACGCTGATGTGCAGGGTCTAAATTGACGTTGTCGGGTTTATTATGAAGGGCGACATTATCATTGCCCGAGCAAAGATAAATATTGTCAGGGTCGGGCTGCCACTCGACGGCCATACCCAGCAGCTCTATATAGAAGTAACAAGCGGCATCGAAGTCAGGGACAAATAAAGCCACATGCCGCATACCCGCCGTTGGATTTGGGCGCTCACCGATATAAGTTGCTGCCTGACTCATGATACCTCCTCAACGACATAACTATGGGTAACTTCTACACCGGCTTTCTCCATCATAATAGATGCCGAACAATACTTCTCGGCCGACAAACTCACGGCACGCTTAACTTGCGCATCTTTTAATTGATTGCCAGTAACAATAAATTTGAGATGGATATGAGTAAATACGGCGGGCACTGCGTCGGCACGTTCGGCACTGAGTTCAGCGACACAACTCACCACATCCTGACGACCCTTGTTCAACATCGACATCACATCGAAAGAAGCACAGCCGCCCATACCCATTAGCAGCATCTCCATAGGTCTAGGCCCTAAGTTTTCGCCACCTTGATCGGCAGGCCCATCCATTTGTACGGTATGACCGGTTTCAGATTCCGCTTTAAAACTGACATTGCCAGTCCACTGGACCGTTGCCTTCATGCTCTACCTCTCACAGCTTTGTTGCAAAAATAGGTTCTTCTCAAAAATAGGGACCGTCTCAACAATAAATGCAATAGTTGATCAGGATGCGAATGATACCCGCTTCTTTTTGTTCAGTATGCTTTTTTAGTGTCACCAAACAGCAAAAATCAATTTTCACCATTATTTCATTAGATTTATAGAAAATTCAGACACTTAGATAAAACCACCAAAACCTCGATTGATCAAAATTTCAACATAACGAGTGCCAGTTCACATTTTAAACAACTGTGACTGGTTTCACACTCAATATAGACAATACTTAAATGAAGAAAGCCGATAAATTTGTTGTCTCACGCACAGAGGTTGTTGATATATTATGCTAGCTCCCAAATTGAACCCAAACACACACCGTGATGTACCACCCGCTGCCAAAGGAAGATCATTTGTGACTCCCGTACCGCTCACTCCCCATATTAAAAATGCAGAGACGCTTATTGCCAATAGCCATCGGCGTCGCTATCCCGTTAAAAGCACCATTATCTATGCCGGTGATACTTCAGAGACCTTGTATTACATTATTAAGGGCTCAGTTACCGTTGCCATCGAAGACGATGAAGGCAAAGAAATGATTGTTGCCTACCTTAACGACGGCGACTTTTTTGGCGAAATGGGCTTATTTGATAACGAAGATGCCCGTAGCGCCTGGATCCGCGCCAAGACAGAATGTGAAGTTGCAGAAATTAGCTTTGCTAAATTTCATGAACTCTCTGAACAGCATCCTGATTTAATGTTTTCGGTCAGTCAGCAAATGGCCAAGCGCCTGCGCAAAACCACTCGAAAGGTTGGCGACTTAGCATTTCTTGATGTTACCGGTCGTGTTGCTCGCACCTTGCTTGAATTATGCAAAGAGCCCGATGCAATGACGCATCCCGATGGTATGCAAATCAAAATTACCCGCCAAGAAATCGGCCGTATTGTTGGCTGCTCTCGCGAAATGGTTGGTCGCGTACTTAAAGATCTTGAAGAACAAGGTTTAGTCGGGGTCAAAGGAAAGACCATGGTTGTTTTCGGTACTCGCTAAACCAGTAACAACGCCAAATCAGCAACAACAAAACTGGCACGAGCAACAACAAAAAACGGCAGCTTTAATAGCTGCCGTTTTTTGTTGTTAAGAATAATCTTCGATTAAAAAAATAAATCGTGCAGTCGCTCGCCCGGCTCATCGGCGCGCATAAAGGCTTCGCCCACTAAAAACGCATTGACATCATGCGCGCGCATAGCGGCAACATCTTCCGCCGTGTGAATACCACTCTCAGTGACTACGATACGATCTGCAGGTATGTCATCTAATAACTGATAAGTATTTTCATGACTGGTTTCAAATAAATGCAGATCACGATTATTAATACCGACCAAAGTATTGCCTAACGGCAGTGAGCGAATCAGCTCATCGCGATTATGCACTTCAACCAAAACATCCATACCCAAAGACAACGCACATTCATTTAATAATTGCAGCTGGTTATCGGTAAGCGCTGCAACAATCAATAAAATACAATCGGCGCCCATCGCACGCGCTTCGTAAATTTGATAAGGATCAATAATAAAGTCCTTACGGATCACAGGTAACTGACATGCTTTACGCGCCTCAACTAAATAGTTATCCGCACCCTGAAAAAAATCAATATCTGTCAATACCGACAAACAAGCCGCGCCGCCTTTTTCATAACTGCGCGCAATACTGGCTGGGTCAAAATCTTCGCGAATCACACCTTTACTTGGCGAAGCTTTTTTAACTTCAGCAATCACCGCCGAATGACCTGCATCTAAAGTCCGTTGCATAGCGGCAACGAAACCTCGACAAGGGCTTGCATCCGCAATGGCCGTCATCAACTCGGCTTGCGAACGAATAGCGCTGCGCTCGGCTATTTCCTCGACCTTACGATCAAGAATTTTTTTTAAGATGGTGGGTGTATCCGAACTAAACTGTGTACTCATATAATATCTATTCTGCTACTTAATTATTCTGCCGCTTTTAAAGCCGCAGTAAAATCGGCCAGCTCTTTCATTTTCTCTAAAGCCATACCGGATGCAATCATATCCTGTGCTATTACTACGCCTTGCTGCCAATCAGATGCACAGCCAGCCACATAAATAGCGGCACCAGCATTAATCGCAATAATATCGGCCGCCGCTTGTTCACGCGCAGAAAAATCACCTTTTGTTTTACCTAACACCGACTGAATTAACTGCAAACTCTCTGCAGCATCAGCAACCGATAAATCGTCAATCGCTGTGATACTCATACCGACCTGTTCAGGAGAAACCGTATACTCAGTGACAACACCGCCTTTTAATTCGGCGACATAAGTCTCAGCCGCAATACTGATTTCATCTAAGCCATCAGCCGAGTGTACGACCATGACATGATTGCTACCTAAGGCATTTAATACATCGGCAATAGGTCGCACTAAATCACGCGAATAAACTCCGAGCAACTGGTTTTTAACACCCGCCGGATTAGTAATGGGTCCTAACACATTAAATAAGGTTCTTGTTCCCAATTCTTTTCGTGGGCCAATGGCATGACGCATAGCACCGTGATGGTTTTGTGCAAACATAAAACCAACACCAACGCTTTCAACACAATGTGCTACTTGTTCGGCATTAATATCAAGACGCACATCGGCGGCTTCTAACACATCAGCTGCACCGCTTGAGCTACTGACTGAACGGTTACCATGTTTAGCTACCTGACAACCTGCCGCTGCAGCAACAAAGGTACTGGCCGTCGACACATTAAATAAACGTGCGCCATCACCGCCGGTGCCAACAATATCTACTAAATGATCACCGGTCACATCTACGGCTGTTGCGAGCTCTCGCATTACCGTTGCGGCGGCAGCAATTTCGGTTACCGTCTCACCCTTAATGCGCAGCGCCACTAAAAAACCGGCAATTTGAGCTGGTGTTGCCTCACCGGTCATAATTGAGCGCATCACCGCAATCATTTCTGATTCTGATAAATCCTGCTGCTCAATGGCCGCGCTAATCGCTGACTGGATATTCATAAACTCAAGCCTTTAAAAAATTATCAAGTAACTCGTAACCGAACTCAGTTAAAATCGATTCAGGATGAAACTGCACACCTTCAACCGCTAAGGTTTTATGGCGTAAACCCATAATCTCATCCATCGATCCATCTTCATGTTGAGTCCATGCAGTAATTTCAAAACAGTCTGGCAAACTTTCTTTTTCAACCACTAAAGAATGGTAGCGCGTTGCTTCGTAGGGATTATTTAATCCTGCAAATACGCCAGTGCCGTTATGATAAATCGGTGAGGTTTTGCCATGCATAACCTCACGAGCGCGAACAACTTTACCGCCAAAAGCCTGACCAATACTTTGATGCCCCAAGCAAATACCCAGCAATGGAATCTTACCTGCGAAGCGATCAACTAATTCAAGCGATATACCGGCTTCGTTAGGCGTACAAGGACCAGGTGAAATAACAATTTTTTCGGGCGCCAATTGAGTAATATCATCGCAACTGATTTCATCATTGCGTACTACGTTAACGTCTGCGCCTAACTCACCCAAATACTGAACCACGTTGTAAGTGAATGAATCGTAGTTATCGACCATTAATAGCATTACGATTCTCCTTCATGTTTTGTTGGACGACTGGCTTGTGCTGCAGCACGAAACATCGCGCGCGATTTATTCATGGTTTCTTTCCACTCTAATCGAGGCACGGAATCAGCAACCACACCTCCACCGGCCTGCACATTTAATACGCCGTCTTTAATAACTGCAGTACGAATAGCAATAGCAGTATCCATATTGCCTTTCCAACTAATATAGCCAACTGCGCCACCATAAATACCGCGCTTAACCGGCTCAACCTCATCAATAATTTGCATAGCGCGTACTTTAGGCGCACCACTTAATGTACCTGCTGGCAATGCCGCTTTTAATACATCAATTGCACTTAACCCTTTGCGCACTTTACCTGTAACGTTAGAAACAATATGCATAACGTGCGAGTAGCGTTCAACAATCATTTTATCGGTGAGTTTTACTGAGCCAATTTCAGAAACGCGACCTGCATCATTACGTCCCAAATCAATTAACATTAAATGCTCAGCAATTTCTTTAGGGTCGGCTAGTAGTTCAGCTTCTAACGCATCATCTTCTTCTTCGGTATAACCGCGGCGACGGGTACCAGCAATTGGGCGAACGGTAACAACATCCTCTTCAACGCGCGCAAGAATTTCTGGCGATGAACCGACAATTTGAAAATCACCCAAATCAAGAAAATACATATACGGCGAAGGATTTAAACTGCGCAGCGAACGATACAAATTAAGCGGCGGCACAGTAAATGGTACACGCATACGCTGCGAGGGAACCACCTGCATCACATCACCGGCTAAGGTGTAGGCTTTTATTTTTTCAACAACGGCTTCGTAGTCTTCTTGGGTAAAGCCCGACTTGAAATCGCTCTCATTTAAACTTGGGCTCTCACCTTCTTGCTGCTCTTGTTCTAAACCAATAGGTGGTAGCGCGGGTGTAGCAACAGGCAATTTAGCTGCTAAGGTATTAATACGATCAACTGCTTTATTCATCGCTAGTTCGTAACGAGCTGCATCATCACCGTCTTGATTGGAATCAACCTGACTCGGATCAGCATGCGCAACAATATGAATTTTGCCAGCCAGATTATCAAACACCAATACTTCTTCAGAGACCATTAATAAAATATCGGGCGTGCCGAGCTGATCCGGCGGCGTCGAACTTTTTAACTTAGGCTCAACATAACGAACCGTGTCGTAACCAAAGTAACCGACTAGCCCACCAAAAAATGCCGGCAGGCCTTCAATATCCGGGGCGGTATAACGCGCCTGAAAAGCCTCAACAAACACTAACGGATCAGCCATATTGGTCTCTTCAATAACGACACCATCATGCTCAACCGTAATATGCTCACCAAAGACTTTTAAAACCGTACGGCATGGCAGGCCGATAATCGAATAGCGGCCCCATTTTTCACCGCCTTGTACTGATTCAAATAAATAAGAATACTGGCCAGAAGCCAGTTTATGGTAGGCGCTAAGCGGTGTATCCATATCCGCAAGCACTTCGCGAGTCACTGGAATACGGTTATAGCCTGCGCTAGCAAGATCAGAGAATTGTTGTAAGTTGAGGTTCATGGCGAATCCAGACAGTTGAGTCACACGGTAATTGCAAAAAAATAGCTATCGAAATACATTCGATATCAACGAATTAATGGTTATTGCCAACGCCATCGTAAAAAACTATTTTTTTGGTTCACTCTATCCACCGGTTACTTATCTGGGGCCATATCAAATTAGCGTGAGACAAAGCTAATATAAATGGCTAACTTAATAGCGACCAACAGGATTGATCACATTACGTTCTTTAATTGTAACCCAGCCAGCGGGTCTCGCAAGTTGTTATTTGTTTAATCGGCCGATAATAACCCATTTAAGCCTGTGCTAGCTCAGCACGCATTTTATCAATGACAGCCTTATAGTCATCCGTATTAAATATGGCCGACCCAGCAACAAAGGTATCCGCCCCCGCCTGAGCAATTTCACGGATATTAGCAGCACTCACACCACCATCGACCTCCAGACGGATATCACGGCCAGTCGAATCTATTAATTCACGCGCCTCAGTCAACTTAGACAGTGTTGACGGAATAAAAGACTGACCACCAAAACCGGGGTTAACCGACATCAGCAAAATCATATCCAGCTTATCCATTACATGACTCAGAGCATCTAAAGGTGTGGCAGGGTTAAACACCAATCCGGCTTTACAGCCTGCATCCTTAATTAACTGCAAAGAGCGATCCACATGATTACTCGCCTCAGGGTGAAAAGTAATATACGAGGCACCCGCTTCAGCAAAATCGCCGATAAGTCGATCAACAGGGCTGACCATCAAATGCACATCGATCGGCGCAATCACGCCATGACTGCGCAAAGCCTTACAGACCATCGGACCAATAGTTAGGTTAGGCACATAGTGATTATCCATAACATCAAAATGCACCATATCGGCACCGGCGGCCAGCACCGTATCAACCTCTTCTCCTAGGCGAGCAACATCAGCTGATAAGATAGAAGGTGCTATTTTAAAATCGGTCATGTTTATGCCTATCCATAAATAGATTGATGAATGATTAACCTTTCCGTCGAACGATTGGATCGAATCGGTTTAAAAAACACTAAAAATCCAAGCTTTGCTGCAAAATATCTGCGCTGGGCTTATTATGCGCTGATAATCATAACGAGATTCTACTGAACTATGTCGCAATCGAACAGCACACTTATTTACTCAGCTCACTTAATTCTATTGCTCGCCAGTCTAACCGCTACCGCTAACGAAATTGCCACAGAAGCTGAGCAACATGACGAGACAGGTGATACGCTAATTTTGGAGCGTACGTCTGTGCCTCCGCAGCAAAACCATATGATTTCACTAGCCGCTGCATTAGAGCCCAATGAAATCATCTGGCTCGACGAGGGCGAAGAAACATTTATTACGCTTTATCGCCCCGCCCTTCAAGCTGCACAAATGGCCGTTGTTTTGATGCCTGATAGCATTCATAAATTAGCGCAACGAAGCTTAATGCGCCAACTTTACATCGAGCTACCGATGACAGGCTGGTCAACCTTGCATATGAGTTTACCTAAAAGTGCGGAAAAGACAGAGACACCGAATGAAGCACAAGAAGCATTAGCTGCAGCGCGCATCGCAACGAGTATTGGCTTTTTGTTTGATAAAGGTATGCGCTCGGTAGCGTTAGTGGCAGAAAATCATAGTGCACAACGTGCGATACAAGCATCGATCAGTCAAGCTGATGCAACGAGTGGCTTAGTTCTTTGGCGAGTCGATCGTCATGGATTATCACTACCGCAATTAAAATCGTTAGCGCAAAGTCAAATTACTGTATTGGATGTTGTTGATCACGGTATTAGCGCAACAGAAAAAGCTGAACGAGTCCGTCAATTTAATCTTGCAGGCTTTGCGCAAAATTATCGTTTAATCACTTCGCCACAGGGCTCAGCCGGTATTGACCATACCCAGCGCCGCGTCAGAGACTGGCTGGAAACACGGTTTAAAAAATTCTAATTTTAAAGCTTAAATAGCCGATTTTTTTAAACTGTCTAACAAGATTTTTTTAAGTGCGCTATCGGATGGCTGGTTTAAACCATGCACATCGGACAAGCTTAACAAATCTCCCGCAACTAACTGTCGTAATGTATTAGCATCTAATTCAACTTGAATATAAGACATCGTTTTAACTCCTTGCTAGGCTTTTAATGGCGAATAAAATAGCGAAGTACAATGATCGAGATTCTGATCTATCTTTTTATCAACCTTTAATGACAGACTATTCAGTTGATGAATCGACTGATAGAGAATATCCAACTGCGCCTTAACTAACTCCTGCGTCTCAGGAAAAAAATTAAGCTCTTTTTCAAAGCGCGCAATCGTCAACAAACAAATTTCACGGCCCCGCTCAACATACTTTAACTGCATAAAAGTATCGGCTAGCAATACCGCCGAGTAGGTAAACAATTCATAGGCATTAGGACGATCTAGCGCGCGTGTAGAAATCATAATTTCTGCCGATTCAAAAGCACAACCCAAATGTGGCAATGCCTCCTGCCACAATTTTTGGTCGTGAAATAACTGACCAGTATCAAACCCGTTTTGCCAACAATTAATCGCCAGTGATGACTTCTCACTCAGCATTCCGCGATGCGAATCGCATAAAAAGGTTAATTTCATAAATAGATACTCCTCAACGAACGTGGGAGCAGTTTAAATGATAATGATTCTTATTTGCAACAAATATTCAATGGAAAAGCTAATTTATTTGCTGCCTTAGCGATTCAAGCCGCTTTAAAGTACCTATATCTTGCCAGCTACCAGCGAAGTATTGACCGCTAACCTGTGATTTCTGCATTGCCTCACGCAATATCGGCGCTAGCTTTAACCGGCCAGCCGACAGGCCACTCAATAATCGAGGATGCAAGACTGACAACCCAGAAAAAGTAAGCGCATCATCGTCCCCTTGCTCGCTCACCTTTGCTTGCGAAGAGAGATAAAAATCCCCTACTGGATGATGCTCAGGGTTATCTACTAAAACCAAATGAGCCAACTGCTCGCCCAACACTAAATCTGTTAGCGCTGAAAAATCATAGTCGGTCCAAACATCGCCATTCACAACAATAAACGGATCAACACCCAGCAACGGCAAGGCTTGTAAAATACCGCCCGCAGTTTCTAACCCGCCTTCGGGCTCGGGCGAATAAATAATATTAGCGCCCCATTGCGAACCATCGCCAAGCGCAGTTTCAATTTTTTCACCTAGGTGAGCATGGTTTATCACAATATCAACAATGCCCGCCGCGACTAAACGCTCGATATGATAAACAATTAACGGCTTATCATTAATCGTTACTAACGGTTTGGGTGTGGTGTCAGTGAGTGGTCGCATTCGCTCGCCGCGACCGGCAGCTAAAATCATTGCTTTCATCGATGCGTTAACCATTGATCAAATATATCTTGATAAGCTGCCAACTCAGGATAACGGGGCAATACTGCACGGACGTAAGCAGAAAAACGAGGAATCATATCGAGGTACGACGCTTTATTATCGCGATAATGCAGGCGCGCAAAAATACCCACAATTTTTAAATTACGCTGTAAACCCATTAAGTCACACCAGCGAATCCAACACTGCTCATCCACATCGGGCGCTAGCTGCTGACGCGCCTCTAGCATCCATAATTCCAATTGCGGACGCGGCCAAGTGATGTAGCGATCCCACAACCACGATGCCAAATCGTAAGTCAGCGGGCCAAAAACCGCGTCTTGAAAATCAATAACACCAATATCCCCCTCGGGTAATTGATGCAAGTTACAGCTATGAAAATCACGATGCACAAACACTTGTGGCTGCGCTAAAGCATTATCGACCAATAGCTGTGTCAACTGTTGCCATTGCTCGGCCTCCGCTTCAGTCATAGCGAGGCTAAGGTGGTGCTGTAAATACCAATCGGGAAACAGCGCTAACTCCTGGTGCAATTTATCGGATGAATAGCTCGGTAAACCCTCGACATCACAAGTGCTAGCCATGGTCGCCAACACCGGCAATACCGCATCAAATAATAGCTGGCCCGTCTGCTCGGTTAACAGCGACTTGAGCATTTCATCACCCAAATCTTCTAGCAGCAAAAAACCCAGCTCCAGCTGTTGAGCAACAATAATGGGGGGGCGAAGACCGGCATCGCGTAAACGTTGAGCAATATCAATAAAAGGCTCAACCGACTCTTTCTGCGGCGGCGCATCCATAATAATGTAAGACTTGCCATTAAAATGGGTGCGGAAATAGCGTCGAAAACTGGCATCACCGCTCACCGACTGCCAGCTCGCCAAGCTATAAGCCACCGGAACAGCAATTTCTGGCGCCAAAGCTCCATGCAGGGCATTAATCGTCCATTGCTGTAGAGGTGCTAATCGGTCATCGGTTGAGGGCATTGCTTCGCCAATATCGGTCATAAGAACATGTAAGGTTTTAGGATACCGCATCAGAATGCTTTATCATCGCAATATCTTTATCATTTAAGTATAAAGAACATAGAACGATGCGTATTCAGACGTGTGGATTGTAATAGCTATTGTTGCATGATTCACTCAAGCCATCGACCACTGCTCGATAATTAACAAGCAAAATTGTATGCGACCAAAACTGACATCTAAGCACGCACCGCAAGCCTTATGCTTATTACTGTGTGCTGCCGCTGCGCAAGCCGGACAAAATACAAACATCAGCGAAGAAGATGATTTTGCCGATGACGCGTCAACTTCGATCATCAATCATCAGGCCCCCACGACTAATATTGATCATCGCAACTTGGCCCACCAAGATTGGCAGAGCGAAGACAGTAGAAGCAACTATTGCGGCGGCGGCTATATCAACCCGATCAATGCCAATCCTGTTAACGGCAATTCCATTAATAGCAATTCACAACCGGCAAGCGATCAAGAAGCACTGCCGATAGAAGCCAGTGCTGGCAGCACCACGATGCAGGAATCGCTCACCGTTTTTGAACACAACGTATTAGTGACTCAAGGTGATATCTCGCTACAAGCAGATAAAGCTACCTATGCAGCCGAGTCAGAAAAACTTGAACTTAACGGCAATGTCGTGGTGCGATCTAGCGACGCTGCATTTGGTGGCAGTTCAGCGAGCGTCAATATCAACCAGAACAGTAGTATTATTCGCGATGCTAATTACATTGTTCACCAACAACATATACGCGGCAATGCCGATAAAATTTCAGCCGACGCCAAAGGTAATATTCAAATTGATCATGGCAGCTATACACAATGCAGCCCCGACAGTAATTTATGGCAGCTAGATGCAGGAAAAATTACGCTCGATAAAGAAAGCGGCCAAGGTAAAGCGCGCCATGCTAAATTAAAAATTAAGAATGTGCCGGTTGCCTACATACCCTATGCACAATTTCCGATTGGCGAAGCACGACAATCGGGTTTGTTATTCCCAAGCATTTCAGACAGCAGTAGCGGCATAGATATTACGCTGCCCTACTACCTTAACCTCGCAACCAATATCGACGCCACATTAGCACCACGTTATAACGCAGAGCGCGGTTACATCACAGAAGCTGAAGGTCGCTGGTTAAATCGTTTTGATCAATGGGTTATTAGTGGCGCTTACGTAAATAACGACTCTGTATTTGCCGAAGATGAAAACTCAAGCGATGGTCGTCGATGGGTTATTGATATAAAAGAACAAGGCCAATTTGCCAAATATTTTTTTAGTCGCATTAATTTCACCCGTATCAGTGATAACGACTATTTACGCGATTTAAATACCACTAGCCTCTCTGTTAACCGCACCACTCATCTTAACCAACGCGCCGCATTAAATTTTTACGGCGACCACTGGACCGGTGGACTAAACATTCAGCAGTATCAAACACTCGATAAAAACAATGTCGACATTATTAAACCGTTTGAAAAAACACCTGAGCTCTGGCTCGGCTATCAATCATCAGCCATACCTTTTCATATTGGTGGCAACGCCCACTTGCGCCACACCGCCTTCGAGCATGATGAGCTAGCTTCAGGTGCACGGAGCTTTGGCGAATTCAATATTAACTACCCGATGCAATGGGGCGGTATTCGTCTCGCCCCATCAATTGGGGTGCAGCATTTGACCTACGATTTAGATGATAACTTTAATGCGCTGAATGATTCACCTGCGATTACCGCACCGCAAGCGCAATTAAAATTTGATATGGTGTTTGAAAAAAATAGTGCCGCACGCCGCACGCTTGAGCCTGGCATTTTTTATGTTTACCGCGACGCCGACGACCAAAGTGCACTGCCTTTATTTGATACTGGACTAACCACTATTAATCGCAATCAATTGACACGCAATAGTGCTTTTAGTGGCTATGATCGACTTGAAGACACACATCAAGCGGCAGTGTATTTAACGCACCGGCACTTCAATGCTCGCGGTCATGAAACGCTTGCCGCCACGATTGGACAGATCAACTATTTTGAAGATGTCAGCACGACCAATAACACACTGACCAACCGCAATAGTGATAGCGACAGCTCAGCCGTCATCACTGATATTGAGGCCACCCTAGGTAATCGATGGCAAAGCCATATCAGCGCCCTATGGGATTCAAACGACAATGAATTAGAAGAAGGTAGCTTTTCATTGCGCTACCGCAGTGGCGGCTATAATACTGGCGAGAACAGCAGCCAACGTAATTCCACGATTGCCAACCTTGGCTACCATTATCGACAAGCCGACAACCGGTTGAGCTTATTAGAAGCTGATATTGAACAAGCCGACCTCAGCTTTGTCACAGCTTTAAGTTCTCGCTGGGCAATCATTGGTCGCTATCAGTTTGATACTACCCAAAATCGTAATAACGAATCCTTAGCCGGAATCGAGTACAATGACTGTTGTATTAAATTACGCGTTATCTATCGTGATGGCCTCGTCTATCGCGGCGCCGGCAGAGACAATGAACGCGATCGCAGTATCTTTTTGCAAATTGAACTCAAAGGACTATTTGGCATAGGCAATGCACTAGAAAACATTCTCGATGAATCGATTTTAGGTTACCGATCATTATCAGGTAGCAGCCTTAACAGCCAACAAAATAGCCAGCATAGTAAACATAATTCATTTTAAGCGCTCAACCTTAGAAGTAAGCGCAGAAAATTAACAGGATAATATTTTTATATGATTTCGCACTTATCAAAAACGTTAGTTATGTCGGCTGTATTGGCAATAAGCAGTATTTCATTTACTCAAACAGCAAGTGCCGAGTACCAACTACTTGATCGCATCATCGCCATTGTCGAAGATGATGTCGTACTCGCCAGCGATGTTAGAAATAAGATTATCGAAATCAAAAACCGCATTACTTCAACGGGTGGTCAAATGCCATCTGATGATGTGCTGTTTGAACAAATTCTTGAGCGCAGTATTCTTGAGAATCTTCAATTGCAGCGCGCTTCACAAATGGGTATGCGCATTAGCGACCAGCAATTAAACGAAGCCATGTCAAACATCGCTGCACGCAACAACTTATCACTGGCCGATTTTAAAACATCGGTTGAGCAGCAAGGCGAATCGTACTTGAAGATTCGAGAGAAAGTACGAAAAGATCTTTTAATCAACGAAGTCCAGCGCCGCAGCGTAATTAGAAATATCAGCATTAGCGAAAGCGAAGTCGATAATTTTTTACAGTCAGAGCAAGGGCAGCTTTTACTCTCTCCTGAATTTAATATTGACCACATCTTATTACCGCTACCTACCAGCCCCGGAGAACAAACCAAAACGCTAGCAAAAGAAAAAGCCTCACAGATACAACAGCTCGCATTTAAAAATGGTGGCTTTGCAGCGATTGAAAATGAAATTGCCGCACACAACGCTGAGCGTAGCCCGCTGGGCTGGCGTCGCGCCGAAAACATGCCCAGCCTCTTTAAAGGCGTTATCGATACCATGGCAGCTGGCGATGTTAGTGCACCTATACTTAGTGACAGTGGTTATCATGTTATCTATATCAACGAAAAGCGCGGCGGTGTAGAAGGAAAAACCACCGAGACAAACGTCAGACATATTCTTATTGCGCCTAATGAAATCCGCACCATAGACGAAGCCAAAATACTCGCTAGTGAAGTTAAAGCAAGATTGAATGAAGGTGAAGACTTTGTACAACTTGCTCGCAAATACTCTGATGATCCTGGCTCGGCTTTATCGGGTGGTGATCTTGGCTGGACTGAGCCTGGCGTTTTAGTGCCTATTTTTGAAGAGACAATGAACAACGCCGAAATTGGTGTCAGCAGCCCTATTTTTCAAAGTCAATTTGGCTGGCATATTCTTGAAGTTAGCGAGCGTCGAGAAAAAGATTTATCGCAAGAACGCGCAGCGCAAAGAGCGAGAATGGCCATAGCTGAAACCAAATACGATGACGAATTAAATAATTGGTTACAAGAACTTCGAGACAACGCATTTGTTGATATAAAATAATAGCATCTACATTAAATACTCTATTAAGCGCATTTAATTTGATGACCTGAATAATTAATTAATCAATCTAAAATGAAAAAAATTTCGCGCATCGCAATAACGCCGGGAGAACCTGCCGGCATTGGCCCTGACATTCTTGTGCAGCTTGCGCAGCAGGAACAGTGCGCGCAATTAGTCGCCATTGCCAACCCTGAGCTATTACACGACCGCGCAAAACGTCTTGATCTCCCTTTATCTATTATCCCTTTCGATAAAAACGCCACCGCACAGTATTCAAAGCCTGGCGAATTATATGTTGAGGCTGTTGAGCTAACATCCATCCCCGAACCGGGCGTTGCCAATAGCGATTCTGGAGAGTACGTTTTGAAAACGCTCGACTGCGCTATCGCACACTGCCGCAATGGATCTTTAGATGCACTAATCACTGGCCCCATTAATAAACACGTAATTAATCAGCATTTGTCGCGCACCAACAATCAACGTGCAATTTTCAGTGGCCACACTGAATACTTAGCCGAGCAAACACAAACACCTCGCGTAGTTATGATGCTCGCCACCGCGAACAGTGAATCATCATTACTAAGCAGACCGTTAAGAGTGGCATTAGCCACAACACATCTACCGCTTCGCGATATCGCTGATGCCATTCAGCCTGAGATGCTTGAAGAGACGCTGCGTATTTTGCAACAAGATTTAATTTCACACTTTGGTATTAGCCAGCCGAACATTTTAGTCTGCGGGCTCAACCCACATGCTGGAGAACAAGGCGACCTAGGCGATGAAGAGCTAAAAATTATTGAACCCTGTCTCGCTAAATTACGCAGCCAAGGTATGCAGTTGTCACCAGCGCTACCCGCCGACACATTATTTACCGCAAAATACTTAGATACTGCTGATGCCGTACTAGCGATGTATCACGACCAAGGTTTACCAGTACTGAAGTCACACGGTTTCGGTCAGGCGGTGAATATCACATTGGGGCTTCCCTTTATTAGAACTTCAGTTGATCACGGCACCGCCTTTGATCTTGCCGGCACAGGCAAAGCCAGTGTCAGCAGTTTGCGCGCAGCCATTAATATGTCAATTGACCTCTGCCAAAAAGCGAATAACGAGTGAACGAATCTAACTACAATGCTGTGTCGCATACTGCCCGCAAGCGCTTCGGTCAAAATTTTCTACAAGACGGCTTGGTCATCGACAATATTTTGCGCGCTATCGTCCCCAAAAGCGGCGATCAGCTTGTTGAAATTGGTCCAGGTCAGGCAGCATTAACCCAACCGATGGTCGATCAGCTTGCCGATAACAGCTCACTCAACTTACTCGAAATTGATAGAGACTTAGCTGCACAGTTAGAGCTGCAGTTCGCCAATGACCAACGTGTCAATATTCATTTAGGGGATGCCTTAGACTTCGATTTCTCTTCGCTTCGGCAGCAAGCGGAAAAACCGCTACGCGTATTTGGCAATCTGCCCTACAACATCTCTACGCCATTAATTTTTCATCTACTTCAGCAAGCCGCCGCAGAGCCCCAAGCCGATGTTATTAGTGATATGCACTTTATGCTGCAACGCGAAGTTGTTGATCGCATGGCAGCACCACCGGGCAGTAAAACCTATGGGCGATTAAGTATCATGACGCAATACTATTGCGAAGTGGAACCGCTTTTCGATGTGCCGCCCGAAGCCTTTTCACCTAAGCCCAAAGTCATGTCGGCGATTGTCCGCTTACTGCCTTATAAAACTTTACCTCTGCAAGCAGACCAGCCACAAATGCTTGATAAAGTTGTGAGAGCCGCTTTTGCGCAAAGACGAAAAACATTACGTAATGGTCTAAAAGGCTTAATTAGTGCAGACCAGCTTGAAGCTTTAAATGTCGATCCAACGGCAAGAGCGGAAACACTCGACATCGCCACGTTCGTTAAAATAGCAAACGCACTAAAATAAAAAATCTATCCTGCGGCACGGCGAGACAACTCACTTTGATTGCGGCATAATATCATCCATGAATACAGAGCAACTCACATTACAAGAAAGCATTGCGGTTAACGTCACACCACGCTATCTGCCCGAGCAATCCAATGAAGCGGTTGCTGAATACACTTTCGCCTATACCGTTGAAATTGCTAACCTTGGCGATGTGGCCGTGCAACTATTAGCACGCCATTGGATTATTACCGACGGCAACAACAGCATTCGTGAAATCGAAGGTGAAGGTGTTGTTGGCGAACAGCCTCATATCAAACCTGGCGAAATCTACCAGTACAGTAGTGGCGCTATTCTCTCGACCAAAACCGGTACCATGGAAGGCAGTTATAAAATGTGCTCAGATAGCGGCCTGCCATTTGACGCCATTATCAAACCGTTTGGGTTAGTTCATCCAAACTCATTGCAATAAACGCAGACATTCTAAGATGATCGCTATGGCGCCCTATCAACCACGATCCTCTATCAACTATGACTGACTATGCCGTTGGTGATATTCAAGGCTGCTACAGTGAATTAATAGACTGTCTTGAGCAGGTTGCCTTTAATCCATCTAACGATTGTCTATGGGTAGCCGGCGATATGGTTAATCGCGGTCCTGACTCACTCGCCACCCTAAGATTTTTACATCAACATCAAGACAGTGTCCGTTGCATACT
Organism: Pseudomonadales bacterium; assembly: GCA_028223755.1. Taxonomy (GTDB): domain Bacteria; phylum Pseudomonadota; class Gammaproteobacteria; order Pseudomonadales; family UBA7434; genus UBA7434. The sequence continues at coordinate 65,564 of JAOIUY010000006.1, read as the reverse complement.
CGGTAATCATGACCTGCATCTACTGGCTATTTATTATGGCCACCGCGAAGCAAAGCCATCTGACAGTGTCACCGCTATTTTAGAAGCACCCGATAGTGAGCAATTAATTAACTGGCTAAGACAGCAAGCGCTTTGCATTCATGATGAAACTATCAACTACACCATGGTTCATGCTGGCATTGCCCCACAGTGGTCACTAGAACAAGCACTTAATTATTCTGCTGAAGTTGAAGCCGTACTAAAGACCGACGCCATTCATCCGTTTTTAATGAATATGTATGGCAACACCCCCAGCCTATGGAATGATGATTTAACTGGCAGCGATAGGCTGCGATGCATTACTAATTATTTTACGCGTATGCGTATTTGCGACATTGAAGGTAACCTCGACCTTAGCTACAAAGGCGACCTTAACGATATACCTAAGGGGTACTACCCTTGGTTTAAACAAGCCAACAGACAAACACAGCAGCAACGCATTATTTTTGGTCATTGGGCTGCGCTTAATGGTCATATAGATAACGAATATTTATTCGGTCTTGATACTGGCTGCGTATGGGGCCAAACACTTACACTGTTACAACTTGATAATTATCGTATCACTACCGCTAAAGCTAAGCCTGCGCTATGAAAGAAGACAAAGACCATCAAAGCATAAAAACCTATTTAGTTGGTGGCGCAGTTCGCGACCAGCTACTAGGTATTAAAGTTATTGAGCGCGACTGGGTAGTGGTTGGCGCAACAGCAAAAGCCATGCTTGACCAAGATTTTCAACAAGTCGGCAAAGACTTTCCTGTTTTCTTACACCCAGAAAGCAAAGAGGAATACGCCCTCGCCCGCACCGAAAGAAAAGACGGCAGCGGACATACAGGCTTTCAAGTTCACGCAAGCGCCGATGTCACACTCGAACAAGATCTTTTACGCCGCGACTTAACCATTAATGCTATCGCTAAAGACGATGCCGGTCGTTTAATTGATCCTTACAATGGTCTCGGCGATATCAACCAACGTTTACTCAGACATGTTTCTGATGCTTTTACCGAAGACCCTCTACGCGTACTTCGCGTTGCAAGATTTCACGCCAAACTTTTACATCTTGGCTTTACGGTTGCCGATGAAACATTAGCACTGATGAAAGACATTAGTCGTTCGGGTGAATTAAATACGCTTTCACCCGAACGTGTATGGCAAGAATTTCGCAAAGGTTTAAACGAAACCTCCCCACAAGCATTTATCCAAACACTTTATCAATGTGGCGCATTAGAAGAGTTACTACCTGAATTGAATCGTTGTTTTCATAACAATGACAATATGCTTGATGTCTCAAGCAGCATCGGCAAACGTACATTGACCGCTTTAGAATATGCCGCCAAACAACACTACGCTGGTGAAATACGCTGGGCTATTGTCTTACATGCTATTGATAGCAATAGCCGACCTAAAAACATTATCGCTAAAGTCATTAGTAAAAAAAGCGATAGCGACAATGCTATAAAAATGATTAGCGAGCGATTAAGAGTACCCAACGACTACGGCGAACTTGCAAGCCTTGTCGCTTACTATATTGAATTCGCAATACAGGCCAAAGCCTCTAAGCCTGACATTATTATTTCGCTGCTAGATATTTGTGATGCGTGGCGAAGACCCGATCGCTTCCAAGCATTCCTGCAAAGCTGCGAGGCATTAATATCAACCAGCCCAGAGCGCTCACATCAAAATCTTGGCTCCATTGCTTTTTTAAGAACCGCACATGAACGCTGCAAGCAAGTTGATGCTAAAGAATTTATCGCGGCGGGAATTAGTGGCGAAGCAATCGGCGAATCCATCCGCAATGCTAGAAAAGTGTGTATCGCAGAATTAAAACAACAATTCTAATACTATTGATTGTTTTAACAAATTTAATCGCGACTTAAAGAACTGGTAATACCCGCACAGGCCGCGGCAGGAATCGCAAGAGGCTTACGCAAAGTAATAGTGATTTCACTAATGCGCTCATGACTATCAAGTAAGTGCTGCAACAATGATTCAAGCAAGGTTTCAATTAACAAACAACTTTGCGCCTGCGTAAAATCAATGACCTGTTGAGCAACCGCAGCATAATCCACAGTAGCATCAATATTATCGCCGCCAGCCGCACCGCTAATATCAACTTGCATATCAATATCACAATGCAGTGTTTGCTTGACGTGTTTTTCCCACTCGCACAAACCAATCACTGTATCTACTTTTAAATCTTCAATAAAAACCGTTGCCATCTAACACCTTACTTATATTTATTTAAAATTTATTCTGCTGCTCAAGCCAGCTGTTCTAATTCTTCAAGCGGCCAACGTGGTCTAACTTTTACTTCGAGCGGTTCAACATGGCCAGCTTCTAATCGCAATGCTCCTGCTAAAGCAATCATCGCGCCGTTATCGGTACAGTACTCTGGTCGCGCATAATAAACCTGTGACTGCTGCGCTGCCGTCATCGTTTCTAAAGATTCTCGTAGCCGTTGATTAGCACTCACGCCACCAGCAATGACAAGTCGCTTTAAGCCCGTCTGCTTTAAAGCGCGCTTACATTTTATCGTTAGCGTACTTACCACCGCCTCTTCAAAAGCACGAGCAATATCTGCTTTCGTTTGCTCATTAAGTAATTGGTCACGCTGACATTGCGCGATGGTATTCTTAGTAAACGTTTTAAGTCCGCTAAAACTAAAATCCAAACCAGGTCGATTCACCATTGGCCTCGGAAAATCAAAGCGCCCTTCAACGCCATCTTTTGCTAAGCGCGCAATTTGCGGACCGCCCGGATAAGGCAAGCCCATCATTTTAGCCGCCTTATCAAACGCTTCACCTGCGGCGTCATCTAACGATTCACCTAAGAGCGTGTAATCACCCAACTGTTTCACTTCAACTAACTGCGTATGGCCGCCGGAAACTAATAGCGCAACAAAAGGAAACGCCGGTGGATTATCTTCTAACATTGGCGCCAGTAAATGGCCTTCCATATGATGCACGCCAACTGCGGGTACATTCCAAGCCATTGCCAGCGAGCGTCCCAGTGACGCCCCCACTAATAAAGCGCCAATTAGACCTGGACCTGCGGTGTAGGCAATACCATCAATCGCGTCTTTATCAATATCGGCCTCTGCCATTAATTGGCGGATCATCGGCAGCGTCTTGCGAATATGATCGCGCGAGGCCAACTCAGGCACTACGCCACCATACTCAACATGCAGATCAATTTGGCTATGCAGTGCATCGGCCAACAAACCACGCTCAGTATCGTACAGAGCAATGCCCGTCTCATCGCAAGACGTTTCTATACCTAACACTAACATTTGGCTGCGCTGCTGCTATTGATTAAAACCGACATTAATATCGTGTACTCGCTAATTTAGTCACTCGAAAAGTACCGCCCTGCGATAATAATTTTACCGCATCGCCAGCGCCAATAGGTTCCGCATTTGGATCCAACGCCTGTACAACAGAAATCACTTCGCCATCGTCTAATTTAATCATGTATTCCATGCCTTGCGCTTTCGTTATTGCACTCTCCGCTTTAGCACCAACTGCGGCACCAGCGGCACCCACTATCACGGCGGCAATATCGCCAGTAGTGCCGTCATCCACTGTTGAACCGGCAAGACCACCGACAACACCGCCAAGTACGCCGCCTATACCGGTTTTAGTCCCTTCAATCACTACTGGCGTTGCATCGACAATGGTTCCCAGCTTCACATTCTGTTCGGTACGCGCTTCATCACGCGAATAACTCGTGCCCGTCTGCTGAGAAGGGACACAGGCAACTAACAAAAGGCTAGCCGTTAAAATACTTACCAGTCTTGATGCACCTGATAAATTCAATAATTTGTTCATGACACTATCTCCAAAGGGTTTGCTGCGGATAAACTTCGACCGATACGCTCATAAGAGGTTCTTATCGAGCAGCGACAACAAGCATAGCCATAATGGCTGTCATTATGCGGACTTTACGAATAAAAACAACGGCATAGACTATTGATTGGCGTAAATCTCGGCGCTGTAATAGCTTATTTTTTACTAAAAAAGCGATAAATAGTCCGGCGGCTGGCGTATCTGCATCGTGCTTAAGTCTCTCAATCGAGCCATTCCAGCACTGGCTATACCTTGGTCTATAACTAGGTATATAACTAGGTATATAACTAGGTATATAACCTAGTCTGCAGATAGACCTTTATATAAACCGCTAATCGAGCCACTCAATAGGCAATAAAAACCATCCAAATGCCTTTGCAATTTACGCAAAGCCTGTATAGAATTGCCGCCCTTGCAAAAGCCGACCTTTGGCTGTGCCTGATAATCACAGTGATTATCTTTAAAATGTATATTTGAACCTTATACCAAGTAGATGAGTTTTTATGCCACAAGTTAGAGTAAAAGATAACGAGCCCTTTGATATCGCCCTTCGTCGTTTTAAACGATCTTGCGAAAAAGCCGGTGTCATTGCCGAAGTACGCCGTCGCGAATTCTACGAGAAGCCAACAGCTGTTCGTAAACGCAAAGCTGCTGCTGCCGTTAAACGTCATCAAAAGAAAGTTGGCCGTGATATTCGCTCTAGAGTTCGCATGTACTAGTCAACGACTGGTGTAGCATGCCCCAAAAACCCGACCTCGCGTCGGGTTTTTTGTTTTTAAAGTCGTATAACCTCTGAATCGCTCACTGTATACTTCTAAGTAATTAGCGAATCATTAAACAACCATAAAACTGAGGATAGCCCGTGAGCAAGTGTGATCAGAAAATCGCCATTGAAGATGCTATGAAAGCCGCTATGCGCGCAAAAGACAAGCCGACACTCAGCACTATTCGCCTGATTCTCGCCGAGATCAAGCGTATCGAAGTCGACGAGCGCATTGATATTGATAACGACCGCATTATTGCGGTGTTAGATAAAATGCTCAAACAGCGACGCGATTCAATTGAACAATTCCGTGCCGCTAGCCGTGAAGATCTAGCAGAAATTGAAGAAGCTGAAATGGTCACCATTCAATCCTTCTTACCCACCCAGCTTAGTGAGCAAGAAATTGCCGACCTCATTGCCGAAGCGATTAGTGCCTCGGGTGCGCAGAGCATGAAAGATATGGGCAAGGTAATGGGTATTCTTAAGCCTCAGCTGCAAGGCCGTGCCGATATCGGTGCTGTCAGCGGCAAAATCAAAGCCGCTCTCGGGTAAGTGATAATTTAGCTATGGCCGGACTCATTCCTCAACAATTTATCGATGATGTGCTCGACCGAGTCGATATTGTCGAGGTTATCGATCGCCGCGTCAGCTTGAAAAAAAGTGGCCGTAATTATTCGGCCTGCTGCCCATTTCACGAAGAAAAAACGCCTTCCTTTAGTGTTAATCCCGATAAACAATTCTTCTACTGCTTTGGCTGTGGTGCCGGCGGTAATAGCATCAGCTTTATCATGGATTATGAAAATGTCGATTTTCCCGCCGCGGTAGAATCACTGGCGGCTATGGTTGGCCTTGAGGTCCCTCGCGAAGAAAGCGGTGGTAACAGTGACCTACAGCGCCAACGTAAAAGCCAAGCGCAAAGTCTTTACGATGTACTGGCATGGACAGCGCATCACTTTCAAATCCAGTTACGCCAACACAGCAATAAAACACAGGCCATTGATTATTTAAAAAATCGCGGCTTAAGTGGTGAGGTCGCCCGCGATTTTGGGATTGGCTATGCGCCACCAGGCTGGGATAACTTATTGCAGGCAATTGACAACAACGATAACAAAGCACAGCAACAAAAAATTGCTCAACTAGAAACCTGCGGCATGCTGGTTAAAAAAGAGAATGGCGATTTTTATGATCGCTTTCGTGAGCGCATTATCTTTCCGATCCGCGATAACCGTGGTCGCGTTATTGCCTTTGGCGGTCGCGTTCTCAATGATGATAAACCGAAATACTTAAACTCACCCGAAACGCCCGTCTTCCATAAGCAGCGCGAACTCTACGGTCTTTACGAAGCCCGCAAAGCCAACCGCCAGCTCGATTACTTGTTGATGGTTGAAGGCTATATGGACGTTGTGTCTCTGGTGCAGTACGGCATTACCAACGCTGTTGCGACACTCGGCACCGCAAGCAGCATCTATCATCTTGAAAAAATCTTTCGCCATACCAGCAAGCTAGTGGTTTGCTTTGATGGCGATAATGCCGGTAAAAAAGCAGCAGGACGCTTACTTGAAACCGCCCTGCCCGCCATGTCTGATGGTCGCGAGGTGTGCTTTTTATTCTTACCCGACGGCGAAGACCCCGACACTTATGTGCGGAGCAATGGCAAAGAAGCTTTCTTTCACACCGTTGACCAAGCTATGCCGCTAGAAGACTTTTTATTTGCAACAGCCAGCGAGGGTATTAACCTCGACTCTGTTGCTGGCAAAGCCAAGTTAAGTCAAAGTGCTTTACCGCTAATTCAACAGCTGCCTCATGGCGTATTCAAACAATTAATGCTGAGTCGATTAGCCAATGAGACCGGCGCTGATATCAGCTTATTGCAATCACGCGAAGCAGAATTAGCCGCCGCCAAGAAACCTGCTTTAACAAAAGCCGGTAGCAGTGATAATGAGCAGATTAAACCAGCGGCAAATAAAGAACTGCAAAATAAGACAACAGCAAACCCCAATAAGCCAGCCACGACTGAACTAGGCCTAGAAAAAACACCCATCGTCTGGGCTATTGCATTGTTACTGCACTATCCGCAACTAGCTAAAACCAGTGATATGCCCAGCTGTGTTGCCACCATTAATAGCGACGAAGCTAAGTTATTACTTAAATTGTTCAATCATATTCAAGCGCAAACACAAGCCGTCACCACCAGCATGCTGCTCGGCTACTGGCATGGAACCGCCGAAGCCGCAGCATTGAATCATTGCGCTAGCCGTCATAAACCCTCCGAGCAAGAAGCCGTTGCCGAGCAAGAGCTTGCCGATGTCTTAAAGCGTATCCAAGAACAATTTGACGGTCGTGAACTGAGTCAATTTCTTGCGGAACTCGAGCTCAAACCATTGTCAGACTTAAGCGAAGACGAACGAAAAAAGCTTAAATCGATTGGTTTAAACAAAAGGCAATAGCGTTAAGCTCAGCCAAAACCGCCAAATGCTGACTCACTGCAACACTCACTGAATTCAGCAACAATCAGCTACGAATGCGAGCATTAGACTGCTGATGATCGGCTCAAAAACAGCTCAATCGACTATTTTCATCGCTAATCACCGTTTTTGGCTAATTTTCTGCGCCTTAAAGCCTTTTATCGTTATACGATTTCGTCACTATACGTTATAATGTCTGGCTAATTTTTAGCCGTATCAAGCCTATCAGGCCGATATAGACATATCTCGATAATGCTTATTTTGGTTCTTTGAGCCACAAAATCATTATCAAGACACCGTTTTAAATACGGATACAAATATACAGAAGTACAAATACGGAAGTGATGTTGTTAGCTTATTCATGTTTTAGTCATTGGGTACGCTATTTAACGACTATTATTGAGCTAACAAGCGTGCATTGAGCAAGTCACCGCGCTATCGGCTACCCGTAGACAGTAAGCACGTTTGTCTGGATTAGAGTGTGGATACACTAAAGACAATGATAAATCACACAATATAACTAACCAGCTTTGATATTTTTCAGGAAGTAAGCACATGTCTGACGAGAAACAATCTCGCATTAAGGAATTAATCACTCGAGGGAAAGAGCAAGGGTATTTAACCTATGCCGAGGTAAACGATCACCTACCCGAAGATATTTCTGATCCCGATCAGGTTGAAGATATCATTCAAATGATTAACGACATGGGTATTAAGGTGTTTGAAACAGCACCCGATGCCGATGATTTACTCCTTGCCGAAAACGATTCTACCGATGATATCGCCGCTGCTGAAGCTGCCGCAGCCCTTGCTGCTGTAGAAACAGAAGCCGGTCGCACCACCGACCCAGTGCGCATGTATATGCGTGAAATGGGTACTGTTGAGCTACTGACCCGCGAAGGCGAAATTGCCATCGCTAAACGTATCGAAGAAGGTATTCGTGAAATGATGGCGGCTTTGGCTTGCTATCCGAATGCCGTTAACAGCATTTTAATTGAGTACGCCCTAACCGAAACCGAAGAGAAAAAACTCTCTGACGTTTTAATTGGCTACCTCAACCCAGCCGACTCGGTTCCTTCAGCGCAAGAAATTGCTGATGCCCAAGCCGCTAAAACAGCAAAAGCCGCCAACGGCGAAGCTGAAGATGAAGTGGTCGACAATGGTCCGGATCCTGAAGAAGCAAAAATGCGCTTCGACGAAATTGCCGAGTATCACGTTAAAGCCGAGCGCTCTATTAAACGTTATGGCCGTGATGCCTCATCGTCAGTCAAAAATCTTTTTGAGCTAGGCGAGAAATTCAAATATTTAAAACTTGTCCCACGTATTCTCGATCCAGTTATGAACGCACCTCGCGTCACGCTGTATCAAGTTCGTGAGCAAGAGCGCGAGATTATGCGCCTGTGCTGCAAGGTATCAAAGATTCCACGCAAAACATTTATTAAAGCGTTTGTGGGTCACGAGACCGAGATCGAATGGATTGACGAGATCATTAAAGCTGGCGAGCAACCCTCTGCTAATAAACTATCAATGGTTCGCGAAGATATTCTTCGTGCGCAGCGTAAAATCAATAGCATTGAAGAAGCCGTTGAGCTGAACATTGCCGAGATTAAAGATATCAACCGTCGCATGTCACTGGGTGAAGCCCGTGCACGACGCGCCAAGAAAGAAATGGTTGAAGCTAACTTACGTCTAGTTATCTCGATTGCTAAAAAATACACCAACCGTGGTTTGCAATTCCTTGACCTTATTCAAGAAGGCAACATCGGCCTAATGAAAGCGGTTGATAAATTTGAATACCGCCGTGGTTATAAATTCTCGACTTATGCGACTTGGTGGATTCGTCAGGCGATTACTCGCTCGATTGCGGATCAGGCGCGGACTATTCGTATTCCAGTGCACATGATTGAAACGATTAATAAACTGAATCGTATTTCGCGTCAGATGTTACAAGAAATTGGTCGCGAGCCAACGCCAGAAGAATTAGGCGAGCGCATGGAAATGCCCGAAGACAAAGTACGTAAAGTCTTAAAGATTGCTAAAGAACCTATCTCAATGGAAACACCGATTGGTGACGACGAAGATTCGCACCTAGGTGACTTTATTGAAGATGGTACGGTTGATTCACCGATTGATTCGGCGACCGATCAAAGTTTACGTGATGCGACGACTGATGTTTTAGGTAGCCTAACAGCGCGTGAAGCTAAGGTATTAAGAATGCGTTTTGGTATTGAAATGAATACTGACCACACCTTAGAAGAGGTGGGCAAACAGTTTGATGTAACGCGTGAGCGGATTCGTCAGATAGAAGCTAAGGCATTGCGTAAATTACGTCATCCTTCGCGCTCGGATCATTTACGCAGCTTCCTCGACGAGTAATTATTGCCTCGACATTTCTCACTTAACTTATCCAGTTAAGGGCCCTTAGCTCAGTTGGTTAGAGCATCCGACTCATAATGTAATGGGCCGTGGTAGTAACAGAAGTAAGATGTCCCCAGCATCACAAATTTGGGCCTGTAGCTCAGTTGGTTAGAGCATCCGACTCATAATCGGCAGGTCGAGTGTTCGAGTCACTCCAGGCCCACCATCTTTACAACCATGCGTCTTTTATTTACTCAATAAATTTAAGGCGTGTGGCTGGATTATCTAAAACTCGAATGTCATTTCTGATTTACTTTTTATACAACGACAACAAAATGCGCCAGCATTCTGTTGTCGTTAATCGTAAACCCAATAAACTCTTACAACGATTCTAAGAAACGAATCATCAAGGCCTTATCGCTGGCACTCATAACACTGTAAGCAGCCTGCGAAGTAGCCGCTTCACCGCCGTGCCACCTAATCGCTTCGTCAATTGAACGCGCGCGACCATCGTGAAGATAAGCATGATGCGGCGTACAACTCTCGCCACCCTCTGTACCCGAAGGATTAATCACGCCGCCTGTCACACAAGCCGATAAGCCCAGCCCCCATAGCGGCGTTGTTCGCCATTCACTACCCGTTGCCTCACCTTCACCTAAATTATCGGCAAGTCCAGGACCCATATCGTGCAATAACATATCGCTATAGGGGTGAATGGTTTGGTTACGCACTTCGGCTAAAGGATGATATTCACTCGTCTGGAAAGTCTCCGTATGACAATCTACGCAGCCACTATTTCTAAATAGCTCACGGCCTTGCAATACTTGCTGATCTTCTACGCCTTCCTTCCAAACGCGCTGAGGACGAACACCTAAAGCAGAAAGATATAGCGTTAAATTATCAAGATTTTCATCCGACATCAGTGGGCTATTTTCACCACAATTGGTTTGTGCCGAACCACAGTCTGGATTCGGTACAACCGAGGTACGCACACCCAAGTCAGTACTCAATGCTGATGCGGTATGTTGTTTAACTGTCGGCTGCGCGGCCTTCCAACCAAAACGACCGACACGATTTTGTCCGGTAACAGCATCAGCAACAATATTCATTCGACCCGAAATACCATCGCTATTAAGATCATTAGGATCTGCCAGTGCTTCAATATCCGATTCAATAATGGCTTCTAACAATCCTAAACCTACTAAGCGTGGTGCAATCCGCGCAGAGAATGTCGCTGGCGTGCCACCGGTAAATTGGTAGTTAGGTGTGCGTAAACCATTACCAAGCTCTGTCCATGAAGCAATGGATACACTGCCCTCACCCGCGCTGCCGTTAGGTTGTAATACATGACCACGGTTCGGATCTTCATTACCGTTAGCATCACCGACTTTAAATACCCAGCGATCAAGTAATTCACCATTATCAGCGACCGGCGCGCTGCCATTTCTTTCATGGCAATCAGAACAACGTTCATTAATATAACGCGTACCCGCTAAACCAGCATTGCTGCTTAACACGCCATTAGCAGGATCTTCATCATGCAAACCGCTAACAAACGATGAGTGATGTACACGACGACCCAATAAAAAGTTTTGACCGTTGTCGTAACCTAAGTTGGTTGCCATCTGTAAGAAATGATCATTCGGCTCATCCGAGTACTGGTAATGAATCGTCGTTTCACCACCCAGCCAATATTCTTCAGGAATTTTTTGGCTGTCTTCATTACCGGCTTCTGCATACCAAGGCACAATACCTTCGCCGACAATATACAAAAACACCGTGCCGTAATAATTCGCCTGACCACGCGGAATACCCGGCGCACTGAATTGACTAATTTCAATTTCAAGACGATCACCCACCGCAATAGCACTATTTGTACGCGGGTTATTTGTCCCTACTTTTTGGTAGTGATAATAAGTCCCGTCAAAGCCTTTATAATCCATGATGGTATTACTCATGTACTTGGCACTAGGGCTTGCAAACCACCAACGGTTTTCTGCTTGGCTGTTGCTAAGCGGAAAAATAGTCCGCACGTTCATTTCAATGGTATCGCCACCTTTAGCAACATAATCAACAATTTCAACATTGCTTGAGCGATCTTCAAAATAAAATTTAATGTAATGATCATAAGACTGATATTGTGCTTCGCGCGCATGGCGAGTACGCGGACGATCAGACCATCGCGTGACTAAAGCATCCGCTGTTTCAAATTGCGTATCTGGCTCTAACACCGCGGTGTTATCAAACAAATTCGCATAGAGCTGTGCATAAGCAATTGTATGCCAAACACCACCCGCACCATCGCCATTGGTATCGCCCACCGCCGAGTCGGCAATAAAGTAATACAGTGGTCGACCGTTATAAGCCACTTGCTCTGTACCATCTGCTCGCACAACAATGCTCAAGTCAGACACGCCCGATGGCACACCGTCACTCACTAACAGTGGCGGCCAATTGGTTGCACAACCACCATTACAATTACTCACGCCACCATTAACAGGGTCGTTATCAAACACATATAACGTGATGCCCGGCTGGCTAGAACCTGAACCACCCGCCAAGATTCCGTTGATGGAGGCAACTTCATTCACATAAATAATAATCTCACAGCCGTTCGCATCAACCAGAGCATCCGCCGCTGTGTTCGAACAGAGATCGGCACTATCCGGCACGCCGTCATTATCGCTATCCAAAATAACACAACCGTTTGCATCCACGCTGCTGCCAGCCGTGGTATTCGGGCACTGATCCAAGCTATCGGATACGCCATCACCATCGGTATCAGGCGCTTCTTCGCCGTAGACTTTCATCTCCCAAATAGAATACCCATAAACACTGGTGCGGGTTAAACCATTCATACGAACATAGCGATACATGCCCGACACAGTGACGGTGTCAGTACGATCACCAAAAACACCGCCCGACTCGCTCGCAAGTATTGTCCAGTCTTCACCGTTCATCGAACCTTGGATCTCATAGGTCGCGGCATTCGCAGCTTCCCAGTCAATCGTCACGTACGCTAAATCATAAACACTGCCAAAATCTAATTGCAGCCAACTTGGATCAGTGCCAGCAGCAGATGCCCAGCGAGATGCCATATTGCCATCAACAGCAAGGCTGGCAATACCGGTACCAGAACTAGCGCTCGCCGTTGCCGAAATCAACACAGCATTAATCGCACAACCACTTGCATCAACATAACTACCTGCCGGTGTGTTTGAACATAAATCTGCGGCATCGGGCACACCATCATTATCGGTATCAACAATAACGCAACCGTTAGCATCAACATCACTGCCAGCCGGTGTACTCGGACATTGATCATCACTATCGGCAACACCGTCATTATCGGTATCGATAATGGCATTACCATAAACGTCAATCTCCCAAATAGAATAGCCGTAAGAGTTACCCGCCGGACGAGTTAGGCCATACATACGCACATAGCGATAACTGCCTGATAGCGACAACGTATCGGTGCGTCTCACACCCGCACCTGGGTCCCAAGTACCGCCCGAAAAAGACGCTAAATCAGTCGTCCAATTGCTGCCATCTAACGAACCATCAATACGATAGCTCGCCGCATTAGCGGCTTCCCACTGAATAACAACTTCTGACAATAAATGCGTTGCACCTAAATCAACAGTAAGCGTTTGCGGATCAATACCGTGGGTAGACTCCCAACGGGTAGTGATACTGCCATCAAAGGCCAACGCTGCAGGCGTTAATTGTGAACTCGCCGTAGCGCTTTCAATCGATAAAAGCACTGGCGGTGGCGGCGGAATTGGAATCTCAGCAATCAAATGAATACGTGTCGATGAACCGGCATTTAAGTCCATCGGTAAAAAAGTCACCGCCACCAACATCAATACGCTCGCATTGCGGCGCACAGCAGCTGAACCAAAAACAAGAAAACATAGACCCATTGCCATCGTGGCGAATACGCCCATCATCGGAACGTTGACTTCGATAAAGACAAGCGGATCGCCCGGCTGAGAATCAACATTATTAGGATCGGAACCAAAAGCGAGTTCTAGCGCGTCGCTAACGCCATCATTATCAGAATCGACACCCGAGGCATTCGGTGTCGGCAAGCCTGTACCAACAAACCCTTGCGCAGAGGCCACATTAGCCACCACTTCAAGAGGCACCACAATATCAACATCAACCGTCTGACCGGAAACTGTGCCAGAAACCGTAATCTCAAGATCACCCGTCGCACCCAACAACGCAGCGGATGAGACCGTAAAATCTACTGAGGCAAGATCACTGCCACTGGCAGAAACCGATGCCGGAATAATATTAGCCGAAGCGCTGCTCACAATGCCCGGAGACGCGTTATTAATGCTAATAGAATCGTAAGAGTCGCCCGCATTTAAGTTGCGCAGCAAGATATAGACCGTGTTATCGACGCTATCGGCTTCTACATCGAAGGCATAGGCGTTTACACTTGCCCCAATAGCTAAGCAAAAAGATAAAAGTGCAGTCATTAACGAACCGACAAGACAAGATTTCTCAAACATCAGTGGTTATCTCACATTATTTTTATTAATCGTTTTTTTAGGAGGTTTTCTTTAAAAGCTATCTGTTTTATACGTTAAATATTAGCTTAAGGTATCAATTTTATCACAGCTTTTTCGTTCAAATTGAGCAACTCTGGCCTGTTTTTAAGACTAAACACCGCATTCTGGGCTGTTTTATAGTTAAATCAGGGACTTAGCTTTTTAGGGGGCTTAGATGGTTTTATGGATGCTGCAATAGATGGTGTTATCAATAAGACCATTGATAACATTACGATTTTTTCTTTTAAGTATCTGATTTACCGATAATTTATCCTATTCAACACGATAATTGTTAAGCCATTTATAGAAATGTATTTTAAAACACAGCAATCAACGCCGGCCTCTTTGTCCGCCACCCCCTTTAGGGGTATTTTTAGACGTGTTTCGATTGCCGCTCTTACTTTGGCCACGACTCTTAACGCCGCCCTTAGCTTTTGATTTATGCTTGCCCCTGCCTTCACTATTAGCAGGTTTATGCTTAGCACCTACCACCGGTTTTTTCTTATAGCGCGCATCGGGGTTCCTAATTCTTTTTTTCGTCCCCGCCTCTGCTTCGGACGATGAGTCTTTGGTTAAGGCCAACAACTCGGTTAATTCTTTTTCTGTTAAATCGCGCCAGTCACCCACTGCCAACTTTTTTAAACTGACATTCATAATGCGCACGCGCTCTAAACTCACCACCTCGAAATTAAAGTACTCACACATGCGGCGAATCTGGCGATTCAATCCTTGAACCAATGTAATAGTAAAACTGTATTGCGATTCTTTAACGACCTTACAGCGTTTTGTTTTAACGCCAAGAATGGGCACGCCATCACTCATGCCGCGGACAAAATCATCGCTCACCGATTTATTCACCGTCACGCGGTATTCTTTTTCGTGGTTATTGCCGGCGCGTAAAATCTTATTAACCAAATCACCGTTATTGGTTAATAAGATTAATCCTTGAGAATCTTTATCTAAACGGCCAATAGGAAAGATGCGCGTACTGTGATTAATAAAATCAACAATATTATTCGCCTCGCGACTTTCGGTAGTGCTAACAATACCAGCCGGTTTATTCAGCGCAATAAAAATTAAATCCTCTTCTTCCTGCGCCTCGATTAATTGCCCATTAACCTTAACCGTATCGCCAGCAAAGACCTGCGCACCAATAGCCGCACGTTTGCCATTAATATAAACATTGCCCTGCTCTATAAAGCGGTCAGCCTCACGGCGCGAGCAAATACCGCTCTCGCTAATGTATTTATTTAAGCGGGTGGAAGATTTGTTGAGCATAATAGTATTGGCTTATTGGTCAATGGAATGCGTTTTTATTCGTCAGGCCGTAAAGTAACACAAGAAGCGCCCCGCCAACAGAAAGGACAATGCCAAAAAAACAAACACTGGCCCCATAATCGCGTTATTTAACCCTTGATTTTTTCGTTATTTAGGCGCTCAATAAAGCCTATGAGCACAATCGCCATTAATCGACATCGCGGCCTTTTAATAAAAGCCCTGTTATTCGTCTTCGCAATGCATACCAGCATAGGCTATGCCGCCTGCTGTATGGCTGAAGAGCCCGCAAAAGCCCAAACCAGTATGCCTTGCCACAACAATGACAAAGCAAATGCCGCTACTGATGTTAATACCGATACGAATATTGATGCCGATCATAGTGCCCCTTCCACCGATTACCAAAATTGCTGCGCTAGCTGCACAGCCATAGCAATCCCCACCAACCTAAGCAAACCCATTAGCAGTAAGGCCAACAACCTACACGCTGACACATTGCTCAACTTTATTTCCAGCAACATCGCCCCGCTTTTTAGGCCTCCCATCACTCACCTTTCTTAATTTATCAACGGCCACAAGGTCACCGATTTTTTTTATTAGGAAGGTAAAGACATGTTTATAAAATTCATAGCAATGGCGTTGCTATATACGCTGCTTATTCCATTTTCATTTGCTCAACACCATCACGACCACAACCACGACCATGAAGTCGAAGAACAACTTGGTGGCACAAATAATGGAATGCCAAAAAATTATTACGTCGTCAACGTACACGGTATTGTCTGTGAGCTATGCGCTTACGGCGTTGCCAAAAATATACGCAAGCTGTCCTTTATTAATGCCCAGCATTTTGACAAAGGCGTTAGTGTAGACGTTGAAAACCAAAGAGTATTTATAACCGTCCGCGAAGATATGGGGCTAGACAAAGCCGCATTATTTAAAGCGATAGAAGACGGTGGTTATAAACCGATAGATGTTACCCATATAAACAACGCTCATACCACTTCAGAAGAAGTCACTATTAAGAACAAAGCCTCTAAACCCATAGAGGACAAAAAATGAAACACTTACTCATTGCTTTACTCACATCAAGCGTTGCCATTACAGCCGTAGCTCATCAACCCATTATGGATATGGCGCCGCGCTGGAACAAAGGTTACGGTGTGCAATCACGGGTTGAACACAGCAACTCAGAAACCACTACCTGGCTTGAAGGGGTTTACACCTTTAAGCCGGCAGTGCGCATGACCTTAAAAATACCTTATGTTAACGGCGAAATGGGCAACGCTATTTTTGCCGTGCCTTTAAAGCGCTATACCAACCAAGGCCCATTAACATACAACTGGAGCATTACGCCCTCTATACGCATGCCAACCGATGGCGGCAATGACTGGGATGCAGGTATAAGCCTAAGCTACAGTTCAGAAACCCCCACCATGTATCAACTCTTCGATTTATACACACTGGGCGACAAGACCGGTTTAGATATTAATGTTGGCTGGTCGTACCCCGATAGCAAAGGTTCATCATGGTTTACGCTATGGGATATATCTGCACAAGATTCTGATTCAGGACAGCGTGTATTAACCGGGCCAGTGCTGGTTTATTTTAAGCGTAATATCGTTATGCGCGCAGAATACAAAATGCCCGCCTATGACAACGATGACGAATGGCAAGGTAACTTTATAAACTTTGGGATTGGCATCGTTTATTAGCATTGACTTAGGAGCCGCCAGGCATGAATAAAAATCGACAAGACTCGCCTCGTTCATGGAGCTGGTTATTATTGTTTACTACCTCAGGTACGCTGCTTTGTTGCGCATTACCTATTACGTTAGTTTCGCTTGGAATGGGAGCTGCGGTTGCGACCATGGCATCATCGGCGCCGTGGTTAATTATTTTGAGTCAATATAAATTATGGATGTTTTTATTATCCGGCGTACTGATTTTATTATCGACGTATGCAGTTTATAGGCCCGGACGAAGCTGCCCTTCCGATCCCAACTTAGCTGCTGCATGTGCACAAGCAGATAAATGGAACCGTCGGTTTATTATTATTTCGGCAAGCATGTGGGCTATTGGTTTTATAACCGCTTATGCATTGCCATTGCTAATATTTTTATAAAAACCCAAAACCATTAATAAGCATTTTTATTAACAAAGCCTTTAAAAAGTGTGAGGAAAATAATTTTTATATCCAGGATAACTGACCAATTACGAATGTAATGCAGGTCGAATTCAATGCGCTTTTGCATTTTATCGGGGGTGTCGGTTTCGCCGCGCCAACCATTAATTTGCGCCCAACCAGTAATGCCTGGCTTAACAATATGGCGCAACATATATTGGTCAATTTCTTGTCGGTAAAGCTCGTTGTGCGCCACCGCGTGTGGCCGCGGGCCTACAATAGACATAGTGCCTTGCAACACATTGATAAATTGCGGTAATTCATCTAATGAACTCTTACGCAAAAAACTGCCCAAACGCGTTATGCGTTTATCATTTTTGCTGGCTTGCTGAATGTTGTCGCCATTATCTTGCGTTGACATACTACGAAACTTCCACACCCAAAATGTATCACCGCTTAAACCATAACGACGCTGCTTAAATATTACTGGGCCAGGCGATTCCATTTTTATTGCGCAATAAATAACTAACATGGGCAAAGCAATAATCGTCAGAATAAATAATGACAACAGCACATCTAAACTACGCTTAACAAAACGACCAAAGCTATCGAAAGGTGTGTCATAAACACTTATGGTTGGTATGCCACCAATTTGGCGCATCCGCGAATTCATTAAATTAAACGTGAAAATATCAGGCACATAATTCACATTAGCAGAGCTGTCGGCCAAATCATGAATTAAGCTTTTCATTTTCTTTTCGGCCCGCATGGGCAAGGCAACATAAATAGAATCATAGCTATTTGTCTTAGCGTCTTTCACCAGCTGGTCAAGACAACCAATAACCGGTATAGCCAATCCTTTAGATGATTTATGAATGGGCCCAGGCGGTACTTTATCATCGTAAAAGCCCGATACATGAATGCCCATCCAAGGGCTTTGCTCAATGGAATCGGCTAATGCAATACCTAATGACCCAGCACCAGCAATAACTACCGTACGCGTATTGCGGCCAGAAGCACGCTTAATGCGCAAAAATAATTTTACGCATGAGCGAAAACTTAATAACAAGGCGGGACAAATGAGCATCCAACTACCAATGACTAACCGAGAATACGTAGCGGATACTTGTAAAGCAAAAGCAATAATAAGCAGAATAACAAATACCGAAGCAAACGACTTTAAAACCGTAAAAGCCTCTTGAGTAAAGCCTTGCACACGCCAAGATAGATAAAGGCCGTTGTAACGAGCAATCAAATAGAACAGAAGAGCAAATGAAACAAAAGCAACGTCGTAGATATACGACCACTCGCGGCCATGAATAAAAATGGCCAACCATAAAGAACAGCCAATAACCGCTGCATCAGCAAGTTCTTGAATCAGCGCAAAAAACGATTGGTGTTGCTTTATAAAACCTTGTTGCATGAATGTGCATTCCCGCAAAAATTGTATTTCCGTATTGCCGCTTTATAACACAATTTCATATACGGCCAAAGGCTTAAAAACTAAATAAAGGGATATTAAGACGGTTACAGATTATATTTAGTTCAAAAAATACTCACAATAATGGATGTGCTTTTTTACACTAATAATAATGTTATGAATTTGAATGAGTTAGGAATAGCCCACCCAATACAGCCATTATGAAAGCAGTTATAAAAGTTGTTGTGAGATTTGTTATGCGCATTGCTGTAAAAGCTGTTATCAAGCTTGATGTGAAGGCTGTTAAAGCAAGCACCTCGTAAAACCATGGTTTTTAATAAAAAAACTGGCGAAGAATCAACAACATGATAATGAATAAGCTACGTAGATATTTACCCCCCTAAGGGTGGTGTAATGAAGGACTAGACGCTACCATAGTGGCATTTTAACTAACCACCCCACCAAGATTAACCCGTGATTTAAGGATTAAATACGTGACAACAAACGAATCGAAGCACAGCCCCTCTTCTCAAACTGCGCCAACAGAATCGGCCATGCAACCCGTTTATTTAGTGCAGGGCAATAATAATAAAGCTGTTGATGATGAAATTGATTTACGCGAATTATGGGATGCACTTTGGCAGGGTAAGTTACACATTGTTGCTATTACCTCCGTGTTTGCCGTTATCTCCGTGATTATCGCGTTAATGCTCCCCAATATTTACCGCTCCGAAGCATTGCTCGCACCCGCAGCCGAATCGCAAGGTGGCGGCCTATCGGCACTAGCCGGCCAATTTGGCGGCCTAGCCAGTATTGCAGGCATTAACTTATCGGATGGCGCCACCGACCCAACAACAGTGGCTATTGAAACATTAAAGTCACGACGTTTTATAAAAACCTTTATTGATAATCACCAGCTGTTAGTGCCGCTTATGGCGACTGACGGATGGGATGATACGAATAACACTTTAGAAATTGATAACGATATTTACGATGTCGAGAACAAGCAATGGGTACGAGATGTCAGCGCACCGTTAAAGCCCAAGCCTTCGGACATTGAAGCCTACGAATTATTTATAGATGATGTATTAAGCGTATCGCAAGATAAAAAAACAGGGCTGGTAAACATTGGCATTGAGTTTTACTCACCCTATGTCGCCAAGCAATGGGTTGATTGGTTAGTAACAGATTTAAATAACTATATGCGCGACAAAGACCTTAACAATGCAGAGCGCACGATTAATTATTTAACTAAGCAATTAAACAGTACATCGATTGCCGACATGCAAACCATTTTTTATCAGTTAATAGAAGAGCAAACCAAAACAATAATGCTGGCTAATGTTAGGCAGGATTATGTGCTGGAAGTGATTGACCCAGCGGTAGCGCCGGAAGAAGAAGCCAAACCCAAGCGAGCAATGATTTGTGTGTTGGTCACTTTACTGGGCGGAATGTTAGCGGTGATTTTTGTTTTGATAAGGCATTTTAATAAAAATTAACTCCATTCCTCGGGACATTCTTTTTTCCAATCGATAAGCGCCTCTTCTAAAGTATATTTATATTTATATTCATTGGTCGCTAGGTACATAGGGATAATATTATTTGAACGAGTTAATTTTTTAATCCTAACAGGACTAAATGGATGTTCGATACCCAAAGGACGAGCAAATAAATCAATAAAGTAAGAAGCCACTAATAATAACTTAATAGGAATACTTGGTATCCAAATTTTGATACCCATCACTTTAGCAATCGTATCCACATACTCCTCGATGGATGGGCCAGGATTCATAGTCATATTAAATAAGGTTACTTTATCTGCTTTTGCTTTTTCGCTATTAAGGACCCAACACATGGCATTACATAGCTCCTTGACATAAACCCCCGCCTTACGAGTTTTTTGGTTGCCCGTATAAAAGAAGTATCGGTTACGAACCGCTTTTATCAATCGAGAAACATTACCGCCCTCACCCGGACCAAAAACAACGCCCGGTCTAACAATAACTAGCTGACGGTTTTCACTTTCTTTAGCCTGCCAAGTTTGATGTATTTTCTCAGCTACCAATTTTGAACCACCATATGGTGTTGGAGGCACTGGCAAAAAGGACTCATCCTTTTCATGTTCACTTGGGCCATATGGGGCAATTGAACTACTAAATATAATTTTTTTGCAATTTACTTTCTCAGCCCAGTTACAAACATTATCAGCACCAAGAAGATTGGTTTCAAAGTATTCACCTGCGACATGGCCAGGCTCACGATGTACTGCAGCGAAATTGGCAATAAGAGTAATTGTTTCTGGCGGAATCCAATCAATTGGCTGGCGGACATCACCATGGATTTCATTAATACACGAATAAGAAGCCAACATTTTTTGTCGATCAAATGAAGCCTTAGTTGATAAGGCTTCATGATCGTACAGATATACTTTTTGCACCTGCTTTTTATCCACTAAATATCTAGCGAAGCAGATTCCAATAAACCCTGTGCCACCAAAAATCACTGCGCAATTCAAAATAAATATCTCTAAGAAGAAATTGAAAAATTAAAACATAAGCTGACACCAAAGCTAACTAATTTATAGCCTGCTTCACCTCCTCCGCAATCCACTCGTAGGTTTTGATTAAACCTTCCCGCAAAGGGGCGCTTGGCTTCCAACCTAATCTCTCACTTATTAATTTATTATCTGAATTACGACCTCGAACTCCAAGCGGGCCCGGTATGCGCTTAATTGACTGAGATTTTCCCGCAATATCCATAATTAAATTTGCAAGATCATTGATTGAGACCATCTCTTCAGAACCTATATTAACAGGGCCCGTCCAGTCACTTCTCATCAACCTTATACTTCCTTCCAAGCATTCATCTACATAAAGGAAAGATCTTGTTTGAAGGCCATCACCCCACATTTCGATTTCTCCACCATCCTCAGTCTGGGCCACTTTTCTACAAAATGCGGCAGGGGCCTTTTCTCGGCCACCGTCCCAGGTACCATAAGGACCAAAAATATTATGGTAACGCCCCACTCTTACATCCATCCCATAATTCTTACCATACGCTAGAAACAACCGTTCACTAAAAAGTTTTTCCCAGCCATATTCACTATCAGGATCAGCGGGGTAAGCAGAATCTTCAGAACATAAAGGATTATCAGGATCCATCTGATTATGCTCTGGGTACATACATGCAGATGAGCTATAAAAAATTCGTTTAATGTTTCGTCTGCGGCATGTTTCTAAAACATTTAAATTGATCGTTGCGGAATTATGCATAATATCAGCATCGTGATCCCCAACAAAAACAAAACCAGCACCACCCATGTCAGCAGCTAACTGATAAACCTCATCAAAAGGCTGATCAAAAACTCTCTCGCAGACTTTAATATCTCGAAGATCTCCTTGTATAAAGTCATCTGCTGAGGTTTCATTATATTCAGGGAATTTTAAATCAACAGCTCTAACCCAAAAACCCTCTTCTTTTAAACGGCTAACAAGATGCCCACCAATAAATCCACCACCGCCACATACAACTGCTTTTTTCATAATTTTAATCCTTTATAATAGTCTTTGAATATAAAACAAAAAACTCTCTTAAATCAAGAGAGTATGTTATTAAAACTTAAATTTAGAGTCCACTTAATTTAACTTGCAATACGGACAAGAATTTTTTCAAATTTATCAGTGATTTTTTCAATATCAAAATTTTTCTCAGCATAGTTCCTTGCATTTACTCCAGACGATTCTCGAGAACAAAAATCACCCATCAAACTAGAGACCGCTTTAGAAAAACCTTCATCATCATCAGACTCAACGACTAATCCCGACTTAGAATCATTAACCATAACAGAAGCTAAATTATCTATAGGCGCAGCCAAAACGATCGCTCTACCCGAACACAGATAACTTAAAATTTTAGAAGGAACAGAAAACTCACCCGCATCACGTTCAATTACAGCTAAAAGAATATCTGCACTCGATAATACTTCCGCAAATTCTGAAAAGGGCTGCAAAGGAAAAAGTTTTATATTCGGTATTTCTGTCTGCCTGCTTTCTAAATAGTCGAAACCAACTCCACTTGCCACAACCACAACCTCAATATCCGGGTTATCCAGCGCGACTTTTTCTAACATAGTAGGATTATGCTTTAATCCTAAGGTGCCAGAATATAATGCTCTTTTTCGTTTTTCGTCTAACCCATGTCTTTTTGACCAATTAGAATTTTTTGTTAGCACATTTATATCATGCAAGGCTCCCCAATTTGGAATGATCGAAATTTTCCCTCTCTTTATTCCCCAAAGATCTGTCTGAATACAAAACCTTTCAGTTATATGAATAATATGCTCAGACCTACACATCTGCCTCTTTTCTAGATGCTGATAATACTTCCCAACCATAACCCCAAAAAAAAACAGCTTCTTTTTCAGGATGCTTGTTGCAGCAATTGAGTAAAAGTCTTGACACCAATAAATAAATTTTGTGCCAATCGACCCACACATGTTTAGGATTATTTCTTGAGTCTCCGTCGGAGTGTTACCAGAAATAACAACATCTGGAGACAATTCAGCCAATCTTCGAGCAACCGCTTTCCCATATTCCAAATCAGAAAATCTTCTTTTTAGAAAATTTGTTTTTGAATAACTTTTCGAACTACCAATCGGCTCAAAGAAAATATATCCGTCACCTGATTTTTTTTTCATTTCCCCCTTTGGCCCCTGATCTCCAGCAAAGAAAATATGATGCACGCTATAGCCTCGACGAGAAAGAGCCCTCGACAGTTCGACTTGAAATGGGTGCCCCGCATAATCATGAATAACAACTAACATATACAATCTCATTCTCATTAAATAATTGACAGGAACTCTAAAAAAATATCACCACATAAAATAATTTATGATTTTATTCTACAAAATAAACCCATAACTTTTCTTATGACAAACATCTGATAAACCCTACCTCAGCCTGGCGTAAGTATTTTTTATTATTAAGGGTAACAAATGCTGCGATACCAATAACCGCAGGCGGGTCGTACATACTATTCTGAACAAAAAAATTTACAACAAAACCAACTGCCGAAAGATACCAAAATTTCAACGGGAAGCATGTGCTCGTTGAATAGAGAACACCCACATTCCGAACAATCAACCAAGTAAAATAAGAAAAGAGAGCCAAACCAAATATTCCATATCTATAACTAAGATTTACAAATCCCATATGTATGTAATGAATAGTCGGGCCATTATCGATAATATTTTCCTGCGAGATACCCGTAAGTTGTTGCCACGTAGCACCGAATCCACGACCCAGTATAAGCTGCCATTCATTACCAAGCTGAACCATGTGAACCCAAATATCCCTCAACTCATTAAATCTACCTAATAGAGATGCGTCACCATCGAGCCGTAATAATCCAAACCTACTATTCTCAATTAGAACTCGAACCCAACCAATACCACCTCCACCTATGATAAAAGCATAAAAGGTTACTATTAAAAATATCAGCATGGCATAAAACTTAAACTTATTAGCCCAAGGTGCAGCAATAAAGATTAGCGCCAAAAAAAATTGAGTTCGATTCCCCGAACTAAAACTTAGAATTAATGCAGGGGCAGATAGTATGGAATAAAATATTGTCGTCGTCATATTATGGCTTAAGCGAATCTTAAGTCCAAGGTATGCAAATAAAAGGCAATATGGAGGGTCCCACCTCCCATGCCACCAATATTCAGGACGCAAATTAAAAGCAGCCGATAAATATGCAATCAGTGCAAATACCGAGTAAAGAATTGCGATATATTTTATAGTATTTTCTGATTCAAGCTTTTGACGATTACCTGCACATGCAAGAAAAGCTATCCCAAAAAAAAACATAACACCTGCGTCACTTAAAAAATATTTCAGATAAAAATCATCTCTCAATGGCGTCATCAAAACCCCACAAAACGCACATGAAACCAAAAGCCATAACATTATTTTCGCCTCAAATGCCAACCCCTCCATTTTAGATTGTTTCAGAAAGGCATAAGTAAGTATGAAAGTTAAAGCTATAAAAAAAATAGGTGCATTTGGTACTGAATAAGGCGCCGTTGCGTCATTAAGATCCCAGATAAACATCGATATTAAGACAAACCATGCAACTGGTAATGTAGATATTGCAAAGCCATCACCTGATTTAGCCGCAAAAAAATTAATAATGTTTCTTCACCTCAAATTTCTTTATGTACATTTTATTTAATTCCAAGCCTCTTATAAAAAAAACCAAGACACAACCAACAGCAAGGCCTACCGCTCCAAAAACTGTTAACAGAAAAACCAAGATAAAAAATCCAAAAAAAGTAGCCTTAAGATAAGCATATAAAGCCAACTTTTCATTGAAGGTCATCTGGAAAAAAGTACCAATTGGTGCAAAGTATCCATTCACTATATAGCCAATAATCAAAATCCCTGAAATAATAGTGAAGTTTTTTTCAGATTCTATACTCAAATATTCAGCAACCAAAGATGAAAAAAATACCAATACAACTCCAACGATAACACTTAGCATGAAAGCCATATACTGTGTATCTCTAAGCGATTTACAGAGCATATTTATTGTATCGTTTCCATACATCCTCGCAAATTTTGGTCCGGCTGACGCCTCTATAGCTACAAGTGCCAACGTAACACCCATTGCGAAACGATTTGCAACTATAAATAAACCAACAGATTCATCCCCAAAAAAATTAATAATCCAAATCGGGAGCCCAGCTGAAATCAATATAGCTATTCTTATGAGAAAAAAAAAATCAAACCTCAGCATTAAAATATTTAGCCGAAAATCACCTTTTTTCTTGAAATTTATACGCCGTAAAACAAAAAAAAGAACTATCAAAAAAACACAATAACTTGAGGCAACGTAAAATCTTACAAGATCTATAGCAGTAAACGTCTCTTGAAGACAGACCCATAGGATAGTTGGTCCTAAAATAACCCAACTATAGATTAGCTGAGAAAACTGTATACGCCCGTAACCTCTAAATATCTCTGAGCTTAATAATATTAATGCCACTGGCATTATCGCCCAAATCAAAATATTCAGAATTCTTGCTGAGTCCTTACCTATAAAGTAATCAAAAAAACCTAGAGAATCCAAAAACCTTGCCAACAAAAACACCATCAAACTATAAACAATAACTTTGAAAAATGATTCTAGTATAGTAGTCCTAATTTCATACTGATTGTCCACCTTACAAGATCTTGATATATCTCTTACCACCTTAAAATCTGCACCCCCGCGAGAAAAAGCAACCATCACAAGGAAAACTGAATAAGCAACAAAATACTTTGAAGAGTTCTCCAGCCCAAGTTTATTTGCAACCAGAATGACAAAGAACATTTCAAGGAGCGCCCCGCCCCCCCTAATAGAAAAATTACTGACAATAGAGTATAGCGCTGTAAAATTTACTCCAAAGTTAAACATTATCTTTGAGCCAAGATATTTGATTCTCTTGCTCATCAGATAAAAAACTCATATCAAGCTCTACTATTTTTTTCGAAATATCCCCCAAACCGACACGACCAAATAATGCAGAGCGCGGCGAAGGTGTAAAAAGCATAGCTGGATTCCCAAAAGCCAACGTCGCAACACAGGCATGGACTCGGTCAGATAGAGTCAAATTACTATTAGAATAAATACTAATATAAGTCCAAGGCTCATCTGATGATAAAGAATTAGGCTGGCGATAAATTTTATGCGTCATATGAGGATAATAACGATGTTCTGGTCTGATTATTTTTAAATCAATAAACTCATTAGGCAGCCTCCTTCGGTCAAATAAGTCACCCAAATAGCTCCATATTTTTGATTTATGCGCAGTAAAATTTTGAAATTTTGGCGTTTCGAGCCATATTTTTTGATTTTTAAATATGACTTCTAATGCATTCATTCTTGCTTTCGGTCTGTCACCCACACTTATATTCGGTTCTGGATACCTATCAAAATTAGATACCATATACTGACAATCTGATTTAGTAGAAAAAGGTTTTACTGCCCTATTTAAAAAGAATCCAGCATCTATTCCATCGTATTTTGGTACTTCTGGGATCCAGCCTTTCAGGATCTCATATGTCCGCGAATCACGAGTTAATATTAAA
The DNA here is from genome assembly GCA_028223755.1 of Pseudomonadales bacterium. Lineage (GTDB taxonomy): Bacteria > Pseudomonadota > Gammaproteobacteria > Pseudomonadales > UBA7434 > UBA7434. The sequence goes on along the minus strand of JAOIUY010000006.1, from coordinate 38,586 downwards.
TGCGGAGGGTACTCTTCAAGAAAATTCTTTACTGAAGAGATTTCAGAGCTAGTGAATTTAAAAAATGCACATGAGTTAAGAATTATTTTCACACCTGATTTCTTTAATTCTTTAAAAGTTTTTTCCCAGCTTTTATTCATCCAGCTATTTAAAACAGGGCCTTGAAGAACTAGATATTCAATATCCAAATATCGAACAAAATCTATATAATTTTCTGGGTTACCTTCGAATTTATTATGTAGAGTTCGATAGTTTGGCTGATCCTGAAAAAAGCCAACGCTGTCAGGTCCAAAAACCTGCTCCATTAAATAAAATCCACCCAAATTAAAAAAGGCGTTACCTATATTTTGCCCCCACTGGCCAGATACAACAGCAACTCTAGGTGATTTTTTTACATCCATAATTCTTTACCATTTATTAATTTTAAATACTGACGAACACTTTTAAATATACCAGTACTTGCCAAAAAAACCGTTATATTTATTTATGACCGACCATAAGCATCTTCAAATCTTACAATATCATCTTCACAAAGATAACCTCCTGTTTGAACCTCTATCACCTCCAAATCAATCTTCCCTACATTCTCAAGTGAATGCACCACACCAGAGGGAATGTATGTAGACTCATTTTCGGATAGCAAGAATATTTTTTCTCCATTCGTGACTTTTGCCGTACCCAAAACAACCACCCAATGCTCCGCTCTATGGTGATGCATTTGCGTACTTAATTTTTCACCTGGCTTAACCGTAATCCGCTTAGCCTGATAACGCTCGCCATTATCGATAGAGTCATATTTACCCCATGGCCGATAAACCTCTCTGTGTTGTCTCCACTCATTTCTAGACTCTCCTTTTAATCTCTTAGCAACTTCTTTTACTTCTTGCACACTATCCTTATGCGCAACCATTACAACATCTTTAGTTGAAACAATAATTAAATCATCCACCCCAATTGCTGCCACTAATTTACCATCCGTTTTAATATAAGAATTCTTAGCGTCATGCAGCATGACATCTCCGTTCGATACATTTCCATCTGCATCCTTCTCACTTATCCCCCATAGTGAAGACCAAGATCCTATATCACTCCATTTAGCATCCATGGGCACCACAACTTTATCTGTAGCTTTCTCCATAATAGCAAAATCAACTGAAACACTCGGACTTAACTTAAAATTTTCAACATCTATTCTTAAAAAATCCATATCAGTTTTTGAGTCTTCCATCGAAGCTTTACAGGCTCTGTAAACATCAGGCTCAAATTTTTCTAACTCTTCTAGATATCTACTTGCTCTAAACATAAACATCTCACTATTCCAATAATACTCCCCAGAAGAGACATAATTTTCAGCCTCATCTAAGACTTGTTTTTCTATAAAATCATCAACCTTAAATCCTTCACCTATCTGACCACCTTTCTTAATATAACCATACCCAGCATGTGGCTCTATTGGCTTCATACCAAACAACACTAGCTTTCCTGACTTTGCGAAAGGAATACCCTTTGACACAGCCAGATTAAAAGCAGCCTGATCCTCTATTACATGATCAGCCGCTAAAACTAACAATATGGGATCATCTTTTACCTCAAGCGCTGCGAGCGCTACGGCCGGAGCGGTATTCCGCATAATTGGCTCAAGAATAATGGAACTACGACAACTTCCCTCTTTTAACTGCTCAGCGACGAGAAAACGATGCTCTTCATTACATATGATCGTAATTGACTGGATACCCAACTCAGATATTCGATCTATTGTCGACTGAAGCATAGTTTTTTCACCACATAATGTCAGAAACTGCTTAGGATATGCCGCTCTTGACAATGGCCAAAGTCGAGCACCAGACCCTCCTGCCATAATTACTGCTCGGATATTCATTCTACACCTCGGCTCTCTGGTTGATTTTGTTAACAATCAAAATTAAAAGTTTAAAAACTCGCCACAGCCGCAGCACCCAATGCCATCCGATAAACAATCTCAGAGATACTAGCCCACAACGTCAATTTCTTCATCCTATCCGCATCCAACGGCACCACTACTGTATCGCCAGGTTGAATTGCACTATCACCACGCTTAAACCAACGTGACTCACTAGGTAAAAATACACTACCGTTAGCCCTAACCACATAAATACGTTTTTTATCGGCTTTAATATTTGTGCCACCACTGCGCTCAATATAATCATTAACCGATAGCTTACTTTCAAATATATGTGATGTTGCATATTGCACTTCACCAACAACAGTTACCGACTGACTTTGCTTTGGCACAGTTAAACGGTCACCATTTTTTAATACCACATCATGCTGCTCTGGCATTTTAATAATATTGGCTAAATCTATAACCATTCGCCCAGTGGGTCGCATACCTTCCATTGTGCTTAACAAATTCTGCGTGTCGAGCTGGGTATCACCATCAACACTTTGCTCTTGTAAATTCGCCGCCGCTATATCCGCTGTAAGCTGCTGCTTTAATTCTTTAAGCCGCTGCGCTTCTAAGCTACGTAATTGCGCACGCGAAAAAATACTCGCTTCTATAAAGGCATATTCGGTAAGACCACCCGCACGCTGAATAACTTGCGATAACGTCTCACCTCGCTGAATAGTGTAAGTGCCAGGGAAAACCACCTCACCTTCAAGCTCTATGGTTTCTGTACCTACCCAACTCGGTAGATGCTTAATTTGTATTGCATCCTCGGGCACAAGGCTATAACCAGCCGCGCTTTTTAAATCAATATTAATATGCTCGGTGACTTGTTGTTGTTGCTCATCAAATACGTATCGCGTTATTTCCGCGCCTAAACTAAACGCTCTATCGGTTAACCCACCCGCTAACGCAATAATGTCATTAGCGCTAGCATTGCTGACCAATGGATACTGGCCAGGAAATCGCACACTGCCATTAATGGATACAAGCTGCCGACGCTGGTTACCATTTGCTTGCACCGCTAAACGCTTAACAATATCTTTTAAAACAGTTGCTCGGTTACTTTGAAAATCAAAAATTAAAACTTTGTCTCTCGCATTTAATACTGGGTCGCTTGCACTGCGTGGCGATGCAAACGCAGCAGCAGGACTAAAAAACTTTACCTCTATTTGCTGCGTTGGCTCTAACTCGCTAACGATTAATGCCGCATTCAAATCGGCATTGGGTAACAACGCATCAGCACCACTTACGATATCGCTAAAAGACAAACCTGCTCGCCACGCCGAACCACCCGGCCGCTTAATATGTCCTTCTATTACAACAATGTCTTCCATCGTGTTGAGTACAGAAAACACCTGCAAAATATCAGCGTCCCTTATAGGTAAACTTTTGCCCTGCTTACTCTTAAGGTCAACATCAACTAGCGTTCGCTCACCACGACTGTTAATACGCTCTATGCGTGACACTTGCGGATAAGCCGTTGGTAAAAAACCACCAGCTAATGCCACTACCTGCTCGCTTGTTGTTTCATCTTTTAATTCATAAATGGCTGGCCTACGTACTTCCCCACTGACACCCACGGTTTTACCAATCGATGGAATAAAAATAACATCGCCTGGTAATAATCGCGTATCGCTTGAAGTATCACCGCTTAATAGCAGGTCATACAAATCTAAACTAGTGACTAATTTGCCGCCACGCTTTAATTGAATATTACGCAGCGAACCCGCTTTTGAAATACCACCACTGGCAAATAATGCATTGGTCATAGTAGACAGCGAATTAATCGTATATGAGCCTGGCAGCTTAGCTGCACCTAATATAAATATACGAATTGAGCGCAAAGCGCCGACCGTAACAGAGACCTTTACCCCTATCATTTGTTCCGAAACCATCGTGCCTATTAATGCCTTTACATCGGTAAAACTTAACCCCGCTACAACCATTGGTCCTAAATTAGGAAACTGAATTTCACCTTCGCGATTAATGGTGAGCGCGTAACTTTGGTTTTCTTTACCGTACAACTGAACAATAATATTATCGCCAGGGCCCATGACATATTCTGAGGGAATAGGTATGTCGGTGGCCGGCATAAAACTGCCAGGCGTTCCGTCAAACAATTCATAACCAAACTGTTTAAGCTGTTGCTTAGTAACTTTTTCCTCTTTTACTTCAGCAAGGTTAACTTTATTACTGGCCTCTACTGCATTTTTTTCTATCGCTGTTTCCCCAGCGGTGCTTGCCGCTCGACGAGCATGACCACTAGCAGCCTGCTTTAAATTAGGCTGCGCATGTTTGGTTTTACTTAAGGCGTCTAAATCAACACCGTATTGCCTGGCTAATGCTTGCTGCTGTGCAGCAGGCAAGCTTTTAAACTGTTCTATTTGAGCGGCTGTTGGTGTTTGCGCCAAACTCATGCTGCTTGTTAATAAAAAAACGGTGCCGCAAAGTAAGCCAGAAAGGCTTAATTTAATATTCATATTTAAAAACCATTATTGTTTTTTTGGTTTGTCTTTTGCCTTTCGCTAAACCATTAACCGGGCTAACGCTTGACGTTAATTTTTATCATTCTCTTCTTTTACAGCAGGTTAGCGCCTGCCATAAAACTATTATCTTCATCTATTTGCATAGACACAAGTAAAACCACAGCTATCAAGCTTTTCAGCCGAACTAGTATCTAAAATCTAATATTAGAGAGGCACCGCTATCTAACACCTTGTTATTAAAGGTAAATGACTCTGAGGTCTGGTGGTAAACAAAGGAGGCCTGCCAATACTCATTTAACGGTAAAGCATATTTAAGAGTTGCCATGCTTACTTCCGTCCCCTCGCCATAAACACTACCACCAGGCGAGCCGGCATTGGTCGTGTCGGTATTTAAATCGATTGCGGCTAAAGACCACGAAAACTGCTGACCGCTAGCTAAATAGTGATCAGCGGATAATGAGATTAATCGGCTATCGTTATCGATACTTGCACCTATAGGCCTCTGCTTATAGCGGTAACCGCTGCGGTAAATACCATGCTCATAGGCGTAGTTAGGACGCTTTGTACTGTAACTTTCGGATGAGGTATCACTGGCTTCAAGTACAAAACGGTGCTGTATATTGCGATAAAGGAAACTACTCTCTAGCCCTAACTGTACTAGCCCACGAGACGGTAAGCCGCCCGCCTCGTCTTCGCCGGTAAACTGAAAATATAAGGCGCTACTTGTTTGTGCCAAAGAAAAATTATAACGTGCATCTATACTGGCCTGCTGATTACCCGGCTCATTGCTACCATCTATGGCTATGCCGCTATCGCCGCGATTATCGTTCCCTATAATTAAATCTTTTAATGAACTCAAGCTCTGCGGTCGACCTTCACCACCCCATTGCGCAGTGCGGCTTAAGGCAAGCTCTAAATTATTGAATGGCTTAAAACTAATACGCGCACCTAAAAAATATGCATCGGGTAAGTGCCTGTCCGATTCGAGTTGACCAGCAATACTGGTAAACTGCCAAGGGCCTATCCACGATAGCCAAGCACTTTTAAATGCATCGGAATTTCTGCGCTGTAAACTCAAACCAAGTATGGGCCGAGCATTACTGGATAAGGTAAGGCTTGAATGCCAGCCTGGCCCCCACCAGCGGTCAACAGCACCAGCCGTTAAAGCCCAATTGCCCAATGCATAACTCACATAAGAACCGTCGGCGCGCCATTGGTCACCATCAAGTGGCTCTTCGGCATAACCGGCTGCGAGGTGAACAGCCAACTTATCGCCCATCCAATCAATACTGGCTTTCGCTTCTGATTCTTCGCGACGCGCATCGCCAAAGTATTTAACCGCTTGAGTATTTTCGCCTACAGACAGCTGAGCATTTAATCTAATGTCACTTTCGGTTTGTCGCGCAAAAGAATGCTTTACATAATGAACAGACCAAAACGCCTCCTCATCTAACTTATCATAAGACGCGTTCTTCAAATCATGAATAATACTACTCCACGCCAAGGGCCAAGTAGTGACAGGGGTAGTGAGAATATTTTTATCAGCTAAAAGTTGAATATGATGACGTAGACGCTGATCGCCACTATCAATCCAAGGAGCGGCAGATAAGGTGTTAAACGCAAAGGAGGGAAGTATTACTGCCAGCATGAATTTTACAAACCACAGCTTGCAGTTAAGACTCTTAACTTTCTTATTATCCATAATACTTTTCATCACTACAAATCCTTTAGAACCAGCTTAACCCAACTCCCATCAATAACACCATAAAAGAATGCGATATTATGATCATTTCTCGACAAGATAACATTTAAAATGGTTTCATACCTAATACATTAACTACAAGCTATTTTTTAGTTGGGACTGATAAGAAAGGTCCGAATAGGTTATTTTTCAAACAAACAGCTTGAAAATCGAAGAAATAAAAATATCAAACGCAGCAAAAAAATTGCGCGCGAAAAAGCTATTACAAAATTCTCCCTTAGTTTAAGACGCTGGCATTTGCACAATTAAAAACTTAATATAATTTAAACCTACAATATCTTTAATAGGCAGTCCAGAAGTACCCTCCCCTACTAGATATTACTAGAAGCAACAAAGGATACTGGTGAAATGATCTTAGATTATCACGATAAATGTAAAACGCTACTGTCAACGCTTCTTCTTATATTATCAACCAATACTCTGCAAACTCAGGCTCAATGCAACCTATTACAAATCGCTAACCCCAGTTTTGAGGTAGGCAGTGGTAATACGCTCGAAGGCTGGAATCAATTTGGCGTTATAAAGGCAACTAACGTATTAGCCAATCATGGTAATCGCGCCGCACAACTCAGTGGCACCAACTCAGGGACTTGGAGTTTATCGGCAGTATGGCAAAAACAAACTGCGAGTGAAGGCGATATTTGGCAAGCGGATCTTAACGTAGGGCACACCAGCAGTAATCCAATCACTGGCAGTATGAAAGCCATTGTTAACATTGAATGGCGTGACAGTGAAGACAACCTTATTAGCTTTACAACGACTGATATAGCAACCGCCAGTACGGCAACCGATACTCTTCATGCAGTTTCCGTTACGTCTGATTCTGCGCCCGCGAATACCGCATCAACTCATATTCTTATTGGCATATTGCAAACCCCAAGTAACGAGACTGGCGCAGTTATTATTGATTCAGTTTCTTTTGTAGAAACGACAGGTGCACAATTAGCCGATATGCAGTGGGGTGATTTTCCCAGCGGTAGAACGGTGAACTTAGGTGACTATAGTTGGCGCGTTAAAGGCAGCGGTTATTATGGCCCCGGCCCTAATCATTTTTTTGATACTAGCGACCAAGTCTGGGTTGACGAAAATGATCGGCTGCACATGACCATTAAAAATAGAGGACAATTTTGGTCAAGCAGCGAAATCGCTACAGAAGAGATCATGGGGTATGGTGACTATCGTTTAACTGTCGTCGGCCGTCTCGATGACTGGGCACCCAATGTCGTCTTTGGTTTTTTTCACTGGCAGTACCCATTTTGCTATAATGATAGAAACCCGTGGAACTTACATAATGAAATGGATATGGAAATTTCACGCTGGGGTGACCCAAGTAGAGATCCCGCTCATTTTATTGTTCAGCCTTGGCAGGATTATATCGCCGAAAAATTTGATCTCCCCTATACCGGCGACCCTGAGCAACTCACTACTTTTGCTTATGAATGGTTGAGTGATCGCATTATATTTAGAGCTTGGCGTGGCGATGCATTGAGTGAATCCGAAGCGAACATGATCCACCAGTGGACTTATACCGGCCCACACATCCCGCGTGAAGAAGTTGCCAGAATGCATTTGAATTTATGGCAACTCTATGGGCCGCCAAGTGATGGCCAAGAATATGAGATTATACTGAGCGACTTTGTTTTTGTTGCCGATGGAACGCTACCGCCTGAAACTATCTTTAACGTACCGTTTAATCATCCGCTTTACTTGCTCGCACTTGCCTCAATGATTTTTATTGTTAATCTATCTCGTAGAAAAAAAGTGCATTAATGAACTATAACGGATAACAACGGAATTAAATTGATTACTTCGCCACCCATAAAAAAACGGGCCAATTTATAAAAATAACTGGCCCGTTAATTATTTTGAATGACACTCAAATCAGCTTATAGTAAAAACACCCTAGATTGATTCTGAAATCAATTCGTTGAGTACAATCGTTTCATTGCGATCTGGCCCTGTTGATACGATATCAACACGGGTTTCAATCAACACTTCTAAACGTTGAATATAGTTTTTCGCTTCAATCGGTAGATCATCAAACGATTGTGCACCCGCTGTCGATGTTGTCCAGCCTGGCATTTCTTCATAAACCGGTATCAATTTTTCAAAGTAATCGCTGTCAATTTCTAACGGCAATGCATTACCTTGCGCATCTTGATAACCAATACAAATTTTAACCGTCTCTAAGCCATCCAATACATCAAGCTTAGTTAAGCAGATACCCGACACACTATTAATTTGCACAGCGCGTCTAACTGCCATCGCATCAAACCAGCCGCAACGACGCGAGCGCCCAGTTGTTGCACCTATTTCATTGCCTTTAATGCCAAGATGCTCACCGACATCATCATGTAATTCGGTAGGGAAAGGACCCGAACCAACACGCGTGGTATACGCTTTAGTAATACCTAAAACATAATCCAAATACAATGGGCCAACACCACTGCCCGAGGGTGCGCCACCCGCTGTAGTATTCGACGATGTCACATAAGGGTAAGTGCCGTGATCAATATCTAACAACGAACCTTGTGCGCCTTCAAATAAAACAGACTTGCCCGCACGACGATAGTCATGCAAAGTCTCAACTACGTCAGCCATCATCGGCGACAAAATCGGCACGAGGGCCAATGCATCATCAATGGTTTTCTGCACATCAACAGCGTCAACCTTATAGTATTCCGTTAAGGTAAAGTTATGCAGATCCATAACTTCACGCACTTTCTCAGCAAATTTTTCAGGGTTTCTAAGATCACCTAAACGTAGTCCGCGACGCGCAACTTTATCTTCATAAGCTGGGCCAATACCACGGCCTGTGGTACCAATTTTGGCATTGCCACGAGCAATTTCACGCGCCTGATCTAATGCAATATGATAAGGAAGAATTAAAGGGCACGAGGTGCTTAATAATAATTTTTCCGCAACGTTAACGCCCTGCGTTTTTAGCTCATCCATCTCTTTAAGCAGCGCTTCTGGGCTTAGTACAACGCCGTTACCGATAAGACAGGTCACGCCTTCATGTAAAATGCCAGAGGGAATTAAATGCAATACGGTTTTTTCGCCATTGATAACCAATGTATGACCCGCATTATGGCCGCCCTGAAAGCGCACCACGGCATCTGCTTTAGCTGTTAGCAAGTCGACGATCTTTCCTTTACCTTCATCGCCCCATTGTGTGCCGAGGACAACAATATTTTTATTCATACTTTTTTTACTCAACCACTTTATTTATCATAAAAATTTATTATCAAACTGCTAAGCCATTTGGCCATAAGCAATCACTTAATTTTTTCTACAACCCAATCACCTGATTTTTGCACTAACAGGCTAGTGGGTTTCTCTGTACCTTCTTCGCCATTAAAAATAACGACTTGGCCAGCGCTTCTAAGCTGACTGACAGCTTGCCACAATGATGCTTGCGCACCACTACAATCACTCGGCGCCGCAATAATTTCACGCGCCGCACTGGCTTGCTGGCCCGCTACAATTGCACGACTTCCTAAAAAGTCGATTAACGCTTTTATATCAGTGTTAAAACCTGTCGCCGATCGCTCTGAACCAAACACTTTGCCGATATTGTCATAGCGACCACCATTAGCTAACGCTAAACCATGACCGTCGGCATAGGCCGCAAAAACTAAACCTGTGTGGTATTCATAGCCACGAATTTCTGCCAGATCAAAATAAATTTCAACCTCGGTAAAACGCTGCGCGACAACCTCAGCCACTTGGGTAAGTTGATCAATCGCATCAACAACACCTTGGCCTAGAGAGCCCAGTAATTCTTTAGCTTGACCTAACACTTCAGCACCGCCACATAAATTCGGTAACTGGTACAGTGTTTCTGTTATTGCATGTCCAGCCAATAAATTCGGCAATAAGCATTTTAAATCCGGCAGCGATTTACGCTGTATCGCATCAAAAATTAACGCCAAATCATCTTGATCTAATGTCGGCACCGCTTGCTGTATTGCTTCGCGCACTGCGTTGTAAATAGATACGTGACCTAAATCCAACGTTAGCTTACAAAGTCCTTTGCCCGCACTGCCATTGGCCGAGGCAAACGCACCATCAATCACTTGCAAGGTTTCAAGCAATAGCGATATTACTTCGATATCTGCCGAGATCGATGGCGCACCATATAATTCTGCGCCAACCTGCATCGGGCATCGCGATGCCATTAATGTCTTAGGTCGCGTATGTAATACGCTGCCCGCATAACAAAGGCGACGAACACCTTCGATCTTTAAACTGTGTGCATCGATTCTAGCCGTCTGCGGTGTTATATCCGCACGCACCGCCATACTTTTGCCACTTATTTGATCTGTTAGGCGAAAGCTTTGGGTTTCAATATCTTTACCCATACCAATTAACAGTGAGTCGGTAAACTCAATTAACGGCGGCACAACCAACTGGTAACCCCAGCTGTTAAATAGATCCAGAATATTACGGCGTATTTGTTCAGCAACCGCTGCCCGCTCGGGAAGCAATTCATTTACACCTTCAGGAAGCATCCAGCGATCGACACTAGTCATGTGAGACACCTGCTTTGATAACCATTTTTATAACCGCTAATTTAAAATATAGAGCAGAATAACACCCGTTATCATGCTCGCTAAACCGATACGACGAATCGTGCTATCACTTAGCGTGAGTATGTTTGCTAACATCGCTCGCCACTTCTGCGGCGCAATAAACGGTAGCATCCCCTCAAGGACCAACACTAAACAAGCCGCTTCAATCAATTCTTGCCACATGTTAGTTAACTCTACTTTTATGGATTCAGCACGCGTTTCGCTCTGAACACAAAAAAGCCGGGTAGGCAGCTTCTGCCATCCCGGCTCACCGGTGAGGCATTAAGCCGTTTTATTTACCGTTAACGCTATTCAGGTAGCGGAAGTAATCGCTATCTGGATCAACTAACAGTACATCACCTTTGTTAGAGAACGACTCTTCATACGCTTTTAAACGTCGTGAAAAAGCGTAGAACTCTCGATCTTTATTATAAGCATCAGCATAAATCCCTGCCGCTTTTGCATCACCGTCACCGCGCGTTTGCTCAGCTTGACGATAAGCATCGGCTTCGATAACGACTTTTTCTCTGTCTGCATCAGCGCGTATTTTTTCGGCCAGCTCTAAACCTTCAGAGCGATACTGCCGTGCTTCTTTTTCACGGTCAGCTCGCATACGATTAAATACCGCTGAGCTTACCTCTTGTGGAAAATCAATTCGCTTAACGCGCACGTCAATAATTTCAATACCAAAATCGACGATCGTCGCTTCATGCAAACCTTTAGTCAGGTTCGCCATCATTTGATCACGCTCACCAGCAACAACTTCGTGCAATGTTCTTACACCAATCTCATCACGCAAGTTATTGTTAACACGGTTAGCCAATAATACTTTGGCACGCTCTTCGTCGCCGTTAGTGGCACGATAATATTTACTGACATCAACAACACGCCATTTAATAAACGAATCAACTTCTAAACGTTTTTTCTCTAACGTATAAAAACTTTCAGGTCGCGCATCCAATGTTAATAGGCGTGCATCAACTTTGCGGATTTCGTCAGCAAAAGGAATTTTGACATGTAAGCCGGGCTGAATATCAGACTCAACTAACTGACCAAAGCGCAATTTAACCGCGGTTTCAACTTCCATAACACGATAAAAAACACTTGAGGCCGCTAACATTAGCAACGCAACAATTAAGATAAATACAGGTAATCTATTTGACATTAGCGTGTCTCCGATCGTCTAGAGCGAATTTGTTCTTGACGTAAACGCTCGATCACTTCATTCGCAACCTGACCTACCATATCGGTTTGTCGGGAATTATTTGTCGCACTAGCCGACGTTTGCGAAACAATTTTATCCAATGGCAGATACAACATATTGTTGCCGCCTTCCACATCAATAAGCACTTTAGATACATTGCTCATGACTTTTTCAACTGAGTTTAAGTACAAACGCTCGCGAGTAACCTCTGGCGCTTTACGATACTCAGCATAGAGTTTTTCAAAACGTTCTGCTTCACCATCGGCTTCAGCGACGAGACGCTCACGATAACCAATAGCTTCTTGTATAATACGCTGCGCTTTACCGCGCGCTTCCGGCACAATACCGTTAGCATACGTTTTAGCTTCGTTAACAAAACGGTCTTTATCTTCTTTTGCCGAAATCACATCATCAAATGCCGACTTAACAGCTTTAGGTGGTTCAGCTTTTAAGATGTTGACCAAGGTAATAGCAATACCCGTTTCATAACTATCAAGATATTTTTGCAGACGCTCTTTTGTTTCTTGCGCCATCGCCTGACGACCTTCAGAAAGTACATCACTTGATTTAGTGCTGCCCACTACGTGGCGAATGGCACTGTCAGTTGCATGATGCAAACTCGTGATCGGGTCGCGAACATTAAGAACAAACTTTTTCGGCTCGGGAATTGTGTATTGCACCGAAATTGGCACCTCTACAATATTCTCGTCTTTTGTGAGCATCAATCCGCGTGCATGGTAGTCTTGCTCTTGCGTCACTAATACAGTGTAACGCTGATCGATAAACAGCGGATTCCAATGCAAGCCTGGGCCAACGGTGTCATGAAACTCACCCAGTCTTAAAATAACGGCTCGCTCTTTCTCATCGACCTGATAAAAACCAGCAAAACCCCAAACCGCCGCTAAAACAACAATCACTAAACTGATTAACCCTTTCGGCATATCGCCTCCTGAACCTGATGGACGACCACCGCCAGAGCCTCCGAAAATACCGAAGATCTGCGCTTTTAACTTATTAAGTGCTTCATCAAGATCTGGTGGGCCTTGATCTTGTTGGCTCCAAGGATCCCTGTCTTTGTTGCCGCCGTTTTTATCCGGTTCATTCCAAGCCATTGCTGACTCCTAAGGTTAGATAGTTGTCCATTAATAGAGACTGCAGTGTGTGTAATTTAATCGATAATACACGACCTGCAGCCCCCTGAGAATTCGGCCCTTATAAGTATAATAGCATCAGCAAACTTACCGCTGCCATCACCAATATAAAGCCGAGTGATTGTAGCAAAAAAAATAGCTGTCTTCGTTGAGTAGCTGTAACGATGAACGCTTCTAACGGAATTAGTACCGTCTTTAATCACCGTTTTTAAATCAATCCGGCAGTGGCACATTTGCCGATGCCATTAAGCGCGCCAAATCATCGCGCGGAAAACATAAATCGAGCTGATATTCACCCTGCTCAGACATCGATTCGGTGGTTACTGCCCCCACCGAATAGAGCCGCGAGCGCAACTTTGACTCAGAAGGCGCTAAACATAAGGTACCACGCCAAAATGTGCCGCCCAATAACTCGGCCAATGACGCCACTAGGCCATCAATACCCTCGCCATCATGGGCGGATAACCAGACTCGATAAGGCAAATCCTCATCACCCGCCCCCGCTTTATCGGTATGTGGCTGCACGGCAGGCAGGCAGTCAATCTTATTCATGACATGCAACACTGGAATCTCACCCGCGCCGATCTCAACCAATACCTCATCCACAGCGCGGATATTTTCTTCAACCTCTTCAGCCGAGGCATCAATCACATGCAGCAGTAAATCGGCTTCCGACGCTTCCTCTAGCGTTGCCTTAAAGGCAGCAACCAGCTGATGCGGTAAATGGCGGACAAAACCTACGGTGTCGGCCAGAATAATTTTGCCTAAGCGCGGCAAATCTACCGAGCGAAGGGTCGGATCCAGCGTCGCAAACAACTGGTCAGCCGCATAAACCGTGGCTTGTGATATCCGATTAAAGAGCGTCGATTTACCCGCATTGGTGTAGCCCACTAATGCAATGGTGGGCAGCTCGGCGCGCTTACGTGCTCGCCGCCCCTGCTGGCGCTGCGAATTAACCTTAGTTAAACGACCATTTATCCATTTAATACGCTCGCGTAGTAAGCGTCGATCAGTCTCTAATTGAGATTCTCCTGGACCACGCAAGCCGATGCCGCCTTTTTGTCGCTCAAGGTGAGTCCAACCACGGACTAAACGGGTAGAAATATGTTGTAACTGGGCTAACTCGACCTGCAACTTACCGGCATGACTTCGGGCACGCCGGGCAAAGATATCCAGTATTAGGCCAGTGCGATCTAAAACTTTGCAGCACAGCTCCTGCTCAAGATTACGCTCTTGCGAAGGGCTTAAAGCATGATTAAACATGACGACATCAATGTTGTGCTGCTCGACCAAGGCTTTGATTTCTTCGACTTTGCCGGTACCAATAAAGAATTTAGGTGTTGGTTTTTTGCGTCGTGCGGAAACTAAGTCAATGGGATCGACGCCTGCAGAGCGGGCTAGATCGAAAAATTCGGTGACACAGGGTGCGTATTCAATCACCGTTTCTGTGTGATCTTGATCCGTTGGCTCAGATGAGCCAGCGCTCGGCGCGCTCAAGGCTGTTTGCGCGCTCAAGGCTGCCGCCGAATGATTCGGAGCAGAAAAGAAATCACAATGAACTAGTAAAGCACGCTCACCAGCGTCGGGACGATCAAAAAACAAAAGCCGAACGCCTCTTAACGACAGCGATCAATAGATCGCATCGATAAAACCGAAAGAGATTATCTGAAAACGGAAGAAGATTTTTCTCGACCATTAGCCGAGAAAAATCCGTAACACAGTAATCAAAGCGAGAGTTGGCGATTATTCGTTGCCTGGCGCTTCTTCGTCATCTTCAGGTGGATGCTGCATTGGCAAACGCACATTACGGCCCGGCACTACGGTCGAGACGGCATGTTTGTAAACCATTTGACTAACAGTATTTTTAAGAAGAATGACAAATTGGTCAAAAGACTCAACTTGGCCCTGTAATTTAATTCCGTTTACCAAATAAATCGATACAGGAATGCGCTCTTTGCGCAATAAATTAAGATAAGGGTCTTGTAGGCTATGCCCTTTAGACATGATGATGATCTCCCAAATGGGTTAAAAGAAGAAAAGCTTCCATAAATGTGTGGTTCATTCCCAGCTCGCCTTGACCAATAACGGTCGGGACCAAATCGGTCCGGCGACTATGTTAAATCCGCTAGCTACTTAATGTACTTCAAATACGTTAAGTACTTTAAATACGCTAACTGCGTTAACTACGCTGACAATAATTTTATTAATACAGTAAGTTTTACGTCTCAAGGAGACCGCTAGACCACTGCAATAAAAAAGGATTGCCAGAGATTATCTAGGAAAACAATGACACTTAATACAAAACGCATGGACAACAATCATGGTTTTGAAAAGACTAAGCGTAAAAGCATGCACGACAGCATTATACACGGTTCGACCACACTTATAGACTAAGTTCCTGTAACACTGAACTAATTTTATTCACTGTGCTCGCTTGTAGACCACTGCCGTCAGCTTCACGCTCATAATCAGGGCATAATCGGTGTAAGTCTGGCCACTTTCGTAACCAAGTCAGTTGTCGCTTAGCTAATTGTCGAGTTGCCGCAGTGCCTTGCTCTAATAATTGGCTGCGATCAATTTTATTATCGAGGTAATCCCAGACCTGCCGATAACCCACGGCGCGCATTGATGGCATATCGGGATCTAACACATACTGTTTTCTTAGTTGCGCGACCTCTTCGATTAAACCCTCCTCTAGCATCAACTCAAATCGCGTTAAAATCCTGGCATGCAATGCAGCGCGATCTTCTGTCCACAATGCAAACTGCGCCACGCGATAAGGAAAAGGGTCTGCTGATTGACGCGCCTGATGACTACTTAACGTTTCGCCGGTGGCGTAAAAAACTTCGAGCGCACGCTGAATTCGCTGCGAATGGTTGGGGTGTAAAATAGCTGCCGCGCTGGGATCTATTTTTTCTAAACGTTCATGCATTACTTGCCAGCCATGCGTTTCGGCATCCGCTAAAATCTGTGAGCGAATCGATTCATCGGCTGGCGGTAAGTCGGCAATACCTTCTAACAGTATTTTATAGTAGAGCATAGTGCCGCCAACCAGCAGCGGAATACGACCACGCTCAGTAATCGCTTGCATCAATGGTAATGCATCTCTGCGAAACTCAGCAGCAGAATACGATTCGTCGGGGTTACGGATATTAATTAGATGATGAGGTAGGCGCTGCAAAAAATCGGCATCCGGTTTTGCTGTGCCGATATTCATATCGCGATACACCAATGCAGAATCAACACTGATCACTTCAAACGGCCATCGCTGCGCTAGATGCTCTGCTAATGCGGTTTTACCACTGGCCGTCGGCCCCATTAAAAAAACGGCAGGCGGTAACGAATCGGTTAAATGCTGATTAGCCAAGGACTTATCGACCACGAAGGAATAACTTATCTAATTCCGCCAAGCTCATCGCTGTCCACGTTGGTCGGCCATGATTACATTGACCGCTGCGCTCGGTCCGCTCCATATCGCGTAACAACGCGTTCATTTCAGGTATCGACAAACGTCGATTAGCGCGCACCGAACCATGGCAGGCCATGGTCGAAAGAATATCGTCGATATGATTCATAATGCGATCACTTGTACCGTACTGCAATAAATCAGAAATCACATCACGGGCCAGCATTTCAGCATCCGCCGAAGCAAGAAACACCGGCGTTTGTCGAATAATCACTGACTCGGCAGCAACCCGCTGCAGCTCAAAACCCAGATCCATAAAAACACTGGCATAACTTTCTGCGCAATCAGCTTCTTTTTCGCTAAGCGATAAACTTACCGGCACTAATAACGGCTGCGCCTGAATGCCTTCATCATCACGTGCGGACTTCATTCGCTCATAAGTGATGCGCTCATGCGCGGCATGCATATCAACAACAATTAAACCCGCCTCGTTTTCGGCAAGAATATAAATACCTTTTAACTGCGCTATAGCAAAACCCAGCGGCGGTATCTCGCCATCTTCGGCTGGCGCCAAAGTAACGTCATCGGTCGTTGTATAAAGCTGTTGATGCGCAGGCGAAAAACCTGAGGATGAAGGACGATTAAACCCAGCACTTGCCTGCCCACCGGTATAAGTGGTTTGCGGCTCGGCCAAACCCATAGGCTGCTGTTGCGTGAGCTGAGAAAGCTGTCGCTCAGACTGAGAAAATTGACCGGCAGACTGCCCTGCTCCCAACGGATTCGCCGCTTGCGCACCCAAAGAATTATCGGCGGATTGAACACCGTCAACCAAATTATCTTGCGGGCGCACATCAGCTAACACTTTATGTAAGGAGCGATAAATAAAGTCGTGCACTTGACGGCTATCACGAAAACGCACTTCATGTTTTGACGGATGGACATTGACATCCACTTGCGATGGATCCAAAGAAAGATATAAAACAAAAGCGGGGTGGCGACCATGAAACAAAACATCGCGATAAGCCTGTTTGACTGCATGCGCGACAACGCGATCTTTAATTACGCGATCATTCACAAAAAAGTACTGCATATCAGACTGGCTGCGCGAGAACGTAGGCTGCGCAACCCAACCATGCAATTTAAAACCGCTGTGCTCCAACTCTAAATGTATAGCGCTATCAATAAACGGCTGGCCTAATAATTTTGCAATGCGCTGTTCTTTTTCTAATTGACTCTGACAAGCGCGCAGCGAATGGATAACACGACCGTTATGCGTAAGACTGAGTCCCGTGCCAAAACTCACCAAGGCATTGCGACGAAAGACTTCATCAATATGGTTGTACTCAGTTTTTTCTTTGCGTAAAAATTTTCGTCTTGCCGGCGTATTAAAAAATAAATCTTCAACATCAACCGATGTGCCTTTAGGTCGCGCCGCTGGCGTAACCTCAATCTCCATATCACGACCGACACTCATGGCCTTCCAGCCCTGATCGGCTTGATCAATAGTATTAGCCGTTAACGTTAAACGAGAAACCGAACTAATACTGGCAAGCGCTTCACCACGAAAGCCAAGCGTCGATACCGCTTCGAGATCATCTAAATCATAGATTTTACTGGTTGCATGAGAGTCCAGTGCTAACGCCATATCCTCTTGCGCAATACCTGAACCATTGTCACGAACTAGAACGCGCTTAGTACCACCAACCTCTACTTCGACATCAATCTGACTAGCGCCTGCATCGAGACTATTTTCAATTAATTCTTTTAATACTGACGCAGGCCGATCGACCACCTCACCGGCAGCAATTTGATTCGCTAATCGCGTATCCAGTTTTTTAATTTTGGCCATAAAAGAATGTCATTACTATTAAGTTTAAAATAATTAAAAACGTCACGATTTAATCTCTATCTAATCCAGAGCAATCCAGACCAAATAAAAATTATGAGCGCGGAGGAATTCTCAACACTTGCCCAACACGAATTCTATCGTTAGCAAGGCTATTGTATCGACGCAAATCAGAAAGCGATACTGAAAAACGATTTGCTAACTCTGACAGCGTATCACCCGATTTAATTTTGTAAGTTTTACGACTACCGGCAGATGATGAAGCCGCTAATGATTGATTGCCGCCATGATTCAACCAATAAACCATTGTGCCTTCGACAGCATGCTTATTAAAAAAAGCGGTTGTGCCCCGAACAATAGCGCCAGCTAATTTCTTTTGATGCGATGAAGACACTAAGCGCCGCGCTTCTTTAGGATTAGAAATAAAACCGGTTTCAACCAATACAGAGGGAAAATCTGGTGTTTTTAATACAGCAAAACCCGCGTGTTCTACAGTATTTTTATGTAACTTGGTGACACCTTTCATCTCACGTAAAATTTCTTTGCCCACCAAGACACTATGGTCAAGCTTGGCTGTCATACTCAAATCCAATAATACACTGGCCAACACATCATCTTTATCGGACAGCGCCACACCACCAATTAAATCCGTACTGTTTTCAGACTCGGCTAGAAATTTTGCCGAGGCACTTGAGGCGCCGCGTTGCGATAAAGTATAAACCGAACCACCACTCACTGACTTATCGGTAAAGGCATCAGCATGAATCGAGATAAAAAGGTCGGCCTGTTTTTTTCTTGCAATCTCGCGACGCTTACCTAAGCCAACATAGTAATCACCATCGCGGACTAATACGCCACGATAACCAGGCTTTTGATCAAGCAATCTTTTCGCTTCTCGGGCAATCGACAGAACGACCACTTTTTCATGCGTCTTGCGTGGGCCCAGCGCGCCCGGATCTTCACCACCATGCCCTGCATCGATTGCAACAATAATATCGCGCTTGCCGTTATTATTTGATGCCGTCTTAACGGCGGTCGGTTTTGCCTTGCGGTCGTATAAATCGATAACTAAGCGATCACCGTACTGCTGGTTAGCAGATAACAAAAAAGTATTAGGCTCTACCTTTTCGCTTAAATCAAAGACCAGACGCAAATCATTTTTATTGCGCTTTGCTGCACGAATTTTTTTAATTGGGCTGCGACTTAAATCTAACTTTTTTAACTTCGCTTTGAGTTTTGCGCTTTGAATATCGACAACAACCCGCTCTGGATTATTTAAAGTGAAATGCTTAAACGTCGCCGCATCAGATAAATCGAGTACGACTCGTGTGTGATCAGGTGCGCGCCATACACGCACACCTTCAACATCAGTAGCCCAAACCTGCGATGCAGACAGCACTGCTAATAGTGTCGTTAGTAGGAGGGCTAGCGGATAAAAAATTACTGCCCCATTACTCTTTCTATTTATAGCCATTAATTTTTCCGACGCATGTTCGACGCGTTTTCTGCTGTTTGTCCAGCTGCGGTCTCAGCCATATCGACAGCCACTGAATCACTATTCACCTGTAAGCGCTTCAATACTTGCTCGCCAGCCAAAGATAAAGACTGACAATGCAACTGCCTACCAACAACACTGCCCTGCTCGCTCGTCAAATCGGCATCCGTTAGGGTCAACTCAATATCTGCTTTGGGGATAAACCCCCGCCCCCGTGCCGGCCATTCAATTAAACACAGTGAAGACTCAGTAAAGTAATCATCCAAGCCTAAAAACTCCAACTCTGCGGGGTCCGCTAAACGATACAGATCAAAATGGTAGATCTTTCTTAGCTTACCTTTATCAATAGCGATCTCATACGGCTCAACCAGTGTATAAGTTGGACTTTTAACCGCCCCGACATGACCAAAGGCTTGAATAATGCCTCGACTCAAGGTTGTTTTGCCTGCGCCCAAATCACCCAATAGATAAATACACAAACCTTGCAAACCGATAACATTCGCCAATTGCCGGCCCAACGCCACCGTTGCCGCTTCATCGCGTACTTCATAGCTTAATTCAAAGCTTAATTGATCAGCCTTTGCCATTGGTCGTTATCATCGCTCTCTAAATGGAAACCTTATTGAAGAATTGTATCGCATCGCGCATCGCAGCCATAAAAAAGTTATTATAAGAGTCAAACACCACTAACAACCACTCAGCTCACGAGTTATTTGTGTGAAAGATAAATCTAATTCTTCCTCAGCGGTAAACCACTTCTGTGCCGATGAACTCCGCGAACTGGCTGAGAAAATCAAACAGTGGGGTCGTGAGCTAGGCTTTCAACAAGTTGGCATTACCGATACGCAACCCGGAGAGCACACCGAGCATTTACGCCGCTGGCTAGATAAAGATTTGCATGGCGAAATGGATTACATGGCGGATCGCGAAGCGCTGCGCGCCGATCCTACAGCGCTGCACGAGAACACATTGCGCGTTATCAGCCTAAGAATGGACTATTTGCCGCCCAATGTAGAAACCGTAAAGCTGCTAGACCATCCAAAAACTGCCTATTTATCACGCTATGCACTAGGCCGTGACTACCACAAGCTGATTCGTAAGCGCATCAAAAAACTGGCCGATACCATTATCGAACACACCGGCGAGCGCTCGCAGCGCCCATTTGTCGACAGTGCTCCTGTGTTAGAGCGGGCCTTTGCCGAAAAAGCAGGACTGGGCTGGATTGGCAAAAACACCATGCTTATTAACTCCAGCATGGGATCATGGTTTTTTCTTGGCGAGCTATTTACCGACTTGCCCCTACCTAT
The DNA here is from genome assembly GCA_028223755.1 of Pseudomonadales bacterium. Taxonomy (GTDB): domain Bacteria; phylum Pseudomonadota; class Gammaproteobacteria; order Pseudomonadales; family UBA7434; genus UBA7434. The sequence goes on along the minus strand of JAOIUY010000006.1, from coordinate 17,428 downwards.
AGATCCGCCACAAACCACTAAACACTGTGGCAGCTGCACTGCCTGCCTCGATATCTGCCCAACCAATGCCTTTAATGGCCCTTTTGAGCTCGATGCTAGAAAGTGCATCTCCTATCTAACGATTGAACTCAAAGGCAGCATCCCCGAACCTTTGCGTGGCTTAATTGGTAACCGAGTTTTTGGCTGTGACGACTGCCAACTGATTTGCCCATGGAATAAATTTGCTAAACCCACCGATGAAAAAGACTTTAGCCCACGCCACGGCCTTGATCACGCGAGTATGGTTGATCTGTTCTTATGGACAGAAGAAGAGTTCGAAGAGAAAACTCAGGCCTCACCGATTCGTCGAATCGGCTATCAACGTTGGCTTCGCAACCTTGCCGTCGGTATTGGCAACGGCGAGAACAGCCCTCATGCTATCAACGCGTTAAAGAGCAAATTAAAGCAATCGCCCTTAGTCGATGAGCATATTCAATGGGCACTAGAACAATTGGCCATTAACCGATAAAACCTTAAGAATCGCGTTAGAGCGGCTTTACACCCTCTAAAATCGCCTATATTGCGGTTACTCCTCTATTTCACTGACTTAATAGCCGCTAAAAATATGCCATTTTCTACCAAAAGCAGTTCTATTTAATCATTCCAAAAGCTGTACAATGCGCATCCTTTTTGACCGCTACACCATTAACAGCCCCCCGAATTCACTCATTCGCACTTGGGCTGGCCAGTAATTGGACCAAGCTCTCCACTATTCGGATGCCGTCCTAACAACTGGACACGGTTGCTCTGATCAAAAGCAGCTCTGATTAACAGTAGCCCCGATTAGAAGTAGCTCCAATTAACAGTATTCCAATTACTAGGCATCTCCCATGGATAAAGAATTAGAACCAAAACAGGTGACATTTTCAGACCTCGACCTTCCCGAGCCGCTGTTACGTTCACTCAAAAAACTCGGTTACGAAACACCTTCGCCGATTCAAGCAAAAGCGATTCCAACCGTTATGGATGGCAAGAATATTATTGGCCAAGCACAAACCGGTACGGGTAAGACCGCCGCTTTTGCATTGCCTATCTTGGCGAATATCGACTTAAAGCAAAACTCTCCGCAGGCGTTAGTACTTGCGCCAACCCGTGAGCTTGCGATTCAAGTAGCAGAAGCGTTTCAAGTTTACGCTCGCTACATGAAAAACTTTCACGTACTGCCTATTTATGGCGGTGCTGATATGCGCGGCCAATTGCGTTCGCTTAGCCGCGGTGCCCATGTTGTTGTCGGCACACCTGGACGACTACTCGATCACCTTCGTCGCAAAAGTTTAAAGCTAGATAAATTAAAAACCGTAGTGTTAGATGAAGCCGATGAAATGCTACGCATGGGCTTTATTGATGATGTCGATACGATTTTGGCAGAGACACCGGATACACGTCAGACCGCTTTATTTTCTGCGACTATGCCCGACCGTATTCGCCAAATCGCTAAGCGTCATGTTAGCGAGCCTGTATTAATCAAGATTGAAGCAAAAACAGCTACTGTTGACACTATTGACCAATCGTTTTTGATTGTTAATCAAGGTGAAAAACTCGATGCCATGACTCGCTATCTTGAAACGGAAGAAACCGAAGGGATTATCGTTTTTGTTCGTACCCGTGAAGCGACCGTCACCTTGGCCGAAAAATTGAATGCTCGAGGTTATAGCGCTGCCGCCATTAATGGTGATATCAGCCAGCCGATGCGTGAAAAAACCATCGCCCGCCTTAAGAAAAGCACTTTAGATATTCTGGTTGCTACCGATGTTGCGGCTCGCGGCATCGATGTTGAACGTGTTAGCCACGTTATTAACTTTGATATTCCTTATGATAGTGAAGCTTATGTGCATCGCATTGGCCGAACCGGCCGTGCTGGCCGCTTAGGTAAAGCGTTACTTTTTGTGCAGCCTAGAGAGCGCCGCTTACTGGGCATTATCGAAAAAGATACCAAGCAAAAATTAAATGCTTGGCAAAAACCAACAGCACAGCAATTAGCTGACCAGCGTAAAAGTAAACTCGCTGAAGATTTATCCGCACGATTAGATAATAAAGTGGCCGATGTTTATCATAAGATGGTCGCCGATTTATGCGAGTCTTTAGAGCAGCCCGCGGAGCAAATCGCAGCCGCCCTACTCAGTGATAAATTTCCACTTGAGCAAATTGCACCACCACCAGAAAGTAAAAAACCACGCCGCGAACGCAACAGCCGCGATCGAGATAATCGCCGTGAGCGAGATGGCAGCCGTGAGCGAGACAATGGCCGTGAGCGAAGCGGTAGAGATTCTGGTAATAGAGAAAGATCGCCACGCCGCGAGCGCAGTGATAAAGGCTCGATCCCATTTGAACAATACCGTATTGAAGCCGGCCGTGATCATGGCGCACAGGCAAAAGATATTGTTGGTGCACTGGCTAATGAAGCTGGACTGGATCGCGAGCATATAGGTCGCATTGAATTAAACGATAACCATAGTCTTGTCGGCTTACCACCTGGTATGCCTAAAGATATTTATCAGTTATTGCAAAAAGTGCGCGTTAAAGGTCAACCGATGAAACTCAGCCGCGCAGCGGGTGGTGAATCAAATCGAGATGACGCACCAAGAAAAAAACCAAGCACCCGAAAACCACGTAGTGAATCTTCAACAGACGGTCGTAAGAGTGCTAAAAAACCGGCTAAGCGTAGAGCGCCAATTAAGTCGTAAGTAAAAGAGGACAAAGAATAATGCTAAAGAATAATGAATATTTTGATGGTAAAGTAAAATCGATTGGCTTTCAAAGTGAAACGCTACCGGCCTCCGTTGGCGTTATGGCTATTGGCGAATACCAATTCGACACCAGCCAATTTGAAACAATGACTGTCATTAGCGGTGCGCTTATCGTAAAGCTTCCCAATACTGATAGCTGGAAAACCTATCACGCCGGCGAAACGTTTACAGTTAATGCCAATGAAGTATTTGATCTTAAAGTCGAAGTAGCAACCGCTTATCTTTGCACCTACGAAGATAAATAAAACATTAGCGACGCAGAGGCTGATGAATATCATCAGCCGATGTGAATAACGATTTTTCTTTATCTGCAGACGAAGCAGGCAAAGAGTTTGATAAAGAAGCTGTGATATTCATTTGAGATTGAGTAGTATTGTTAGACGCCTCTAATGGCAAAAGCGGCAACTCTCGTACATAGCATTCAACACTTTTCTTATAGTCACCCTGACTCGCGTAAATACCACCCAACGTAGAAAATGCACCCACAATAACTTTAAGCTCCAAACTAGCTTCTACATACTGCTGCGCTTTTTCCTGCAAGCCATGACTTAAGCTAATTCTGGCAATCGCCAATTTAAGCACCGCACTGCTTGGCTGCGATTTTAATAATTTTTCTGAAAAAGCGAGCTGCTTAGCAAAAGGCTTTTCATTACCGCTCGCAACAGCAAACCCATAAAGATCAACTAGGCGCTCATCATACTGACGCTGCAATTGATTTCTCAATAAGCGCTCTGCCTCTTCATTTTGTTTATGTGCAATTAATTGCTCGGCGTAACAGGCAACCAATAATGCATCTTGCTTAATGCCACTCGGTAAATGCTTCCAGCAATTCAATAAACCGTTAACTTCATGACTTGCAACCGAACGTATTAACTTAGCTACACAAGCCTCGCGCTCTAAATTTTTTATATCCGCTGCTGATAAGGTGCTGTATTTTTGTAAAGCAGGCAATAACTTTAACAAGCTATCCCAATCATTGAGCTGTCGATAAACCTTTGCCAACGATGCCAACACTACAGGGTGGTGGCTGGCCATTTTTTTTGCTCTTAGCAAAGTGGCAAGCGCCTGTTCATATTGGCCATTATGAATTTGTAGTTCAGCTTGCGTAAGGCCAATAGCAACATCGGCACCTTGAGTCGATAGCTCGGCTTTTTTTAAAAAATCATCAACTGCCTTTGCGTCGCCTATCGCTGAACTAGCCCGCGCAGCAAACAAATAATTAATTAATGGTGTCGAGGAGTTATCCGCTGATTTAGTCAATGCCTTTCTGGCAATATCCCAACGACCTTCGATAAAAGCGATCAATCCTTGAGTCGTTCTATTTAAGCCGCGCTGTTGACGTCTATTTTTCGCCCATGCTAAAACGCCACGTCGCGTACTGAACACCATACGCAAGGCAACAACTAAAAAATAAAGCACGGCAAAAAATAATAAGTTAATAGCAGCCGCAACAATAACAGCCATCTCGATAGTCGTATCGCCAATAGCAATTAAAACGTAGCCACCGCCATTTTCAAGCATTGAAAAAATTGCTGCGGTAATCGCTAATACAATTAAGGCAAAAATAAATATCCGTCTCATTGCTTCGCCTCACCACTCTGGATAAGCGACTCGTTAGAAGAGCTGGAAGCCTCATCCACTAAAGGGGCGCTATCAACTTGATTCTGCTTAGCCAAAAATTCTTTAACCGCGATTAAAGAACTAGCAACATCCGGCAACTCAATATCAATTTTCACCTTTTGCAACTGCTGTAAATCAGTAATCACCGATTGGATAGCATGCTCATCACTTGGAAAATAATCCACTAACCATTGTTCAGCACGATCTAGACTGTCGCTATAAATCGATTGACGACCATCTAATAACGCCAGCTGGGATTGGTTAATCATTAACTGTAAATTGCCGCGCACATAATATTGCTGCTCAGGCGGCAGCAATGGTTTGATGTTTTCATTCCGCTCACTAACGACAACTAAACTTTTTAATTCTTGCCAAGTCGAAGCGCCAATATCGTTCAGCTTTTGCTGCCATGATGAAGCTGCAACTGCATCCTCTTCAGCGATAACTGATTCATCGCCCGCATCAAACGCTGGAGCTACGACTAATGGCAATTTGTCTAACTGCTTCGTTAATGCTGACAGACGTAAAAATACACCGTCTAAATCTTGCTGACCCACCAAAACTAATGCCGCACGATCTTCGGCAATCGCCTTTCTAATGTCAAAAAAACGCGGATCGGCAAGGGTTAATAATATTTGGTCAGCGGTATTTAATAAACTTAACGCTGTCACTGTATCTTGTGAAATTAGAATACGCTGATTAGCCAATCGTAATAAATACTCAACCTCTGCTAACCGCCAGTCATCGGTCGTTGTTGAGGATAAAGAACGTAGACGCCGGCTATGCGCCGCAATAATTAGATTCGCATCTTCTAGCGCCGAAGATAACTGTGCACGCTCCTGATCGCGCATTGCTAAGGCTGCCATTGTCTCGCTTTGAACGGCTTGCAATGACTGCTGAAATTTTTGTGTTTGTTGGTAATTATTTTTTGCATCAACCGTTAATGACTGCAACTGCTCTGCTTGCTGAAGCGATACCCAAGCAAGGTAAGCTGCTGCCGCTCCGGCCAGTAAGGCAATAACAAATGCAAGGCCTGCAAGCGCACCACCTTTTTTCTTTTTTGATTTTTCTTTTATCGGCTGACTTGTTGCCGCTTCAGATGTCGAGCTTGCGGTCTTATCTTCAACAATAGTCGCATCTTCGATATCTTTATTGTTTTCTGTCGTACTTTTGTTCGTCATATCATTTTCCGACTGTGGCTCTTGATTAATTCAATGCTTTTAAATTCAATGCTGATTATTTCAAATGCTAGTGTTTTAAAAAATCAGCGAATAACTTGTTCTTTAATGACTTGCAAAAAACCTTCAGCGCTGGCATTTACCGCTATATGTATTTTTTTAAAGCCATAAGCGGCTGCTAATACTTGGATACGCTCTGACGGCACAATAACAGGCACAGACTCCAACACTACCTGTAATTGATCACGCTCTATATGACGACAAAAATTATCTAATGTTTCACCGCTAGCAAATAAAATTGCCGCTAACTTATCATCAACTTTATTATCCGTTACGCCCAGTGCGCTTTTAATCGCTTCACTACTATAATTAGGGTGTTGCCGCTGATACATCTCACAGTAGTCAACGATAGCGCCCCGCGCTGATAAATTTTTTGCTAGCAACTCACGGCCACCTTCGCCACGAAAAATACTTATTCGCTTACCGCTTACATCTCGCTGACCTAATTGCTCTAGCAATTTTTCACTACCATAAGCCGCTAAACCTTCTGAGCCATCACTAACATTTTTATCTAGCGGCCATCCCAAATCACAAATGGCTTGCGCTGTTGCGCCACCGATTGGAATGCAAGGCAATGTTGATGGCCACTTTAATTGATTATCTTGCTCTAAAAATTCAGCCGTATATTTAACTGCGTTACTACTAATAAATATGGCAAAGTCTTGTCGATCTAATTGTTGTAATTGTTTTTTTATCCGTTCGCACTTTGATGCTTCAGTGACAATGTCTAAACTCAACATCGGTAGACAACTGCTGGCTATACCTGCATCCGCCAGTACATCGACCAAACGATCGGACTGACCTGCCGGACGTGTCACTAAGACACGCGTATTGGCGTCACTATTCGTCATAAGCCTGATCAAGTAAAACGCGTGCACCACGCGCAATTAATCGTTCGGCAATCGCCTCACCTAACCGTTCAGCTTGCACAATGCGCTCTACGAAATCATCTTTTGCGTTCATTATTAGCTGCTGCTTTTCAATTAATAACTCTGAACCATCAATTGCACCAACGCGACCTTCAAGTGATAAAGCATGATCGTCGCTTAGTTTTGCAAAGCCAGCAATCGGCACCTGACACCCTCCGTTTAACCGACAATTCATTGCGCGCTCTGCTGCCACGCACAATGCACTATCGAAATGGTGTAACGGTTGTAGCAATGCCTGTGTCGCTACATCGTTACTGCGCAATTCAATAGATAAGGCTCCCTGTGCAACTGCCGGCAACATATCTTGCGGATCGATAAGGTAACTAATTCGATCAGCAAAACCTAAACGTCGCAATCCTGCCGCGGCAAGTATGATCGCATCGTATTGCCCTTCATCCAGCTTGGCTAAGCGCGTATTGACGTTACCTCGCAGGGATTCGCATTTTATATCCGGCCGTAATTGCTGTAATTGACACTGTCGACGTAAACTTGAAGTGCCAACCGTCGCGCCCTGCGGTAAATCTTTTAGCGAGTTAATGGTTAGTGCCTGACTGTTTTCACCTTGCGGTAAAACTAAAGCATCTAACGGATCTTCTCTATCGCATATCACCCCTAGCGTTAAGCCTTCGGGCAATTCCATCGGCACATCTTTTGTCGAGTGGACGGCAATATCAGCACGGCCATCTAACAATGCGGACTCTAACTCTTTAACAAATAAACCTTTGCCGCCGACTTTTGCTAATGGAGCATCGAGTATTTTGTCACCACGGGTGGACATGGGCAGTAATTCAACAGCAATATCAGGATGCAGCTGCAGCAAAGCATCACGAATGGCCTCTGCCTGCCATAAGGCAAGCGGGCTTTTCCGAGTAGCAATAGTAATGGCTGGTGTCGTGCTCTTAGTCATGAAAAATCCAATATCAGCTGTCGCTCGCCGATTTATTCATAGGCGTGCAAAGTCGTCGCTGTATGATAAGCAAAACGTCATGAAATGTCGTTTTTAAAACGGTAAGAAACGACCACTCTAAGCGGATGGTCTTTTAGCGGCTTTAGATTATTGGATAGATGTCTTTTGAATGATATTTTCTTTTAATGCGCCTTTAACAATCGCCTTAGTTCAGGCAGATGCCTGCGACTGACTACTGGCGTAATATCGCTGCCCTCCAGCCGAATCACCGATTGTGGATTGGTTTCGTCAATTTTCTCTAGACCACGGATATAACGAATGGCTACCAATGCATTGCGATGGACACGCAAAAATTGTTTAGCAAAGCGCTTTTCTAGCTCCTTTAAACTTAGATCTAGCAGTATTTCTTTATCATGTGTGTAAGCACTAACATACTTTTTATCCGCTATAAGAGCGCGTATTTCTTTCACCATTAATAATTCTCGCCCATTTCGAGTGCGCACTGTCAGATAATCCTGAGGCTGGCCCTGTTCGAAGGATTTTGGGACTAAATTCGCTAATTGCGATCGATTAACCGACTGCGCTTTGGCCAAATTATCGGTCAACTGTAAACGCGATACCGGCTTTAATAAGTAACCGACGGCCTGGGCATCAAAGGCTGCAAGTGCGTGCTCATCGTAAGCTGTACAAAAAATAATCGCTGGTGGCTGCTCCTGCTCTCTTAACTGGGCAGCGGCAGCTAAGCCATCCATTTGCGGCATGCGGATATCTAACAACACAATATCGGGAGATAACTTTTTGTTCGCCTCAAGCGCTTGCTGACCATTACTCGATTCAGCAATCACTTCATAACCATCTAGGGCATCCACCATCGCTTTTAAACGCATTCGCGCTGGCTGCTCATCATCGACAATCAAAACCGTTTTCACCTGTGAAACTTCTGTTGATGTAGCAACTAACAAAGGATCTGTCATTAAGGGGGCATGTTTAGTCATCAGTGTTCTCCATCGACTGTGCTCGCTCTTGCTGGCAAGTTTATGGGTAGCATTAATGTGGCAGTAAATGACTCTTCGGTTTTATTTAAAACCAATTCTGCCAAAGGGGGTTGTTCAGCGCTTTTAAGGCTCGGCTTTTTCGAAATCGTCTCTTTCGAGATCGTTGTTTTGTAATGAGCATTGCGATCATCAGCCGTATGATAAATAGCGGCAAGACGCGCTCGAATATTATCCAGCGCAACACCATTATGTGTTTTTGCTGTTGAGCCAAACGACGTTAAACCCCTTGTTTCACAGGGGTTTTCGACATCTATTCGCAATACATCATCATTAATATTGACTCTAATCACGATTGTGCCTCCTGCAGCTAGACTTTCAATGCCGTGGTAAATCGCATTTTCAATCAGTGGTTGTAAACTTAACGGCGGTAACCGGCAGCACTCGGAAACATCCATAAGCTGCCATTCAACCTGTAAACGCTCACCTAAACGCTGTTGCTCAATGCGTAAATACGCCAAACAAATACCTAGCTCTTGCTGCCAACTGACCAAATGATCATTTTGCGAAAGCGAGGCGCGAAACAGTGTTGCTAAATCCTCAACCGCACGCTCTGCATCATCGGGGGCATAGCGGATTAAGCTGGCAATGGTATTCATACTGTTAAACAAAAAGTGCGGTCGAATACGCGCATGCAAAGCATCTAAACGCGCCTCATGTGCGGCCTTTTGTTCAGCGCGCCAGCCCTGCTGCACATACAAATAACGCAAAATAAACACCGCTAAGACAGCGATAATCAGCCCATCTCGCAACAGCCAAGTCGCAGAAAAAAGCTGCCAGCTGCCGCCCGCATAGACCCACTGTGCTGCAATATTGCTCAGCGTGGCCACGCCAACAATCCAGCCAAAACTCAGTAGCCCAGCGACCTTCGCACTCTGCCTGTTGATTGATGCTCGCAACTGACACAAACCAGCCAATGAAAGTAAGCTAATCCACTGAGCATAAAGCGATAACAGCGATAATCGCTGCCAATCAAAGCTGCCAAGCGGGCTTAAGCTAAATACATAAAGAATAACCACCCATTCGGTTACCAGCAGCGTTGCCAGCAATAACGGCAGGCGGCATAAATTGGGCAGCAATGAGATGGACATAAGTACCTATCCTTTGCACTTTTGACGTTTAGCGGTATTGAATAGCTATGACAACCTATAACTGAGTGTAGTTGCCTCAGCAATGCCGGTAATCTGCCCGCCTCACGGTATAGGGGCGTAGTTCACACATTTGCCATAAGCTATACTCCGTAATCTATTTTCATCTAACTAACGGTACCGACATGGGTTCTGAACAGCCGCCAAACCAGTCCGACGACGCTACTTCGTCAACCAGCAAAACCCTTTGGGGTGGACGCTTTCAAGAACCTACGGATGCCTTCGTAGAACGCTTTACTGCGTCAGTACAATTTGACCAGCGTCTTTACAGCCAAGATATTCAGGGATCGATTGCCCATGCCACTATGCTGACTAGTGTCGGCGTGCTAACCGGCGAAGAAGCCGAGCAAATTATTGAGGGCTTAAATGCCATTGCTGCAGATATTCAAAGCGGCAACTTTAATTGGTCAATTGCACGCGAAGATGTGCATATGAATATCGAAGCAGCACTGACTGAGCGCATTGGTAGTGTGGGCAAAAAACTGCACACGGGTCGCTCTCGCAACGATCAAGTCGCTACTGATATCCGTCTTTATTTGCGACAGGCAATTGATGCCATCGCAACTCAGCTAACTCGATTACAACAGGGGTTGATTCAACTCGCGCATCAAGAAGCTGCGACGATAATGCCTGGCTTTACCCATTTGCAAACGGCGCAACCTGTCACGTTTGGTCATCACCTGCTGGCATGGAATGCCATGTTAGAGCGCGACTATTCAAGGTTGTTAGATTGTCAGAATCGACTCAACGAATGCCCGCTAGGTGCAGCGGCATTGGCCGGCACGACTTACCCAATTGATAGAGCAATGACAGCCGCCGCATTGGGTTTTAAAAAGCCAACTGATAACTCTTTAGACTCGGTGAGCGATCGCGATTTTGCAATTGAGTTTAACGCTTGTGCAAGTATTATCATGATGCACCTTTCACGCTTCTCTGAAGAGTTAGTGCTGTGGACATCTAGTCAGTTTGATTTTATTGATTTACCTGATCGCTTTTGTACAGGCTCATCAATTATGCCGCAGAAAAAAAATCCTGATGTGCCTGAGTTAGTGCGAGGAAAATTTGGCCGCGTGCAGGGTCACTTAGTTAGCTTGTTATCATTAATGAAATCACAACCATTGGCGTACAACAAAGATAACCAAGAAGATAAAGAACCTTTATTTGATACGGTGGATACTTTATTGGATTGTCTCAATGCCTATGCCGATATGGTGCCGGCTATTACTGCCAAAGCAGACAATATGCGCGATGCTGCAGGCAAAGGTTTTTCAACGGCTACAGATCTTGCTGACTACTTAGTAAGAAAAGGTATTCCGTTTAGAGACTCGCATGAGATTGTTGGTAATGCAGTTGCGAAGTGTATTGATCTCAATTGCGACTTAAGTGAATTGTCATTAGAAACATTGCAGAGCTTTAGTGAATCGATTGATAAAGATGTATTTTCAATTTTGACACTAGAGGGCTCTGTGGCCAGCCGCAACCATTTAGGCGGCACAGCGCCAGAGCAAGTTAAACAGGCCGCGGCTAAAGCAAGCGACACCATTAAAGAAAGATAAGGCGAGTAGCTATGCAACAGACAACTATGCGAAAGACAGTTATGCAAAAGACAGCTATGCGAAAGACAACACCGTTTATACTGTTTTTATTGCTGTCTGCATTCACTACCTGTATTACTGCTTGCGGTCAAACAGGTGCATTGTATTTGCCGCAAGAAACTCAAAAAAGCTACGTTGAAAACAAAATTGAAAAAAAAGACGGCGATTAAAAGAAATAATTATTTTAAACAAGCTCACTTATTTTTTTGAATAGTAGGAATACGCTCAACTGATGTCAGAATTTTATTATCAAAACAACCAGCTAATGGCTGAGCAATTGCCACTGGCCTCGATTATCGACCAAGTTGGCACGCCAACCTATGTCTATTCAAAAAAAGCGTTAGAGCAACACTACCTTGCTTATCGCAATGCTTTAGATGCGGATACTCAAGGTAAGCATTTAGTTTGTTACGCCGTTAAAGCGAATTCTAATTTGGGTGTGCTTGGTGTGTTAGCAAAATTGGGCAGTGGTTTCGACATTGTTTCAGTGGGCGAACTCGAACGCGTATTATTGGCCGGTGGTGACCCAGCGAAAGTAGTTTTTTCTGGCGTTGCTAAAAAATCGAATGAAATAGAACGCGCGTTAGACGTTGGCGTTCACTGCTTTAATATTGAATCCGAAACCGAACTTGAACGCATCGCCGCAATTGCTGCCGAACGTGGCGTCGTCGCACCTATATCATTACGCGTCAATCCTGATGTCGATGCACAGACGCATCCATATATTTCAACAGGACTTAAAGAAAATAAATTTGGTATTGATATTGATGAAGCGCCGCGTGTTTATCAACGCGCTCATGCACTCGCATCAATCAATGTTATTGGTATTGATTGCCATATTGGTTCGCAGCTCACATCGTTATCGCCGTTTAATGACGCACTTAAACGCGTTCTGGAATTAGTTGATCAATTAGCTGAAACCGGTATTACACTGCAGCATATTGATGTTGGTGGCGGTCTTGGTGTTTGTTACAACGATGAGCAGCCACCCTCACCGGCTGACTATGTTGCCACCTTGCTTAAAACATTAGCGGGACGCTCGCAGTCACTTGTCATGGAGCCCGGACGATCGATTGCTGCGAATGCTGGCGTTTTACTGACGCGCGTCGATACCATTAAACATAACGAAGAAAAACGTTTCGCTATTGTTGATGCGGCAATGAACGATATGATTCGCCCTGCGCTTTATAACGCATGGATGGATATCTTACCGTTAGATGAGCAGAGTGATAACCCACAACTCACTTACGATGTTGTAGGTCCGGTTTGTGAAACCGGTGATTTTCTTGGTAAAGAAAGATCACTCGCTATTGCCGAAAACGATTTACTCTGCCTTTGCTCGGCGGGCGCCTATGGTTTTGTGATGGCATCCAATTACAATAGCCGAGGCCGTGCTGCGGAGATTATGGTCGATGGAGAGCAAATGCATATTGTCCGTGCTCGTGAAACTATCGACGATTTAGTGCGCGGCGAAAAAACCATTTAATACCGACATCCGTTTTATGTCGAAAAAGGGTTTGAACATCATTTAACATAGATCATTCAACGAATAGTTTATTAGGCATAAGTATATGCAATTGCGATTTACCAAAATGCACGGACTTGGCAATGACTTTGTCGTTATTGATTTGCTATCGCAAAATGCAAAGTTAACCGCCGAACAGATCCGCTATATTGCCGACCGACACATCGGTATTGGCTGCGACCAGGTCTTGCTAGTCGAACCACCCACCACTACCGATACTGACTTTCACTACCGTATTTACAATTGCGATGGTAACGAAGTCGAACAGTGCGGTAATGGCGCACGTTGTTTTGGAAAATTTGTCACTGACAAAAAGCTCAGCGGTAAACGTCAATTAAAAGTATCGACAAAAGCCGGCCAAATCAATATTGATGTAGTCGATAGCAATACGGTGCGCGTTGAAATGGGCACGCCTAACTTCGACCCTGCATCACTTCCATTTGTTATCGACACTGCGGCAAAAACTTACAGCGTTAGTCATGAGCAAGGCACTAGTGAAATCAGTGCCGTCTCTATGGGCAACCCGCATGCCGTAATGGTAGTCGACAATGTCGATACAGCCGCAGTTAACAGTTTAGGTAAAGTGTTAGAGTATCACTCACAATTCCCAAACCATGTGAATGTCGGCTTTATGCAAATTCTTTCACGCAATGCCATTAAGCTTCGCGTTTACGAACGCGGTGTTGGCGAAACACAAGCCTGCGGCAGCGGTGCCTGTGCAGCTGTGGCTGCGGGCATTAATAACGGCTTACTCGACGCAGAAGTCAACGTAGAACTTGTTGGCGGACAATTAACAATTCAATGGTCAGGCGGTAACAGCCCTCTTATTATGACGGGCAGTGCCACTAAAGTTTTTGATGGGAAAATCACACTATGAGTACAGCAACGATTAGTAATAATGCAAAATCAAGTGCACAAGACGATAACGCGCAAGCAACATTATCTGAAGAAGCCATTACGACTTATCTTGCCAATAACCCCGATTTTTTTCGCCGTCACCCAGCCATTTTAGCGGACATATCTCTGCCACATAATAGCGGCAATGCCACTTCATTGATTGAGCGCCAAGTGGCTATATTAAGAGAGCGTGGCATAGAAACACGACATAAACTTGGCGAGCTCATTGACGCGGCCAAAGAAAACGACACGTTATTAAACACAACTCAATCGTTAGTCGTCGATCTTATTAATGCTGACTCACTTAATAGCATCTTTACACTGTTGCAAAATCAACTGCATAAAAAATTCGGTGTCGAGTCGGCTAGCGTGACATTAATTAGCGAAAGTGATGCATTTAAAGCGCAAACCATAGACGCTGTTTTTACTCAAGAAACCAATGAAGCGAATCAACAAATTGCAGGCATCCTCGACAACAGTCAATCGATGTGTGGCACTTTACGAGAAGCTGAAGCCGAATTTATTTTTAACGATACAAAATATGCTATTGGTTCGGCTGCTATTGCAACCAGAAGAATTCAGCAAGACAAGGGTGCGGATATTATCGTGATGCTGGCCGTCGCACACCACCATACCGATCATTACAATAGCGACACCGGCACACTTTTTCTCGACTACCTTTGCGACATACTGACTGCATTAGTTAAACGACATCTATAATGGCGGTGTTATGTCTGACTCCTTATCAATAGATCAAGCAATGCCAGATAAAGCTTCTTTAAGCAATGCTGGCACTTTATTTATTGACTATCTCACGTCAGTTCGTCGCTTATCGCCACATACTATCGCCGCCTACCAAACCGATCTCGATCATTTTTGCCAACACTGTGAAAACGCTCAACGTACAACATTAAGTAGTATTGATGGCGAGTGGATTCGACAATACACCGCTAGGCTCCACCGTCAGGGTTTAGCGCCAAAATCGATACAGCGTAAACTCTCCTGTATTCGAAGTTTTTTTAATTTCACCAACCAACATATTGATGGCCAAGCGCTAGCAGCCGATCACAATCCTGCCGATGGTATTAAAGCGCCAAAAGCGAATAAGAAATTACCAGTGACTATGGATGTTGATCAAGTCAAAGGCCTGCTTGATAACGCACTTTCGAGACCGGTAAAAGCATCGACGACTAAAAATCTATCTAATGCAAACAATCAGCTTGCCGTGCGTGACAAAGCGATAATGGAAACCTTTTATGCGGCGGGGCTACGTTTGGCTGAGCTCGCCTCTCTCAATGTCGCTGATATTGATCTTAGCCAAGCACAATCACTGATTACCGTGACCGGCAAAGGCAATAAGCAGCGCATCATTCCTTTAGGTGCAGCAGCAATAGAAGCGATAAAGCACTGGCTCACCGAGCGCACGACGATGGCCATTGCCGAAGAGCCCGCGCTATTTGTCAGCACACGAGGCACTCGCCTTTCTCATCGCGCGATTCAGCAACGACTTAAAGTCGCGACTCAGCATTTGGAGCATCAACAAAACCTACACCCACATATGCTTAGGCACTCTTTCGCCAGTCATTTACTGGAGTCCAGCGGCGATTTACGGGCAGTCCAAGAACTCCTCGGTCATGCCAATCTATCGACAACACAAATCTATACGCACCTCGACTTTCAACATCTAGCCAGTGTCTATGATGATGCCCACCCAAGAGCGCAGCGGAAGTCAGAAGAACAAAGCGCGGATACTATTAGTGACAGCAGCAATAGCGAAGATAGCAATGCCAGTTAAAGCAATCACCTTTGATCTAGACGATACTTTATGGCCGTTAAAGCCAACATTAAAACACGCCGAAATTGAAACCTATGAATGGCTATGTGCCAACGCTAAACCATTAACAAATAAATTTAGTCTTAATGAAATTGCCGAGTTTCGATTTAAACTGTTCAACGATAATGATCGTTTTAAAAATCAAATTAGCCAACTGCGCATAGCGACTATTGAAGCATTAGCACTGCGCAGTGATTACTCTGCGCCTGCAGCTTCAGAATTAGCCGAGCAAGCCTTTCAAGTTCACTACCAACTAAGACAAAAAGTAAACTGCTATGAAGGTGTAGAAGAGCTGTTAAGCGAACTCAGCCAGAATTATTTATTAGGCACGATTAGCAATGGTAATGCCGATGTGACAAAAACCTCTATTGGCCGCCACTTTTCATTTGCACTCTCGGCTGAGCATATTAATTCAAGTAAACCAGACGGGCTTATTTTTGATACGGCACTGAAGCGTACGGAACAATTATTAGATCAACGTTTGCAGCCTAGCGATATTGCTCATGTCGGTGATGACTTTCTATGCGATATAGTTGGTGCAAAGCGCGCGCAATTTAAAGCGATATGGCTTGATGGGCATGAACACAAACATGATTGTATAAAAAAGAATAATCATCAGTTGAAAAGAGCAGAAGAAACAACTGAAGAAAAGAATAAAGCTAATGAAGGGATCGTGGCTGACGCGATTATCAGCCACATTAAACATTTACCAACGGCGTTGGCTGAACTAAAAACTAAATAGGTCGGCTACCGTAATTGCTTTCTGGCTTACGTGGTGGATCGCCCATCACATTAGGTGCAACGTTATCAATTTTACCACCGCCATTTAAAAAGCGTGCCACTTCATCATCTAAGACAGAGCGAACACGTTCGCGACTCGCTGCATTACGCGTTTCCGCCACTTCGTCTTTAGAGCCAATAAAAGCAAGATCCACATCAACGGCTGAATCATTTTTCTTACTCACTGACTGCGATTTGTTCGCTTTTTTCACAACTGTTTTTTTCACGATAACTCTCTCACTTAACTTATCTATCTACAAAACATACGAAACTCGGCATCACCGAGATTTAAAGTATGTTTATTTATAGCCAAGATTAGCGAAAGCGCCATGGTTATTTTGCTAAAAAAACCAGGCTTTGAAGAGATTGCGTGATGGTTAGCAAAACACCACAAGATATTGTGTATTTCAATTTAGATGGACACTAATACAAAAACGGCATTATTTCTCATGCTTATTTTACCGTCGCCTATAACGATTCAAAAGTACCCAATAGCAATATCTATGGTTGGCATGACCTACTATCTAACTGTTTTTTTTAGTTATAAAAAAAGGCCGCAAATGCGGCCTTTTGGGTAGTGCTTTTATTCTTGGCTATACAGCGTCATTGCCTGTTTCGCCGGTACGAATACGGACGATTTGTTCAAGGTTAGAAACAAAGATTTTCCCGTCTCCGATTTTGCCTGTATTAGCTGAAGAGGTAATCGCTTCAATAACAACATCAACTAACTCATCGCTAACTGCGATTTCTAGTTTTACCTTAGGAAGAAAATCAACTACATATTCAGCGCCGCGGTACAGCTCGGTATGACCTTTTTGACGACCAAAACCTTTTACTTCAGTTACCGTTACACCTTGCACGCCTACATCAGATAGTGCGCTTCTCACGTCATCAAGTTTAAACGGTTTAACTATGGCTGTTACCAATTTCATAGGTTAGCTCCTAAATTCTTAGTTTTATCTGCACCTACATGCAGCAGTAAGCCTATAAGGTACTGGTTCATCGAAAAAATGGCAAGCTATGTGGGCACGCAAGTACGCAATTTAACTTAACTATTTTCCAACAAGCCATTTTTACGCTGTTTTTTTGTTCGGTTTGCTGATTCGTTAGATTAATG
>JAOIUY010000005.1 GCA_028223755.1 Pseudomonadales bacterium | reverse complement strand
ATTTTTTGTGCTGTACTTTTTAGCTATCCTTTAAGTTCAAATCTATTAAGTAAGTGACTGGCTGTTGGGCTACTTCGACTATCTCTTGACTATGAGCCTACTTGCTCGGACTCTAAAGTTTATTTAATAACTAACATTATTGTTTAGTATACTGACATTTGCTATGTTCGATTTATTAATAATAATTTTAGTTTGTTAAAGGATAAGAAAGATGTCAGTAAGCGTTTTGGTAGAAGGCACTTTAAAAGATGAATTTAAAGATGTATTTCCTGTCATCTGTGGCGAGGGGTTTAAAGTGACTCGAACCGTAGAGGGCTGTCAGAATATTAATCTGGTGATTAATAGAGAGAACTCGAATAACTTTGTATTTACTGAAGTTTGGGATAGCAAAGAACATTACGATAAGTATTTTGCTTTTCGACTCGAAGATGGAACCATTGCCGCTATTCAAAATATGTGTTCGGATGGCCCAACAGTTAGAGTTTTTGATATAACTGCCGCTTAATACCAATTTTGATGTATGTATTTTAAATCCCTTAAGAGGATGATATGACGGAAATAAAAAATACATCTGCGCGCTGTGAGTGCGGCGCTCTCGAGCTAAATATCCAAGGACCACCGGTCGTGCAGTTGGTATGTCACTGTAGCGACTGCCAAGCTTTTACGGCTATGCCATTCAGTGATATCGTTTTTTTTAAGCCCGACCAATGCCATGTTCATGGACAGAGTGATACCATGACAATTAAGGGTAATTCAGGCTTTGATAAAACCCATTATTCCTGTGCATCTTGTCAAACACCGATCTATGTAACGCTAGCTGTGCTGAATGGCGCAGTGGCTGTTATAGCGAGCCAGCTTTCAGGGTTTACGTTTGAACCTGAAGTGCATATTTGGACCAGTGAAAAAGCTAATAATGTGACAATACCAGTAGAAGCCATTCAGTCATCGGGGCTTCCGCCTAAGGCGTTGTCCGATGCTATGGTGGCGACTTTTTGGCACTAGGCATAATTTTTATTTTTCTCAAAAAAAATAAGGTTTATATATGCATCTACAGCAATGGTATGGCAGTGGCGAATGCTGTGAGGTTAATGGCCGTAGTGTGTTTTATCAGCGTGATGGGGCGGGTGAGCCGCTAATATGTATTCATGGCTTTCCAACCGCATCGTGGGATTTTGCCGATATCTGGCCGCTACTGACTAACCGCTTTGATACTATTGCGCACGATATGCTGGGTTTTGGTCGCTCGGATAAAACACGTCGTGATATTACTGTAAAACTTCAGGCTGATATTATTGAGCAGCTCGCAGTTAAGCTAAATATAAGCCGCGCACATATACTGGCGCATGATTTAGGTGATACCGTTGCGCAAGAGTTGTTAGCCAGACAATTTAATGGCAGTGCTAAAGTTGAATGGCTCAGTTGTGCCTTTTTAAATGGCGGTATATTTCCAGAAGCACATAAGCCGCGGCGGGTGCAAACATTATTGGCATCGCCAGTTGGCCCGCTAATCGCTCCATTAATTAGTAAGCGCAGTTACCGCAATACGATGACCAATATTTTTGGACCTAAGTACCCACCCTCTGATGCGTTTATTGATGGCAGCTGGCAATTGTCGACCGAGAATAATGGCAAGCAAATGTTTCCTGTATTGATTCGCTATATGCAAGAGCGACGCGATAACCGCGAGCGTTGGGTGACACCGTTAGAGCAGACTAAAATCCCGCTAAAATTAATTAATGGTGTGCTCGATCCTATATCGGGTGGCCATATGGCTGATCGTTTTCGTGAGGTGGTACCTAACGCTGATATTACTTTGCTCGATGATGCAGGGCATTATCCGCACGTGGAAAAACCCGAAGCCGTCGCCGAGGCCTTTATGGCGTTTCATGATGGCTTAGATAACAATACATAATGATTGCTGATTTCAAAAAAACTGCCGAGCAACTAATTGCTAGCCTATCTTTTGATGAATTAAACATTCCGTTATTCACAGCATTTAAACCTAAAATCTACCTTGTTCGTTTGGATGCATTGCGTCCTCTATTACCTCTGCGCCCTCTACGCGACGGCACTAACGGCCGAATTATGGGTAATAAAATTTTTAAGTTGCTGCCCAGTATTGAACGAGCTAAAGCGCAAAATATTCATCGCATTATCAGTTTTGGCGGCCCTTGGTCTAACCATCTTCATGCTTTGGCGGCAGCCAGTGACGCTTACGATTTGCAAACCGTTGGTATTGTGCGTGGTGAAAGAAAAACCATTTTAACGCCTACTTTAAAAGATGCTCAGCAGCTCGGCATGCATCTTCAATTTGTTTCCCGTAGCGATTATCAGCAATTACAAAACACCTCTATGTCAACAGTGCTTAATCAGCAGTTTGGCGACGGGCTTATTGTGCCGGTAGGTGGCAGTAATCTTGACGGTCTATTAGGTACCACGGCTATGGGTGAGTCGATTGCGCGCCATTTGCCAAAAACGGTCGGTGATGTTTGGTTGGCTAGCGCAACCGGCGGTACGGTTGCCGGTATGATCGCCGGTGCTGATAAGGTTAAAAAAGATTTTAGCAGTTGTGTCACCGCGGTCAGCGTACTTAGGCATTGTGAAATGGCGCACGATATTAATGGTTTCTTGCAACAAATTAGCAATCACTCTACTGAGAAAGTTTGTGAAAGGGGAACTGTATCCCAGCCTTGGCGGGTTTTGGATGAGTATCACTGCGGTGGCTATGCTAGGGTAAATAAAGATCTTTTGGCCTTTCATGAACAGCTTGAAAAAGAGATGAATGAGCCCGTTGATCAAGTCTATATGGCAAAACTTTTTTATGCGCTTTGGTCACAATTGCGCGAAGGCAAGCTCGATACCCATCAAGATATTGCCGTTGTCCATTCGGGTGGCCAACAGGGAAGGAGGGGCTTGTCATAACTCATTTCAATCGATAGGACTGAAATTATTATGGTAAGTCGTCGCTCAAAGGATAGTCCCAGCCGCTATTATATTGCTGATGGTTTGGTGAATAAAACGATTAACAATTCCATTCCTCTCGTCGGTAATCCAGACCGTTTAAATACGGTGAGCGTTTATGTGCTGCGCTCTTTTGTACCGCTTAATATACTTTCTAAAGACCACTTAAAAACGATTGCTCGCAGTTGCGAAATGGATCTGGCGATTAAAGGTCAGCGCATTGCTGATGCCGATATTTTGCATGACAGCCAGTTATTTTTGGTTAGCGGTAGCGTTGATGTTGAGCTCGATGATGGCCAGCCTTTGCGGATTTGCGGCGGTACTGAAAATAGTCATTTGTCGTTGGGCGATAGCTTCCCGACAGCTGTATCGGTGACGGCGGTTGAGGATAGCCAATTATTTTTACTGAACAGAAACAAGCTCGATGCGATGCTTTGTTGGGATCAAGTGGCAAAGACGCTGGCACTAGAGTTTAGTGCGGACAGGCATTTTGATGAAGATGCCAATTGGATGAATACTTTGTTGCGCTCTAATTTGTTTCATAAAATCCCACCGTATAACGTAAAAGCTATTTTTGATCGCTTTGAAGCGCAGCTTGTTGAAGCTGGCGAGGTGATTGTGCGTGAAGGTGAGCAGGGCGATATTTGTTATTTGATTAAAGAGGGATGCGCTAGTGTCAGTTGTACACACAATGCAGAAACTACAGTGGTTGCTGAGTTATCACCAGGGCGTTGTTTCGGCGAGGATGCGCTGTTAAATAGAACCACCCGCAATGCCACTGTAACCATGAAAACTAACGGCGTTATTATGGCGCTTAATAAGCGCGATTTTTTGGCGCTAATGACCGAGCCTGAAGTTGCTTCGCTCAACATCGAACAAGCGGTTAAAACTATTGCCGATGGCGCTTGTTGGTTAGATGTGCGATCGCAGCAAGAATATGAAATTGATCATCGTGCGGATGCTTTTCATTTGCCTATGCATTTAATGAGCTTAAAGTCGCGGATGATGGATGTGAATACGCGATATGTCGCTTATTGTTCAACCGGTCGTCGTGCTTCGACGGTTGCCTATCTGTTAAACCAACAAGGCTTTAATGTGCAGGCTTTAGCCGGGCATTAAAAGCTTGCACATTTATACACTCGGTCTTGTTAGCCAGTCATTGGGGACAATAAAACAAAATGCGGTTTCGATATCGAGGGCTTCAATACTGTAAATAATCATTTCTGGCATTTTTGTTGAAGTGCCAGTTGAAGTGCTAGTTGCAGTGTGAGTCGAAGCGGCCTGATTCGTTTCTGTATTTGCTAATCGACGTTGATTACCCTTTGCGGTATCCAGCCAATAGGGCTTGTCTATTAAGTGATAATCCACTTGATGTTGGCTCAGTAAATCTTGCCATTCGGATAATAATAACCAATGCCCCGTTTGATGCTGCTCGCTAAGATGTTCAGGGTGAGCTGAATGAGACGGTGATAGCGGATTTTCTCGACGATAAAATAATCTACCGCCAATATGCAGCTGCTTGCTTAGCGGTTTTTCTGCCGTGGGTTTTTTGATGCTAAGTTTATTTAGATGATTATCTAGATGGTTATCTACATGATTATCCAAATAAGATAACAGTTGTTCTGTGGCGCGCGGGTGATCCGCTAAATTCATCTGCTTATTAATGCTGTGATTGAGTTTTAAATCCAGTCGATCGGTTCTGCCAGGCCCGAGCCAAGTTTTCCAGTTATCAGTGTGTTGCGAGCAGGCAAGATAATACTTGCTGGCAATTTCTAAATGCACCAGACCAAAATCCCGATGATGATAAATTAAATCGAACTCACCTAAGTCATTGCCATTGTTTCTGGCGGTTAAATTTGATGCCAGTAATTGTGTGTCATCGTTATTGAGCAAAAAGAACTGCCACAGGCGCTCGTGGTAAATGCCGAGCTTGATATGTTTATCATTATGCAAATATTCCAGTAGCTGGCGCGGCTCTTGATCTAATTGACGCAGCCATTGCTGATGTTTGTCCGTCAGGCTAAATAGGGCTGGGTGCTTATGCGCACTGTCGTCAAAGCTCAACGCCTGTGCAACTAACGGCCTTTCTAAGCCGGATTGCTGCGACAGCATATGCAGTAAGGGTTGGCCAAATACAGCATTGGCCAGCATTCTTACGGCTGCGGTATTCAGTGAATCGATAAAGGTGGCTGCTGCGTTCAATGGCTTAGCGCTTGATGTCATACTTGAGGTCATGGTGTGTATTTAGGCAGATTGATCCGTTTTTGGCTGATAATGCAGTAAAGACAAAGGTTTAGTATTCAAGCAATTGCCCCTATAATCGCGCTCTCAAGCTAAGTATCCGGAGATGTTTAAAAGCTGATGATAACCCAATTTCGAAATATAGGCCTCATAGGTCGCGTTGACAGCGAGCCGGTGCGCGAATCTGTGCGCGCGCTAGTTGAGCTGCTTGCGCGCCGCGATGTGAGCATTGTGTTGGAGGAGGATACTTCTCGAGCGCTGGCATCGCATGATTTTCAGGTGGCGACTCGTCATTTAATTGGTGAAGTCTGCGACATGGTTATTGTGGTTGGCGGCGATGGTAGCTTATTAGGCGCTGCTAGAGATTTGGCTCAACACGATGTGCCGGTGCTGGGTATTAACCGTGGCAAGTTAGGTTTTTTAACCGATATTGCCCCCGATGATATTGAAAATGGGGTGTCGAAAGTACTCGACGGCCATTACGATATCGAAAGCCGATTTTTGTTAGAAACTGAATTAGAACGAGACGGTGTTTGCATTGATCAGTCGGATGCGTTTAATGATGTCGTTCTTCACAGTGGCCAAGCGCCTAAGATGCTCAGTTTTGAGTTATATATCGAAGGTCAATTCGTTTACTCGCAACGCTCTGATGGTTTAATTGTTTCTACACCAACGGGTTCAACCGCTTATTCTTTATCGGGTGGCGGACCAATTATGCATCCGCGCCTCGATGCCATTGTGTTAGTACCTATGTTCCCGCATACCTTAAGTAGTCGTCCTCTGGTTATTGATGCCAATAGCGAGATTAAAATTATGGTTGCCGAAAATAATCCGACTTCGCCGCGCGTGAGCTGCGATGGTCAGGTCAATATTGGTGTGCAGCCGGGTGATGTATTACATATCCGCAAAAAGCAGCGTAAATTTAAATTGATTCACCCAGAGGGGCATGAGTTCTATGAAACCTGTCGCGATAAATTAGGCTGGGGCGCGCATTTTATAGATGATTAATAAAGATAATAGATTAGATGATTAAAATCTTAGAAGCGCCGCTTGAAAATAATTTGCATGCTTTGTCGGTATATTGGTGGCAGAAAAGTTTTGCTCATAAAATTGCTGAAGAAGCGGGTGTGCAGGTGGTCTGGTCCAATAGCCAGCAACATGCTGAGCAAATGCGTGAAGATTATCAGGCTTTCTGTGATGGCCGTTTGCAATTGACGCTAGAAAAAGTGCCGCAAACAACTTCATTAACCGCATTTTTAAAGCCGCTGATACATGTTGTTGCTGCTTCGCCAGTGACTTTGCTGCTAGTTGTTTTAAGTGTTATTGGTTTTTTACTGGTCGAGTTTAATGTTAACAGTGTGGTTGAGTTTCTAAAAATTCAAAGCGTCGATAATAGCCGCTTGCCTGGCGCATTGAATATGTCGAGACGTATTTCCCCCGAAGAGTTTTTAGCCCATGGGCAATATTGGCGCTTAGTTACGCCGATTTTTTTGCATTTTGGCTGGGTGCATATCACTTTTAATATGCTGTGGCTCTGGGAGCTAGGACGCAGAATTGAAACTCAGTGTGGCAAGATTCATTTTATTAGTGTGGTGTTTTTTATTGCCGTTGCGTCTAATCTTTATCAAGCAGCGAGCACGCCCTATGCTTATTTTGGTGGCATGTCTGGTGTGATTTATGGCTTACTGGGTTATTGCGCGATATTTAATTTAATTGCTCCGCATAAAATATTTGAGTTACCGCGTGCGATTTATATTGTGATGTTGCTGTCTTTGGCTGTCGGTTGGTTAGGGGTATTTGATTTTCTTGCCAATATGGCGAACACCGCACATCTCAGTGGTTTGATTTGGGGTTGTTTTATTGCATTGCCAAGCGCTTTGCTCACCCGCTTTTTTCAACGCTCAGAGAGTCGTTAAAACGGAATAGGGTTTATGAGTGAGTCTTCAGATACATTTGAAAATAAAGTTCAGCAGTTATCGCCGGATATGTATCGTCGCTTTAAAGCTGCCTTAGAGCAAGGCAAGTGGCCCGACGGTCAGCCGGTGAGTGAATCGCAGCGTGCGACATTAACGCAGGCGATTATTATTTTTGATAATGCACACTTGCCGCAGGGCCAGCGTATTAGCGAAATGGAAGATCAATGTGCGAGTAAGGAAGATGATGGCGACAGTCAAAACGACAATGATGAAGCGCCCATCACTTGGCAGTAATGTTTTAAAAAAATTTTAAGTCCGTTAACTTTATAGTCCATTCAGTTTTTTCTTAGATAGGTTCAAATGATTTATGCCTGTATTTAGTGGTGAATTAAGAAAGATGCAAGCAGCATTGCCTGCTAACGAGAGTGACGATGTCCTCTATCAGATGGTATTAGGCGAAAAGCGAATCGATCTTAATGATTTTATTGGTGACGACATAACGCTTAATTATAGTGGCGATATTCATTGCGTACACTGCAGCAGAAAAACTAATAAAAGTTTTAATCAGGGCTATTGTTACCCGTGTTTCCAGTCGCTAGCGCAGTGCGATCAATGCATTATGAGCCCAGAAAAATGTCACTACGAAGCAGGTACTTGTCGCGAGCCGTCATGGGGTGAAGAGTTCTGTATGCAGGATCATTATGTGTATCTGGCTAATTCCTCTGGCTTAAAAGTCGGCATTACACGAGGTACACAAATTCCAACCCGTTGG
This sequence comes from Pseudomonadales bacterium, assembly GCA_028223755.1. Lineage (GTDB taxonomy): Bacteria > Pseudomonadota > Gammaproteobacteria > Pseudomonadales > UBA7434 > UBA7434. Next base: position 145,230 of record JAOIUY010000005.1, on the reverse strand, counting down.
ATTGATCAAGGTGCAGTGCAAGCTTTACCGATTTTTCGGGTACAGCAGCGCCGCTATGCGGGGTTAGTCGAAGTTATTTTTAAGCAGCATATGGCTGATAAAACTAATTGGCGAGCAATGCTGAAAGGTAACCCTGAGTTATTGGATCTGCCCGCCATTGTACAAGGCATTCTCCCTGAGGTAATGCCAGAGATCGAAGCGCTGCAAAGCCAATATGGCTTACAGTCAATACAGCTATGTGATGAGGCAAAGCCGATTAATATTCGCTTTCCTGTGACTGAGTTTCCACTCAAAGTGACGTCAAGAAATTTTGATAAAACCCCAACCATTGAGGGTAAATTATTAGGTATTAAAGGACAGTATTTAATACTCGATAGTGGCGTGCTGAATTTACGCAAATTTGGTGGTTACCATCTTACTTTATCGGTTTAATACCGCGTTTTTTTTGGAGAGAAATTATGACCGATGAGACTAATGTATCTAGTGTGTCTTCTAGTGTGCCTTCTAGTGTATCTAAAGAAACAAACGTCACCTATTTAAAAGATTATCAACCGCCGGCGTTTTTTATTGACACGACCGACTTAAGCTTTGATTTGCAAGCCGATAAGACGGTTGTTCACTCGCGTCTGGCCATACGTAAAAACCCTCAATCTAGTTCCGATATGCTGGCGTTAGATGGTGAGGGTTTGCAATTACAGTCTATTGCTATTGATGGTAAGTTATTAGAAGAGAGCAGCTACCAATTAAATGATAGCGGTCTTTGTTTAAGCGCTCTGCCTAAAAAGTTTGTGTTAGAAATTGAAACAGTTATTGATCCTGCCAAAAACCTTACGCTCGAAGGCCTTTATTTATCTGACGGAATGTACTGCACACAATGTGAAGCTGAAGGCTTTCGTCGCATTACTTACTACCTAGATCGTCCTGATGTGATGTCGGTATTTACCACTAAAATAACGGCTGATGCTGCGGCTTACCCAGTGTTGTTATCCAACGGTAATTTTCTTGAAAGCGGTGAGTGCGATGATGGCCGTCACTGGGCGCTATGGTCTGACCCATTCAGAAAACCCGCTTATTTATTTGCTCTGGTTGCTGGTAATTTACAATCGGTCGACGATAGCTTTAAAACAATGTCAGGTCGTAACGTAGCATTAAAAATTTATGTTGAAACAAAAGACCTCGATAAATGCGACCACGCCATGCAGTCGTTAAAGAATTCGATGAAATGGGACGAAGAGGTTTATGGTCGAGAATACGATCTTGACCTTTTTATGATTGTTGCCGTCGACTTTTTTAATATGGGCGCGATGGAAAATAAGGGCCTGAATATTTTTAATACTTCTTGTGTCTTAGCTAATCCATTAACGCAATCGGATATGGCTTTTCAGCGTGTTGAAGCGGTTGTCGCGCATGAGTATTTTCACAACTGGTCCGGCAACCGTGTTACTTGTCGCGATTGGTTCCAACTCAGCTTAAAAGAGGGCTTTACGGTATTTCGTGATGCGTCTTTTTCTGCTGATATGAACTCGCCAACGGTTAAGCGTGTTGAAGATGTGAGTTTATTGCGTTCGGCACAGTTTGCTGAAGATGGTGGGCCAATGGCGCATCCGATTCGTCCTGAATCGTATATGGAAATTTCTAATTTTTATACGTTAACCATTTATGAAAAAGGTGCAGAGGTTATTCGTATGATGCACCAGTTGCTGGGTGCAGAAAAGTTCCGTGCCGGCAGTGATTTGTATTTTAAACGTCACGATGGTCAGGCGGTGACTTGCGAGGATTTTGTGCTAGCCATGGAAGCGGCTAGCGGCGTTGATTTAACGCAGTTTCGTTTATGGTATTCACAGTCGGGTACGCCAGTATTGGATGTGGCTGAAAGCTGGGATGCTGTGACAGGGGATTACACCCTAACGATTGATCAAAGCTGCCCGCCAACGCCGGGCCAAAATGATAAAGCGCCGTTAATTATTCCCATGCAAATGGCCTTAGTTTCTGATGCTGGTCTGCAAGCGGTGCCTTGCGAGTCGCTGAAAAATACCGTGGCCGCCAGCGACAGCAATGATTATATGCTTTCTGTAACGCAGGCTAAGCAAAGCTGGTGTTTTAAAGGTTTAGCTAGCAAGCCAGTACCATCGTTATTACGTGGTTTTTCGGCACCGGTTAAATTGAATTTTGCGTATTCGCTAGAAGACCTTCTGCAATTATTAGCTAATGATAATGATGGCTTTGTGCGTTGGGATGCTACACAGCGTTATGCCATGCAAATGATTGAAGCACATGTTGATGGTTCGCAATTAATTGATAGTGTTTTAGGGGCTAAGGCAGTTAAGGCGCTTGGGCAGGCGTTAACCGTTTTAATAGAGCAAGGTTTTAAAGATGAGCGCTGGCAGCCAAACTATGATGCGGCGTTGTTGGCCGAAAAATTACGTTTGCCGGGTTATCAATATGTGCTTGAGCAGTTCGAGTCTATTGATATTCGTGCTATAGAGTCAGCGATTGATACTTTGCAGCAGGCGTTAGCTTCGCAATTAAAAACCGTTTTGCTAACGGCTTATAGCAACTTAGCTAAGCAGTTAGCTGCGCTAGGTGAGTATAGTCCTCATGCTGATCATATTGCACTGCGTAGTTTAAAAAATACCTGTTTAGCGTATTTAATGCGTGCGCAAGATTCCACGCTGCTTAGTCTTGCTGTCGATCAATATCAGTCGGCCAATAATATGACGGACCAAGCATCGGCACTTGCCGCCTTGGTTAATTGTCCTTTGGCCGACGCAGAGTCGCAGGCTCAAAACTGTCTCGACCAATTCTACACGCAGTGGTCGCATGAGAGTTTGGTGGTTAATCAGTGGTTAAGAGTGCAAGCAGCCAGTGATAAGCCTAATGCATTGCAGCGCGTTGAACATTTAATGCAGCATGATGCCTACGATAATACTAACCCGAATAAAGTACGCTCTTTAATTGGCGGCTTTTGTATGGGGAATATCGCGCAGTTCCATGCTGATGATGGCTCAGGTTACGATTTGTTAGCGGATGAAGTGATTCGCTTAGATAGCCTTAATCCTCAGCTTGCTTCGCGATTGCTTACACCATTAACACAGTGGCGACGCTTTGCTACGCCGCAGAGTGAGCTGATGCGTGCCGCTTTAAAAAGAATTGCTGATGTCGATAGTTTGTCGGCCGATGTTTTTGAAGTGGTTTCAAAAAGTTGCGCAGACTAAATGTTAGCTATTGAACGTATTTATTTTTAATCGATAATAAATACGCAAAGTTAAAAAGCGTACCAATAATAAAGCCGGGTAGTAGGGTGATTAAAATATTCGGTGTGCTGTTAGCAAGATGGACAGGGATAATAATGGCGTATTGTGCTGCGCCAACAATAATTAACGTAGCCGTAATGCTAAAGTTAATTGTTAGGCGGTGATTAATATTTTTTAGTACCGCTTCGAGTAAAATAATGCTGGTTAAGGTCAGTATTGCTGAGTAGCCACCTTGAATAATGCCTGCGCGAAACGCAATATCGAGCATTTCGGATTCGCCGTTAGCGGGCAGGTTGCTGTAATAAGCCCAGCCACCATAACCGAACATGGCGATTAAAGTGATAACGGTTTTTTTAAATACTTCACGACGGTTAGTTGACGATTGCAAAAGGGCGCATCCACTCTTAATGTTTAAGAGTTAATATCATAACCGTTATTGATCTTATCTGTCTTTAAAATAAAAAAATGACTAAGCAGCCGATAATTAAAAAAATTGATGAAACGAGCGAGCTGGCGCCGCAGCGTAAAATTATTCATATTGATATGGATGCGTTTTTTGCTTCGGTTGAGCAGCGCGATTTTCCTATCTATCAAGGGCAGCCGTTAATTGTTGGCGGAGACCCGCAGCGTCGAGGTGTGGTTGCAGCGTGCAGTTACGAGGCCAGAAAATTTGGTATTCGATCGGCAATGTCGGCTGCTAAGGCTCAACAATTATGTCCCCATGCGGTTTTTGTTAAGCCACGCTTTGAAGCTTACCGCGAGGCATCCGCAGCGATTCAGGCGATTTTTTTGGAGTATACCGATTTAGTTGAGCCGCTCTCTCTGGATGAGGCTTATCTTGATGTGACCGGTTCTACTTTGTTTTCGGGTTCAGCAACATTAATTGCAAAAGATATTAAACGCCGTATTAAAGATGTTACTGGGCTAACCGCGTCGGCAGGGATTTCTTACAATAAATTTTTAGCTAAAGTTGCTTCGGATATGGATAAGCCGAATGGTTTATTTGTTGTGTTGCCATCGGCAGCAACGGATTTATTAGAGTCACTCGCGATTCGTCAATTTCATGGTATTGGTAAAGCGACCGAGCAAAAAATGAAGGGGCTTGGTATTGAGTGTGGTTACGATTTAAAGCAATGGACGCAGACGCGCTTACAAAAGCACTTTGGACGCATGGGTGTTTATTATTATGGCATTGTGCGCGGCGAAGATGAGAGGCCAGTGCAAAATAATCGCGCGCGAAAATCCATTGGCGCGGAAACGACGTTTTCTACTGACTTAACTGCTATTGATGAGATGTTAATAAGACTTGAGTCATTAACTAAAAAGGTTATCGATACCTTACAAAAGAAAAAGTTAACGGCTAAGACTATTACGTTAAAAGTAAAGTTTAATGATTTTCAACAAATCACTCGTAGCCACACAGAAGAGTATCCCTTTAACAACATGGATGTGGTGTTAGCGCGATTGCCTCAGTTGTTAGATAAAACTGAGGCTGATTGCAGAAGCGTTAGATTGCTCGGTGTGAGTGTTTCTAATTTAGCGTCCTTTGATGAGCAAAGTGAGCCGCCTGAGCAAATTACTTTAATTTGACCTTTTTGGCCGTTATTTTCTTATTGAGCCGAAGCCCGCTATTTAATCATTTCATTTTTCTGCTCAGTGACGGTCGCTTTGAAATAGGCTAGGCTTTGATGATGTTCTTTAGAGAGATGTTGGTTGACTATTTGATGGCTAGTGTGTTTTTTAAACGATTTGTGGCGACGGTGGGTATTTTACTCTTGGTTGCCTGTGCAACTGTGCCCGAGGTCAGCGAGCAATGGTCGCCATCTTGGCCTCCGGAATCTGCCTTTGTGCAGGCTTATCAAGCGGATAGCGATAACCAAGCAAGCCAGTCAGTCGAAGATTATATGAGGTGGATTCGACGCTTTTATGAAGGTTGGACTTTTTACCCTGACGGTTGGGATAGGATAAGTGATGCTGTCTTACAAAATATAGATAGCGAGGCTGAGCGAGTAGCGTTAAAAGAGCAAATTTACTCAATAGGATTACGGATTTCTAGAGAGTGGGCTAAAGACTCTGATTATCGAGTAATCAATACACGCCATTTGTTGGTTTGGGGTGAGAGCCTCAAATTATCAGTGGCGCAGAGTCAAGAGGCTAGGTTGGCGGCTAAAGTGTCAATGGATATTGATCTTTTAATGGCGCGTGAGCTGGATCCATCGGTCATTAAGATGTCGCGTTACCGTTCCGGTCCTTCTCAGGGAGTTGATGATGGCGATGAAGAGGATGAATTTGATCTCTAACATAGACACTTGGCTTAGTTCTCAGCGCCATTACCAGCCTTTATCTCTCCTTTAGTCCTGACCTTCAACTAAGCGCCTCCAATCAAGCCTAAATAAGGCGAATAATTGAAAAAATCACCATTTGTCGGTTTGTCCCGACATAGTCATTCTGATAAGCTGTGCTCCCATCTGTGACTGGCACCTTCCTGCCATCCCACACTTCAAATATTTGTATTATTGGCCATTCAAATAGCCAATTTTCTAGCTGTTTATGGCAGTTATTTGGATTAATTTTGCCCCATTATCGTCTCATGTGAGCGGTGTATAGGCTTAGAAGGTAAAGAGAGTACTTATGAGTGAATCATCAATGACGAGATATATTTTCGTCACTGGCGGAGTTGTTTCTTCGTTGGGTAAGGGCATTGCATCCGCTTCGCTGGCCGCCATTCTTGAGGCCAGAGATCTTAAAGTGACTATGATGAAGCTCGATCCCTATATCAATGTGGATCCGGGTACGATGAGCCCTTTTCAGCATGGCGAAGTTTTTGTCACCGATGATGGTGCAGAGACGGATCTTGATCTAGGCCATTATGAGCGCTTTTTAAGAACCAAGATGATGAAGCGTAACAACTTCACTTCTGGCAGTGTTTACGAAGCGGTATTGCGCAAAGAGCGACGCGGTGATTATCTTGGCGGTACGGTTCAAGTTATTCCTCATATCACTGATGAAATCAAACAACGTGTGCTGAGCTGTGGCGAAGGTTACGATGTAGTTCTTGTTGAAATTGGTGGCACGGTTGGTGATATCGAATCACTGCCATTCTTAGAAGCTGCGAGACAGTTAAAAGTTGAGTTAGGTATGCAGCGTTCACTGCTGATGCACTTAACCCTTGTGCCTTATATTGCTACTGCCGGTGAAACGAAAACTAAGCCTACACAGCACTCGGTTAAAGAATTGCGCTCAATTGGCTTACAGCCTGATATCTTAATTTGTCGTTCGGAAGTTGAAATTAGCGCCAGTGCCCGTAAAAAAATTGCCTTGTTTACCAACGTTGAAGAGCGCGCCGTGATTTCATTACCCGATGCCGATACTATTTATCGTGCACCGATTATGTTGAATAAAAAAGGCCTTGATGAATACGTTGTGCAGCGCCTTGGCTTGGGTTGCAAAGTCGCTGACTTGTCTGAATGGGAAGCAGTAATTGATGGCGAATTAAATTCTGCCAATGAAATTAAAGTCGCGATGGTCGGTAAGTACACCGATTTAATTGACGCCTATAAATCACTTAACGAAGCGTTAAAACATGCGGGTATTGGTGCGCGAACCAAAGTTAAAGTGAAGTATATTGATTCTGAAGATCTCGAAGCCGATGGCTTGGATGCATTAAAAGATGTGCAAGCTATTTTGGTACCTGGTGGTTTTGGTGAGCGCGGCGTCGAAGGTAAAATTCGTGCGGTGCAATATGCACGTGAGAACAAAGTCCCTTATCTTGGCATTTGCCTAGGTATGCAGGTTGCCGTGATTGAATACGCGCGCCACATTGCTGCTTTAGAGGGCGCGCACAGTACGGAATTTAATACTGACACTCAACATCCAGTTATTGCTTTAATTACTGAATGGCTTGATGAAGATGGTAGCCGCAAATCACGCAGCAGTGATGAAGATCTTGGCGGCAGTATGCGTCTAGGTTCTCAGCCTTGTCAGTTGGTTGAAGGTTCGGTAGCGCACAGTACTTATGGTGTTGACGAAATCGCAGAGCGTCATCGTCATCGCTATGAAGTTAACGATAATTATGTCGAGCGTTTACAAGAAGCGGGTTTACGTATTGCCGGTTGGTCTCAGGACAATCAGCTTGTTGAAGTCGTTGAAGTTGTCGACCATCCATGGTTTGTTGCTTGTCAGTTTCATCCGGAATTTAATTCAACACCGCGTGACGGCCATCCATTATTTACGGGCTTTATTAATGCGGCAATTGCTTACGCTAAAGGCTAAAAGGGCTAATTTAAGCGTTTACTCTTAATTGTTATTAAAGGTTGCTTAGTCAGCCTATGGAAAATAAAGATATGTCATCAAGTTTGCCAGCACAAAAAACTATTCAGGTAGCCGATATTGCGGTTGCTAATGACCGACCATTTGTATTGTTTGGTGGTATGAATGTACTCGAGTCCAAAGAGTTAGCTATTGAGATTGCCGGCAATTATGTTGAAGCATGTAAGGAACTTGATATCCCTTACATTTTTAAAGGCTCTTTTGATAAAGCTAACCGCTCTTCTATGCATTCGTTTCGCGGCCCAGGTATTGAGCAGGGTCTTGAAATTCTGCAAGCGGTTAAAGATACCTTTAACGTGCCCGTGATTACCGATGTGCATGAGCCAGAGCAAGCTTTAGACGTCGCTAGTGTTGCTGATGTTATTCAGTTACCGGCGTTTTTATCACGTCAAACTGATTTAGTCGTAGCGATGGCAAAAACCGGCGCGGCTATTAATATCAAAAAGGCGCAGTTTTTAGCGCCGCGTGAAATGCAGCATATTTTGCAGAAGTGCCAAGAAGCGGGTAATGATCAACTGATGTTATGTGAGCGAGGCAGTAGCTTTGGTTACAACAACTTGGTTGTCGATATGCTTGGCTTTAGTACGATGAAAGACTTTTCTTATCCCGTGATATTTGATGTAACCCATTCCTTACAAATGCCGGGTGGCCGCAGTGATTCTGCGGGTGGTCGTCGCCAGCAAGTTGTACAGTTAGGTAAAGCAGGTATGTCCCAAGGTTTAGGTGGTTTGTTTCTTGAGGCGCATCCTGATCCTGATAATGCAAAGTGTGATGGCCCGTGTGCGCTGCCACTTAAGCAGTTAAAACCCTTTTTAGAACAGATGAAGGCCGTTGATACCTTAGTTAAAGGTTTTGATGAGTTGGATATTAGTTAGCGGCCTTTTGAAACCAATCATTTGAAATAATTCTTTTTAAATTTAATCCGTTTTTTTAATTTTGCCCTTATAGGGGCGTTTAGTTTTTGGAGTTTAAGTATGTCATTGATAAAAGCAGTAACAGCGCTTGAAGTGTTGGACTCGCGCGGTAATCCTACTGTTGAAGCAGAAGTGTTACTCGAATCAGGTATTCGTGCGCAGGCCTGTGCACCGTCGGGTGCCTCAACCGGTTCACGAGAAGCCTTAGAATTACGTGATGGCGATAAAAGTCGCTACCTTGGTAAAGGTGTACTTAAAGCGGTCGCTAATATTAATGACAAAATTCAGCCTCAATTAATTGGTAAAGACGCCGCTAATCAGCGCGAGCTTGATCAGATTATGATTGATCTTGATGGCACCGATAATAAAGGTGAATTGGGGGCGAATGCTGTATTGGCGGTATCGCTGGCAATCGCTAAAGCGGCTGCGGCTGATGCAGGTATTCCACTGTATGAGCATATTGCTAACGTTAATGGCACGCCTGGTCAGTACTCTATGCCAGTGCCAATGATGAATATTGTTAATGGCGGTGAGCATGCTGATAACAATGTCGATATTCAAGAATTTATGGTGCAGCCGGTTGCGGCAAAAACCTTTGCCGAGGCTTTACAGTGTGGTGCAGAAATTTTTCATGCATTAAAAGCTGTTTTAAATGCTCGTGGCTTAAATACAGCGGTTGGCGACGAGGGTGGTTTCGCGCCTAATCTAGAGTCTAACGCTGCTGCTTTGGCTTTGATTTCTGAGGCAGTTGCAAATGCGGGCTATAAGCTTGATACCGATGTGACACTGGCTTTGGATTGTGCGGCTTCAGAGTTTTATAAAGATGGCGAATACAATTTGTCGGGTGAAGGTAAGGTGTTTAATGCGGCTGGCTTCGCAGACTTTCTTGCTGACTTAAGCAATCAATATCCTATTATCTCTATTGAAGATGGTATGGATGAGAGTGATTGGGAAGGTTGGGCCGATTTAACCAATAAAGTGGGTGATCGTGTTCAGTTGGTGGGTGATGATTTATTTGTGACTAACACAAAGATTCTCAAACGCGGTATTGATGAAAAGATTGCCAACTCTATTTTGATCAAATTTAACCAAATTGGCTCACTAAGTGAGACGCTTGATGCCATTAAAATGGCGCAAGATGCGGGTTATACGGTAGTGATTTCGCACCGTTCAGGCGAGACAGAAGATACTACGATTGCTGATTTAGCTGTTGCTACAGCAGCGGGTCAAATCAAAACAGGTTCATTATGTCGCTCTGATCGTGTGGCAAAATACAACCGTTTATTGCGCATTGAGTCAGAATTAGGCGCTAAAGCCCCTTATAATGGCCGCTCAGAATTTAAAGTATAAGGTTTGAATCTTGTTGTGTTAGGTCAGGGTAATTAATCGATGGTTGCATCGAATAAAGTAGCAATCAGTGAATCAGCAAATGCCGGCGATGCGTTTTTAAAGCTGGTGATTGGTTTATTGGTTGCGATGCTATTGGTCCTACAGTACCGATTGTGGGTGGGTGAAGGCAGTCTTGCCGAAACTCACTCATTGTCGTTGAAGGTGGCAGAGCAAAAAGAAAAAAATCGTTTGATGCAGCAAAGCAATGAGCGACTCGCCGCCGAAGTTAAAGCCTTAAAAACTGGTCTTGATGAAGTTGAAGCCCGTGCTCGCGAAGAGCTGGGTATGGTCAAGTCGGGCGAAACATTCTATCTCGTCGTCGACGAGTCACCCTAAGTCCTGTGAGTCAGCCAACGATTTGGGCTGTGGTTCCTGCTGCCGGTATCGGCACTCGCTTTGCGGCTGATTGCCCTAAGCAATATCTTTCTTTAGCAGGCCAATCAATAGCCGAGCGATCGCTTAATACGCTAACAGCATCAAATTTATTTGCCGCTATTGTTGTTGCAGTTAATCCTACAGATGATTATTTTGACCAATTACCTATCGCATCACAGCCTTTAATTGAGCGTGTCGATGGTGGCAATTCGCGTGCAGAATCGGTTTTAAAGGGTTTAAAAGCATTATCTGGTCGGGCTGATAAAAACGATTGGGTTATGGTGCACGATATTGCTAGACCGTTAGTGACTGTTGAGTCTTTGTTACGCTTGAGCAGTGCTGTTGCCGATACAGATGTGGCGGCAATTTTAGCAGCACCTATTTATGATACGGTTAAACAGGCAAGTAGCGATGGTGAGCGTTTGCCAGTGATTAAAGCAACTCTTGATCGTCAGCAACTTTGGGCTGCACAAACACCGCAAATGGTTCGCTATGGTTTGCTGTGTGAGGCTTTGAGCGATGCGCTCGCTGCTAATAATACGGTTACGGATGAGGCGTCGGCTGTAGAGTATTTGGGTGCCGATGTTATGGTTGTCGAGAATACTCAGCAAAATATAAAAATTACGACGCCAGATGATTTGCAGATGGCAGCGTTTTTCTTATCTTTGCGCTGATCTTTAAGATGGTCTTCAAATTGATCTTAAATAGTGTGTTAAAAAAATCAATGGCGAGTGCTTAATAACGATGAAAATACGAATTGGTCAGGGCTATGATGTCCATGCTTTCGCTCCACTAGACGAGAGTGCGTCTTCAGCAGTGGTATTGGGTGGCGTGAGTATTCCTTTCGAGAGGGCGCTACTTGCACACTCCGATGGTGATGTTTTGCTTCACGCATTGTGTGATGCGATGCTTGGTGCTTTAGCGCTCGGTGATATTGGCCAGCATTTTCCTGACACTGATTCGCGTTATCGTGATATTTCTTCGCGGCAATTGTTAGTGCATGTTGTCGCCTTGTTGGCGAAGCATAATTATTGTTTATCAAATGCTGATATGACGATTGTTGCTCAGCGCCCGAAAATGGCGGACCATATTTTATCGATGCGTGAAAATATAGCTGCTGATACTCAGGTGTCGATTGATGCTGTGAGTGTTAAAGCCACCACGACTGAGCTGTTAGGTTTTACCGGAAGAGAAGAAGGCATTGCATGCTACGCTACTGTGCTTCTTCACCGGACTGATGAGGTTAGTGCTTAAGCGTGTCTGCTAGTACTGATTCTACTTTTCCTGTTTATTCTTACGCCTATGGTGGTCCTGTTGCGACAGGTAAAATTAAGGCGATTCCCGAAGATTTTTTTGTCGATGAGCAGTTGGATTTTGAACCCAGCGGCGAAGGCGAGCATGTTTTTTTACACATTGAAAAACGCTGTTTAACCACTCTAGCGGTAAGAGATAAAATTGCTAAATTAGCTGCTTGTAAGTCGATGGATGTAGGTTATTCGGGATTAAAAGATAAATGGGCGGTAACGCGACAGTGGTTCAGTGTTTATTTACCCGGTGGTGATCAGTTAGATTGGCAGAGTTTATGCGAGCAGGACGATAGCGATAATGGCTCCGGCGCATATATTAAATTACTCACGGTTTGTCGTCATTCACGTAAGTTGCGTCGTGGTACGCATAAGGCGAATGCTTTTAAGTTAGTGGTTTCTTCTTTAAATGCGTCTTCACTAGCACGGTGTGATGTTGCTTTTAAGGATCAATTGGCGCAAAAAATAAAAGCCCTTTGTGAGCAGGGCGTGCCTAACTATTTTGGCGAGCAGCGTTTTGGAAGAAACAATTTAGCTAAAGCGCGCGCGTTATTTTCTGCTAACAAGCGTATGCCTAGAGAACAGCGAAGTTTATGTTTGTCAGCGGCGCGTTCGTATTTGTTTAATCAGGTGCTTGATGCGCGTATTGCCGCAGATAATTGGTCTGCTTATCTTGATGGCGATGTGTTAATGCTAGATGGTAGTCGCAGCCGTTTTGTTCTTGATGATAATAGTGTTGATAAAGAACAGGTGGCGGCAGATATTGACCAGCGTTTAGCGCAGAGTGATATTCATATTTCTGGCCCCATGTGTGGTCGCGGTAGTTCAGGCGTTACATCTTTGGCGGAGCAGTTTGAGGATTTAGCCATTGCCGATGAATTGGCCTTGATGGAAGGGCTTGATCGACAAGGTGTCGATGTGGCGCGTCGACCGCTGCGGTTTTTTCCTAAGCAGTTGGATTGGCATTTGGATAGTGAAAAATGTCACTTATCATTTGTACTTCCGACCGGAAGTTATGCCACTGTTTTGATTAGAGAGTTGGTAGAATGTTTGTAAGAATAGTTAACAATCGATTTATGAGAAAGTATTAGTATGCAGCTTAATGAGCGTTTAGGTATTGGCATGACGTCGCAGCGCACCCGTGATCGTTTGGTGGCTCGATTGTCGGATCAGGGTATCGACAATATTGGAGTGTTAGATGTTATGCGCAGCACGCCACGACATGTCTTTATTGATGAAGCTTTGGCGCATCGTGCTTATGAGGATGCGGCGCTGCCTATTGGGCAAGGTCAAACTATTTCACAGCCTTACATTGTCGCTTTAATGACGCAGCTGCTGTTATCGCACGGTAATCTTAATTCGGTTTTAGAGGTCGGCACTGGCTGTGGTTATCAGACGGCTGTGTTATCTCAGTTAGTTAAGCGTGTTTGTACTATGGAGCGCATTGGCTCTTTGCAAGAAGGTGCGGAGCAAAGACTGCGACAGTTAGGCTTGCGTAATATTGAGTATCGTCATGGTGATGGCTATGTCGGTTGGAAGGCGCGTGCACCGTTCGATGGTATTATTATTACGGCTGCACCGCGAGAGATTCCTAAGATGTTGCTTGCCCAGTTAGCACTTGGTGGCAAGATGGTTGTGCCCATTGGTGAAGATGGTAGTCAGGCGCTTCAGGTGATTACTAAAACCGCCGATGGCTATGAGACTGAGCCGCTTATTCCGGTGCGATTTGTACCGCTGCAAAGCGGCGTTTTAGCTTAGCAGCTAGTTCGTCCGCTTTTTTAATTTGTTATCCTGCTTTTTATTGCCAGTTAGGCATTCTTCATTAATAGCGCTTTAAATGCACTAGCGGCATTCGATTTTTGTCGGCCACGATATTCAATAATGCCCAGTTGTCTTTCAATGTAGACATCGGGTATGTGTATTTGCTCTAACGATCCAATCATGGTTTTTGGCAGCACACTCCAGCCCAGTCCAATCGATACCATCATTTTTATTGTCTCAAGATAATTGGTGGTCATGGATGTCTTTAATGAAACACCTTGTCGTTCAAATAATTGGTTAACAATTTTTCCGGTATAGGTGTTTTCGCCAGGATGAATCACATCCATAGTGCTGAGTTCTTCTAGCGTTACATTGTCGCGAAGATGGAGAGGGTGTTCGGGGCTGCAGACAAAAACTAATGGATCGTGCCATAGCGGTGTTGCAATGATGTCGGCTCTTTTATCGGGTGACAGTGTGATGACGGCTAGTTCCGACGTGCCATCTAATACTTTTTCATAGCCATCTTCTGAATCAACAAAGTTGATATCTAAATTAACGTCGGGGTATTCGCTAGAGTAGCGCTTTAGATAAGGCGGTAATCTATGCAGGCCAATATGATGACTAAAGGAAATGGCGAGCTTGCCACTGATGTCGCCGCCCAAATCACTGACTGCTTGTTGGGCATCTTTGAGCGATTGCAAAATAAGGTGAGCGCGGGGGAGTAATGCATGGCCAGCTTCGGTCAAAAAGACTCTTTTTCGAATTCGATCAAAAACCTGCGTGCTGAGCTGGCTCTCTAATAGGGCAATACGTTTGCTCACCGCGGGCTGGGTAAGAAATAGTCGATCGGCCGCTGCCGAGAATGAGCCGGTTTCGGCAACGGCAACAAAGGCGGTAAGTGCTTGAATATCAAGGGAAGACATAGCAATCTCAGATAAATTGACCTAAATCATTCCTATAAGGAATCTAATTGATAAATAATATGAATTTTATTTATCAATGGCAAGGGTTATTCTTACAGCAATTCACTCCCAATCTTTTCGGGAGTTATTTCGGTTTACACCGCAGAAGTCATGAAAGAGGAAATGAAGATGGCAGGTAAGACGCTTTACGACAAGCTATGGGACCAGCATTTGGTTAAACAACGCGATGACGGCACGGCTTTAATTTACATTGATCGTCATTTGATTCACGAAGTGACTTCACCTCAAGCCTTTGAAGGCTTGCGAATTGCGGGTCGTAAACCGTGGCGTACATCAGCCAATATTGCGACACCGGATCACAATGTGCCAACCACTACGGTTGAGCGTCGAGAGGGTATTGAAGGCATTGCTGACGAAATTTCTAAAATACAAATTCAGACTTTAGATGATAACTGTGATGAGTTAGGTATTACCGAATTTAAAATCAACGATGAGCGCCAAGGTATTGTTCACGTTGTTGGCCCTGAGCAGGGCGCAACGTTACCGGGCATGACGGTTGTGTGTGGTGATTCGCATACTTCGACGCACGGTGCTTTGGGTGCATTGGCACACGGTATTGGTACTTCGGAAGTTGAGCATGTATTGGCAACACAGTGTTTGCTAGCGCGCAAAATGAAAAACATGCTAGTGCGCATTGATGGTGAATTACGTTTAGGCGTTACGGCAAAAGATTTAGTGCTGGCGATTATTGGTGAAATTGGTACTGCTGGCGGCACAGGTTATGCGTTTGAATTTGGTGGCGATGCTATTCGTGCCTTATCGGTTGAAGGCCGTATGACCGTTTGTAATATGGCGATTGAAGCGGGTGCACGTGCAGGCATGATTGCTGTTGACCAAAAAACCATTGATTACTGTAAAGATCGCCCAATGTCTCCTAAGGGTGCGGACTGGGATCTGGCTGCTGAAGCATGGTTAGATTTGGTTAGTGATGACGATGCGGTTTTTGACCATGTTGTAGTTATGCAGGCTGCGGATATTGAGCCACAAGTCACTTGGGGATCTTCACCAGAAATGGTTGCGCCAATTACTGCGCGTGTTCCTGTACCGGCTGACGAAGCTGACCCAACGCGTCGTCAATCAATAGAGCGTGCACTGGAATATATGGGTTTAAACGGCGGCCAGCTAATTAAAGATATTCCATTAGATAAAGTATTTATTGGTTCTTGTACTAATAGCCGTATTGAAGATTTACGTGCCGCTGCTGAGGTTGTTCAAGGGCAGCAGGTGTCGGATAAAATTAAATTGGCCATGGTTGTGCCGGGTTCTGGCTTAGTGCAAAAGCAAGCAGAGAGCGAAGGCCTACATACGGTTTTTACTGATGCTGGTTTTGAATGGCGTGAGCCAGGTTGTTCAATGTGTTTAGCAATGAACGCCGATAAGTTAGAAGAGGGTGAGCATTGTGCTTCTACCTCTAACCGTAATTTCGAGGGGCGTCAGGGTTTTGGTGGGCGTTCACATTTGGTTAGCCCAGCAATGGCGGCAGCGGCAGCTATTGCCGGACGCTTTGTTGATGTGCGTGAAATGGGAGAGCGCTAGGATATGAAAGCATTTACTCAACTTGAAGGTGTTGTTATGCCGCTTGATCGCGCTAACGTTGACACCGATATGATTATTCCTAAGCAGTTTTTAAAATCAATTAAGCGTTCGGGCTTTGGCCCTTACTTGTTTGATGAATTACGTTATCTGGATAAAGGTGAACCAGATATGGATTGTACTTCGCGTCCATTAAATAATGATTTTTCGTTGAACCAGCCGCGTTATAAAGGCGCTAGCGTTATGTTGTCGCGCCAGAACTTTGGTTGCGGTTCTAGCCGTGAGCATGCGCCATGGGCATTAGAAGATTATGGTTTTCGCTGCTTAATTGCGCCAAGCTTTGCAGATATCTTTTTTAATAATTGTTTTAAAAATGGCATCTTACCGATTGAGCTAGATGAAGCTATTGTTGATAAATTATTTGCGGCTGTTGAAGCTAACGAAGGGTATTCGCTTGCGGTTGATCTTGAATCACAGCAAATCACTTTGACTGATGGCTCTACAATAGCGTTTGAAGTTGATAGCTTTCGCAAGCACTGTCTATTAAATGGTTTGGATGATATTGCGTTAACCTTAGAAGATGCAGATACCATTGCTGACTTTGAAGAGCAGCATAAAAAGGTTGCGCCTTGGCTGTTTGCATAGCTTATTTAAATAAAAATATTTGGAGTTTTTTAAATGTCTAGAACATTTGATGTTGCTGTCATGGGGGCCACAGGTGCTGTCGGTCAGGCAATGATAGAGATTTTAGAGGAGCGTGGTTTTCCGGTTGGCACGCTTTACCCTTTAGCCAGTGAGCGTTCGGCAGGTAAGCGTATTCAGTTTAATGGTAAGTCCGTTAAGGT
Organism: Pseudomonadales bacterium; assembly: GCA_028223755.1. Lineage (GTDB taxonomy): Bacteria > Pseudomonadota > Gammaproteobacteria > Pseudomonadales > UBA7434 > UBA7434. The sequence goes on along the minus strand of JAOIUY010000005.1, from coordinate 128,543 downwards.
TGAAAACTTAGCTGACTTTGATTTTGCCAAGGCGCAAATTGGTTTGTTTTCTGCAGGTGGTAGCTTGTCGGCTGAGTATGCTCCGATTGCTGCGGATGCCGGTTGTGTGGTGATTGATAATACCTCGCACTTTCGTTATGACGACGACATTCCATTAGTGGTTCCAGAAGTGAATGCGGATGCTATTGCCGATTATCGTAATCGCAATATTATTGCCAACCCGAATTGCTCAACGATTCAAATGTTAGTCGCTTTAAAGCCGATCTATGATGCGGTGGGTATTACGCGTATTAATGTCGCTACTTACCAAGCGGTTTCAGGTACGGGTAAAGATGCGATTGAAGAGTTAGCAGGGCAGACGGCACGTTTGCTTAATGGCCAACCTGTTGAAGAGAAAGTTTATCCGAAGCAAATTGCTTTTAACGTTATCCCACACATTGATGTGTTCCTTGATAATGGCTACACCAAAGAAGAAATGAAAATGGTTTGGGAGACGCAAAAAATCTTTGCCGATGCCAATATACAGGTTAATCCAACCTGTGTTCGCGTACCGGTTTTCTTTGGTCACTCTGAAGCGGTTCATATTGAGACTGAGCAAAAAATCAGTGTTGAGCAAGTGCGTGAATTGTTAGCCGGTGCTGAAGGCATCGAGGTGATTGATGATCAGGTTGATGGTGGCTACCCAACACCTGTTAGTGATGGTGCAGGTACTGACCCAACGTATGTTGGCCGTATTCGTGAGGATATTTCTCACCCTAACGGTCTTAATATGTGGATTGTTTCCGATAATGTGAGAAAAGGCGCTGCGTTGAATAGTATTCAAATTGCTGAACGCTTAATCCAAGATCACCTCTAACGCCCTCTGTAGAGGCTTATTTGACCGGTATTATCGGGCAGATTAGCCTCTTTTTTATTCAGTTCTTGAATATTTTTTGTATATCATAAAAAGATTACCTTCTTGCCTGTCTTTTTCAAAGTTAGCGTCTACACTTGAATTAAGTGCATCTATTGGCGCGAAATGTGAGTAAGGGTTTATACCAGGTGTTTCCTATTAGTGGTAAGGAAACGAAGCTGTTGCTCACATTTCCGCCAATGGAAGTATTGTTAACCTTCCCTCGCTATTCCTCGTTTGTTTTTCTCAATTATTTCTAGTTCGCTGCAAAAATCTGAGAACCAATTAACGTATCACCATTGCTAAACATTGCTAGTGTCCTGTGTTTGCTATAACTGTATAAGGAAAATGCAGTAGAAAACAACACAGTGGCCATATTATGCCTGCCATTGAATAAACGGTTTAAAACCTATCCTTTTTTTTGTTGTCTCAAGAAAGGATTGATTCTCAATAATGAAAACACTCTTTCGATTGGGCGACGGGATTCCAGATGATGAAAAAAAAGCTTGCGGTAGCGATTGCGTTAGTTGGTTTAATGCAATCTTCAGTTTTACACGCATTAGGTTTAGGTGAAATTCGGGTTTCTTCAGCGGTCAATGAGCGCTTAGATGCTGAGATACCACTGGTTAATGCCGAGAGTTTTGATGCTTCGCAAATTTTGGTATCGCTGGCATCTAAAGCCGATTTTTCGCGAGCCGGTGTCGATCGCGAATATTTTTTATCGAGTTTAGAATTTATTGTTGAGCGCGGAGAGTCGGGCGTTCCTATATTGCGATTACAAACACCCGATGTGGTGTTAGAGCCATATCTTAATTTTTTAGTGGAGTTGCGCTGGCCAAAAGGGCGTTTGCTGCGTGAGTACACAGTGTTACTTGACCTACCTAATTATTCTGCTGCACCTGCTCGTATTATTAATCCTGCTAATACACCGCAAAGAAGAAACGATAAGCCCGATACGCGCTCTTCAAAAGCGGTGGTTAGAACATTTGCGGGCAATACGTCTAATTCGACGAATAAGACGAGCGCGCAGTCGCCATCGAGTATTACAGTTAGAGCCGATGAAACCTTATGGGGTATTGCTAAGCGGGTTAAGCCTAATAATGCTTCCATTAATCAAACCATGTTGGCCTTGCAAGATCTAAACCCTAATGCCTTTATCAATAACAATATTAACCTATTAAAAAAAGGCGCTGTGCTGCGTTTACCTCAAGGTGCTGCAGTCGGTCGTGTTAATGAAAGGCAGGCGCAGCAGTTAGTGAGTGAGCAGCAATTAAATTGGCAGCGCAACCAAGATAAAAGTAATGAAGGTTTGCAAGCGGCGCTTGACGGTCGTGAAGCTGCACAGTCAGTGCCATCGCCATCAATAGCGTCGTCGGATTCCGAAGGGCATTTACAGCTCGCTACAGTTGATACGGCTTCTGATTCAGCATTAATGAATGGTAAAACGGATACGCAGCTGTCTGATGGTGATGACGCTGGTGCTGCTAATATTGCTATTGCTGGAGCTGCGCAATCCGCTTCGACAGAGTCAGACAAGCTTCGCAATGATTTAGCGATAAGCCTTGAGAGCCTAGACCGTGCTGCGGTTGAGAATACGGCTATGAATACTCGCTTAACCGCTATGGAATCGCAGTTAAGCGACCTTGAGCAGTTGCTAATATTAAAAGATCAAGAGTTGGCTTCTATCCGAGCTGCTATTGATGTGCGCCAAGAAGCGCAAGCTAATTCATCTGTAGCGGATACGGTTGTCGATAAAGTGACGACTGCTGAAACGAGTATGTTAAACCGTATTGCAAATGCTTTATCCATCAGTGTCGAGTGGCTGGTGTTTGTTGGAGTGTCTTTATTTGCGACAGTCATGGCTGTTTTTATGTGGTTTTTTGCCCGTCGAGAAGATGCTTATGAAGCAACGGTTTTTGAGCGAGTAGAGCCTTTAGCAGAAAATGATTTAGATCAGGATAATGATTTAGAGCAAGATGACGAGAGTATTTTAAAGGAAGGCGCTTTTGATCAAACGGCTAGCATTGAGCAGGACGTAAATACTGAGCAGGATACTTTAGCTAATGATCTTGATGGTGATCTTAATGGTAATGTCGCTACCGATAAGACCATTGAAGATTTTGATACAGAGCATGATGTTATTGCCGAAGCGGATATTTATTTAGCCTACGGTCGCTATGATCAAGCTGATGAAATGTTAGCCGCGGCGATTAAGAGTGAGCCGACCCGTACCGACCTTCAGCTTAAGCAGCTTGAATTATTTGTTGCTCAGCAAACTCCCGACTTATTCCGCAATGCTTGTCAGGCGCTTCTCGCGCAAGATCCCAATATGAATGTTGCCGCCGAAGCTTTGCTGGCTGGTGTTGATAACGTTTCTGATTGGTGGCCAGAAGGCGATATTGCTTCGCCGACGAATGAGTTTCTTGAGAGCTATACCGCTGATGTTGAGGCTGATGTTGAGGTTGAAGCAGCGAGTGGGGAGCTTGAAGAGGACGAAGAGGATAAAACCGATTTTGGTTTGCAGTTAGCTTATGATGCGGACTCTGAGCAAACTGATTCGACGGGTGAGACTGGTGAAGCGAATGATACGCCGGAACAAGATCGTCAAAGCGATGAAGTGGGCACCAAGTTAGATTTAGCCAGAGCCTATATTGATATGGGTGATGTTGAAGGTGCGCGTGAAATTCTCGACGAGGTGATGTCAGAGGGTAGTGAAGAGCAGCGTGATCAGGCCAATGCAATGATAGGCAAGATAGCTTAAACGTTTAATCGCTAAGCCGCTAAAAAGTTATTTAAAAGCCCAGTTTTTACTGGGCTTTTTATTGGCCTAATATTTTTAATAACAATCCAATTAAGCGGTAGTGCTTATGAATATCGCAATTGCAATAATTATTGTATCTGGCATTATCCTCGCTCAGTTTTAACCGCTTTGAATAATCGGCTTATGCCGTACTGACTTAGGTAGTTATCTATTGTCTAGTGACTCTCAACATATATCATCGGCCGATTCACCCAGCTTAACTGTGCGCCGAATAGCCATTGGCGTGGAGTATAACGGTGCGGCTTTTCATGGCTGGCAGCGACAGACTAAGCCGCCAGTGGCAACCATTCAAATGGCGTTGGAAGAAGCCTTAAGTACTGTCGCTGATCAAGCGATTACGTTGATTTGCGCTGGGCGAACTGATGCGGGTGTGCATGCCACTGGGCAGGTGGCGCATTTTGAGGTGAGTAATCCTCGCGAGTTAAAAGCTTGGACTATGGGGGTGAACAGTCTTTTGCCCGCTGCGATTAGGGTGGTTTGGGCGAAAGAGGTTGATGCTGAGTTTCATGCTCGATTTTCTGCGCAAGCACGCCGCTATCAATACTGGATACATAATTCAGCCGTTAGACCGGGTATTTTTAGCGGTTTGATGACGCATTATTCTCAGCCACTCGATGAGGCCTTAATGGATCGAGCGGCACAGTCATTGGTGGGTGAGCAAGATTTTACCGCTTTTCGTGCGGTGGCCTGTGAAAGCAAGACGACGATGCGTAATGTGCATGCGGTGAGTGTTAAGCGGTTCGGTGAGCGAATTTGTATTGAAATTGAGGCGAACGCCTTTTTGCTGCATATGGTGCGAAATATCACTGGTACATTGATGGCCGTGGGCGTTGGCAAGCAGCCAGTGACCTGGGTCGAGAGCTTATTGGCGGCAAAAGACCGATCGATGGCGGCGGCTACGGCCAAACCGGATGGACTCTACCTAGTTGCGGTGACTTATCCGGCCAAATACGACCTCCCAGAGACTGAAAGATCGCTGTTTTAGCGCAGCTAACGGAAACGCTTGGGCTGTCGATATAACCGCGGCCTTGGCTAATCCAGCATTGTATTTAATTTAGCCACGTTATCAGCGGCTTTTTAGATCACCTCAATAAGTGCAGAATCCGCTCTGCAATGCACTTTAAGTTGGTATTTCTGGGCTCATATTACAGCAGCAAGTGCTAGGCCAATTTGGTAGACTTACACGCTTAATCGAGCTGTATTTTAAATAACCGATTTTATGAGTCTTGCAATGATTAGCCCAAATTCTGCGTCTAGCCAGTCAGGGTCTAGAACGCGGGTAAAAATATGTGGTATCACCCGTGAGCAAGATGCTTTAGCCGCAGCTCATGCGGGTGCTGATGCCTTGGGCTTTGTGTTTTATCCGCCAAGTCCGCGTGCTGTTAATGCGGAACGCGCCGCTGAATTATGTCGTGTCTTACCGCCGTTTGTTGAGCGAGTAGGTTTGTTTGTTGATGCCTCTGCTAGTGAAGTGCAGGCGGTGTTAGATATTGTGCCTCTATCGCTGATTCAATTTCACGGTGACGAAAGTGCCGAGTTTTGTGAGCAATTTGCTACACCGTATATCAAGGCGATTAGAGTGGGTGGTGATACGGATGATGTTTCACAACAGATGCAAGATCATAAAGCTGCTTTAGGCTTTTTGTTAGATACCTATCAAAAAGGCGTACCCGGTGGCACAGGCAAAACATTTGATTGGTCAAAAATTCCAGCTGATATTGATAAGCCTTTAACTTTAGCTGGTGGCCTTGAGGTCGATAACGTTAATCAAGCAATCACTGAAGTGACTCCGTATGCAGTTGACGTTAGTGGTGGTGTAGAGTTATCGGCGGGTATTAAAGATCCAGAAAAAATAAAACGATTTATGCAAGCCGTCACAAATTGTGGCCGGTAAATTTATTTGAGTTGTTAGAGTATTTGTCATGCAAACACCTTTTAGTAGTGATCCTAAAAAAATTGATTATTCAGCGATGCCCGATGAGCGCGGCCACTTTGGCCCCTACGGCGGACGCTTTGTTTCTGAAACCTTAATTGCTGCGTTAGATGAGTTGCAAGCAGCGTATCTTTCATTAAAAGATACTCCAGCTTTTCAGGCAGAATTCGATAGAGATTTAGCGCACTATGTGGGTCGCCCTTCGCCTATTTATCATGCCGAGCGCTGGAGCCGAGAGATAGGTGGTGCGCAAATTTTTCTTAAGCGTGAAGATTTAAACCATACTGGCGCGCACAAAGTAAATAACACTATTGGTCAGGCGCTACTCGCAAAGCATATGGGTAAGCCAAGAGTTATTGCTGAGACGGGTGCTGGCCAACACGGCGTTGCTTCAGCAACAGTGGCAGCTCGCTTTGGAATGGAATGTCAGGTTTTTATGGGCGCAGAAGATGTTAAGCGTCAGTCTTTAAATGTTTATCGAATGAAATTATTAGGTGCCGAAGTAATACCTGTTACATCCGGTAGTCGCACCTTAAAAGATGCAATGAACGAAGCGTTACGTGATTGGGTAACTAACGTCGATAATACTTTTTATATTATTGGAACGGTTGCCGGTCCCGCGCCTTATCCGCAGTTAGTTCGCGATTTTCAATCAGTGATTGGTCGTGAAGCTCGTCGACAAATGGTGACCCAAACGGATCGATTGCCCGATGCTCTAGTTGCCTGTGTTGGGGGTGGCTCTAATGCCATTGGTTTATTCCATCCGTTTTTAGAAGACGAAAGCGTTGCTATGTACGGCGTTGAGGCCGGTGGTTTTGGTGTCGAAACCGGTAAGCATGCCGCGCCATTAAATGATGGTAAGCCCGGTATTCTTCACGGCAACCGCACTTACTTAATGGAAGATGAAAACGGTCAAATTATTGATACGCATTCTATCTCTGCTGGTTTGGATTATCCGGGCGTTGGTCCTGAGCACTCTTGGTTAAAAGATATGGGTCGCGTTAATTACGTGGCGGTTACTGATGATGAAGCGATGGATGCCTTCCGTGCGTTAACACAAATCGAAGGTATTATGCCTGCGCTTGAAACCAGTCATGCCTTAGCCTATGCGGCTAAGTTAGCGCGTGATATGGATAAAGATAAAACTATTTTGGTCAATCTTTCTGGCCGTGGAGATAAAGATATTTTGACGGTTGCAGATATCGACGGTATTACCCTATGAGCCGAATTGCCGCTTGTTTAGAAGCTTGTCAGGCCAGTGGTCGAAAAGCAGTTATTCCTTATATTGTTGCTGGTGATCCATGGCGAGAAGTCACGGTTCCTGCGATGCATACTTTGGTTGCAGCGGGTGCCGATATTATTGAGCTGGGTGTGCCTTTTTCTGATCCGATGGCTGAAGGGCCAGTGATTCAGCTAGGTCATGAACGTGCCTTAGCGCATCATATAGGCATGGCTGATGTGTTGGCTATGGTGGCTGAATTTAGACAGCAAGACCCTAGCACGCCAGTTGTTTTGATGGGTTACGCGAACCCCGTTGAAGTGATGGGTTATGAGCGTTTTGCGCAGGCAGCTGTGGCAGCTGGTGTCGACGGTGTCCTAACTGTTGATATGCCGCCGGAAGAGGCGGGCGAAATGAATAGCGTCTTTGCTCAACATCAACTCGATAGTATTTTTCTTATTGCGCCGACCACGACAGATGCGCGCACTAAAGCTATTTGTGAAATGGCGACGGGCTATATTTATTATGTTTCGCTTAAAGGTGTTACGGGTGCGGGACATATTGATACTGACGAGGTCAAAAGTAAGGTTAATGGCATTAAGCGGTTTACTTCATTGCCTGTTTGCGTCGGCTTTGGCATTAAGGATGGTGAATCGGCGGCGGCAATTGCTGAGTGTGCCGATGGTGTAGTGGTTGGTAGTGTATTGGTCAATGGCATGGGTGACTGTGTCGGTATGGCAGCGCGTAATACTGATGGCGCTGACGTTTTAGAAGGTAAAGATAAAGCGGTGTTGGCCGAAGAGGTTAACGCTCGTGTGATGTCTATTGTTAGCGAAATTGCTGCAGGTGCTAATCGCTAGTCTTTGACTCGTTAGCCGTTTTTTTTAACGGTATAGTTTTAATAGCGCAGCTTGAGCCGCAAAGTTTTAACAACATTATTAATGGTTGATTATAGTTATGAGTTGGTTAGATAAAATTAAGCCGTCGTTTGTTTCTCGTCCGACTGATGATGAAGCGCAACGTGCATCGGTTCCCGAAGGGCTGTGGCGTAAATGTGTTCGTTGTGATGCAGTGTTGTATCGCCCTGAGCTCGAACGCAATCTCGATGTTTGTCCCAAGTGTAATCATCATATGCGTATTGATGCGCGTCGTCGTCTCGATATCTTTTTAGATGAAACGCCACGCGTTGAATTGGCGACAGATGTTGAGCCGATTGATCGTTTAAAATTTAAAGATACAAAAAAATATAAAGACCGTTTAACTCAAGCACAAAAAGCAACGGGCGAAAAAGATGCCTTAGTTGCTTTTCAAGGTGAGTTAGGTGGTAAGCCAATTGTTGCTGTTGCCTTTGCCTTTAGTTTTCATGGTGGCTCAATGGGTTATGCCGTTGGCGAAAAGTTTACCCGCGCGGCAAATATTGCATTAGAGCAGGGCTGCCCCATGGTGTGCTTTTCGGCTACTGGTGGTGCACGTATGCAAGAAGCTTTAATTTCTTTGATGCAAATGGCAAAGACTAGCGCGGTTCTTGAGCGTATGAGACAAGCCGGTATTCCCTATGTATCTGTGATGACTGACCCGGTTTATGGTGGTGTTTCTGCTAGTTTAGCGTTGTTGGGTGATATTAATATTGCCGAGCCAAATGCACGAGCTGGATTTGCTGGCCCTAATATTATCGAGCAAACGATTCGACAGAAACTGCCTAAGGGTTTTCAGCGCAGTGAATTTTTATTAGAGCGTGGTGCGATAGATATGATTGTATCGCGACAAGATATGCGCTCGACATTGGATCGCTTGCTCAGTAAGTTACGTCATGAACCGGCTGGCAGTACCATATCGCCTTCAGTTGTTGGCTATGATGTTTCTGCTGCCGAGCCAGAAGATGGTGAATATATTCCTGTTGTTGACGATCGCGTTGCAGACGATAGCTAAGTTTAAGATAGGTTTAAATTTATTTTAAATTAAGATTTCCTGCAACGTATTATTGTTTTTTCATTTACCCTATAGGCAGTTATTCAATACATGCGCTTTAGCACTCTAAATGCATGGCTTCACTGGTTAGAACAACTGCATCCAGTAGAAATTGATCTAGGTCTAGATCGTGTGCTGGCTGTTGCCAAACACTTAAATCTGCTTTCCTTTTCTGCTACCGTCATCACGGTGGCGGGTACTAATGGTAAAGGTTCTACTGTAGCCGCCCTGCAAGCATTATTATCTCAATCATCTTCTGATAAACCACGACCGCGCGTAGGTATTTATACGTCGCCGCATTTAATTAACTTTACTGAACGAGTCATGCTGGACGGTAAGCCAGTTGATGAGGCTTTGTTGTGTCATGCGTTAGAGCAGGTCGATCAAGCGCGAATTTCAACATCGGTTTCGTTGAGTTATTTCGAGTTTACTACCTTGGCGGCACTGGTTATTTTCTCGCAGACACAGCTCGATTATATTTTGTTAGAAGTGGGTTTGGGTGGCCGTCTTGATGCGGTGAATGTCGTTGATGCCGATGTCGCCGTGATTACCCAAATTGATATCGATCATGAATCTTGGCTAGGCAGTAATCGCGAAGTGATTGCGGTTGAGAAAGCCGGCATTTTACGCGTGCATCAAATAGCGGTGATTGCCGATAATCATCCACCCCAGAGTTTGCAAGACAAGGTTGCATCGTTAGCTTGCAATGTACGTTGGGCGAAGGGCAGTGTTGCCAATATTAAAGCGATATCTCATGGCTTTTCTTCTGCTTCTGCTTCTGCCTCTGTTGATGGCAGACATGATTGGCATGGAGTTGGTCATGATGGCAGTGCCACGACAATCGCTGATTTGCCTTTACCGAAGCTGGCTAGAGAGAGTTGGAGTGCGGCATTACAAGTTGCGCTTATGTTGGATGCCTTGCCGCCGGCTGACATCTGTAAAAAGCTTCTTGCCAGCGTACAATTAGCCGGTCGTTTGTCCGTTGTTGAGTATAATGATCGGGTGATTTTGCTCGATGTAGCGCATAATAGGCAATCCGTTGAGCGTTTAGCTGATTACCTTGTTCAAAATAGCGGCGATGACTCATCGTTAGAACAGAAATGGGTAGCTATTTTTGCGGTCATGGCAGATAAAGATATTGGAGCGATGTTGGATTGCACGTTACCATTGATCAAAAAATGGTATCTGCCAGCACTACAACATTGCCCTAGAGCAGAGCCGCCAGAACAGTTGTTATCCTCGTTAAAGCATCGGCAGGCAGCCATTGAGCAAAATAAACAGCCAAATGATGCAGATATGAGCGAGCTTAACGCGAAGATCATGCTTAATGTCGAAGAAAGTTTAAATGAGGCTATCCACAGCGCCTCTCATAACGATAAAATAGTCGTCTTCGGATCCTTTTATACCGTGGGTGAGGCTCTGGCATTGGTAGACCCTCATTTTGCAGATCGGGTAGATGAGATAGATAGAGCGGATAGATAGAGCAGGTAGATAGAACAGGTGAGACACTTGTTTAGAAGCCCCATGAATAACCTCGATAATAGACTCTGAGTGATGCGTACTTGAATAGTGAATTAAAGCAACGTTTAGTTGGTGCAGGTGTTCTACTGATATTGGCAGGCCTATTGTGGCCGCTGCTTTTTGACTTCGACCAAAGAGAAGCTGAAGAGGCTCCAATATTAGCCATTCCTGTTATGCCCGTCGTTGAAAAAGTGCAGGTGGCCAAACCTAAACCCGTATTGCCTGCAGCGAAACCTAAAGCAGTTTCCTCTGCGAGTAAAAAGCAGAATTTAAAAGCATTACTGAGTGATACACCTAAACCGGCCCCCATTGCCGGCAAACCCAAGAATAAAATAGATGATGCTGATCGGCCTCGCTTAGATAAGCAAGGCGTACCCGTATCTTTTGTTGTGCAGACAGGCCGTTTTAAGCGTTGGTCTAATGCTGATGCATTGCGCAATAAGCTGATCAACAACAAGCATAAAGCTTATATCAAGCCGGCTGTGTCGACATCCTCTGGTCCTTATACAGTATTGATCGGTCCGCTTCTGACTTACGCTCAGGCGGAAACCGTAGTGGCTAAAGTGAAAGCGCAAACATCGATTAAAGATGCAATGATTAAACGCTTTGGAAGTGTGAAATGAATGGTGCAGATTGGATAATTGTTGCTGTGCTTTCAGCTTCTGGATTACTCAGTCTGTGGCGAGGCTTTGTAAAAGAAGCGATTTCATTGGTAGTTTGGATAGCCGCGTTTGGTATTGGTATTGCGTTTAGTCCAAAGTTATCGGTGTTATTAGCGGGCAGTATCGACAGCCTTGAAAATGATTCTTTGCGATTAATTCTGGCTTTTATTTTATTGTTTATTGGTACCTTAATTGTTGGTGGTTTAATTAACCGCGTATTGGCTTCATTATTAAAAGTGGCTGGTCTAAGCGGCACGGATAGATTGTTAGGTATGGTGTTTGGCTTTTTTCGTGGTGCCATAGTCGTATTAGCGTGTTTGATTATCGTGCCGCCATTAGTCGCGGTCGATGAAGAATCATGGTGGCGCGAGTCGGTGCTAATACCACGATTTTTAATGCTAGAAGATTGGGCCTTGCAGGCATTCAGTGATGTTTCTGAATGGCGTCATGACGTGATTGGTTTATAGGTTTATATATTTATAGGTCCGTAGGTTTATAGATTCGTAATACGAGTCATTAATTAATTTTTTATAAAAGAGGGTTTGCCCGTGTGTGGAGTTGTTGGCATGGTGGCTAAGTCCAACGTAAATCAATCGATTTACGATGCACTTACCGTTTTACAACATCGTGGCCAGGATGCTGCGGGTATGATGACGTTTGGTAATGGACGATTTAACCAACGCAAAGGCAATGGCCTCGTGAGTGATGTGTTTCGTCAGCACCATATGGATAGGCTCGTCGGTAATATTGGTATCGGTCATTGCCGTTATCCTACCGCCGGCGGAACTAGCGCTGCATTAGCGCAGCCTTTTTATGTCAACACGCCTTACGGTATCGCTTTGGCACACAACGGTAACTTAACGAATGCGCAAGACCTAATGCGCGAAGTGTTTCAATCTGATTTACGCCATGTGAATACCGATTCAGATTCAGAAGTTATGCTGAATGTGTTTGCCCATGAGCTGCAAAAGATAGGTAAATTACGTCCAACTCACGAAGATGTGTTTGCTGCCGTTGAAGCTGTGCATCGCCGCTGTTCGGGTGGTTATGCGGTAGTGGCAATGGTTGCTAATTACGGCGTGGTTGGGTTTCGTGATCCGCACGGTATACGTCCATTGGTTTATGGTAAGCGTGAAACTGAGCGTGGCGCTGAGTATATGATTGCTTCTGAGAGTGTGGCCTTGAGTGCCTTAGGTTTTGAGCGCGTTGACGATGTTAAGCCTGGGCAAGCCGTTTTTATTAACGCTTTAGGTGAGTTGTCGCTTTACCAAAGTGAAAGAACGGCAAAGTATACGCCGTGTATTTTTGAACATGTTTACTTTGCTCGACCTGATTCAATTATTGATGATATTTCGGTTTATAAAAGTCGTCTTCGCATGGGCGAGAGACTTGCGGATAAAATCATGAAGATACGTCCTGACCATGATATTGATGTGGTCATTCCGATTCCTGATACCAGTCGTGTTTCTGCGCAAGTATTAGCGCACCGTCTTGATGTTAAGTTTCGAGAGGGATTAATTAAAAATCGCTATATTGGTCGAACGTTTATCATGCCCGGTCAAAGCGTGAGAAAAAAATCGGTCAGACAAAAACTCAATGCCATTGAGTTAGAGTTTAAAGACAAGAATGTATTGTTAGTTGATGATTCGATTGTGCGAGGCACTACGAGTTGTGAGATTATCCAAATGGCGAGAGAGGCGGGCGCTAAAAATGTCTATATTGCCTCTGCAGCGCCACCGGTTCGTTATCCAAATGTTTACGGCATTGATATGCCATCAGCCGATGAGTTAATTGCTCATGGTCGCAGCGTTGATGAAGTACGACAAAAAATTGGTGCCGACTGGTTGGTCTATCAAGACATTGATGATCTCGTTGCCTGTGCGCGAGAAGGTAATCCTGATATTGAGCAATTTGATTGTTCCGTGTTTAACGGTGAATACATCACGGGTGATATTGATAACCAATACCTTGATGAATTACATGAGCGTCGTAATGATGCATCAAAAATTAAAGAAGAAAAAAATCAGCATTCGGTTAAGCATGAATCGGCCGTTGTGGATTTATATAATGATGCAACATAAGCGATAAAGCCTAATGCTGAGTTTTACTCATTTATTTTTAAACGATTGATTTTTTATGTCAAAAACAGATAGCGAAAAAGAAATACTAGCGAATGCCTTAGCTGATGCGCAGAGTCAGACTTTGGCTGTGCGTGCAGGGCAATCGCGTACCGATGAAAATGAGCACTCTGAAGCGCTTTTTCTTACCTCAAGTTATGTGTTTGAAGACTGTGCCGATGCAGCTGCTCGTTTTTCTGGTGATGTTGATGGTAGTGTTTATTCCCGTTACACCAACCCAACGGTTAGAAATTTTGAACAGCGTCTAGCTGCAATGGAAGGCGCCGAAGATTGTATTGCTACCTCATCGGGTATGGGTGCGATCATGAGTTTATGTCTGGCGCATTTAAGCGCTGGTGATCATATTGTTTGTTCAAGTGATGTCTTTGGCTCAACGGTTACATTGTTGAATAACTTTTTTACTAAGTTCGGCGTTGAAGTGAGTTACGTTAAGCTCACCGATCTTAATGGCTGGCGCGATTCAATTCAAAGCAATACAAAATTATTTTTTATCGAAACACCCTCTAATCCACTGAGTGAGGTTGGTGATATTCGAGCTTTATCAGCGCTTGCCAATGATCATACTATTTTGTTTGCCGTCGATAATTGCTTTTGTTCACCAGCCTTGCAACTGCCCTTAGCTTTAGGTGCCGATATTGTTATACATTCGGCGACTAAATATATTGATGGTCAGGGTCGATGTTTAGGTGGTGCAGTTGTTGGTAGTGCCGAGCATGTTGAACCAGTGCGTAACTTAGTGCGTGCGGGCGGGCCAAGTATGAGCCCCTTTAATGCGTGGGTGTTTTTAAAAGGTTTAGAGACCTTACATCTACGTATGAAAGCACACTCAGACAGTGCGATGGCGATTGCCACTTGGTTAGAATCGCAAGAGGCTGTCGAGGAAGTATTTTATGCCGGTTTAGAATCGCATCCAGGTCATGTGTTGGCGAAAACTCAGCAAAGCCATTTCGGTGGTGTTTTATCTTTTAGAGTTAAGGGTGGTCAAGCCGCTGCATGGCGTTTTATTGAAGCGACGCAAGTGATTTCTTTAACGGCTAATTTAGGTGATGCTAAATCGACTATTGTTCATCCTGCGACAACAACTCATAGTCGTTTGTCGCCAGAAGCGCGAGCGACGGCAGGCATTACCGATAATTTGATTCGTGTGGCAGTAGGGCTTGAATCGCTTGATGATTTATTAATAGATTTACAGCGTGGCATTGCAACTTTGTAAGTCGCTAGTTATTTTTAATAACAATGATAAAAATTTAGTTACCCTTTTTTCAAATTTATCTTACTAACAATAAAATGATAACCGGTTTTTTCACGTTCAGTGAAAATCCCACTTTTACATATTAAGGAGAAATTTACGATGAATAATAAGATTTACCATGGACTTGCGATTGTTTTGTTTAGCGGTCTTGCTCAAATCAGTACTGCTGAAAATTACAGCTCTGAATTAACTGCAAGCTATCAAAGTGCTAATGTAGACGGTCAATCAGATGATATGGGAATGTATGGCGTTGTGCAGAAAATTTATTTTTCTGACGTTGACACATCTGTTGGTCCATTAGCTAAGGCTGCATTTGTTAGCCGTGCTTCTAGCTATACAATCGGCTATTCAGAAAATGAAGATATAGATGCGCATACGACTCATGCTGCTATCGATTGGCTTAACAAAGACACTGGGTTAATACTTAGCGCTGCTTATTCCTCTGACAGTATTGATACAAATGGCATTGACACTGATGGTGCTGGCTCTGATCAACTTGAACTGAGTGTAGGAAAATATGTAGGCGAAACAACGACTGTATCGTTGCAGTATTCGCGCGCAGAAGATAAACAAAACTCTGATTTAGTTGAAGACGCTTATAGCTTGTCGATCTCTCATGTCGGTATTACTGATGTTAGCTTTGCGGTTGAGGGCAGTATTTCGATGGCCGATAAGTTGACCGATGATGAGCAGTTTGGTCTTGCGTTATCAGCAACATTATACCCGAGCTCAAAATTAGGTATTGGTGCAGGTTTTGATATTGCTTTAGCTGATATTGATGACGATAGAGTATTTGCTTTTGCTGAGTGGTTTTTCAAACCGAATGTTAGAGGAAGTGCTACTTATTATATTTCCGATCAAGACAATATTGATGTTACTGGTTTATCTCTAGAGTTAAGTCTACGTCTATAAACGTCTTTACCAAGGTCGCTGGGCATTACTGGCGACCTTGTATCTTGATTAGTTTTAAACAATTAATCTGACGTGTAAATGCTTTTTTTCGGTTCAGAAAATACGTTTTTAAGCATCGGTAAAAAATCCTCCAGTTTCATCGATTCATAATCAGGGTCAAATGATACCTGATCATACACGCGACAAAATTCTTCGGTGTCAGCATAGTATGGATGCTCTTGTAGACTATCCCGCTTGTTTTTATCCAATCCTAAATGCTCAAAAAAGTAATAGCCCTGTACAATTCCGTGATGCTTGACCATCCAGTAATTTTTTTCGCTAACAAACGGTTCTAATAAAGTGGCTGCCATATCAGCATGATTGAAAGATGCTAGGGTGTCACCAATATCATGGAGTAGGGCGCAGACAACATATTCTTCATCGCGTCCATCACGATAGGCGCGAGAAGCGGTTTGTAAGCTATGTTCTAACCGGTCTACGACAAATCCGCCATAGCCGCCACGCAGTAATTCTAAATGAGTAACAAGGCGATCCGGTAAGCCGGTAAAAAAATGTATAGAGGCATCAAAAACTAACGACCAATCTTCTTTGCTACCGTCTTCCATTTTTGTGAATGTTGCCCGAGGGGCATTTTTTTCATTCATGATAGGGCTGCCTTTTAAAAAATCATGCGATGTTAATTAAACATATCCGGCTGTTCGGCGACAATAACATTATATAAAGGCTGAAAGCTAAACCAGCCAGCAAGTTCAGAGCCCACAGTATCATAGGTGCTTTGAGCGATTGCATCAGGAATTATTTTGGGTGTGCCAGCTGCTTCGGCAAGCAGTTGTGCTTGGCAGGAGCGCTCCATGGTAAAGTACCACCATGCCGCTGCTTCAATGGTTCCGCCAACGGTCATTAATCCATGGTTTTGTAAGATACAGGCTTTATTGTCACCTAACGCTTTAGCTAATGCTTCGCCTTCGGACATATCTAAAACGACACCAGAGAAATCTTTAAACAGTGAGTGATCGTTATAAAACGCACAGGCATCTTGAGACAGCGGGTCTAATTGCTTGCCCAGTGATGACCAGCTTTTACCGTAAATAGAGTGGCAGTGTGCGGCAGCAATGACATCGGGTCGAGCGCTATGGATATGGCTATGAATGGTAAAAGCCGCGCCATTTAGTAAACCATTGCCTTCAATAACTTTACCTTGATGATCGACTAACAACAGCTGCGATAAAGTCACTTGTTTAAACGATACGCCCATTGGGTTAACCCAAAAACAATCAGTATGTTCTGGGTCGCGGACAGTGATATGACCTGCAACACCCTCATCAAAACCAAACTTTCCGAATAAGCGTAGGGCAGCAGTGAGTCGCTGCTTTCTATGCAATCGCTCTGCTTCTACAGAATCAAATTGCATTGGCCACATAAAGCTGTCATCGGCATTCATTACTGTGCTATTGGTTGCAGTTTCAGAAGTTTGTTCGTCAGCAGAGGTTTTGTTATTCATATTCGTTAGCCTATGTCTTACAAGGGAACCTTTAAGCTAATAGTCTAATACGATAAAAGGTGAATTGCTCTCGTTTTTTTTTACATCATCACTGTTACCCAGTGACGAGGCGTATTCTAAGACCACTGAAGCGATCAGGTTAGAGAAAAATTACTTGAATTTAATTTTCAAATAAAAGCGCTTGGTTTGAGCTGTGCGGTTAATAAGTAGTCGTATGATACAAGTGATAGTTTTTACCTGTCTGGTGAGTGCTGTATTTCAAGCGCCTCTAAAAGCTGTTATGGTGTTTGAATAAGTGCCTTAAGGTTGCAACCCAATAGAATATGAATGAGGTCTGTTGTGATGATCCCCGAACTCGAAAACTTAAAAACCTTTAAAGTCAGTATCGATAATCATATTGCCCACTTGCAATTAAATCGGCCTGACCAACTTAACAGTATGAATGCTGACTTTTGGGAAGAGCTACCTCGTGTTGTTAAGGCGATTGATCATGCCTCAGCAGCACGAGTTATTGTGTTGTCATCTACGGGTAAGCATTTTACCGCAGGTATGGATCTGGAAGTTTTTGCTCAGCTAGGTCAGCGTTTTGAATTAGAGCAAGCGCGCTGTGCCGAAGCATTAAGACGCTGGATATTACAGCTACAAAATGTTTTGAGTGTGTTAGAGCAATGCAGAATGCCTGTGCTGACTGCAATACAGGGCGGCTGTATTGGTGGTGGCATTGATATGATCACGGCTGCCGATTGTCGTTACTGCACCGCCGATAGTTTTTTTGTGATTAAAGAAACTGAGCTGGGTGTTCTTGCTGATTTAGGAACCTTGCAGCGCTTACCAAAATTAATACCTGAAGGGCTTGTGCGAGAGTTGGCTTACACAAGTCGCAAGATGTTAGCCGATGAGGCTTTAAGTTCGGGCTTAGTTAATGCAGTCTATCCTGATCAAGAAAGTTTATTGGCGGCGGTGATGGAGGTGGCGAAATCGATTGCTGCACATTCGCCTTTAATTGTTGCAGGTACTAAAGAGATGTTGACGTATGGCCGCAATCACGGTGTTGATGAAGGTCTTAACTATACGGCTACCTGGCAGGGCGGTATGTTTCGGGTAACTGATTTAGCTGAGGCCATGAATGCAGCTCAGGAGCGTCGCGATGGCGATTATGCAGAGCTAGAGTCGCTAGACTTTAAATTGTGATTGATGTTTTGTAGCGCAAGATAATTTTTCTCTGAAATATTTGATAAATTATTTTTGTCGCGCAATGCATGTAAATACTTGAGAGTTTTAAACCCATCAAACCAGCTTTCCATATGACGTTTAAACTGTATCGCATTACGACTATTCGATAAGCAGTGCGACAGCCCACGATTAAAATCGATTGCTTTTAGTGCCTGTGTAATCATCAACTGTTCTTCGGCAGGCCATTGGCTATAGTTGTTAATTTGATCTTGCCAAGAATCTATTATGCTGTCACTAGGCGTTTGTTCAGCTAATCCTTCAATCCAAACCAATGTTTTTTTCAAAAGCATAAAAAGCTGTGGATGATAAAAAATAGCGGCTTGCTGTGGGTCGTCGGCTGATAAAATATCATCGACTGATGAGCCGGTGCCAAATGGTGTTCGATGCGATATGCGTGATTCGATTTCTATCATGGGCATATTGAGCGATAGGATGTCACCGGTTTTAGCCAGCTTATTAAGTAGATAAAAGTCTTCGCCAGCAGCGCGCTTGGGAAAGCCGCGCACCATTGCATAGTGCAGCGCGTGAATGCAAAGCGTGCTGCCTAAGGTTTCAAAGGCATAGGGCGAGTTGGCCGATCTCAACCCTTCGACATAGGCATTAAGTCGATGTTGGTAAAGTTGAGTGGCGGTATCAATAGTTGGCTTGCCGGTGGCTATATGTTGGTAGGCGAGTATATAAGCGGCAATGTCTTTTTTGTGTGCAGTTTTTTTTATCTGATAGTGTTTAACGGTTAGATGGTTATGGTCTCGCTCAAAATAATTATCAGGCAATACTACATCAGCATCAGTGGAGTAAATCCAAGGTGAGGTTATCTGTTGTCGCTCGATTAATTGTAGGGCTATATCAGCAGCAATTTTTCTTGCCAGACCAACCCCTTGTTTGTAAGGAATGAGTGCGCCTGCGTCAAAACGATCGACGAGTAATACGGCGCTTTGGTTTTCTGCGCAATATAATTGCAGATTGTTATGTTGCCAGCTCATATCCAGTTGTTGAGCTAATCGTTTTTTGCAGGCGTGGTTTTCTAGTGCGTCGTTATTTTCATTGTCAGTTGTCTCGTCAGGTCTATTCAGTACGATAATAGCGAGAGTTGCAGATTGACGGTTAATAAACGCTACTAGCC
This sequence comes from Pseudomonadales bacterium, assembly GCA_028223755.1. Lineage (GTDB taxonomy): Bacteria > Pseudomonadota > Gammaproteobacteria > Pseudomonadales > UBA7434 > UBA7434. Next base: position 109,368 of record JAOIUY010000005.1, on the reverse strand, counting down.
GTTCAATAAATATGGGTTCTTCGTTATAGGCAGGTATGCAAACACAGTGTTGATATTGGCCGGCAAGACCATCAAGTTGCTGTGCTTCTGGTTCAGCATATTGGCTTAAATATTTTTCAATAACGCTCACGGTTTATGGCTATTAATGCAGTGCGGCACTAATAATTAAATCGGCGGTAATTTTAGCTTCAATATCTAACAATGTGTCTAAGCGTTCATTAACAACCTCGGCGGCAAAGTATTGGTGAGCTAAATCGATAAATAGTTGATAGTGCTTGGCTTCTGATTGAGTGATTGCATGATAGAAATTTTGTAAGTCACCCTCGGGTAATGCATCTGCCACCATGCCAAAGCGTTCACAGCCGCGCGCTTCAATAATGCCGCCTATTAACAAGCGATCAAGCAGATAGACATCGCTGCCATTCCTCATGTGTTTACGCATAGCGATAACATAGTGATCTTTATTATCGGGAGTCAGCTGTATGTCGCGTCGATGTAACCATTTGATCACCTCGCGAAAGTGGTTTAATTCCTCTACCGCTAATGCAGCCATGGCCTCAACTAAGGCAATCCGGTTAGGGTAGTGGGAGATCATAGACATCGCCATGCTAGAGGCCTTTTTTTCGGCAGCGGCATGATCTTGTAAAAAGGTGTCAAAATCGTCCATAACCGTATTCACCCACTCAATGGGTGTGGCAAAACGTAATGGCTTATCACTGACCTGAAAGTGATTGGGCTCGATATTCGTGTTGATAGTGGTGTTAGACAAGTTAATCCTCAATATTTGGCTGTTTTCGTTGGCGCTGAGTATTATAATACCTCACCGTTTATTTGCTCGGCTGTATTTTCGACAATAATCGCTTTTATCAAGGGTTGCTGATATTGCTCCGGCAACCGCCCATCCAGTGATTGAATAAGGTTTATTTATGATTATTAAGCCCCGTGTGCGTGGTTTTATGTGTGTTACAACTCATCCTACAGGTTGTGATGAGAATGTTAAGCGTCAGATTGATTATGTCAAAGCTGCTGGTGAGATTGATGGTTTGCCCAAGCGCGTATTAGTGATTGGCTCATCGACGGGCTATGGTTTGGCTTCGCGAATTAGTGCAGCTTTTGGTGCCGGTGCAAGCACCCTAGGTGTTTTCTTTGAAAAGCCAGGTACCGAGAGAAAGCCAGGTACAGCGGGTTGGTATAACTCGGCCTCTTTTCATCGCTATGCCGAGGCTGAAGGGCTTTATGCTAAAAGTATTAACGGCGATGCGTTTTCGGATGAAATTAAACAAAAAACCATTGAAACGATTAAAGAAGATTTAGGCCAAGTAGACCTTGTTGTTTATAGCTTGGCTTCACCACGTCGTCAGCATCCCAAAACAGGTGAGGTGTTTAGCTCTTCACTTAAGCCGATTGGTAAAAGCGTCACTCAGCGCTGCGTTAATACGGATAAAAAAATCATTGAAGAAGTGACTGTCGATGCCGCCAGTGAAGAAGAAATTGCCGATACTGTTACCGTTATGGGTGGTGAAGATTGGGAGATGTGGATTGATGCATTAGCCGACGCGGGCGTGTTGGCGGAAGGTGCAAAAACCACGGCTTATACTTATGTGGGCGAAAAAGTCACATGGGATATCTACTGGCACGGTACGATTGGGCGTGCTAAGCAAGATTTGGATTTACGCGTTAAAAATATTCGTCAGCGTTTGTCAGCACTTAATGGCGATGCCAGAGTGTCAGTGTTAAAAGCTGTTGTGACACAGGCAAGCTCAGCAATACCCGTTATGCCGCTGTATTTAGCTTTGTTATTTAAAGTAATGAAAGCTGAAGGCACACATGAGGGTTGTATTGAGCAAGTTTACGGCTTGCTGAAAGAGAGCTTATACGGTGCAGAGCCATTTGCTGATGAAGAAGGTCGTTTACGAGCTGATAGAAAGGAATTGGCCCCGCATGTTCAAGAGCAGGTTGAGTCATTATGGGCGCAAGTGACATCTGAGAATTTGATGTCAATTTCTGACTTTGAAGGTTACCAGACCGAGTTTATGAACTTGTTTGGCTTTAACCTCGACGGCGTTGATTATGATGCCGAAGTTGATCCTAATGTTAAAATCGCTAACTGCCTTTAGTCATTAGCAGTTAGTGATGAGTCATTAGCGTTTAGCACTTTTATGTCGACCTTAACGCATGGCAAGGTTGTCCGTCTAAGTGATCGTCTGTGCCGGATAACAGCACCGAACCCTGGACTGATGACGGGGGCAGGCACTAACACTTATATCGTTGGTGACAATGAAATTGCCATTGTCGATCCCGGTCCTGTTGAGTCATCGCATATTGATGCGATACTCAACAGCGTCGGTGATCGTATCAAATGGGTTGTTGTCACTCATACTCACCTCGATCATTCTCCCGCCGCGGTTCCCATTGCCAAGGCTACCGGCGCGCAAATGGTTGGTATGCCACCGGCAGATGATCTCTTTCAAGATAAGACCTTTAAGCCTGATTGGGCGATGCAGCATGACGATGTGATTGTCGCTGACGATTTTCATTTGCGCGCTATTCATACCCCAGGTCATGTCAGTAATCATTTATGTTTTTTGCTTGAAGAAGAAGGGACGCTTTTGGCCGGCGACCATATTATGAATGGTTCAACGGTCGTCATTGTGCCGCCCAGTGGTGATATGAAGGCTTATATTGAATCCCTTCAGCGGTTGGAAGCTATCCGTTACTCAATATTGGTCCTGCGCATGGCGAGCTGATGGATCAGCCTTTAGAAACGCTTCGATATTTGATTGAACATCGGCTAGGCCGAGAAGCGAAAGTGATTGAAAAGCTGGCTGCTAAGCCGTTTTCAACGTTAACGACATTAGTGACTCAGGTGTATGATGATGTCGACGCTTCATTGCATGACTACGCTCAATTATCACTGTTGGCGCATCTTGTTAAGTTAAAGCAAGAGCTGCGTACACAGAGTGTGGGCGAGGGTGACAAGCAACGCTGGCAGTTACTATAAATGAGAACGAGATAAATACGAACGAGAAAAATAAGAATATGGATTCAGAATGGTTTTTATACATGATTGAGTATGCTGGCGGCCGAGTTTACACGGGCATCACTACGGATGTGGACCGACGTTTTGAAGAGCACAGTGAAGGCGGTGCTAAAGGCGCTAAAGCACTGCGGGGTAAAGGGCCATTAAAGCTTGTTTTTCAGCAGCCAATGGATAATCGTTCTACAGCTAGTATTGCCGAAAGTGCAATAAAAAAATTATCCAAACAGCAGAAACTTTTATTGATCGCTAAAGGTCAATATGAAGTAACCGATCATTAAGAGGAAAAGAGAGATGAATAATTTTTTGAGTTACAAGCTATTAAAACGCTTGGCAGCCTATGTTGCCGGTGGCTTACTAGTGGTTGCAATAGTAGGCTGTACTAATAAGGAAATTCCTAGCGAGGCAATTGCTTCATCAATGACGATTGGCGATGTGTCGGTTAAGCTCGAAGTGGGTCAGCCCGCGCCCGATTTTACCAGTATTGATGCGCACGGAAATACGATTAGTCTTTCTGGGTTTCAACCTGATCAGCCAGTATTATTGGTTTTTTATCGTGGAAATTGGTGTCCGTTTTGCGTCAGTCATTTAGATGATATTCAGAATTTATTCCCGACGTTAAAAGATCAGGGTATTCAGTTGCTGGCTATTAGCCCAGACACGGTTGAGGATTCTCAAGCGTTGGCTGGGAAGTTTGATCAGCCCTATGTTTTTGTGACTGATCAAGAACTTACAATAGCTAACGCCTATGGTGTGCAGCGTGATGAGTCTATCCCACACCCTACGGTTGTTCTTATCAATGCCGCAGGTAATGTCGTTTGGTTCTTTGCCGGAGAAAATTATCGTCAGCGACCTTCAGCTAAGCAATTACAACAAGTTATAGAGCAGTATCTATAATTTCTTGATCGCTTAAAAAGTAGCAATCAATACGTATTGATTGCTACTTTCTTCTTTGTCCTTCCTGCTCTCTATCTTCTCCTCCCTTGCTTCTCTTGATAAATTCTAAAGCTGATTTGTCATAAAATTTTATTTTCTGCCGCTTGGTTTTTTTGTTATAAAAAAATTATTATTATTTGTTTTTTCTGCTATTAGCTGCCCATTAGCTACCTAGATGCGACAATTTGTCGCGACGTTTTTTTGATCTCGTTGCTTATTAACATTATTTTTTTTAACTAGTGGGTGAAAAAAATAATCATCAACTATAGTATTTCGCGCGGATTTAGTTCATTTGATCGATGGATTGTTGTTGTAAGAAATTTATGGAGAAATTTGTGAGGAAATAAAATCGCTTTAGTTTAATTAAGACGGTACTGCTTGGCTTGTCGTTGTTTTTCCATTTTGTCTATGCTGCTTCGCCTAACTGCCAAGACTTAAAAGGTCATTGGATGAATGAGTTAGGTTCAACCTTGATTATTACGGGCGTTAAAAAAAATGGTCGTATCTCGGGTCGTTTTTATTTCTCCACTTCAAGCGGGGGGCGAAGAATTTTTGATGATGGGTTGGGCTAATGATACGCCGCCGCCAGAAGGGCTTGATCATATGACAGCAATTACCTTTGCTGTTAACTGGGGCAGGTATGGCAGTCTCAGTTCTTGGTCTGGTGGCTGTGCGCTTGAGGAGGGCATTCCAACTATGTCGATGATATGGAACTTAGTGCTAGCTAATGCGCAGTTTGATTGGGATCATATTCTTAGCAATAGTGATTCTTTTAGACCTAAGAAATAAAGCGCTATGGTCGTTTACCTTCTCTTCTCTTAGCTTAGGTTTAATATCTGCTCTAAACTGCTTTTATCCTCTTTGTTAAATAGAATGATTTGGTCAGCAGGGAGGTCCAGGCGGCGTGATTGACTGCTGCCTAATGGTGTCTCACTAACGACATAAATCGGCGCTGTAATAGGCGTCGATAATGTGACTAAATGATTTTCTTCGTCAGTGTTTTCTGTTTCCGGGTCATGACTAGAATCGTCTGATGCATCGGCATTACCACTTAGCATGGAAAGAATTTCTACTACGCTGTCATAGGGCATACCTAAGCCGACAAAAATAATATCGGGCGATTTTTGTTGTATACGTTCGACCACTTGCGCCATTGATGTTGCGACCATGCATTGCCATGCTTCGTCGGCAAGTTCCTCCAGTAGAAGTTGTCGCGAGTCTGTTTCTGGTGCAATAAGTAATGCCGAGCCGCGACGATCTTGTGGGTTTAGATGTCGCAGTATGGTGGCCATACGTTGACGGTCAACGGGCTTAGGTAAAAACTCGGCAGCGCCTAAATCTAGGCCTAGGTTTTTTTCATCCAGCATTGATTGCAGTATGACGGGAATATGGCGTGTGCTGGGTGACTCTTTGAGGACTGATAACGCTGTCCAGCCATCAATGTTTGGCATCATTAAATCCAGCAGGATCAAATCGGGTTGTTGTTCGTTAGCTATAGCAATGCCTTGCTTGGCATCTTCAGCTTCTAAGCCAATATAGCTTTCTTTTTCGAGATGACGTAGCAGTAGCTGACGTGATTCAGGGTCGTCATCAATCACTAACACTCTACCTAATGCGTCTTCTTCAGAGACGGTAGTGCTAATGGTATCGGCACCAGCATTAAGATCTAAGCTTAATTCTTGTTGGTTTTCTGCTGGAATAGCGTCGGTGCGTTTTTGTAAGGGCGTGCGCGTGGGCAGTAATATAGTAAAGGTTGTCCCTTCACCTTCGGCGCTCGTCACATCCATCGAACCATCCATAAGTTCAACAAACTGCTTACAAATGGATAGACCCAGTCCGGTGCCACCATATTTTTTCGAGGTACTAGAATCGGCTTGAACAAAGGCTTCAAATACGCGGGTCAGTTGCGAAGGTGTCATACCTATGCCAGTATCGCTGACGTGGTAAACCGCATGTCGAGTTTTTTCATTATAGGTAACGAGTATTGTGATTTTACCGTTGTGGGTAAATTTACAGGCGTTACTTAATAAGTTTAAAAACAGCTGACGAAATTTAACGGCATCGTTATAGAGGTTAGGAATGTCTTGTGACTTTTCTAATACTAGTAAGTTGTCGCCTTTTTTTGCAATTGGCGACATGGTGTTCATTAACTCTTCAATAATATCGACGCTATCAAATGTTTCATTGAATACGGTCATGTTACCGGATTCAATTTTTGCCAAATCTAATACATCGTTAATAAGTTGTAGCAAATGACGGCCTGAGCTGAGTATACGGGCTAAATCTTCAACGGCTTGTTCTTCGTTAAGTGTTTTCTCTTCGCGATAATCTTCGATGATCATTTCGCTGTAGCCGATAATGGCATTGAGCGGGGTGCGAAGCTCATGACTCATATTGGCAAGAAAGTTGGTCTTCGATCGGTTGGCTTGGTCAGCTTTTTCTTTTGATTGCTGAACCTGTGCCATGGCATTACTTAATTTGTCTGACATCTCATTAAAGGCGATAGTCAGGTCGCCGATTTCGTCATCGTTATTGACCGGGATATGGTATTTGAGATCGCCGCCGCCAATGCGAACCGTGCCAAGGTTAAGTTCGTTTAAAGAGCGGTTGGTATAGCGAATGAGTAAATAGCCAAGGCTTACCGTGAGTGCAATGGTAAATAAATAAATAGCCAGTGTGATGCGATCGGTAAAGCGTACGGTTTTTTGTAGCTCTAAGGTTTGTTGTTCGGCAGCAAGAATTTCTAGCGATTCAAATTCGCTGAGTAGTTGCATGGTATTAGCAAATTCGCGTTCAATTTTAATTGTCGAGGGCGTTTTATTATTGTTGTAGCCGACATAAAAAAGATACCATCTTTCATGTAAAGCGTCATAACCCGATAGTAGTGTGTTATAGCTGTTAACCGTATCAGCGTAGACATAGGGTTTTAAACGGCGAATTTCGGTCTGCAGACTTAATAAAGCGGAAAGCCCATTATCTATTTCTTCTTCACTGAGTTTTTCTTTGCCGCCATCTTTTAATGCATCAAGAACTAAAATTTCTTTTTGCTGGTTTTCTAAAAGTTGTCGAATGGTTACGGTTGCAAGCTGACTGGCAACGGCATTTTGTAGGTTGTCGAGTCTTAGGTTGCGATTTTCACTACTGAGTTGGTAGGTGAGATTGGTTAGCGTAAATAACGCTACAATCGCAATGATTGAAATTGAGAGTCGAAGTCGCAGTGTTAATCGTGGCAGGGAAATCACAAAATGTGCATCCGTTTATTAGTGGTTTTAAGAAGACAGTAATTTATCAATTTTGGCCAGCAGTAATGGAAAATCAATCGGCTTAGTCGTGTAATCATTGCAGCCGGCTGCGCGTGCTTTTTGCTCGTCTTCTGCCATTGCGTGAGCAGTGAGCGCAATAATCGGAAGTGTTTCTGTCTCGGAGTTGGCGCGTAATTCGCGACACGTCGCCCAGCCATTTAAAATTGGCAAGTTCATATCCATGAGTACCAGGTCAGGTCGTGAGGCCGCAATTTTTCTAAGCGCTTCTTCGCCATCACCTGCCGCTTCAATCGTAAAGCCTTTACGCTCTAAGCGTCGCGTTAACATATCGCGATTCATTTCGTTATCTTCAACTAAGAGTAGGTGGGTCATAGGTTGGCCTTATGGTTTTTCGTGGCGCTTTTATCTTCATCTCTATTGCGATTAGGCTTGTCATTGCCAGTATCATTATGAGTGTCATCAGGGCTGCTTTGGTCGTTAATACCATTGATGGCAGTGACACTAATTGTTTCTTTAACCCCTTTAGGTTGTAGCTTGAGGTTTCTACCGGTTTCGAGATTCAGTGTGCAATGATCCAAGGTTGATTGCGCAACGAGTATTTCGCCGGGTTGGGTTTGATCTTCTACTCGCGAGGTGACGTTGACGGCATGACCAACAACGCCGTATTTAGCGCGTTTTTTAGAACCGATATTGCCGGCCACAACTTCGCCAGTGTTTATACCAATGCCAATGTTAATGCTGGGCAGCCCCTCGGCGATATTGCGTTCGTTGATTGCATCCATTTCGGCTTGCATTGCGAGTGCGCAGGCAATCGCTCTATCGCTATCGTCAGCTTTGGCAACCGGAGCGCCGAATAGGGCAAGTATGGCATCACCAATAAACTCATCAACGGTGCCATCGTGGGCCATAATAATATCGGCCATGGTGCCAAGATAGTTGTTGAGCACCTTAACGACTTTTTGTGGCGGTAGGGATTCGCTGATCGTGGTGAAGCCGCGAATATCGGCCATCAATATACTGACAGTTTGAAGTTGGCCTCCCATATCTAAACCGTCAGGTTTGTCTAACAGCTTCGAGACGATTTCTGTTGATAGATAGCGACCAAAGGTGTTTTTGATAAAGCGATGACTTTTTTCAAGTTCAATGCTCAAGTCGCGTTCTTTATCGACCCAGCGTTTACGATTGAGGCCAGCATGCAAGCGCGCTTGGAGTAAGACTTTGTTGAACGGTTTTTGCAGGTAGTCATCAGCACCGGCTTGAATGCATTTAATCACTTCTTCTTGGTCGCTCATGCCGGAGATTATGATTACGGGTATCGCGCGCCATAGTTGAGAAGCTTTGAGGTCGGCAAGGACTTGGTGGCCACTGACGCCGGGCATGATGAGATCAAGAAGGATAAGATCAATATCATTGTTACGCAGCACTTCGTAGGCTTCGTCAGCTGTGGCACAGGCGAAGGTCTCAAGACCTAATTGTTGAATATGCCGAGAGAGTAGTTCGCGATTAGCGGGCTCATCGTCAAGAATCAGAATATGACCTCGATGATCGGGATGCTGTTGCTTGAGCGTCGTCAACGAGAAGAGATTGCTATCGGTCTGCTTGCGACGGGTTCGCTCTAGTGTAGAGATGGTTTTAGCCGACCAAAGCATGATTTTGTCGAGTAAATTACTCAAGGTGGCGCTAGGCGCTTCGGCAGTATCTTTGATTAACTCGGCATAGCCTTTGGTAATGCCAATAGCATTGCGAATATCGTGGCGAATTTCTGCGCTATCAATACTATCGAGTGGAATACCTTGTAAATTGAGATCGTCGAGTTTGGCGACACTGAGCTCAAGTGCGTCGTAAAGACGGCTTAGATCTTCCTTGATAATGTCACTTAACTTATTTTTAACCAATAATTGACCGACCTTAACCTGAAGGCCTTGTAATCGAACAAGTTCGCGTGTGGGTACAACATTACTCATGTACGCGTTTTTCCATTAGCGGTTTGGCTATTACAGATGATTAGCATCTATTTTAGTATTGTTAAATGGTTTTTCCGGATGGTCGTTAGTATAGCGTTATATATCTTAGGGAAAAGCCTTTATTTGATATTGTCTTGATTCCTTGTTGTGAGTGAGATGATCTAATTGAAAGGGTTAAATAGGCTGTTAGTTAAGAAAATTTGATCAAAGAGCGATGATTTTGGATAAATTCCTGCCTTTCTTGAATAAAAGTGAGAGTTTATTTTGATGGATGAAATTAAAGTGCTATATTTGCTTCGTTTTTGCGGTATTGCCTTGAAAAGATAGGGTGAAATCGTTGAAAATTGCATCTTGAAATATGTGGCTAAGAAATTGGCTCTCGGATTGTCGATTTGTAGATCAAAATGTGTGGCAGTTCGAAATTGAAAGTTGATTATAATTAGAAACTAGAAGCTATATTTTAGAAGTTAACAACATAGCAGTTTGTCGTTCAAACTGATTATTGAAACCCTGCGGAGATAACTATAGTGAGTGTGTTGAAAAGCGTTGAAATTTTTTCTGGCCTATCCGATGCGGAATTGGCCGCTTTAGAGGAATCGAGTATTCGCAGAAGTTATCCCAAAAATACCGTGATTATCAATGAGAACGACGTAGCTGACTCTCTTTATGTCATTGAGTCGGGCAAGGTGAAAGTCTATTGCAGTGATAAAAACGGCAAAGAGTTTATTATGAATACCCTCGGCGGCGGCGACTATTTTGGTGAGCTGGCGCTATTAGATGATGATCGACGCTCTGCTTCTGTCCGCACCATGGAAAAAGCTGATTTCTGTATTATCTATAAGCAAGACTTTAATCAGGTGCTTGATCAGCATCCTAATATTGCAAAGACATTGATTCGCAATATTACGCGACGTGTTCGTGCATTGACTGAAAAAGTAAAAAGCTTGGCCTTGCAAGATGTTTATGGTCGAGTGACTAAGGTGCTTAATAGCTTGGCAACTGAGCGTAACGATGAGTTTTATGTTGAGGAGAAGTTAACTCAACAGGATATTGCTGACCGAGTAGGTGCTTCGCGTGAGATGGTGGCAAGAATTCTAAAAGACTTAACCATTGGTGGTTACATCAGTTTTGAAAATCGTCATATTGTGATTCACCGTCGCTTACCGGCTAATTACTAACGATTGTTTTTATTAGACGATATCCGCTAATAAAAAAGCCCCGTTTTACGGGGCTTTTTTCGTTTTAGGCTTCTTATATAGTCTTTTTATGCTTTCTTGCTCTGTATAGTAAGGGCGATACTGCCGTCGCCGAGTCGAGCATTAACGCTATCTCCGACGTTAACCGCCTGTTGTGAGCGAATAATATTACCGTCATCGTCTTCGACAATTGCGTAGCCACGCTTTAGTGTTGCAAGAGGGCTGACGACATTAAGTGTTTCTACGATGCGTCGCCAGTGTTGTTGGCGTTCATTGAGTTGGCTTCGCATGCTACGCAACATACGATCTTGCAGCTGCAATGTTTGTTGATGTCGGGTTTGAATTAGCTTATCAGGAGTGGCCAAGTAAAGGCGCTGCTGTAATTGCTGGATCAACTCTCGACTGCGCTGTAGACGATAGTTGAGGGCACGTTGCATATCGCTATCAAGTTGATCGAGTCGCTGCGCATGTTGAGTTAATTGATAGCTCGGATGTTTGACCCGCTTAGCGAGCGATTGCAATTGCAACTTAGCATGATTGATTTGATAGCTAATGTGACTATTCAAGCGTGCACCAAGATGTTGTACTCGGTGCAGCAGACTATCGCGATCGGGACTTAACAATTCTGCCGCGGCAGTCGGTGTCGCGGCGCGCATATCGGCGACGAAATCAGCGATGGTGGTATCGTTTTCATGACCGACGGCGCTAATTATCGGTAATTCACTGCGATAAATTGCTTGGGCAACAACCGCTTCGTTAAATGCCCATAAATCTTCAATAGAGCCGCCACCGCGACCCACAATAATTGCGTCAGGCCGGATATTGGAGAGGCTCATCTTCGTTGGTGGCTGTGTTTTCGCTGATGGCTTTACTAGCTCCGCCTCTTCAATATTCTGGTTATTTTTCGACCATTGGTTGGCGGTATCAATAGCATTGGCAATCGCCTGTGCTGCGCCATCTCCCTGCACGGCAACGGGTATAACTATTAGTTGGATGCCGCAAAAGCGTCGCGCGAAGGTGCTTTGGATATCGCGAATCGCTGCGCCTTGAGGTGAGGTGATAATAGCGACTTGTTTCGGAAGCTCAGGTAGTGGTTTTTTGTGCGCTGAGTCGAACAGGCCTTGTTTTTCAAGCTCGCGCTTAAGTGCTTCGAACTCGCGCTGCAACTGTCCGGCACCTGCGGGAGCCATGTGTTCAGCGATAAATTGATAGCTACCGCGCGGTGCATAGAGACTAAGCTTGCCGGTTAGAACGACCTGCTGGCCATCTTCTGGATTAAAACGGACGGCTTTATTTTTAAAGCTAAACATGGCTGCGCGCAGTTCACCTTCATCGTCTTTTAAGGTGAAATACCAGTGTCCTGAGCGATGCTTTAGAAGGCCAGATATCTCTCCTTCAACTTGAACACCACTAAATTGACTTTCGAGACAGCTTCGCGCCTGCTGATTGAGCTCAGAAACACTCAAAATAGGCTTGTTGGTGGTGTTTTGATCGATGTCGGCAGGTTGGTAGCTCATGATGGAATTGTATGCGTCATAGGCCATTGATGCCAGTTTTCCCATTTACCGGAGTGCTTTGCGGCTTTATAATGCTCGGCTCAGTAATACTGGCTGGCTATCGTTCTTTGGCGGTATTAGCCGATTAATTACTGCACCTATCACACACATGATTGCTTAATGAGAGCCGGGTATTAACGACCGGATCAGCAATTATTAACAGGACGCTGGTTTATGCCACGAATTGCTTACGAAGCACTGACATTTGATGATGTGCTATTACTACCCGATTATTCAGAAATTGTTGCACGTGATGTCAACATGCAAACGAAATTGACGAATAAAATCCATCTCAATATTCCATTGGTCTCATCGGCAATGGATACCGTTACCGAGTCACGCTTGGCAATTGCACTGGCACAAGCTGGTGGTATTGGCATTGTGCATAAAAATATGTCGGTTGATGAGCAAGCACGAGAAGTGCGTGCAGTTAAGAAATTTGAAAGCGGTGTCGTTCGCGATCCCATTACCATCGAAGCGAATGCATTGGTGAGTGAGCTGTTAGAGATTAAGCAGCAGCATAATATTTCAGGTGTTCCCGTGCTTGAAAATGGCAATTTAGTCGGTATTGTCACTAGCCGAGATGTTCGCTATGAAGCGGATCACGATGCCAAAATTTCGTCGATTATGACACCCAAGGATCGCTTGGTTACCGTTAAGGAAGGCACGCCACCTGAACAGGTTAAGCATGTCTTACATGAAAACCGCATAGAGAAAGTGTTAGTAGTTAATGATGACTTTCAACTTTGCGGCATGATCACGGTAAAGGATTTGGATTTAGCCCAGCGTTTTCCAAATGCTTGTAAAGACGAGTCGGGTCAATTACGTGTCGGTGCCGCTGTTGGTGTTGGCGGTGATACCGAAGAGCGTGTTGGCTCATTAATTGATGCAGGTGTGGATGTGATTATTGTCGACACAGCGCATGGTCATTCAAAAAATGTATTAGATCGCGTTAGCTGGATTAAAAAGCATTATCCCGATACGCAAGTGATTGGTGGCAATATTGCTACGGGTGCTGCAGCATTGGCGCTTGTTAAAGCTGGTGCAGATGCGGTTAAAGTCGGTATTGGCCCAGGTTCAATTTGTACTACTCGCATCGTTACTGGTGTGGGTGTTCCTCAAATTACCGCTATTTCAGAAGTGGTTGAGGCTTTAAAAGGCAAGGTGCCGGTTATTGCCGATGGGGGCATTCGTTTCTCTGGTGATATTTCTAAAGCAATTGTCGCTGGTGCACACTGCATTATGATCGGCAGCTTGTTAGCGGGTACCGAAGAAGCACCAGGTGAAGTTGAGTTGTACCAAGGTCGAACTTATAAAGCTTACCGTGGAATGGGATCTATTGGCGCAATGGCTCAGAAGCAGGGCTCTAGTGACCGTTATTTTCAAGATGCCAGTGCAGGTACCGAAAAATTAGTCCCTGAAGGTATTGAAGGTCGTGTTGCTTACAAAGGCCCCGTTAATCGTATCGTTGCTCAGTTAGTGGGTGGTTTACAGTCATCAATGGGCTATACCGGCTGTGTCGATATTGAAAAAATGCGTACCGTACCTAAGTTTGTCAAAGTGACAGCAGCGGGTATGAGTGAGAGTCATGTTCACGATGTGAGTATCACTAAGGAAGCGCCTAATTATCCTGTGCAATAGCTTTTGGCTGTATGCAGATAATTGATGTTAGCGGAGCATAGCTAACAGTTGTAAATAGCGGCGCAGTTTGCGCCGTTTTTTATTTTTATTCTTAAGTCCATTCTTTATATTATTTTTATTAATAAGTGTTAGGTCATCATGAGTTCAGATATTCAAAGTCAAAGTATTCTTATTCTCGATTTCGGTTCACAGTATACCCAGCTGATTGCACGACGAATTCGCGAAATTGGTGTGTTCTCTGAGATTCGCGCTTGGGATATTAGTGAAGAAGAGATTCGAGAATTTAACCCTCGCGGTATTATTCTTTCAGGCGGACCTGAATCGGTAACCGATGGCGATAATGCGCCTCGTGCACCAGAAGGTTTATTTGAGATGGGCCTGCCTATTTTAGGTATTTGCTATGGCATGCAAACCATGGCGGGGCAGTTAGGTGGTCAAGTAGCTTCATCTGATATTCGCGAGTTTGGCTATGCGCAGATTAAAGTAGAATCCGAAAATGCCTTGCTGCGTGATATTAAAGACCATATCGGTAACGACGGCGAATCACTGTTAGATGTGTGGATGAGTCATGGTGATAAAGTTGTCGCAATGCCTGAGGGTTTTGAATTAATGGCGTCGACACCTTCTTGTCCAATTGCTGGCATGGCCAACAAAGACAAACAGTTTTACGGTATCCAGTTTCACCCTGAAGTGACTCATACACTGCAAGGCGAGCGTATATTTCAGCACTTTGCATTAGAGATTTGTGCTTGTCAGCCATTGTGGACACCAGCAGCAATTATTGATGATCAGATTGCTCGTGTACGTGAGCAGGTTGGTAGTAGCCATGTATTACTCGGCTTATCGGGTGGTGTTGATTCATCAGTAGTGGCTGCGTTGTTGCATAAAGCCATTGGTGATCAACTGACTTGTGTTTTTGTTGATAATGGTTTGTTACGCAAAAACGAAGGCGATATGGTGATGGAGATGTTCGCCAATAATATGGGCGTTAAAGTTATTCGTGCTAACGCGCAAGATAAGTTTTTAAATGGCTTAATAGGCGAGAGTGACCCAGAGAAAAAACGCAAAGTTATTGGTAATACGTTTATTGAAGTCTTTGATGAAGAGTCGCAAAAAATCGAAAATGTACAGTTTCTAGCGCAGGGTACTATTTATCCTGATGTTATTGAATCGGCTGCATCGAAAACCGGTAAAGCGCATGTCATAAAGTCGCATCATAATGTTGGTGGTTTACCTGATGATATGGCGTTGAAGCTGGTTGAGCCGCTGCGTGAATTATTTAAAGATGAAGTGCGCAAAATTGGTGTTGAGTTAGGCTTGCCACACGATATGGTTTATCGTCATCCGTTTCCGGGACCGGGTTTAGGTGTGCGTATTCTTGGTGAAGTTAAAAAAGAGTATGCCGACATTTTACGTGAAGCAGATGCGATTTTTATTGAAGAGTTGCACAACTCAGGTTGGTATCAAAAAACCAGTCAGGCGTTTGCGGTTTTCTTGCCAGTGAAGTCTGTTGGTGTTGTCGGTGATGCGCGCCGCTACGAATGGGTTATTGCTCTTCGTGCGGTTGAGACGATTGATTTTATGACGGCTCGTTGGGCGCATTTGCCCTATGAGTTACTTGAAAAAGTATCTAACCGTATTATTAATGAAATTGAAGATGTTTCTCGAGTAGCTTATGACGTTTCGAGTAAGCCGCCAGCGACGATTGAGTGGGAGTAGTAGTCATTATAAAAATAACAATAAAATCAATAACTTATAAAAATTAATCTAGGGTAACTCTAGGGTAACTCTTGCCGCAACTCTTGCGCAATCGCTTATAGGCGCTGTAAACTCTTTATGACAACAAGTAACTTTCGAGTAAGTCTTGTTGATTATTGCGCATCATAAGGAT
Source organism: Pseudomonadales bacterium (assembly GCA_028223755.1). Taxonomy (GTDB): domain Bacteria; phylum Pseudomonadota; class Gammaproteobacteria; order Pseudomonadales; family UBA7434; genus UBA7434. The sequence goes on along the minus strand of JAOIUY010000005.1, from coordinate 93,884 downwards.
CTTCAGCTATGGCTCGAGCTAAAAAAGTCTCAAAAGGCAATACAACAACTGAGTGTCATAACGTGCTAGATGGCATGGCTAAAGTGTTTCGAGTCAAACAAAGCGGCAAAGTTTGGCAGTTTCGGATGTACATTGCCGAAGAGCAAAAAACGTATCGCAAGTCACTCAAAACATCAGACTTAGACACTGCTAAAGAGCGAGCAAGAAAAGCTGGCACGTATGCTAATTGATGCTAGTCGAAAGCGTTTTGACAAGATTGTTGTTTGGAGTGTAGATCGATTAGGCAGAGATATGACGAATCTTGTATCTGTTCTCAATGAGTTGAATGAGAGGGGTATTCATCTATTCTCTTATAAGCAAGGCTTAGACACTGAGACTGCAATGGGCAAGAGTTTCTTCTACATGACAGGCATCTTTGCTGAGCTTGAGAACAATATGCGTAAAGAGCGTCAGCAGATCGGTATTAAGCGTGCAATTGCTGGTGGAGCTAAGTTCGGTCGAAAATCTAAGCTTGATCAAAGAATGATGTATAAAATACGTTCGTTAAGAGATCGAAAGCAATCTATGAGAAAAATAGCATCTCAATTAAATATAAGCGTAGCGACGGTTCATAAAGCATGTTCAGAAATGGTCGTCGAAAAGACAGGTGCTGCTTAAGTTAAAATCAACGACTTACAGATCACGAAAATAGTGTTAGAAAACTATTAGTTTTTTTAACAGTCTTTACTATATTGCTCAGACCCCGTATAAGATAACGTAAAATATTCCTACTGTAAGCGAGTATCTAAGGAGATGAACAGATGAGCTACATATGCAAGTCCTGCGATAGAAATATGACTGACAGAGAAGTTGAATGTGCAAATTGCGGTCAAGTCAGAGACGGTATGAAAGGACCGAAAATTATTTTAGCTGAAGATGTCAGCAAGGTAGTGTTAACTACAGAATCTGTTTTTAACCATGAAATAATTGAAAGATTAGAAATAATTACAGCCGAATGTGTGTTTGGAATGAATATCTTTAAAGATATATTTGCCGGTGTACGAGACATTGTTGGTGGAAGGAGTTCAGCTACTCAAACCGTTCTTAGGGATGCACGTATAGCAGTGTTGAGCGAACTAAAGAAAGAAGCCCACTCAATTGGCGCTAACGCAGTAATCGCAGTGGACATAGATTATAGTGAGATGTCAGGTGGTGGTAAATCGATGCTATTCGTTGTAGCTTCTGGTACGGCAGTTAAAGCAAAGATATAACAAGGCAGGTAGTGGTTTATCCGTTGCTTTAAGCCTTAATTATTTAAAGCATATTTCTCTACAGTCATCTTTTGTCTGGGTCATCAGTCGATCACTCTCGTAATCATGGCAGAACTCAAAAATAGCTTTTCTTATTAATGCAGACTTACTGTAGGTCTTATGTCGGCACCTAAATTCTTCATCTTTAAGAATTGACTTAAGCATTTCATCTATGGCTTCGGGGATTCGCACGTGCAGTGGATTCCTTAAATATATTCTTTGTTTCATTGATTTAGATCCCTCTTAAGTTTATTCATTTCGGAGTTGGCTTTTACAAGCGCAGAAAATTCATTATTTTTATTCGGTATTTCTTTATTAATTTCTTTTTTTATCGTTAATAAATTCTTTAGCTTTTTCACTCTATACTTGTCTTTTATAGCTTCGATATCATCTTGTAATATTTTTGTGAGAGTTAAGTCAAGTGTATCGATCAATGATCGTGTTAAGTGTTTAAGGCTAGTCAACTGTTCAACTTCAGACATATTACTTGAGTTATGTTCATCGACATGGCTAATTAAATTAATCACATTTTTTGTGATCGCTTTATCGTCGATAATATTGCTATTTATTATTATGTTTCTACTGAAGTTGACCATATTTTATTTATTCTCTTCTAGACAATTATTTTTATCGTTAATTACTTCGGAGCTGGCACACTCTCACACTGTATCCACAGTATTTATTTGAAATCGAATACATCCGTTAATGTTAACGTGTGATTTAAATCGATATTTTTCTAGATTAGATGGCTATTAATCTAGTATTACTCATGTTCTCTTTTATTTGTTTATTATTTAAATACACTCTGTGCTTTTGTTTGACTCGTAACTCATTTTTTTCTGGCTTCACAGTAAAGAAATCGTTTTCATCATTAGTGCTGAACTTTTGCTCTCTCGTTGCGTAGATTCCAAGTGAATGTTCAGCCTCTTCAATTGTCGTAATACATATTGGTGATGAGTTATCAGTATGTTGTCTGTAAAGTTGTGGTAGGTGTGTTTTAAATAGCATGTTTAATTTATTGGTTGTACAGTATGGGCAAGTATTAAATTGGTTCTGCTGCTTCTCATTCTCTTTAAAGAAGCAGAGAGGGCATGCTTCATTGATATGCCGCATACGATACAAAGGCGATCTGAGTAAGATATGGAAGTGCAACTCAGCATTCTTACTCTGAGGAAAGACAAAGAAACTGAATTGATCATTAAATGCCTTATTCTTCGCAAATCTAGCATTTAAAAAAGCTTTGTTAAGTTTGAATTCGATTGTTCGTAGTGGCTGTCGAATAGTCAGTCGGTTATAGCTTGATGGCTTGACCGTTATATGATGAGTGAACTCTTCTCTGCTGAAAAATTCTTGATAAGTTTCTCTTAGATTCATTTTATTTCGCTCGTAATGTTATGCTCTACATGTATATATACAAAAGCACTACACTATTAGCGGTAATTAGATTACAGATAGTTAATGTTTGGCAGTTATAAAAGAGTTAGCACAACTCTCGGGTAACTTTTATCTAATAAAAAAATATATCAATAATATCATATACTTAAAAGACGATAAATCGCCAGCGACGATTGAGTGGGAGTGACCAGATCTAAAAAAACCGTTTAAAATCAATAGGTTATAAATTATTAAATTGTTTCACACTTTTGTAACTAGTTGTTTTTATTGAGTTTTTAAATCCTACTTTCACAGTTTGTTTCACAAATTCGTGTCTATTGAAAATCATAAGTACCAAGCATCATTTTCTTGTTTTATTAGTAAATATCCTTTGATTTTGAAGAACTTCTTGATCCATAAATACTTTCTCCTGTAATACGATGTAAATTCGTCATTAATACGCTCTGCGGGGTAGGTATATATGACCGATTCCAGATATACCTTCTCTAAAAATTATTAGACAAAGCATGCCATTAGGCGTATTTTTGTAAGGACCTCGGTTTATCAGTAACGGGGTTTTAAATATCAGGGGGTGATTTATGAAAAGAGTGTTTGGGTTGGTGCTGCTGGCAACAATTCTTTTGAGTGGTTGTGGTCCTAGCGAAGAGGAACGTGCGGCAGCGCAGAGGCAATATGAACGTTCTGCGATGGATAGTTGCAAAAGTACTATGACATCCAATATCGAAAGGAGTTGTCGTGCAGATCCAGAGTTTGCTTACTGTTCACTTAATTACGATCGAAGTGAAATTATGGGATCCGGTTGCACAAGGAGAATTAAAAATCTATCGATCACTGAGCGGGCAGACTTCTGTATTAAAGAGTCACTCAAAACTGTTGGAAGGGCATGTGTGATAGAGGTTTATGGTTGCGCCGCAGTTACTGGCGACCTTAATTGTTGATGTTTTCACGCACACGGAAAATGAATAAGAAGTTTCGATTAATTAGAAAGGGTCTATGAACAGACCCTTATTTCTTTCCTACCCACTTATAACCACAGTCTAAACACATCCAGGTTTTTGCATAGGTATTCTTTTCCTCTCTGTAGGCACTTATCCATTCGTCTGACGCCCTCTGACCGCTTTCGGTGAAAGTGTCTATAAAAAAGGATAGGAACAACATAACGAATCCTACGATCAGACCTGCCCAAAACTCCCCGTTGTACCAAAGGATGAGTAGTACGGCGCCCGAGACCCATGGTCCGATGGTCCCTACAACACCATGTTTTATGTCGACAGTAGAGTGAAACTCTGATTCTCTTGCAGCATCCGTCTTCGACCTCGTTCGTGTAGAGTGTGCTCCTACTCCAATTCCTCCGCCCGTTACACCAATGCCTGTTCCTGTTGCTGTACCACTACTTGAACCTAATTTTTCGATCACTGACAACTTTTTAGCGTTGTCTCCACCACATTCACTGCATTTCGCCATAAAAGATCTCCCTGAACACCTCGCCAAATTAAAATATAGATTGAGGTTTGCTGTCAATACAGTCACTTAAGATTCGGTCAAATCGGACATCTGCGGATTCTTTAAGTATCCGTTCCTCACCCTACTTCAGGACATAAATAGATCATAAATACTTATGATTTATAGACCTCGATGTTGAGATAAGTCTCCGTCACTTTAGGTAAATACCGTCAGGAGTTCTGCTCTTGATTGCTTAAGTATTGGTTAAAGAAACGTAAAGGAGATGTGATGGATAGCGATAAGTAACCTAGGGTAACCCTGAAAATACCGATGAGTGAGTTCAATAGACAAACGTTGGAGTTAATCTATGAAGCAAGATTAACGGGCAATCCACCGTCTCGTCTCATGCTTAATGTGTTTGTTTGTATTCATTTTTTTTTATATGTTCTTTATACAATCTTTAAAAAAAAGTGCATAAAAATATGACCATTTAGCGCATGCTAGTCATCTCAAAAGGTAAGTGGTTTCTTACTCTTAAGATTGGGTGAAATATGAATTTTAAGTTTGATTAACTAGTTATTTTCCACTAAAACAACTGATATCGAGTTTCTTCTTATTAAGGCATCAACTTCCTTTATAAGATTTTTTTTGTCCTGCTGTGATGTAATGTCAAATACATGACATTTTGTCGCTCTTTGACTTTGGATATGTCGAATAATTTGTGCTTTTGGCAATATTTGATGATTTTCAGTAATCATAGTCTTACGAAATCGTCATCTGTGTGTGAATAGTCATGAATCATTGGAATATTAATCGGTTCATCGTTGTGAACGAATGGCGTTGATGTGTTATCTGCATAACTACTGATTAATTCGTTTATCTGTCTATCCTCTTTAATAAGTTTTAATTCAGTTCGACAAAATTCTTCAATGATTTTATTAAGAATTGATGTTCTTGAGACCCGCTTGAATTTAACGAGCATATCCAAATTGTTTTTTAGATGGTTGGGTATATTGAAGTTGATTAATGTATGTCTCATCTTGCACTCCTGTGTGATTTTATTTCTATATTTATTTATGTAATTTTTTCTTTGAAATATATTGATATTTATTTGCATGTGAATATCAAATAATTTCTGTGTTAAAGTTATATCAACCATTTGGCAGTGTGAATAGAGGACATCTATGAATCAACTTTTTAAACTTAAAAATAACCAACTTACTCCATTGGATTCACTGCCATTTAAACTTGAAAAAGAAATACAAACCATTATTGAGACTAATACTCAGGAATTATTTGGTTTGAGGTTGGTAAAAAGTGAATTTACAGTGGGTGATTTTAGGTTGGATTCACTTTGCTTTGATGAAGAGACAAATTCATTTGTAATCATCGAATATAAGAGAGATAAATCTTATTCGGTAATAGACCAGGGTTATTCATATCTTTCGACAATGCTAAATAACAAGTCAGACTTTGTTTTGGAATTTAATGAAAATTTAAAAGAGACTTTAAAGCGAGATCAGGTTGATTGGTCACAATCTAGAATAATCTTTGTTTCAACATCTTTTAGTGCCTATCAGAAGACAAGTGTAAACTTTAAGGATGTTCCATTTGAGTTATGGGAAATATCAAGGTTTGCAAATGACACAATCTGTTTGAATCAAATATCATCAAATTCTAAAGAAAGCATAAAAAGTGTTGGAAAAGAAAAGGGGACAGTGATTAAAAATGTCACCGACGAAATTGAAGTCTACGATGAAGATAGTCACCTCACTAATGCTAGTGAAAAAGTTAAAGATCTATATTTTGAGTTAAAAGAGAGAGTGTCAGGTTGGGAGAATGTTGGGTTTAGATTTAAAAAACACCACATCAGTATTCTCAATAATAATAAAGTAAAAATTTATCTAAACATTCAAAAGAATCAGATTAAAATTCACTTGCTTAGAAGGATTGATTTTAAAGGTGATGTTGAATCGCAAAAGGTCATATTTGATTTACAAGACCCCAAAAGTCTTTTTGAATTAAAGGCAACAAGTCATAAAGAGCAGTATGAGTATATTTTAAAAGGCGAAAAGGATTTGGATTATTTGATTATTTTGCTGAAGCAGAAATACGACTCATGATATTCACACTGTGTAAGTAAAAATGGTTGTACATATTGGCGAAGGGTATTATTGTTGAGTGTGAAATTTTATGTAGACCCATCTGTTTCACACTTTTTAAAATATCAATATAATCAATGGGTTATGATCAGGATGTCATTGAGTGGGAGTAGTTTTTCTAGTGTAAGTCATTGATTTAATTGAATTAATGACTTGCACATTACTTTCACAACAACAAATCAATCGTTGATTTTATTAGTCTTTTTTCATACAGTTACACAAAATGTTGCACAAACGTGTGACTACTGAAACAAAGTGGGCAGCACTTGAATTGATGTTGAGCACAAGCAATAGCGTAGTAGTATTAGCAAAGAAGATGGCAAAACCAGAAACAAAGACAGTGACACGTACTGTAGCTGTGCCAAAGACGAAGATAGTCAAACAACAACCGCAACAGCAGACGACACCAAAAGACACTGAACGAACAGACTTCACACCTATTCGTCCGCAACCACCGTTACCAAATCAACGAACCCAGTAGGTTACTATAGTTAAAACCGTCAAAACTGCACGGTTTACAGCCGTTTAGCTGTATATTTGACAAAATGACTGACTGACATAGTGAGGCGCTGTGCAGATACCCTTTACCATCCTTCTATGCAAATTTCACTGTTTTGGTTGAGCATATAAATATTCCTCTGGTGAATTTCACAGTAACTTACTAAAAATCGAGGTATTTAAAATGGTTGTATGGAGCTATTATAGCGTTACAGGTAAACAATAATGTTCCCTACCAAGAATAGAAGTTTACAGCAAGTATCAATACCAACCGAAAAGTCAGCATGCGATATAAAAATCAGAGCAATGTAAAAAAAACAGGCGAAACCTTCACTCCGCTAGAGTTAGCAGATTTTGTGGCTGCGAAAATCTTGCAGCGCTACTCTTGCGATAAAAATAATATCATAAGAATACTGGAGCCATCTGTTGGTGACGGTGAGTTGATTAATGAATAAAGCATTACTTCGAGCTAGCTTGGCTGAATTTGTTGGTACCTGTTTTTTAGTGATGGTCGTTATTGGTTCTGGGATTATGGCGCAAGGCCTATCTACGGACCAGCTAAGTATATTGCTGGCTAATACCATAGCGACGGGGGTGGGTTTAACGGCTTTAATTTGGATTTTTATTGCCATTTCAGGTGCGCACTTTAACCCCGTTGTTAGTTTGGTGATGTATCTAAAGAAAGAGATTAGTGTTAAACAATTAATCGTCTTTATCGTTTTTCAATGCGCTGGTGGTTTGTTTGGCGTCATGCTGGTTCACGCAATGTTCGGTTTGGATTTGTTTCAATTGTCAGAAAATGATCGTGGCGGTTTTAATATTTATTTATCCGAGGTTGTTGCAACCTTTGGTTTACTAGTGACAATACTAGGCGTTAGAAAACTTCATTTGTTAGCCGTTGCGCCTGCCGTTGGCTTGTATATTTCTGCGGGTTATTGGTTTACTTCTTCAACCTCTTTTGCTAATCCAGCGGTAACTATTGCGCGTGGCTTTAGTGATAGTTTTACGGGTATCAATCCTGAATTTATTTCAGCCTTTATTGTGTGCCAAATAATCGGTGCGGTATTGGCAATGTTGTTCATGGCTTTTCTGCAAGAAGAATAGATTAATTGGTTCTTTAAGTGAGGTTCGTTTAAAAATTATGGATCATTACAAGCTGGTATTGCCTGAGCATATTAATCATTACGGCTATCTTTTTGGTGGCAATTTATTAAATTGGATTGATGAGATTGCTTATGTCACGGCGACGGTCGATTTTCCTGGCCGACGTTTTGTCACTGTTGCGATGGATAATGTTGAGTTTCGCTATCGTATCGAAAAAGGTGAAGTGTTGTTATTTAGGGCAGAGCAGGAGCGCTTAGGTAAGACTTCAGTCACTTATCGAATTAGCGTGTTTGGCCAGGTGAAAGACAGTGACCCTGAGCGGGTGTTATTTTCAACCAATATGACGTTTGTTAACGTTGATGATCAAGACCGTAAGCAACCTATTTAGTGCTTTTCTAAAAGCACTTATCTCATTATTTTCTACGGTCTTCCAAGAATTTTGCCAACCGGTCAATAGCATCGCCTAATACGAATTGCTCTGGCAAGAAGACTATTCTTAAATGATTTTTACTTTGTAAATTAAATGCTGAGCCTTGAACTAACAACATTTTTTGTTCTAACAATAAGTCTAAGATGAATTTTTCATCATCGACAATCGGATACATTTTCTCGTCGAGTTTAGGGAACATATAAATAGCACCCTTTGGTTTGACGCAGCTTACTCCCGGAATTTCAATAAGCTTGTTGTAGGCGACATCACGTTGTGCGCCTAGTCTTCCTGTCGGTAGTACTAGGTCGTTAATACTTTGATAACCACCGAGTGCTGTTTGGATAGCAAACTGCGCAGGTACATTAGCGCACAGTCGCATGGACGCTAAAATATCTAAGCCTTCAATAAAGTCTTTAGTGTCTTCTTTGCGGCCAGTTAATATCATCCAGCCTGAACGGAAGCCTGCTAGGCGGTAGGATTTAGATAAGCCATTAAATGATAGGCAGAGTAAATCATGCGCTACGGTAGCAAAGGGGGTATGGACGGTGCCATCGTAGAGGATGCGATCATAGATCTCATCAGCACAGACGACTAATTTATGGTCCCTTGCAACTTGCGCGAGTTGCTCTAGGGTTTCTTTTTCGTAGACGGCACCAGTTGGATTGTTAGGATTAATAACAACTATCGCGCGGGTACGGTCGGTAATTTTACTTTTGATATCTTCGATATCGGGTTGCCAGTCGGCTTGCTCGTCACAGACATAATGTACCGGCTTGCCTCCGCACAATGTGACGGCTGCAGTCCACAAGGGATAATCGGGGGCGGGGATGAGTACTTCATCGCCATTATTGAGAAGGCCTTGCATGGCCATGACAATCAGTTCGCTGACACCGTTGCCCAAGTAGATATCATCGACTTCAACACCTTCAACGCCACGTAATTGACAGTCTTGCATAATGGCTTTGCGCGCTGAATAGAGTCCCTTTGAGTCACAGTAACCCTGAGCATCGGGAAGGTTGCGGATCACATCTTGTAGTATTTCATCAGGCGTAAGCATGCCAAAGGCGGCTGGATTACCGATATTGAGTTTAAGTATGCGGTGACCTTCATCTTCGAGGCGAGTGGCCTCGCGCAGCACGGGTCCACGAATGTCATAACAGACATCTTGTAACTTACTGGATTTTGAAATACTGGACATCAGTCAGTCTCTTATCTGTCGATAGCCATATTGAAAGGGCTAGCGATAAAATCAATTTATTTTCGTTTAACTTATAAGGATTATAGACTTACCTTGCGATGGCTGGCGATGTAATATCTACATAAACCCATGCTATGAACACGTAGACCTTGATCTTAACGAGTGAAATATGACAAAAGTAATTAAAACGGATACCCAATGGCGCGAGCAGCTGTCGGCTGAGGAGTATCAGATTACTCGACAAAAGGGCACTGAACGAGCTTTTACGGGTAAATATAACGATATGAAGGCAGCAGGAAAGTACCTGTGTAAATGCTGTCAGGCGGTGTTGTTTGATGCCGATAATAAATATGATTCAGGTTCTGGCTGGCCAAGTTTTTACCAGCCGGGTGCCGATGGTGTGGTGGCTGAACATGTCGATAGTTCGCATGGTATGCAGCGCATCGAGGTGACTTGTGCTCGTTGCGATGCTCATTTGGGCCATGTATTTAGTGATGGCCCTGCGCCAACGGGGATGCGTTATTGTATTAATTCGGCATCATTGGACTTTTCTGATGCAGAGAGTAGTGAAAATAGCGAAAAGTAAGCGTTTGGATTAAGAGAATAAGTATGACAAAAAAATTTCCGCCTCGAGATTTTGATTGGATTTATACACAAGCGCTTAAACGGTTTGCATCAGCGCGCGATCTTGAATCACAGCTACCCAGTTTGGCTACTCGAAAGCAATTAATTGCGCGTTCTGACGCAGAGTATTTGTCGCTAATATCGCGTCGAGTTTTTCGTTCTGGTCTGCAGCATAAAATGGTCGATAAAAAATGGCCGGCTTTTGAGCGCGCTTGTTATGGTTTTAATCCTCGCGCATTAGCAGCACTCAGTGATGAAGGCTTAGAGGGTATTCTGCAAGCAGAGGGAATTATTCGACACTGGGGAAAGATAAAGTCGATTCGCACTAATGCGGTATTGGTTTGTGACGTTGAGCAGTCGCACGGCAGCTTTGGTCAGTGGTTAGCTGATTGGCCTTCTGATGATATTGTCAGTTTGTGGTTAGATTTAAAAAAGCGAGGTGCGCATTTAGGTGGTCACTCAGGTTCTCGCTTTTTACGGATGGCCGGTGTGGATACGTTTTTATTAACTAACGATACTGTTGCGGTGTTGGTGGGTTTGGGCGTTGTTGATCGCGAGCCTAAGTCAAAGACGGCGATGCTTGAAGTGCAAAAAGCCTTTGTGGCTTGGGCCGAACAAAGCGGTCGGCCACTGTGTGAAATCTCTCGTATCCTAAGTTATTTAGCGGGTTAATCTTTTTTATACCAACCATTTTTTTGAATTAGTCTTTTTCTGGGTAGCCTTTCATTTTAACGAGAGGGTGCAAAGCAAGATTAACGCCTTGTCGTACATTCGAGTGGCCAGTAAATAATTTATCCCGTCGGACAAATCGGCCATTACTGCCTTTATTGGGGTCGAGCTGTCGTGTAATTTCTAGACCGCCAACGCTTTGAAATAAACGCTGCCCATCGACATGATAAATAGTCACTGAAAGCGATGCGGCGGGAACTGTTTGCGACCAGTCGAAGCCTTGTGAAACCCCGGTTCCTGCGCCTTTAATTTTTGGTTTTCGTAATACGCCGTCCCATTTTGCGCTGCGATTAATATGGCTGCCAAAGACGACTTGGCGCTCTACTAAATCGGTAAAAACCACCGCTTGAATATCGGCCTGTTCTTTTAGAGTATTTAATGCGGTGTAAACGACACGTTGAAATGCTCTGGGGTTAATTTGGGATGTGATAGGACTAAAGGGTTCGCCGTATTTTCTTACTGCATCGCGCCATGCCTTTCTAAATAGTGTATTGCTTTCAACGCTATAACCACCCGATTCCAATTGAGCGATCACTTTTTTGTCGATAGTTTTTTCATAATCTCTTAAATAATGTTTAGCTGGCGCGCCAAAGTTAACGTGGGCAATGATAAGTTTGTTGATGCTTTCGGCTTCTAACTTTTCAGTGTTGATGGTGTAGGGGTAGGCGGTATCATTAAATGAGGTGCTTTGGCAGGCGGAAAGAAGCAGCCCTATTAAGAGTATCAATAATCCTCGCAGGCTTGCTCGCAAATGAGGGCTTAAAGTAGCTTGGATTTTATTGAAAGGGTTCAAGGTGGATGGCTTCATAGATAAAATCCTAGACTAGAAGAAGTATAACGAGCTTACTTAATAAACGTTTTGCTATTCTACCAATTGCGTTGGGTAATAACAGTGCTGGTTATCGTGGTTTAGCCTGTATAATTTTAATTATGTAAAAGTTTAACCTACGTTTAGCCTTTATTTAGCACACAACTATCACATAACTATCCCACAACAGGCACGGTATTAAGATGCTAGAGAGTATTGATTTAGATTTAAATGTGATTCGAAGCGGTGAATCGAATAGTGAAAATGGTAAACCGCCCGTTGTGTTGCTTCATGGTCTTTTTGGTATGGGGCGCAATTTAGGTACGATCTCGCGTGCATTGTCTGATCAGTTTGCGGTTTTCTCTTTCGACTTACCGAATCATGGTCGTTCACCCCATGTTGATGAGATGACAATCACTTCGATGGCTGATCATGTGGTGGCTATGTTTGATCGCCTTGAGTTAGATGCCGTGAATTTACTTGGACACTCCCTAGGTGGAAAGGTGGCGATGAGTATTGCGCTTCGCTATCCGCAAAGGGTGAACAAATTAATTGTCGCTGATATTGCTCCAGTTACTTACCCAGCTAAACATGATGAGATTCTAGAAACGCTGGGCGATATTGATGTCCAGCAAGCTGTCAGTAGGGCAGCGGTGCAGCAGCTTATTGAGGCATCAATCGATGATAAAGCCGTTAGCTTGTTTCTGATGCAAAACTTAGATAAGCATGATGAGGGGTTTCGCTGGCGCATGAACTTACCTGCCATTATTCAAAACTATGCAGAGCTTAGGCAGGGCTTGTCATTAGATGGTGATCATCATGCCTTTGAAAGCCCGGTGTTATTTATTGGCGGTGAACGCTCTAACTATATTCAAGCTAAGTACGAAGCGGTAAGTCGAGTGCTGTTTCCTAACAGTTCTTTTAAGGAGATTGCAGGTGCGGGCCATTGGTTGCATGCTGAAAAACCTGATGAGTTTAATGACTTAGTATTGTGCTTTTTTGAGTAAATGAGGTGACTGGCTCGCCATTGAGGTATCTCAATTCAGTTGTTTTGAGGTACTGATAAGTGATGCTGAGATACCTATACACAACGTAAAATCAGTTTTTGCAATTAATTTTCTCTAAATTGCCTTGTCTAGAATATACATTAGGTGTGATTTAGTTATTATAAAACAATGACTTAGAAAGGTTCTCTCGAGTCGACCCAATTCGCCCATAACGACTGACCATTAAATAATCAATTGACTTTATGCTTGCTAGCGGTATTATGTAACTCCCTTGGCCCCTATTTTAATTAATGGCAGGACTGGTTCATTCAGTTTGTCGAAAGTAAAATAGGGCAACTAGTTAAATTCCTCCCCCAAAATTTAGCTGTGTAATCCGCATAACGCCTTTTTCCTATGGCATCAGTGCGTCTTGTTTTCCTTCCGATAAAGTTACTTTGAATTCGTCCTCAATCGAAGAGAATGAGGGATTTCTTTGTGAATAAAATATTTGCATTAATAATGGCTGTAATGGCTTCTATGTCGGCTAACGCTGCGCATGTAACGATGACGACACCGGCAGTTGGTGGTGGAGAAAGTTATTTATTTAGCAGCCAAAGTCATAACGTATTTAAAAACTTTGTTAAGGCCGAGGCTGTTCAGCAGTATAGGGAGACTTTAGGATTGGTCACTCCTGAAGAAAATGATGGTGAAGAGCTTATCTACTTAGGCTTGCATCAAAATAATGATTTTCTTCCTTCCAATGGTTTGCAGAATACGGTTGAGGTTAATTTAAATAATCTTAATCCTGATAATGGTAGTGGGCAGGCAGGTACAACAGGCGATGTCTCGTTAGTATTATCAGCGGCTGAATCATTGTCGTGGGATGTTAGCGTTGATGATAATATTGATTTAAATTCGATATTTATTTTTAGTACTAACGATCAGGCTTTAACGATTAATAATCAGGCTGTGGATTTGTCTTCAAATGATGTTGTGTTCCAAGATATTAATATTGAAGTGTCACCTGTGGCGGTCTGCGGCTATGCGCTACCCGATGATGGTGAGGGCTGTCACACCGATAGAATATTAGGTTTTAATCGAGTATTTGATGATCAGAATGGTGATGAGCAAGAAACGAATGCGATTTTTGCAAACTATTTAGGTGATTTAACCGACCTTGCAGTGACGAGTTTTAATGGTTCTTATATTGTTGATTCGTTTGACATTGATATTGATTCTTCTGCAACGGTGGTACCACTGCCTGGAAGTCTAGTATTATACGGATCGGCAGTAGTTGCGCTGACACTTCGTAGGCGGAAACTTCAATGATAAATAGTCGTGGTTGTGTATAGATTTATCACAACCATTTTTAAATGGAACAATAAGTAATGCAGGTTTATACCAAAATGATTAATATACGGATGTTTTTTAGCGTTATCACGTTATTAGTCGGTTCATTTCAAGTCAATGTTTTCGCTCAAAATTTATCGCCGGGCGCACTAGAGCCCGAGCGAGAACTTCCTATGCTACCCGATATTGTCGATGATAATATCGTGACAGTTCCTTCGGTTGCTGCTCGTCCCGATAGCGACGATAACGGTCCTGTTATCAGTGTTCAAAAATTTGTGATTACCTACGATGAGCCGCAGTTAGTTTCTAGCGAGCTGTCAGCCAGCGCGACTAGTCTGGTCAGTGACTATCTTCAAGATTCAGGTAATGCATTAAGTTTAACGCAGCTTGATGATGTTGCTTTTTTACTAACAGAGCAGCTTAGAGGCTCTGGTTTATTATTGGCAAAGGCTATTGTGCCTGCTCAAGAAATTGAAAGTGGTGCGGTATTGATTCGCGTATTTGTCGGCAAGTTCGGCGCTGTCGATAGCGAAGCTAACGTTCTATATAACAAGACCACCATTCAGCAGCCTTTTGAGAGCGCTATTGGTGATGCCGTTAAAGTTGATTTTGTTGAAAGCACTATTCTTCGTCTAAGTGATATGCCTGGCTTTACTGCAGCTGCGGTATTTAAACCTGGCAATGCTCTGGGTGAAACCCGATTAACGGTTAAGGCCGTTGAGGAAGCCCCGGTCAGTTATTTTGCTCAGGCGGATAATTTAGGTGTTGAATCGACAGGTGATGCACGTTTATTGCTAGGCGTTAAAGTTAATAATGTGACCGGTCATATCGATCAATTATCAGTGGATGCGCTCAAGACCTTTAGTCCTGGTGATTTACGTAATGCTCGGCTGGCTTATGAAATTACTCACCCTGATTTGGTTCATACCCTTGGCTTAGGTTTTAGTAAGACGAGTTACGATGTTGAAGATGAAGCGGTCTTAGTATTAGGTATTGAAGGCGATACTGAGATGGGTGAAATATTCCTGCGCTCGCAATGGGTACGACAACGCAATATCAATCTTGCAACACGTATTGGTCTGGCACTGAAGCGTTCAAATGTTGATTTCACCACGTTCAATGTTGAACAAGGTGTTGATCGACTCACTGTCTTTGAAGCGACCGTTGTTGCTGATGCTTTGGATACACGATTTAGAGGCGTTCATCGAGCCTCATTAACCTTTTCCCATGGTTTTAATGGCCTTCTTGGTTCAATGGACGGACAGGGTAATGGCGAGAGCCTTGGTATCGTTAATGGCGAGCAAACATTACCCGGACAGTTTAATAAAATAAGTGCTAGCTACAGTCGATTGCAATCTGTGGTTCGAAACAATTCATTACTGTTTCACTTTAATGGCCAGTACTCGGATGACTTATTATCATCGTTAGAGCGAATGAGTCTAGGCGGCCCTTACACAGTGAGAGCTTATCCCGTTGCTGAATATGTAAGAGATACAGCTGTATTCACCAGCCTTGCTTGGGTGATTAATGGTGGTGTGTTCTCTGACGGTATTGCCTACGGTGAATATGGTTGGAGTGATATTTTATCGCTGTCGTTATTTGCCGATTATGGCTGGGGTAAATTAAAAGACGGCAGTGGCGGCCCGACAAGCACTATTGATATTGCCGGTTGGGGTGTTGAAGCCGAACTGACTTTTCCTGACTTTGGTGGATTTACTCGATTATCAGCAGCAAAGCCGTTTGATGGCTCTGAAGCCTTAAATGGTGAAGATATTCAGTATTGGTTGAGCTTTGGTTTGAACTTATAAAAGCGGTTGTTTGTCTGTTTAATTGGAATAAGAGAAATAAATATTTTTTAGGTTGTCGGCAGGGTTTTAAATTGGTTATAATTTAACCAAAAATAAAAGATAATTTTGTAAGTGTCTGAAAAATAAACCAATTATTTTTAGGCTGAACCTCTTATACAGAGCTTAGTATTTAATAATATAAATTATGGCTGTCGGTTCACATATTTGATTCATTTAAATAATTTTATTGGGTTGTATTCGTCATTCATTTGTCACCAGTCCAAGTAGGTATGATATGAGCAAACTTTCGAGAACATTTAAAAGAAACACTCTCCTCGCAAAAACGATTGCGATGCTAACTACTGCTGCGCTAGTTCAAAATACATTGGCGCTTCCACAGTCATCAGACTTTAATGCAATTAATGGTAATTCGAATTACAACCTTAATGGCGCTCAAGGTACCTTGACGATTTCGCAAGATAACCGCGTTGTAGAATTTTCGGGTGCTGGAATCAATGTTGCTAGCGGCGAAACGCTATCGTTTAACCATAATTCTGGCACAGCTAATTGGTCAGTATTAGCTAGAGACGTTAGTGGTAATGCCAGCAGTCTTAATGGTTTGTTGAATGGTAACGTGCGCGTATTTTTAGTGAATCAAAATGGTATGGTTTTTGGTTCGGGTGCACAGGTTGATTTAGCGAGTTTAGTTGCCAGTACACATGCTATAGATGGTAATGATTTTACCAGTGGTAATTTACGTTTCACTTCTAGCGGTTCTAACGCGAGTATTACCGTCGACGGGCTTGCCTCTAATTTAGCTGACGCTCAAATAGCTTTAGTGTCAGGTGATATTAATGTTGATGGTGATATTGATGTTGCTGGCGGCGATTTAAATTTAGTATCGGGTAACGAGGTTGTCGTTAGTTTTGATAATAATAATTTAATGCAATTTGATATTTCTGAAGCGCTGCAGACAAATATTGGCGACGGAGTTATTGATGTCGCTGGAAATGCTGAAGTGAGTGCAAGAAACGTCAATATCCAAGCCGTTGTGACAGATCCAAAAAGTTATGCGATTAATAATAGAGGCATAGTTCGCGCTACAGGTATAGATACTTCAACACCAGGTGTTATTCGGTTGACTGGCACGGGCGGTAAAATAGCATCATCGGGCAGCTTAGATGCTTCGGCGACTAATGGCAGTATTGATGCTAGTGCGGGTAGAATTCTTTTAGCGGGTAATGTCGATGTTGGTACCGGTACGGTATCTGCGACTATTGGCGATGGTGCTTCTGATTTAGAAGGGCGCTTTGAGATATTTGAAAATTTGACTGCGGCGATGTCGAGCTTGTCGATTACTGGCGTTGGTGATGTGAACCGTGTTTATGGTTTAGCTAATTATCAAGTGACAGGCCTTAACGAGGGCACAGCTAGTTATAGTGGTATTGGTTCAAGTGCTTGGGAAAATACAGGTGCGGTAACGTTTACTAACGTTCAATACCTTCAATCAACATCACAAGTTCAAAACAGTATTGAGTTACTTGAGGGTGCCGCTATTGGCACAATCATTGGTGGCGCAGCTAGTGATACCTTCACTATTGCTGGTTCCGTTGAAGTGCTTAAAGGTCTAGGTGGTTTTGATACTTTTAATATGACGGGTGGTAATGTTTCGAATCGAATTGATGGTAACGCCGACGGTGATACGATTAATGGCGTGTTTAATCCGCAAGGCACTATTCAAGATGGTTCAAGTGATTTTATTGCCAGTTGGACACGTATTTCTGAAATTAACGAAGCTGATATACCACCAGTGGTTATTGACCCAATAGATCCGGTTGATCCAGAAGATCTATTTCTTGGTCTGGGGCCTTCTATTTTAGCGCCTAATTCGCCGACGCCAGATCTTAATACAAACAGCAGTGCTTCACTGGGCTTAGTCTCTGATGATGATACTTTGAATTTACCTTGTGGTTATTCGCAAGAGCGAGATATTAGTGCCGCGGAAGATTGTGAAGACCCTGAGCTACAGCAGTTAATTTCAAGCTTGATCCATTTTGATAGTGATAGCCATTCAATCACTGCCGCTTCAGCGAACCGACTGGATCGAGTTTCTGCTTATGTAGTTGATTCCGATCGCTTTGATAAGGTCGTTGTTTCAGGCCATACCGATGATCATGCATCGATAGCTTATAACCTCAAGCTCTCCAAGAAGCGTGCAATCGCAGCGGCGGACTATATGCAAGGTCAGGGCGTTGCTGCTGATATATTTGAAATACATGCTTTTGGTGAGTCGCTTCCTGCTCGTCTAAATGATTCTGCCGAGAATCGTGCGTTTAACCGACGTGCGCATATAGAACTTAAAAGATAATGCTTATTTTTAAAGTGCGTGAAAAAACCCAGCTTTTGCTGGGTTTTTTGCTTATTAAGGCATGGGTTTGTTAAAGGACGTAAAAAACGGGATAAATTGGTTGTATTACCACTTTTCTCAACTACTCTATAAGAAACCAACAACAAAAAGTATTTATCGAACCCTGTGGGTTAAAAATAAAATGCAAACAAAATCAGCATCTTACAGAGCTAAAATCATAAGTTATACCGGCAAAGCCATTGCCGCTATGACCGCGTGGCTCAATGCTCAGGTGAATACCTGTCGAGTAAGTTGCTCATTAACTGATGCGGCGCGTCGTTTACTGCGTTCACCCCAGTTTGACGCTTTAATGGATATGAATATCGCTTTTTTCACCTCGGATATGATGTTTTATCGCAGAGAAAATGCGGTGAAGCTATGTATTGTTCAGGGTCAGCAGACCATGATTTATCATGCTGACTTTAGGGCAAGCAACCCTGAAAGCTTTGTTTATTTAGAACAAGTTGCAAGCCAAGCCGGTTGGCACCTTTTAGAAGATCGTCGTAAAGTTGCCCATCAAGTTGAGCATGATCGACGTCAGCGTGTTGTTATTGCCTCTATTCGATTGGCGGCATCTTCTTTCCTTTTGCATAACGCTTCAGTAATGGCCTCTGAGTTTGGGACAAGCAGTGGAGCGAGTGGCAGCCGAACGGCTTTTGCGGCGAGTAATTTTAACGATTCAACCATTGTTCGTCCTTTAGGATTATTTTCATCCTCGACGGATTATTTTGTGCATGAAGGTGAGCCCTTAGACTTAGATGAACATGATCATGCTGATGATGACGATCATTTGCATCAACATACGGATGCCATCACAACTAATGAATTTTCGCCTGAGAGATATCAATCAGTATTAAAGGTATTGGGTAAAAAGTGGATTAAAAATAAACGTGATCCCGGTTACCTTGCTGATGATATTGATGAAATGGCTCAGTATATTGCTGCGCGACCACAGGCTTATGAACTCTTAATGAGTGTTCGCAAACAGCCTTGGACTTTACATCATAAATTTGGTGAGTTCCGCTCTGATGTGAGAGGAAGCAACTTTGATGTTAACTCAGTAAGAATTTATTTTGATACACGAGCAGCTGCGATTTTAAAATCGCATGAGGCTTGTGAGATTGATGCGAGACACTGCACAGCAAGCCCTGTTGATGCCTTATTACATGAGTTATTGCATGCTAAGTTAACGTTGACAGAGACTGATGAGTTTATTCGAAGTGGTGGTATGAGTGGTGCTATGTATCCTTATCAGCACGAAAGAAAAGTGATTGCATTAGAAAATAAAATGTATCGCGCTATGTCGGATCATGATCAACAACCAAGACCTAATCGTCGAAGCCATGTCGGTACATTGATTACAGCAGACTGCGCTACCTGTGTTGGTGGCTAGTCAGCTTTTTCCTCTTTAGTCCTTTTCTGCTCCTTCTCATTTATTTTATCTAGTGAACTAACGCTCAGTGAATTAATTTTACTTTTACTGAACCCTGCCTGACCACTACGCCAATTTTTATCTACTACAATAGTAATCTTATCTTCAATGCTATGAGGCTAATGATGGCTGATCTAGAGCAACAATTGAAAAAACGGATTGATAGTGGTGATTTGGATTTGCCTGTGCTTCCCGCTGTTGGTGTCCGAGTACTAGAACTCACTCAAGATGATGATTCAGATGCAAATGGCTTGGCCGCGCTTATTCAAAACGATCAATCATTGACAAGTTATGTAATGAAAGTTGCTAATTCGGCGGCGTTTAGTAGCTATGGAAAAATTCAAACATTACAGCAAGCCATTACTAAATTAGGTTTAAAGAATATTAGCCAGATGGCATTGACCATGACGGTTGGTCAAAGCGTCTTTAAATCGGATCCAATCACTCGTGAGATAACTACTTATATATGGCAGCACTCGCTACTCTGTGCGTTGTGGTCAAAAGAAATTGCACGTCTTTGTCATGTAAACGCCGAAGTGGTTTTTCTTGCAGCTTTACTGCATCAAATTGGCAAACCTGTAGCGCTTCATACGATTAATGAGATATTGGATGAGGATGAATTGCCTGAGCGCGATAGTTTATTGATGTTGATTGAAAAATATCAAAAGACGATAGGCATTAATCTGGCTAACTGCTGGGATTTACCTGAATCGGTAGTGACGACCATTCAGCATATTGATGAATATCATTTTTCTCATCGCAAGAGTTTAGATATTGCAGTGGTCAATGCTGCTCGTTTGCTGGCAGACATTTCATTGGCGAGTGGTGAGCCAGTTAAATTTGTTGATGCGATTGCTAATCAGGGTGTATTCAATGAGCTTGTTCTTTCTGAAGCTGAAATCCAGCGGCTTGATAATAAGCGTGAATCGGTAGGGCAGAAGATGCAGGCATTGGTTTTATAGAAAAGTACTGTTATAAAAATTGGAATTATAGAAAGTGCTTTTATAAAAACACGTTTAAAGGATTTCCGCTAACTCATCTGCATTCATAATTGATCAATTTTTTTTGCTAAATCAAAGTCTCGCTGACTAACGCTATTGAATTCGTGCGTTGTTAAGGCGATGTCGACCTTATTATAAACGTTACTCCAATTTGGATGATGGTTGGCTTGCTCGGCTAAGTCAGCCACTTTGGTCATAAAATCAAATGCTGCTACAAAGTCTTTAAAAACAAATTGTCGGTAAAGCATTTTTTCTTGCAGTGTCCAAAGCGCTAGCTGTGCTGTTTGCTCATGAATCTCTGCATCATTTAATTGCTCGTTAGACATGGTCTGAGTCCTCGTTGGATAGTCTGCGTTGTAATATCATGCCACATTCACAGTGATCGGTATAAGGAAACTGATCGAACAATGCAAAGTGCTGGATACTATGCGTCTTATAAAGTGTTTCTAAGTTTTCAGCTAGCGTATTCGGGTTACAAGAAATATAGATAATATTCTCGAAGCCAGCAACTAATTTAAGCGTGGCATCATCTAAGCCGGCTCGTGGTGGATCAACGAGTACCGTCGAAAATGCATAACTATCAATGTCGATATGTTTGAGTCGTCTAAATTCACGCTCGTGCTTTAATGCAGATGCAGTTTCATCACTGCTTAAGCGAATAAACTCGATATTATCAACATCATTGAGTAGGCAGTTTTGTTTAGCAAGACGGATGCTCGATTTTGAAATCTCAGTAGCCAGCACTTTATTGAACTGTTTAGATAGCGGAATAGTGAAATTGCCATTACCACAATAGAGCTCTAAAAAATCTTGATGTTTATGGTTGGTAAAGTGAGATGTGACCCACTCAATCATTTTGCAGTTAATGGCGGCATTAGGTTGAGTGAAACTATTCTCTTGTTGGTGGTAGCTAAAGGGTGTCGAGTTGATAACTAACGTTTCGACAACATAGTCGCGAGAGATAACGAGGCGCTGTTTTCTAGCGCGACCTATGACGCAAATATTGAATTTCTCTTCTAATTGATGCGCTTCTTTTTCCCACTGCGAATCTAATTGACGGTGATAAATTAAACTCACGAGAACTTCTTCGTTAGTGGTACTCAAGAATTCTAATTGAAACAGTTTATGTTTGAGTATCTCTGATAAATTAATATGCTTAAGCAGTGCAGGCATTAATGCTGTGATGCTCTCGCTGCCAATAGGATAGTCGTCAACCCGAATAGGGATAGTGGGGGCATCAGGTTCAAACATGACATAAAAACACTCATTATCTTCGCCTTGACGATCGTGCCAAATACGAAACTCAGCGCGCATGCGAAAATGCTTTTCAGGTGACGCAAAAACGGTCGCTGTTGGTGGCTTATATGCGGCTAACAATTGCGTGATACGTTCGGTTTTTTCATTCAGAAGCTGTTTATATCGATCGGGTGCATAATTAATAGAAGGTATGGATGGTTTAGATTGATTCATGGTTTTGTTTCGTATCGCTCGTATATTGCTGAGGATGACTATTGTATGGTTATATAGGCTTTTGTTGCATGGTTAAGAAAGGTAAAAAGCTGTCTTTGACGATATATACGGCAGGTTTTGGCTGTATCATCTATGCTAAGTAGAGAGCACTCCTACGTTGAAGCGCCTTTAGGCTATGTTTGTTAACGAATAAAACAAGTATTTGGAATTATGAATAAAATTTTAGTGACAGGTGGTGCCGGCTATATCGGTAGCCACACGTGTATTGAATTGTTAGAGGCCGGTTACGAAGTGGTGGTTGTTGATAATTTATCCAACAGCAATACCGAGGCGTTAACACGCGTTAAGTCGATTACCGGTAAAGACATTGCTTTTTATCAAGTCGATATTCGTGATCGCGATAAGATGAATGCAGTTTTTTCTGAGCATGCCTTTTCAGCTGTTATTCACTTTGCAGGTTTAAAGGCCGTGGGTGAGTCAGTCGCTCAACCATTAAAATATTATGATAATAATATTTATGGTACGCAGGTGTTGCTTGAAATTATGCAACAGCATGATTTATACCATTTAGTATTTAGCTCATCAGCAACCGTTTATGGTGAGCCAGCGAGTGTGCCTATTACTGAGAGCTTTCCGTTATCAGCGGTTAATCCTTATGGTCGTAGTAAATTATTTATTGAAGATATGCTGCGTGATGTAGGCGCATCTGATCCACGATGGAATGCAATTTTGCTGCGCTATTTTAATCCAGCGGGCGCGCATTGCAGTGGTTTAATCGGTGAAGACCCTAAAGATATCCCCAATAATTTAATGCCTTACATTACTCAAGTAGCAGTAAAAAAATTGGCTTCACTGTCAGTGTTTGGTAGTGATTATGCAACGCATGACGGCACCGGTGTGCGTGACTATATTCATGTGGTTGATTTAGCGAAAGGGCATTTGTGCGCGCTTGAGAAATTACAAAGCAAGCCGGGTGTGGTTCCCTATAATCTCGGTACCGGTATCGGATACTCAGTTTTAGATATGGTTAAAGCGTTTGAAAAAGCATCGGGTTGTGAGATTCCATACAGCCTCGTCGATCGCCGACCTGGTGATGCGGCTATCTGTTATGCCGATGCCTCTCTAGCAAAAGCTGAACTGAATTGGCAGGCTGAATTAGGCATTGAAGACATGACCCGTGATAGCTGGCGTTGGCAGTCTGGTAATCCTAATGGTTACGAAGATACTTAATAAGAAGATACTTAATAAGAAGATACTTGATAAGACATTTGATTAGATAAGCTGGCTGTTTCGCTTATTCCATAATTGCTCGGCAAGTTGCTGGGCATCATTAATCTCTTTTTCTATCCCCATTGTTTTTAAAGCGATGGCAGTGGTACCTAACACGGCCTTTAAGCCATGTGCGTTAGTCTTTTTTTCTTGCCATAAATCCAATAAGCATTGAGCACTTACATCAGAGTCGCTGGGTGCTTCTGCTTGACGGGGGATGGTATATTGTTCGCCTTCACCGTTGGATAATCCTTTTACAAGAATATCGGCTTGTGGTCTATATTCGACTTCTCCACCTTCACCTTTAAATACAGCAGCATTTTTCTGTGCTAATAATTGTGCCGCATGATGATGGGTATCGGTGTAGGAGGGGTGGAAAACACTTTGTAAGGTGGTATCTGCGCCAAGCGGGTTCAGTAGCCGCGCTAGTGTGTGTACTGGTGAGCGCAAGCCAAGCAATGGTCTTAACTCAATAATATCGTGCAGCGGCTTACACAGGCTTTTAATAGGCATAAAGCTAAAGTTCTGGCCATTTAATTGCTGCTCGCATTGCTGCCAGTCAGTTGCAATATCAATATTAAGTTGTTGCAGAACATCTTCGCTATAAAGGCGGTTTGCCGTATGGCCGCTAGCTCCGTGCATAAATACACGATAGCCTGATTGTGCAAGCAGCAAAGCCGATAATAAAAACCACGGTGGCTGTCGCTTTTTGCCGGCATACGAAGACCAGTCCAAATCGGGTTTTATAATCTCTGGTTTATTCTGATGAATATATTCCCTACAAGCGAGAACAAAGCCGGCAATTTCTTCAGCCGATTCTTCTTTAACCCTTAGTACCATTAAAAAAGCGCCAAGTTGCAGAGGCTCAATTTTATCGGCCAAAATCATTTGCATCGCTATTTGAGCTTCTTGTTGCGTCAGCGAGCGTCGGCCTGTTTTACCTTTGCCGATAGTGCGAATAAATTGAGCGAAAGCATGTTCGTTAGTGTTACTCATAAGTGCCATTTATAGTTTTAAATTTTGTCTATCTTCTGCCAAAAAAAAAGCCCCGCAGTGGCGGGGCTTTTTAAATGATTTGTTAATTAATCGTCCATTGCGCCTAATAGGTGCAGAATAGAAGTAAATAAATTAACGATGTTTAAGTACAGTGAAACAGTTGCACGAATATAGTTAGTTTCTCCGCCATTGATAATGCGGCTAGTATCAAACAAGATAAAACCTGACATGATTAATACAATGCCAGCAGAAATAGCTAGTGACATAGCGGGAATCTGTAAGAAGATATTAGCAATCATACCTACGATAGCAACGAGCAAGCCCACCATTAAAAAACCACCCATAAAAGAGAAGTCTTTTTTGGTGGTAAGAACATAGCCTGACAAGCCAAAAAACACTAAGGCTGTGCCGCCCAGTGCTTGCATAATTAAAGCGCCACCGTTGGCCATTGCCATATAGTGATTAAGCATGGGACCTAATGAGCCACCGATTAAACCGGTAAAAGCAAAGACAACCCAAATGCCAGAAGCAGAATTTTGTGTGCGCGGTAAAGCGAAAAAGATTAAACCAAGAGCGCCTAATGACATCATTAATGATGTGCCATGACCAATACCCATTGCCATAGTAGTGGCAGCAGTAATAGCACTGAACATTAATGTCATTGAAAGCAACATATAGGTATTGCGAAGTACCTTGTTCGTTTCTATAGCAGAACCGGTAGCAGATCCGGTACTGGTGGCCTGTGTACTAAAAAGTTTATCCTGCATGGCGAACACTCCTGAGTGTTGATCTATTCAATTTGATAAAGAGTAAAACTTGAGAAACATGAAACGGTTTTGCGCAGTCTAAGTTAAGTCGCGCTAATACAGTAATATCATACTCATTACCGATGCAAACGCAATGCTAATAATGTTATTTAGGACTAACAATTTGATGAAAAATATCCCCTTTAAAAGAAAATAGAGTCAAATATTTTTGACTCTCATCAATGCATTATATTGGGGCGTGTTGGTGTAAAATCAATGGGATATAAGACAATTTTATTGCTTATCATTTAACCAGTCCAGACGTGAAAGCAGTTTTGTCTCTTTCGTAATGCTAGTATGGATCAATGTTGGTCATTTTTGCCAAATTGAACCCAGTTTGCAGCGTAAACTATTGAATTAACTTACTATTTGATAGGCGTTTGGCCAAAAACCATTATTTTCATCTTTGAGTATTGAGTATGTTGCAAGACTTCTTAGCGCACAGCCTTTTGTTCTCACTCCGCCGTAGATTGATTTCCGTATGGGGTCTGCTTTGTTTGATGACCTCCTTGTTATTTACAACTCATGTTATGGCCAGTTTACCGGCGTTTAGTGATGAGGTGTCAGGCGCGCATATTAAAGTCAGCTTGGTGAGCGAGCGCAATTACCTTATTGCTGGCGAAGCAGCATCATTAGCGCTGCGATTATTGCCAGAGGATGGGTGGCATACCTATTGGAAAAATCCAGGCGATACAGGATTGCCAACGCGTTTAGCTTGGCAGTTGCCCGAGCGATTTAAGGCAGGGGATATTGAG
Source organism: Pseudomonadales bacterium (assembly GCA_028223755.1). Taxonomy (GTDB): domain Bacteria; phylum Pseudomonadota; class Gammaproteobacteria; order Pseudomonadales; family UBA7434; genus UBA7434. The sequence continues at coordinate 67,945 of JAOIUY010000005.1, read as the reverse complement.
TGGCCCATTCCCGAGCGTATTGATTATGAAGGTGCTATCAATTTTGGTTATCACGGTGAGACGTGGTTGCCTGTTAGCCTTTTGATTCCAGCATCAATTGATCCTGCCGCGTTGAATGATAAAGGCGAAGCGGTATTGTCAGTCACTGCAAAATGGTTGGTCTGCAAAGATGTCTGTATTCCGGATAGTGCTGAACTGCAATTAACGTTACCTATACTCAGTGCTGCGCCAGATGATGATCCGACTCATTCGTTATTTGATCAAGCGAGCAGCAAAATTCCACGCTTAGTTTACGGCACTGATGCCAGTTACTCTGTGGCAGAGCATGTCGATATTTTTGTTGCCCTAGATAAATTGCCTGCCTTGCAACGATCACCACAAGTTTTTATTGGTAATGCATCCATTGTTGATAATTTCGATCAGCCTCGAGTTCAGATTGATAATGGCATGCTGCATATAAAGGCTAAAAAGGATCATTACCTAGAGGATACGCCACAGTTACTTTCCGTTTTACTAGTGACAGCGGGTAAGAATGATGGCGATCAGGCCTTCGAGTTTGTGGCGAGACAAGTCGCTGCGCCTTTAAATGATCAACCTGATCAGAGTATTACATCTCCCGTCAATTCATCAACACCAATAAGTCTACTCTATGCAATTTTATTAGCCTTAGCTGGTGGTTTGATTCTTAATGCGATGCCCTGTGTTTTTCCCGTGTTGTCTTTAAAAATAGTGAGCTTAGTTGAAAGCGGTAATCACAGTTCAATAGAGCGCAAGCGTCATGGTATTGCTTATACAGCCGGTGTCATTCTCAGTTTTTTATGTATTGCTGGAATACTAATTGCACTCCGATTGGCCGGTGAGCAAATTGGTTGGGGCTTTCAGTTACAGTCTCCTTGGTTTATTGCGTTTTTAGTGTATTTATTATTTGTTTTAGGCTTATCGCTATCCGGCTTTATTGAATTAGGTTCGTCATTGCAGAACTTAGGGTCAGGATTAAGCGATAAGCAGCGCGCTAGTAGTGACTGGCGTGGCTCATTCTTCACCGGTGTATTAGCAACCGTAGTTGCTACGCCGTGTACGGCACCCTTTATGGGTACAGCCATGGGCTTTGCACTTGGACAGTCAGCATTGGTGGCATTACTCATTTTTGCGGCAATGGGGCTAGGGTTAGCGTTACCGTTTTTGCTGATTGCGTTTATTCCGTTTTTAGCTAACGCCTTACCTAAGCCGGGTAATTGGATGGTGCGCTTAAAAGAGTTTTTAGCCTTTCCTATTTACTTAACGGTCATTTGGTTACTGTGGGTATTTTCTCGTCAGACGGGGGGTGATGCTGTCGCCTTGTTACTGGTCGGTCTTGTACTCATGGCCTTGGCTCTTTGGGTTTGGCGTTTGACACTGTCTAGCGATCGAGCTTTTATTGCTCGCGCTATTGCTGTATTGAGTTTAGTTTCGGCCATTGTTATTGCTCTCTATGCAGCGAGCATAGAACGTGATGAGATCGTTTTAGATAATATGACTGATGCTGAAGGCTATGCGCAGCAGTTCAGTCCAGAGCGACTACAGCGGGCGCTTGATAATGGCGAAGCAGTGTTCGTTAATATGACGGCCGACTGGTGTATTACTTGTAAGGTCAATGAAAAAGTAGCGCTTGGAACGGATGAAGTGAAGAGTGCTTTTGCAGCAGAGTCGATCACGTATTTAAAAGGGGATTGGACCAATAGCGATCCAATCATTACGGAATACCTTGCTACGTTTTCTCGTAACGGTGTTCCTTTATATGTTTACTATCCTGCGAGTTCGTCACCAGATACAAGGCCGACAGTGTTACCGCAGATACTAACGCCAAGTATTGTTATAGAGGCAATACGTTAGTTTTTCGTTTGGCATAAAATAAACTTGCCAGAGCCGATAGGAATAAATAGGCGGCTGCAGGTACGGGTACCTCTGACAGTGCGACTTCATAACCGATGTCAACAAATGAAGCGATTGTCATATCACTAATAAATGCGTTTGAGTTTAACCACCCCGTCATTAATTCATCACGTAAATCATTGTTGTCTTCATCAAGAATACCGGTTGCGGCGCTACCAAAATTAACCTCATCCCAGTGTGCTTCTGCGGTGCCTGGGCCGCCACCCGCTTCAATAGGTATATAGGTAGCATTGCTTTGGCCAAATTCTGTTTGCCATAAGCTAAGTGCATTGGCTCCCGTATATTGCCCACTTCCTTCGACATAAACGCCGTTGAGTTCCCAGAGAACGCCAAAGCCGAGTACGTGAGCCATCTCGTGTCGGATAACGCTTTCGAGTGTGCCATTGTTTTCTAGGTTGGCGAGGTCAGCTGTATCGAAACGCATGTCACCTTCAGAGGAGAGAATGTAGCCGCCTATATCCCAAATATAAGTAGGTCCAGCAGAACCTAAAATGCCACCGGCACCATCTATCGCTTCACCTTTTGCGTTAATCACGATATTACTTAAGGCGTTAGCATTAATACTAGGTTGGTAGCCTGTGAGTGTGTTTTCCCAGAATTGCTCAGCTTGTGTAAAAACAGCTTGCTGAGAAGTTGAAAGTGAGCCACTAAAATTGATATCGATATAAATCGCAGAGGCATACTGTGATAGGCCAGATAACAAAACGAACACGCAGGCGCGCAAGTGTTTAAAGATGGGGGTCATCTTTTTCTCCAGGGTATTATTATTTTTTCTTATCAAATAAAGCCATTCTTGGGGAGAACGGTTTTACGTTTTATATTTATTAAGTAGAGCGTAACAGCCGTCTTATTAATAAACAAGCGTCTTGGTTTTTCGAGGCTTTTTTCAAGTGATTGATTTAAATAACTAATTATTGGTTTGCATCAGATTGAGTAGGAAGATTTTTATTTAATTAGACCTTATTTTTCTAATCGATAAATAATCTGTGTTTTAAGTGGCTGTTGTTTACTGGTTAGATGAAATGGAAAGGAAGCTTGGTTTGGGCTATCTGGACAGAATTGGGGTTCTAGGCAAACGCCTTGAAACGGTCTAAAAGGTTCTCGCAAATGTTGTCCCGTATAGACTTGCATGGCAGGGTAATTAGAGCTGACATATAAGCTTAATTTTTTATCATCACTTTGTAAAAGTGCATGGTTTAAATTGTCCGAATACAGAGTGGTATCGTTAGATGATAATAAAAAATTATTGTCTAATAATGTCTTTTCTGAAATTAATTGAGGAGAAAGATAATTAAATTTTGTCTCTTCTACGTGAGCAATTTTTCCTACAGGGATTCCCATATAATCGGTTGGTGTGTAGTGCTCGCTATTGAGTTGCAGCCAGTGTTGGTTGATGCTGTTATCTTTTCCAAGGTTAAAATAAGGGTGAGCGGTTGGTCCTGCAATAGTAGTTTGATCTGCTAATACATTAATAGAAATGCTGAGTTCGCTCGTCGCTGCTAATTGATAGCAAACCTCAATAATCATCTCTCCAGGGTAACCGTTAAAGCCATCGGCTAAGAGACACCTTAATCTAATCATATCCTCTGTGTGTTCAGTGCACTCCCAAAAAATATCGGCTAAGGCTTGATTGCCACCATGTAAATGATGTTTACCTTCGTTGGTATCTAACGATATTTTTTCGCTATCAATAGTGACGTTTGAGTAAGCAATGCGATTTGCATAGGGGCCAACAATGGCTCCGATAAAGAAGGGGTCAGTAAGATAATCTTCAAGTCGTTCGTAACCTAAAATAATGTTATGTGGCTGGTTATCGACAGATGTTATCCATCTCAGTAGACGAGCACCAAAATTGCTAATAGCAATAGTATCGCCTTGAGAGTTAGAAATTATATAGCTTTTAATAGTCATGGCTTTATATATTTACCCGCTTTGGTTAGCGGGTAAATATATTCTAATATCAGTAAGGCTGACAGTTACACATAACGATTAACAATGTTTTCTAGTAATTCTTGACGGCCAGATACTTGCTTAGGATTGATATCATTATCTAATACGAATTTAGAGAGGCTTTCTAAACTCTGCTTGCCAGATATTATGCTTTGGCCGAAGTCTTCTCTCCAGCCCGCGTAACGAGTATCAACAAACTTACTTAAAGCTGCATCTTCGATGAGTTGAGCTGCGTTAAGAAGTGACTTAGCCATTGTGTCCATACCACCAATATGACCGATAAACAAATCATCACGCTCACAAGATTGGCGGCGTAGTTTTGTATCAAAGTTAAAGCCGCCATTGTTCAAGCCGCCAGCTTTTAAAATTTCGTACATGACTAAAGTACACTCGGCAACATCGTTAGGGAACTGATCTGTATCCCAGCCGTTTTGCATATCACCACGGTTAGCGTCAACACTCCCCATAATACCCTCAGCACAGGCAGTAGCAATTTCGTGATGAAAGCTATGGCCGGCTAGTGTGGCATGGTTGGCTTCGATATTAACTTTGACTTCGTCTTGAATACCGTGTTTATGAAGAAAGCCAGCGACTGTAGCGGTGTCATAATCATATTGATGCTTAGTCGGTTCTTGAGGCTTGGGTTCGATTAATAGCGTGCCTTTAAAGCCGATTTTATGCTTGTGCTCAATCACCATTTTAAGAAAGCGTGCGTATTGTTCGCCTTCTTGTTTAAGGTCGGTATTTAACAGGCTGTCGTAGCCTTCACGGCCGCCCCAAAGTACGTAGTTCTCACCACCTAGACGATGCGTAATGTCCATTACATGCTTGACCTGTGCCGCGGCGTAAGCAAACAGCTCAGGGTTTGGGTTAGTTGATGCGCCCGCACAAAAACGCGCATTTGAAAATAGGTTCGCCGTACCCCAAAGTAATTTAACACCGGTACGATCCATCTGCTTTTCGAAAATATCAGCAATATGGCTAACATTCGCGTGAAATTCTTTTAGCGTTGCGCCTTCAGGGGCGGCGTCAGCATCGTGAAAGCAAAAGTAGGGTACACCAAGTTTTTCAAAAAATTCAAAAGCAACTTCAGCTTTTTGCTCGGCAAGTTGTAATTGATTACCTGTCGCTTGTATCCATGGGCGATCAAAAGTACCTGCACCAAAAATATCAGAACCTGCCCAACAAAAGTTATGCCAATAACAGGCAGCAAAGCGTAAATGTTCTTTCATGGTTTTACCTAGTACGATTTGATTTTCATCATAGTAGCGAAAAGCCAATGGGTTGGTGCTGTCGGCACCTTCAAATTGAATTTTACTAACGGTATTAAAAAATTGTTCGCTCATGAGAGACTCCTAGTTAAATTTTTCTATAACAGAGCTTAAAAGTGTGTTTTTAAGCTTTGATAAAGTTGTTGGTATTTTGCATGTTGATCAGGATAGTAAGCCAACATGCTTTGATCTGGCTCTATGACTTCGTTTATTTCACCGGCCACACAAACTTCACTTGCGCTGAGTTCACTAACGCCTAATTTAGCTAGTCGTGCAGCGCCAAAAGCAGGACCCACTTCGCCGCCTTTGCGGTAGGTCAGCGGTTTATTTAAAACGCTAGCCAGTATTTTTCCCCAAAGCTTACTGCGCGAGCCACCACCAATCACTGATACCGTGTCGATTTGTGTACCTGCCGCCATCAACGCTTCCTGTCCATCAGCGAAGGCAAAGGCGATGCCCTCTAAAACAGCGCGTCCAAGCACGGCTGCATCGGTATTGTGGCCAAGGCCGAAGAAAACACCTTGGGCATTAGGATTGTTATGTGGCGTGCGTTCACCCGATAGGTAGGGCAGAAAGGTTACTGATGAAGGTATCGAAAAATCCAATTTTTCAATTTCATTGAGTAGGCTTTGTTCATCTTCAAACCCAGTTAGCTGTGTAATCCAAGTCAAACAACTTGCGGCACTTAAAATGACAGACATTTGATGCCAGGTGTTTTCAATGCAGTGACAGAAGGTATGGACTGCACTATCGGGGTTTGGCTGATAGCTTTCGTTAGCAACAAAGTAAACGCCTGAAGTCCCTAGCGATAAAAAGGCTTCTTTAGGATTAATAACACCAATGCCTGCTGCTCCTGCCGCATTATCACCGCCGCCGGCAATCACCGGTACGGCTTGCATACCCCACTGTTCAGCGATATCACTATTTAAGTTGCCGGTAACTTGAGTGCCTTCAAACAATGCAGGCATATGCGCTTCAGTTAAACCGCTGGCCTGCAACATATCCTGTGACCACTGTCTTTTTTCGACATCTAGCCATAACGTGCCTGCGCTATCGGACATGTCAGAGGCGTAGTCTCCGGTCATTAAAAAGCGTAGGTAGTCTTTAGGCAGTAATACTTTTGCGACTTTAGCGAAGTTATCAGGTTCGTGTTCTTTTAACCAAACAAGTTTAGGAGCGGTAAAACCGGGCATGGCAATGTTGCCAGTAATTTTTCGGCTATTGGGTTCACTCGCTTCTAAGGCTTTGCATTGGTCTTCACTACGGCCATCATTCCATAATATAGCAGGGCGGATAATGGTGTTGTTAGCATCAAGTAGTGTAGCGCCATGCATTTGACCTGATAAGCCAATTGCTTTGATGGCCTTTAATCCTGCTGGGTTGCTTTGACCCAACGTTTTCATTGCCATATTAGTGGCATGCCACCAATCCGCTGGGTCTTGTTCAGACCAAAGCGACTTGGGTCGACTAACCTCAAGAGGCGATGAGGCTTGTGCGACAAGCTGGTCATTGTCATCAAGAATGATGATTTTGACACAAGAGGTACCTAAATCGATTCCTAAATACATAATATTTATTTTCAATAATGTGTGTTGATATTTACGTTACCAGCGACTCTTTCGGAGGTAACGGTTGCTTGCTTTTTTTACGTCACAGCTTCGATGCGGTATGCGATAGCGCTGATAGTAAATAGTTTTCGTCCGGTAATTTACCTTCGGTCTTAAGTTTTTTCATGGCAGTTACCATGTTTTTTAACTGTTCTGCCACAGGATCAGCTTTATGACCAATTCCGTTGAGGGCATTAGCTGCGTGTATCCTTACCATGGCCGAGTCATGCTGAAGTTGTTTCATCATTATAGATAGGGCTTCTTTTTCATGGCCTAAATGAGTCAGTGCTTCTGCTGCAGCAATTTGTACATCCGCCGATTTATCATTTAAGCGAAGTAAAAGTGATTTTTTTGCGGGTAGGGCTTGTTCTTTTAAAATACTAAAGCCTACTGCTGCCCAGTATCTTACGCTGGCCTCAGGATGAATAAGTCGATCAAGAAGCAGTTGTATATTTTGTATTTCACCTAAGCTGGCAATATCTGCTGTATCAATGACGACATCAATAGGGAAGTTGTCTTGCCTAACCAGTTCATAGCCAGTTATATCTTCTGTACGCAGTGATAATTCGCCTTCTGGAATAAAGCCTACATCTTTATAGTGATGATTTTTTTTCATCAGCGCACTACGCATGCTTAATAACACTTTGCTATAGGTAGGATCGCTTGCGAGGTTATTAACTTCCCAAGGGTCAGTTTTGGTATCGTATAGTTCTTCTGCGGGTCTTGGCTGCCAAAAGCGTTGTTGAGCTTCGTTGCAACGGTTTTGTTCACAGGCTTGCTCCCATGAACGGACGGATGCCGCCTTCCATAAGTAGCTTAAATGCTGGCCGTTGGGACGATGCGGCATATAGTTACGAATATATTTAAACTGTTTGTCACGCAGTGCGCGAACTAAATCGATGCGTACATCCATACGTCCACGGTAGAGGTAAGTATATTGTTTATTGTCATTCGCGGACGCACTAAAAATATTCTGGCCGTGCATATGGCTGGGCTTTTCGATGCCAGTAAGATAAAAAAGCGTGGGTGCTAAATCGACGATATCAATAATCTGATCGGTCCGATCACCCATCTTATAATTTAATAAATGTTGAAATTTTTCAGGTGCGTGCACAATAAAAGGAATTTTTGTTCCGGTGTCATAAACAAAACGCTTGCTTCTAGCAAGTGCGCCGCCATGATCCGAATAATAAAAAATAATGGTGTTTTCAAGCTCGCCTGCGGATTTTAATTCTTCTATTTTTTTTCCGACCAAGCTATCCATCTGCGAGATGCGATCGTAATACAAGCTCCAGTCATCACGTATCTCAGGTGTGTCTGGATGGTAGGGCGGTAATGTGACATCTTCAGGTGCATGTCGTCTATTATCTAACGGCATATGTAAGCGGCTTTCATGTGACTCATACATATTATAAACATGCAGGAAGGGCTGGCCTTGCTTACGGTCGGTATAAGTACCTTTGTCCCATAGTTGACTGTCTAAGGCTTGCCAGTCTTTATAGGAAAGCAGCTCGCTATTGCTGACATCCGCGGTGGCATAGTTGTAATCGGTTTTATTATCATTGGTGACGTGATAACCGGCAGCGCGTAGGTAGTGAGTATAGGCTTTTACAAAAGTGGGAATGCTATTACGGCTGCGCATATTGTTAGTGCCCATTGCATTGGCATGCATACCCGTAATAATTGAAAATCGAGTTGGGGCGCAAACCGGCGAATTCGCAAAGGCATTATCAAAAACGATCGATTGTTTAGCGAGCTCATCAATATTTGGTGTTGTTGCGTATTCATCACCATAAGCACCGAGTAATGGACTGTTATCTTCACTCACGATCCATAAGATATTAGGTCTATCTTCAGTGGCAAAAACTGATGAGGCACAAAGCAGTGGTATCACTATAAAAGTAATATATCGCTTAAGTTGTTTTGTTAATTTTTTTTGTAGCGAAGGCATTTTATTCGGCCAAAGGTAAGCTAGCGACAAATGATTTTTTATTCATAGCACGATCAAAGAGTAGTGGGTAATCTGTTCTACCTTTCACCGGCCAGTCATTACGCCAAGTATTTGCATCACTGATACCCCAGAGTGTAACGCGATTAATGCTGCTTTTATATTTATTGAAAACGGCAAATATCTCTTGATAGCGCTCCGCTAATTTGGCCTGTACCACGCTGGGTAATTGATTGGGGTAGGGATTCAGTTTGTCTTCTATTTTTATATCAAGACTAATGTCCGCACCTTGGTTTTCACCGTTAGGTAGCGGTAATACAGTAATATCTAATTCACTGATAAAAATATCAATGTCCAGCTCGGCAAAGGCTTTAATTGAATTTTCAAGTTGGTTAAGGTCGGGATAATAAAGACCGTAGTGCCCTTGCAGGCCAATACCATCAATTCTTATGCCTTTTTCTTGCAGGTTCTTAATTAATTTAATGGCGCCTTCACGCTTGGCAGGTTCAAATAAGTTGTAATCGTTGTAGTAAAGCTTTGCTTTTGGTGCCGCTTTTGCTGCCATTATAAAAGCTTGTTCAATATAGTCTTCGCCAATAATTTCATACCATAATGATTCTCTTAAGCTGCCATCATCATTTAATGCTTCATTAACAACATCCCATGCATCAATACGATTTTGGTAGCGACCTGCAACGGTATTGATATGCTCTTCCATGCGGTTAAGCAATATTTCACGTGATACCTTTGAGCCATTACGGTTTTCAAAAATCCAGTCTGGCCTTTGATGATGCCATACTAAAGTGTGGCCCACTAAAAACAGATTATTTTGCTCTGCAAAGTCGACAAGTCTATCGGGCGCTTTGAAATCATAGACGTTAGGCTTTGGATGAATCAGCTCCCACTTCATGACATTTTCAGCTGTCACCGCGTTGAACTCTCTTTTGACTAAATTCAGTGTTGAGTGATTTTTTTCTAAAATAGCATCGGCTGATAATGCAGTGCCAATCATAAAGTTATCTTTAAAGCCGGTATGTATACCCGCTTGCGAATAACTTGGTGATGCCGCTGCAGTGACTTGAGATGGATTTGAGCAGCCGGTCATAGCAAATGCAATGACAGCTGATGAAATTACTGATATGAAAACCTTGTTTTTCATTATGTACTCAAAATTTTTTCTATGAGATGAGTAAGTTAACCGACTCAGTCATCTTTAATGATACCGTCTCATTTATACGATCCATGATACAAATGAATTGAAATTAAGTTGTTAGCGACATCTTCTGTGAGAGAACCCTTTGCGCTCACAAACAGATAATTCGGTTTCTATACCCAGATCGCCTTGTTGAACCATCCACGCGGATAGATTGTCTTTTAACACAGCAACTTGATCTTTATATTGAGGTTGATCAATAAGGTTATCTTGCTCAAATGGGTCGTTAACAATGTCGTAGAATTCAAACTCAGGTCGTTTTACATAGCGAGAATAATTCTGTTTATTGATTTTTCTCTCGGCTCTAATTTCGTCTTTAAACCATGGGTTTTGGGTGATGACGTTAGAGAATTTCCCGTCTGACATTAAATTATGAATTAATTTGAAATGTTTACCGCGTATCGATCTAATCGGGTAGGGCGCACCTTCATGGACATTCATGCTGGTTTGAATGCCATAAACGTATTCTTTATGTTCGGATTCTTGACCAAGCAATACAGGCTTAAAACTTTTACCATCAAGGTTTTCAGGAACGGTACTCTGCACAAGATCGGTCAGTGTTGGAATAACATCCACGTATTCAATCATGGCTTCAGAAGACGTGCCGGCGCTTATATTATTTGGCCATCGGATAATAAAAGCCGTTTGCAAGCCGCTGTCATAATTAGTCCATTTGCCAAAAGGTAAGCTGCTACCTTGCTCACTAGTAAAAATAAAAATAGTCTCGTTTTTAATGCCGAGTTTTTCTATTTCCGCTTCAAGTAAACCAACTTCACGGTCTAGGTCGGTTACTTCAGCTAAATATTGTGACAGCCTATGTCGAAGTCCTGGTGTGTCATTTAAAAATACAGGTATTTCGAGTTTATCTTTTGGATACTGTTTGATATCACCGCGATTCCATGGGCCATGAGGGTTGGCTGAGGCAACCACTAAGAAAAAGGGTTGGTTTTTATTTCTAGCCATAAACTTTCGTGTTTGCTCAATGCCAAAAGAGGATTCGCCATCTGGGCCTTTGTTTTCTTTGCCTACTCTTTCAAAAGGAAAGGCTTGCTTAGGGAATATATGTCCTTTGCCCGCTAAACCAACGCGGTAGCCTATATCTCGAAAGTAATGAACAGCACTCTTAACACCGTCATAGACCCGAGTATGGTTGCCATAGGCACCATTTCGCACCGGATAGATGCCTGTGTATAGCTGCTGCCGCGTTACTGCACACATCGCTGTTGCGGTGAATGAGCGAGTAAACATCATGCCTTCTTCAGCAATTTTATCGATATTGGGTGTTATGGCATTCTTAGGGGCGTAATCAATGGCTTGGTGATAAGCACCAACATCAAACCAACTCATATCGTCGGCGAGTACTAGAACGATATTGGGAGCACTCGAGGCGGATGCGGTATCGGCCATTATCGGTTTAGTCACGATAACCATCATCGTGATTAAGGATATATTAGCGAGCGTCTTTAAAGTTTTTTTCATAATTATTAGGCTGTCATCAAGTAAAAAAAGCTTGCCTGGCAAAGCGCAGCAAGCTGTCGAGTATGGCTAGAGATTATTAAAGTCTAGCGCTAAGATTTATTGTGTATCGTCGACCAACCGTACTTTTCTTGTAGTCACGTTCTTCAAGTAATTGATATTCATCGTTGGCATCGTCGCCTAAGTTAATAGCATTAAAGGAAAGCTTCACTTTTTTGGTTAACTTATAGCTAGCAGAGAAATCTATTTGGCTTCTATCTCTTTCGATTTCTGGTTGCTGATTAAAGCCTTGTGTTTTATCTAAAAATTCAGAACGCCAGTTATAGGCTAGGCGTGCAGAAAATCCGCCGTACTCATAAAAGCTAACAATGTTGTAACTCTTTTTGGATAAGTCTTCTAGCGGTAAGGGCTCGCCAGTTACGATATTTTGATTAGATGTTTCGCTATCAGCATAAGTATAAGAGCCGCTTAATCCTAAGCCGCTAAACTTTTCACCTAAGAAGCCGAAGGTTTTGGTGAAGCCTATTTCAAAACCTTTTACTTTGCCGCCTTCGCCATTGCTAGGGAGTGATATATCGTAAACAACATCTTGATCAAGATCGGGGCGATAGATAACTCGGGTCTCTGTTGATCTGACGATAAATGATTCGATATCTTTATAGAAAACAGCGCCGCTTATGTAGTCGGTGTCGGTGGCATACCATTCAACCGAAATATCATACTGTCTGGCGCGAAAAGGTTCTAACAAAACATTACCTGATCGGCCTGTTGCGTCGCCAGTATTAATTTTAGTGGCTGCGCTAAGGTCTGAAATTCTAGGTCGAGACATAACATCCGCTATAGAGAAGCGAACCAATAAATCATCAAGTACTGCAAAGCCTATGTTAGCGCTGCCTAAGGTGTCGCCGTAATCATTAGTCATTGCCAGTTCGGTTGCAGCAATGCCTCCTGGCGGTTGTAACCAGCCAGAGGAGATAACGTCGGTAAATATTCTTCTAAAACCGATATTGCCTGAGTAAGGGATATATGAAAGTTCACCGGCAAAATTTGCTTGAATATAGGCGGCTTGAGTTTCTTCTTCAACGTTGTATTGGTAGCCAAGTTCCGGTACTAGGTCTGTTGCGACATCGATGCCATAAACATCAATGGCAATTTCTGGGTTAGACCAAAAGTCACCATTTTGAGGGGCAAGATAGTCATAGCTGCCACCCGAAAAGCCATTTAAAAAATCAGTGCGGAAGGGAGTCATTCTATCGACAAGGGTTGGAAAGTTCTCAACGGCTTGGCCCCTAAGGGAAATGTCAGATGTAATGTCTCTTACCCGCGAAGCTTCACGATTTGCTGCGCGAGCACCAAAATCAATAGATGCTAAATGCTCACCATCAAAATTATAATTAAAATCAACTTTAAACTCCGCATTATTGGTTTCTAAGAAGGCATCTTGAAGCCCCAAGCTATTAATCCTGTAAGTCGAAATGCTTCCAGTATCAATGGGTGCTCCAGCTTGCGTGGTAAAGTCTAATACAGGTACATCGGTATTGATTAAGGCGTAACTTACCGCGCGGGAGGATAGAATCGGTGTGCTAAAAAAAGAATTCTTTTGATCTGTTTCACCATGAGATGCGCCAAGAGTAGAGGTGATGGTCCATTCATCTAACAAGTATTCTGCACCTAGTGTTAGACCATAAGTTTTTCTATCGCTATCTTGTGCCCAGCCATTGGTATTACCAAATGTGGTATTAACATCAGCCTGTAAAAGGGTGTTGTTATCGGTCATAACAGCGTTGGTATAATTGGTTTGGCCTGAATTAAATGTTGCCTGAACAGAGTTACTCGCTGTTGAAATGTCAAAAGCATTATAATTAGCATCGGCATAAAACTGAAAAGTATCGGTAACCTGCCATTGAAAGCCAGAGACTAATCCGGTACGAGTTTGTTCTCGATCCCATGCTTGAAATTTAATTTGCTGAGGTGCAAAAATAGTATCGCCAGCGCTGGCAAGTGAATCGCCGTTAGCAGCCGTTACCGTTCTTTGCGTAGCTGTAACGCTGTAAGGTTTCCAACGCATCTCTGAGGTGTCTTTGGTTCTATTTTGTTCTTGATAGGTGAAGGAGGCTGTAACACCCATCTCGCCAAAGTCAGTATCCCAGCGTGTACTGCCAAACAAAGAAACTGTTGGCGTTATATCATCGCCATGATCCCATTCGCCGTCTAAATCTTCGACAAACTCTCCTTGAATACGCCCACTCAAAACAGTGCCTCGTGAGTTAAATGCACGGCGAGTGTTTAATCGAATAGTTCCTCCGAGCGATCCCTCGGTCATTTTGGCCATAGGCGTTTTAATCACTTCGATACTACTGAAGGCATCGGGTGCTAAATCATTAAAGCTAATGCCGCGACCTTCGGAGTTTGAGCCCATTACAGATTGGCCATTAATCTCGACTCTATTTTGTGACATACCACGAATAGAGACTTCGCTTCCATCACCAAAATCACGGCTAATTTGAACCCCGGTAATACGCTGCAGAGCTTCTGCTAAATTTTGATCAGGTAATTTGCCGATATCTTCAGCGCTAATAACATCTTTGACTTGGTCGGCGTTTCTCTTTTCTCTTAATGATCTTAGAATACTTCCCAAGATGCCTATTTCAACAACGACCTCTTGAATTTTAGGTTCACCGTTAGCTGCATCTGATTGGCTACTTTCTTGAGCATAGGCCGAACTTGCCAACAAACTGACTGAAAGACATGAAGTTAGCAATAGTTTATGTAGCATGAGATTTACCTCGATTTTATTATTATCCATAGAATTAAGCTTCCCTTTGAATGCACTTCAGTTATCTGAATTATCATTATTTTAAGGCCGTAAGTTACCATAGCGCAAAATAGTTCGTGGCGATTAAGCAGTAACCGCTGGTATCATACGATTGCATTGATACAGATTGATACAAAACTTTTTGACTAATGGAAATCAACACTTTAAGGGGAAAAAACAGCCAAAAATATGATTGATTTTTATTGCTTGGCGTTTAATCAAAGTACTAGAAAACTTAGAAAAAGTGTTATCGTTTATTAATTCAAATTGTCCTGTTTTTTCTTTGTTATTATCGTCAAAATTGATTCGGGTTTAAAGAGTGTTCAAGTATGACTCTTGTTTAATTCGTTAGCACAAGTTTCGATCGAATAGTGTGTCTCTTAAATAAAAGTATTTTTTAATTAGCTATTTTATTAGGATTACTTTATATCACTATTATGGGTTCATTGTTATACAGAGTAGGATTATCATATATTGCTTAATAGGGCATTGAGCTATAAATACTTGTATTAGGTGATGGTTTAAAAACAGTAAAAAATAGCTTAAAAAGCAGTTAATACGGAGTTTTAAAAATGGCGACAACCTCTCGCACAGTAAATATCGCATCAAAATCAATGCTTATTACAGCAGTAAGTGCTTTTGTTTTGGCTATTTCGATCTTAAGTTTAGTTATCTTTAATGAATCAGCGACTATTCGTCATGAGAATATTATTAAATCTAAATTAAGTATTCAGAGTGTGGTGACAATTATTGAGGAGTACAAAAAAGATAATGGAAATTACCCCAAAGAGCTATCTGAGTTAACGGGAGAGTACTTCACTACAATACCTGTAGATATTTGGAATAACCCTTATTTTTATGAGTATTTAACCGAAAAAGATAGCTATAGAATTTATACACTGGGTAATGGAAAAGTCGAAGGCGGTGAAAAAGATGAACGGGATTACGATAACAATACGAATTGGGATTTAGTCCATTAGCGAAGGGGAGAGCGGTAATACCACTATAGCATCAAGCCCTTTATTTTCAGCGTTAGCCAGTTCAATTTCGCCACCATGTGAACGAACTACCGAGCGAGCTATAGCCATGCCTAAGCCTAGACCGCCTGAATTTCTGTTTCTTGAGTTTTCTAAGCGCTCAAATGGCGCAAATAGTAATTCCATCTTATCGACGGGTATACCCTTGCCATCATCAATGATATGTATTTTTAATACGGTGTCTGATCGTATAATTGATACTTGAACGCTGTTGCCATATTCAACGCCATTTTTTATTAGGTTAGTGATAGCGCGTTTGAGTGCAACGGGCCTGCCCGCCACCTTTATCTTTTCGGTTAATTCAAAACTAACGTCTAGACCTTGTTCGGATAAATCCGAGCATAGAGAGTCGACGAGTGAAACAATATCAAATACACGTGTCTTTTCAGCCCATGAGTCTTGAAGCGCAAAAGTGATTGTCGCTTCGCAAATTTGCTCCATCTCATCAATTTTTTTGAAAATATTATCTTGTATGTCTTTCTCGGCGATAAACTCTGCCTGTAAGCGCATTGAGGTTAGAGGTGTTCTAATATCATGGGATATAGCAGCCAGTGCGCGCGCACGGTGATCGTTTACATTGGTTACGCGCTTGAGCATAGTGTTGAAGGCGATAATGACGTTTTGAACATCTATTGGCCCTCTAAGTTTGACCTCTTTGATTTTTTCACCAATACCCAGTTGATGAGCTTTTTTAGCCAATTCAGCGAGTGGACTTGTAATGCCCAAAATAATAATAATAGAGAATAAAAGAAAAAAGCTGGTAAATATCGATAGCGGTTTAAGCGTTTCGGCCATCCAAGTTGGATAGGGGTAGACATCTAAAATCAACATCACTACCCATTGGCCGTTATTGAGCTGTACCTGTGATTGTAAGATAACAGCAGGCGAGTAGGTCTGGATTTCATCGGTACCAATTCTATCGATGTATTCGACAAAGTTTTTTAAGGCGATATAAATACGTGATTGTGGAACATAAAGCTGTTGCATTGAAGCGTTGGGGTATTGCGTTCCCATTTTTT
This sequence comes from Pseudomonadales bacterium, assembly GCA_028223755.1. Classification (GTDB taxonomy): domain Bacteria; phylum Pseudomonadota; class Gammaproteobacteria; order Pseudomonadales; family UBA7434; genus UBA7434. The sequence continues at coordinate 51,677 of JAOIUY010000005.1, read as the reverse complement.
CTTGCAAATTATTACTGAGTAATTTATCTCTGCTAGTTAAATGGTTGGTATCAAAAAGTGGATTGTTGATGACATAAAATTTAACCCTAAATGAGCTTAAGGAAAAGTCATCGCGAAACTTACTGTTTTCAATAACATTAACGGCGGAAAACATCTGATTGATGTAGGTGCCATTATCAATACGGTTTTCTAATTCTTTATGGAAGTCAGTTTTAACGAAGAAAAAGAAAAATATTAGAATATGGGTACTCAGCAGCATGAAGAGGATTAACGAAATTATCTGGCCGACGAGTTTTTTAGGCATGTTTAAATTTCTTTACTTATGTTTTTTTACTTATATTGCTTCACTACCGGAGTTGCTAGTGTATATCCTCCGCCTCTGACTGTCTTTATAATTTTAGGGTTTGTCGTATCAAGCTCGACTTTTCTTCTTAGGCGGCTGATTAAGTTATCAATGCTGCGATCAAAGGCCTTGGCCTCTCGCCCATGAGTGAGATCGAGTAGTTGATCTCGTGAAAGTGTGCGTTGAGGCCGCTGTAAGAAAACTTGTAGTAACCGGTATTCGGCTGCACTAAGCGCTACGGCTACGTTATCTTGATCAATTATTTCTCGCTGATAGATATCTAGTATCCAGCTTCCAAAGGCGATTGAGGTGACTTCATCTTCTTTTGTGCCGTCGCCTGCTTCATTATCGCAGCGGCGTAAAACAGCTTTTAGGCGAGCCAGTAATACGCGAGCGTTAAAGGGTTTGCTGATATAGTCATCGGCGCCCATTTCTAGGCCGACTACTTTATCATCATCATCGGAGAGGGCAGTGAGTAGAATAACCGGTATGTTGTACTTGTCTTGCACGTAACGGCAGAGCATTAAACCGTCTTCGCCAGGCATCATAACGTCAAGAAGAATGATATCGATTGCGCTATTCTCAAGAATTTTGCGCATATTCCTACCGCTATCAGCGGTGCTTACCCGTAAGCCATGATCACTTAGAAAGCGTTTTAGCGGTTGAATGATGTCTGGATCATCATCAACTAATAACACATGGATCATGGTTTGTACCCCGGGGCCTTGCTTATTCTGGATGGGCATAACGGTTTTCTTCTTAACGTATTAGTTATGCTGTCATTTAACTCAAGTGATCACCATCCGTCAACTTTCATTCGGGCTTTCTTATTAATAAAACCTTAAGAAGAATGGTTGCTTATAGAGATATCTTCTATTTATTAAGCACGTGTATTCTACAATGATCGCCTACTTGAAGACGATATCTATGGGTCTTAAATTAGCGTTTATTAGGTGTTTAGCGAAGGGTTTTTGTATCACTGTGTATCATATCTACGACCTGTTACATAATCTCACTTAGCTCTGTTTCTGAAGATTACATTCCAAGATGAATATGATCTAATCACCACTAGGTAATCGCTTAAGGTAAGGCGTCAATATTAAAGGTTAGAAATTGATGGGTTAGCTTATAATTTATTCAAAAACAGTTCAGGGTAATCGGAGATTTTTATGAAAATGATGAGTACAAAAATAATTACGATAATCGCATTATTGGTTTTTAGCTTTTCAGCAGTTGCGCAAAAAAATCCAGTGAGATATTTCAAAAAATTAGATACTGATCAAAGCGGTGCTTTAGACTTAGACGAGTTTAAAGGCCACTCTGATTACTGGATGGACAAGCGAGGCTGGACTGACGAAGACAGACGTGCCAGAACGCATAAAAATACGTTTAAAAAACGAGATGGTAACGGTGATGGCGTGATTTCTAAGAAGGAATTTATTAAAACGTCTAATAAATAAAAAAGATTTAAACTTGATGAGTGATTAATAAGATCTAAGACCTTGGCTGATATATCATTAAGGTCTTAGGATTTATTAGTCACTCATTTATCGATAAGCATCGATTGTTTTTATTAAACCATTTTCATCATGTGTCAGTTCTGACATTTTTACGCAACGCAAATGAGTTTGCCCTTGAGATAAGCTACTATCGTGGTAAAACAAAAACCACTGATCTTTATATTTGGCGATAGAGTGATGATTCGTCCAACCTAATACTGGGTTTAAAATAACACCCTGATAAGTGAAAGGCCCATAGGGATTATCACCAATTGCGTAGACGATTTTATGCGTGTCGCCGGTAGAGTAAGAAAAATAATACTTCCCTTGATACTCATGTAGCCATGAAGCTTCAAAGAAGCGCCTGTCATTATCACCTGCACACAGAAGATCGCCGTTTTCATCGTAAATAAGAATTGCTTTTGGCGTTTCTGCCAGTTGTAGCATGTCATCGGATAATTTGGCGACTAAAGGGGCATAAGCAGGCTCGTCATCAGCAGGGTAGACATCGTCAGCATCATACTGACCATTGCGCCAGTTTTGTAATTGCCCGCCCCAGATTCCTCCCCAGTACATATAGTGAGAACCGTCTTTATCCTCAAATACAGCTGGGTCAATACTATAAGTGCCTTTTATATAATTTTCTTCCGCTTTAAATGGGCCCGCTGGATTGTCGCTAACGGCAACACCAATGCGGAAAATGCCATTGTAATCGCGCGCAGGAAAATAAAAGTAATAACGTCCGTTTTTGCTGGCAGCATCAGGAGCCCATAGTTGTTTTTCAGCCCAAGGTATATCATCAACAGACAATGCAACGCCATGATCGGTAGCTGTTCCAGTGTCGCTATCGACGGACAAGACGTGGTAGTCACGCATAGCAAACTGATCACCATCATCATTGGTGCAAGCATCAGTTTCTATATCATGTGAAGGGTAAATAAATATTTTACCTTCAAATACATGAGCAGAAGGGTCGGCCGTGTAAATGTTGGTGACTAACGGCTGATTTTTTCCTTGCAATGAATTTGCTCTAGCAAGGTCTTGTTGTTGTTTTAATTCAGCGTCACTTAATTCGTTATTAGTCTTAGCTGTTTTTTCTTTCTTAGCCATGAAGGCTCCTGGCAATTATATTTTAAGTATTTCAGCCCAGCTGTGATTTATAAATTAGCCTGCCCATTAAGTACGGCTGTTCCTTAAGTCAGTTTCAATTTTAACTTCCATAGCTTTGTTTATTTCATAAAAAGATAGGCAAATACAGGCAATTAGAAAGGGTGTCGCAGCAAAAAAGCTAACAGCGAATTTAATCCCTTGGATGGTATCTGGCGCTTGAGAGGCCAAGTTGGCATCGTAACCATAGCTCGCTAAGATGCCGGCAACGAGTGAGCCACCTATTGCAAGTCCAGATTTTAAACCAAATAGCATGGCAGAGAAAATAATTGCGGTTGCTCTACGATTGTTTTTCCATTCGGAATAATCGGCAACATCAGCAATCATGGCCCATAAAATTGGAATAGTAATACCGTAAAAAAAGCCGTGTGCTATTTGCGAGCTAAACATCAAGGCAATGGATTCAGGTGAGTAAAAGTAAAACAGTAATATAAATAAGGTAGAAACAAAGAGTGCTGAGGTAAATACATCCCTTTTACCGTATTTATCGGCTAAAGGTTTTGATAGAGCAATACCAGCCAGCATAAAAATAATACCGGATGCATTAAAAATACTATTACCTGAAATAGCAGTGTCTTTAGGCCATTGAAATTCTGTTAGACCAAAGTTGGCTAACAGATTATTGAGTCCAGTGATAAAGCTGTTAAAACCAATATCGCCGTGAAATTGAGCAAGATGAGCCTCATTAACATAGTTTTGGAAGTAATAAATATACATGCCGCCTTTTAAAGCCAGTGTGATAAATAACAAGATGGTTACAGCTAGCATAATTATCCAAGGCTTATTTTTAAACAAATCAATAAAATCTTGTTTTACCGATGACTTCTGTTCATCGGAAGTAATAATTCTTTCTTTCGTGGTGATAAAAGAAATTAAGAAAAATACGATACCAATGATTGAGAAGATCATCATGGTGTTTTCGAAGCCAACGGCTTTATCACCATCACCTAAAATGAGCACCAAAGGGAGTAGTAATACTTGAATGATAAATTGCGCAATCATGACTGCAACAAAGCGATACGACGACACACTGTTTCGCTCTGCCATGCTGCCAGTGATGACACCGCTAAGCGCTGAATAGGGTAGGTTATTGGCTGAGTACATTACGACTAAAGCAATATAGGTGATAAATGCGTAAATGATTTTTCCTTGCATAGAAAAATCTGGGGTACTAAATGCCATGATGGTAAGTATGCCGAAAGGGACAGACGTCCAAAGCAGCCAAGGTCGATAGCGCCCCCAGCGTGTACTTGTTCTATCGGCAATCATTCCCATGACCGGACTAAAAAATGCACCAACCATACCGCCAGTAAAAATAATCAGTGTTGCGGTGTCAGCGGGAATTTTATAAACATCGGTATAGAAAAAAGCTATAAAGGTGACAAAGGTTTGGAAGATTAAATTAGCTGCTAAGTCGCCAAGGCTATAGCCCACTTTTTCGACAACAGAGAGTTTTTCATGTGTGAGATGGCTGGTTGATTCATTCATGGTTTTTATATTTCTCTTTGTTGTGATGCGATGAGTTCTCACTGATTATAATTGAAAATGATCACTGGCATGGTAGTTCTAAGATGATGGGCAGTATAAAAGTTTGTATCAAACTGTATCATTATCTAGGCCTGATACACCAAGTAACCTTTATTGCTTTTATGAGGCATTTCTTTTAGTGTCGCCTGTGGTGTAATTTTAGAATAATTAATAAAACAGTTATAACTATTTAAGGGGGTAATCTTTTGCCTTCTATCTTTATTGCCTACACAGGAATTTAAAAAGTCGATGCCTCATAATTTATTGATTTTATTTTTAAGTGTTTTTTTCAGCGCTTGGACTTATGCCGCTGATGTTAAGCAGCCTAATGTGCTGTTTATTATGATTGATGACTTGAGGGTTGAATTAGGTGCTTATGGTAGCGAGCATGTTCACTCACCCAATATAGACAAATTAGCGGATCAAGGTACTCGATTTGCTAATGCCTATGTGAGTGTTCCAGTTTGTGGCGCATCTCGGGCTAGCTTGGCCACTGGCATGCGACCTACACCAGATCGTTTTAGAACCTATTACTCATCGGTTGATAAAGAGGTGCCCGAAGCGGTGACTCTTTTTGAGCAATTTAAAAATAACGGTTACCACACTGTCGGTTATGGAAAAATATTCCATCAGATGCGTGATACTGAGCGGCGTAGTTGGAGTGGTGGAAAGGTTTGGAACTGGCGCGGTGTCTCGCAATTTAAAGATTACCAATTAGCTGAAAACATCGCTCTAGTAAAAGCAACAAAAAAAGGGCCTGCGACTGAAATGTTTGATGGTCCTGACAATGCATACTTGGGTGGGAAGCTTGCCGATAAAACAATGCAGACAATGACGAAGCTGGCCAAGACTAAAGAGCCATTCTTTTTAGCAGTTGGTTTTACTAAGCCGCATTTACCTTTTAATGCGCCAAAAAAGTATTGGGATATGTATGATCCCTCTCAGTTTGAATTGTCAGAAAATGCTTTGCCTGAAGGAGCCCCTCAAACGGCTTACCATGATTTTGGTGAGCTTCGAAACGGTTATAGTGATACGCCTAAAAAAGGTCCGGTGGGTGATGAGTTAGCGCGCCGTTTAATCCATGGCTATCATGCCGCTGTTAGTTATACGGATGCTCAGGTCGGTAAAATACTGGCTAAAGTCGATGCCTTAGGTTTGCGTGATGATACGATTGTTGTCTTAATGGGCGACCATGGTTATATATTAGGTGAGCACGGCTTATGGTGTAAGCATTCTACTTTTGATGTGGCAACTCGAACGCCATTAATCATTCGCGCACCGAATATGCCAGATAAGCAAACCGTCGAAGGTTTAGTTGAGTTTATTGATATTTTCCCCACCTTAACCGACCTAGCTAATATACCTACACCTGATCAAGCCGTCGGTATGAGTTTGGTTGAATTACTTGCCGATGATTCAACTCCTGCAAAACCAGCCGTTTTCACTCGTTATCATGCTGCCGAAGCGATTCGTACTGAGCAATATACTTTAACGCAGTGGTTTTGGAAGGATAATCGAAAGGGGCCTCGTATGCTCTACGATAATATTAACGATCCTAATGAAACAAAAAATTTAGCGGAGTTGCCTGAGTACAGAGCTGTGGTCAATGATCTTGGTGATCAATTAGCTGAGTATATGGCAACGCGTAAATAATTCTAATAAAGATTTTTTTAGGAAACGAGACCAATGAACCGATTGTTAATGGCTTTAATTTTTTCTACTACTCTTTCTGTCTTTAGTTATGCGGCGGATACTGAACAGCCTAATGTTTTATTTATTATGGTTGATGATTTGCGTGTGGAATTAGGTGCCTATGGCGGTCCGCATGTGCAGTCTCCGCATATTGATGCCCTAGCTGAAAGCGGCACTCGTTTTGCTAATGCCTATGTCAGTGTGCCGGTCTGTGGTGCTTCACGCGCGAGTTTGTTCACGGGTATGCGAGCCTTACCTGATCGCTTTAAAAACTACTTTACTTGGGTTGAAAAAGACGCGCCTGAGGCAACCACTGTCTTTGAACACTTTAAAAATAATGGCTATCACACGGTTGGCTACGGCAAAATATTTCATCAAACCCAAGATACCGCGAAAAAAAGTTGGACTTCAGGCCGTGCTTGGGTAGCTGATTATGATCAGGATCCAAAGCGTAATACTTCGTTCCGAAATTATCAGCGACCAGAGAATATTGCAGAGTATCGTAAAACCAATCGTGGGCCTTCAACTGAAATGTTTGATGGTCCGGACGAATCCTACTTTGACGGGATGGTAGCAAATAAAACGATGCAAACTCTGTCTAAGCTGGCAAAGGCCGACCAACCCTTCTTTTTAGCGGTAGGCTTTGTTAAGCCACACTTACCTTTTAATGCACCGAAAAAGTATTGGGACCTATACGATGCTGAACAGTTTATTTTGCCTCGTGCAGCATTGCCTGACGGCGCCCCCGATCGTGCTTATCATCATTTCGGTGAGCTAAGAGCCTATAGCGATACGCCGCCTAAAGGTCCTGTTAGCCAAGAGCAAGCAAGACGTTTAGTGCATGGCTATCATGCTTCGGTCTCATACACTGATGCACAGGTGGGTAAAGTGTTAGATAAGCTTGATGCCTTAGGTCTAAGTGAAAATACCATCGTCGTGCTGATGGGGGACCATGGTTATAGTTTGGGTGAGCACGGTTTATGGTGTAAGCACTCTACTTTTGATGTGGCGACCAAAACGCCATTGATTATTCGCGCGCCGAATAAACCGAGTCATCAAACTGTTGAGGGCTTAGTAGAGTTTATTGATATCTATCCTACCTTAACTGATTTAGCCGGCATTGATGGGCCTAAGCAGTTGGCAGGTATCAGTTTGGCAAAGCATCTTAGTGATGACAGTTTGCCTGCGCGTTCAGCAGTATTTCCTCGCTATCACTCGGCTGAGGCTGTTCATACCGATGAATATACACTGACTCAATGGTTTGGGGCTGATAAAAAAGTGAAAGCACAAATGCTTTACGATAATAAAAACGATCCAGATGAGACACGGAATCTTGCTAGTAATACGGATTATAAATCGGTATTGCGTGATTTGAGTAAGCAGTTGGCCACGCACATAAAGACTAGAAAATAAAAAACGCTTTGCCGTCTAACTCTTTGTCTATGTCTGATATTGACACATTCTGTTACACAGTTTTTCGATGCCAAAACATTCAACAACTATACTGAGTAATAACATTAAGTTTTGTCAGGAAGCAGATAAAGATCAATAGGTTACGATTTTTAGTTTAATGGGTTTCAACAAGTATCATTGATCATGCTTGCTTTACTACGGTTTGTACCAAGCCTATTTGCCTTGTCTTCATGGTAGCTTTGGCTTATTTTGTAACCAATAATAATTTTATTTGATAGCGATATAGCTGAGGTTTTTCTGTGTTTTCATTCAAATTCTATCGTTACAGAACACTTATTTTATTTGGTCTAAGTCTGTCTATGGCTGGCCATGTATTTGCTGCTAACTGGTATGTTTCGGCTAGCGGTTCCAACAGTAATTCTGGTAGTTCGCAATCATCTGCTTTCCTAACCATAAATCAAGGTATCAATCAGGCATCGGCTGGCGATACTATTTTTGTTATGGATGGTACTTATCGAAATTCAAACTTTGATACTAATAAGCAATTAGGCGTAAACCCAAATAGCTTAAATAAGGGTGCTGCGGTTAATTTTAATAAGTCAGGTACGGCGGGTAATCCTATTACTTTGCGAAATCTTGAGGGTCATTCACCCAAGATTGAATTTGATGGTTCTGGTGGTATTAACGTCGCTAATGGTGTGAGCCACATTATTATTGAAGGCTTTGAAATAGAAGGGCCGTCACAATTTATTGATTATGATCAAGCGATAGCGAATAGAAATTATAAAATTTTGGTTGCTGAAGATAATGACCCAAACACGTCATTTAATCGCAATTATTTTGCGGGTAAAGGTATTTGGGGTTATGGCATTCATAGCAATATTATTGTTAGGAATAACAAAGTTTATAATACGCCTGGTTCGGCTATCCGATTTAATGATGCGGACTATGTAACGATTGAATCTAACGAAGTTTATAACGCTACGTGGTGGACATCATCGGCATCCAGCGCCATTGTTTATGCAGAAACTATTTCTGCTGCGGGTGATAACGGCACAGAAATTAAGATGATTATGCGCGGTAACGTGGTGTATAACTCTTGGAACCGTATTCCTTTTTATGTCACTCAGCTACCTGACAATGCAGGTGGTCCTGGCGGCAATTATGGTTCAGCAAGTCAAAACTATATTTTAGATGGCCAAGGGCTTTACGTTACGCGAAGTGATCCTGGTTATGCTGGAACATTCTTGTTTGAAAATAACCTACTGGTTAACAACGGTAAAAACGGTATTAATTTTGATCACTCCGATGCCGCGCGTGCTATTTATCGAAATAATACGCTCTATTTTAATGGCGTCCACGACATTATTCAGGACCTGTCTGTAGCAGACGGCAATCCTCGTCACGTTGGTTCGAATAAGGTTGCTGGTATTAAGGCAAACGATGTATTCGCTGTCGAGGTGGCTAACAATATTGTTGTAACGCGTGATAGCCAATACTCAGCATTATCGTTAGTAAACATAATCGGTTCAAAAAGCACATCAAATAATATTTTTGTTAATGGCTCGTACAATCAATCAAGTGCCAGTGACCAAATTAATGTTGATCCGTTATTTATTAATGCACCGGCGGTTGTTAATGGCGCAATTAATATGACGGGCTTAGATTTTTCTGTAGACGGTACATCACCTGCTGTTAATGCAGGCAATTCAACCTATACGCCGGCTAATGACATTAACGGCGCTTCTCGACCTGTATTGCCAGAGTCAATTATTGCCGCTACTAGTTTTGAAAACTCTCTTGATGGTTGGAATAGTTTCGGTTCAACGGTGGCCTTGAGTTCTTCGCAAGCAAAAACGGGCATAAATAGCGTTTATACGAGCGATCGTGCTTTCAATTACTCTAGTCCACGATTTTATTTAAATGGCCTATTAACTGTGGATGAAACTTACAGTTTTTCTGTGTGGGTTAAGTTAGCAGATGGTGTTTCAGGTACGAGCCGAATAGCGATTAAGCGCACTTTATCGGGTGCGGCAAGCTACTCTAATTCTCCTGCGGTAACGGCATCTGCAAATAATTGGGTGCAGTTAACTTGGGATTACACTCACAGCGCTTCGGATGATACTTTTGTTTATATTAAAGGCCCCGTGAGTCCAGCTTCAGGTAAAGAATTTTATATAGATGATTTTTATATTGTTCCTCAGGGTTCACCTGTTGTGGACTTTAGCACCATTGGCGATGTTGTAGATATTGGCGCTTATGAGTTTCAGGACTCGGGGCAAGATAGCGATAACGATAGCATCAATGATGATTTAGATAATTGTCCTAACACACCGAATAATGACCAATTGAATTTAGATGGTGATGCTTTTGGTGATGCCTGTGATAACGATATTGATGGCGATGGTGTGCTTGATGTTAATGATAACTGTCCTTCAGTTGCTAATGCCGATCAGCAAGATTCAGATAATGACCTTGCAGGTAATGTCTGTGATAGCACACCGAATGGCGACAGTGATTTAGATACGATTGATAACGCAACGGATAACTGTCCTGCTGTGGCTAATACTGACCAAAATGATATCGACCAAGATAACAAAGGTGATGTTTGTGACTTGGATATTGATGGTGATGGCGTTCCTAATGCTATTGAGACGGCTGTAGGCACTAATCCTAATAACGCTAATGATGCAGCGGTAGCGGCACAAGCCGTTATCGATGCGCTTGAAAGTGGCGGTGGCGGTGACGTTGAGGAAATACAGATACCCATGGTCGGTGGCTTTGGGTTGCTAGCCTTAGGCCTATCAATGCTAGGTTTGGGTGCATTAAGAATAAGAAGAAAATAGCTTGTTTTTACTTATAAATAATAGACTTACAGCTAGATGACGCGTTATTGCTGATATCTAAAAGAGTGCTTAAAAGCTGTTTTAATAACCATTGCTGTGCGTTTTTGTATCAAAACGCTCTATTTTGATACAAAAATAGTGGCTCTGATACAAAAAACGAATGGACGCTTTTAAAGCAGGGTGATAACTTTAAAGTCGATTTTTTGTACAAATGAGCGTTGAGAGTTTAACGGCTCCAGTTTTATATGTGCTTAATCATAGAGTCAATTGTCTTAAATTCTATTACTCTAAGGCTTTAATTGAATAATAAAAATACAAAAAATTTATCTGTTAAAAAAATAAAATATTTATCCCTGTAAATAAAATATTAAAGAACAAAATAAAAATAATTCACACCTGGAGATAAACAATGAATGCAATTAAAAATTCAATTTTAATCTTGGCTATTACATCTAGTGCTGCTTCAAACGCCGCTATGGTTTTTGATTACAGTGACAGAAGTAGCGCCTCTTATAACGAACCTGAATATAATGTAACTGTTACTAATACTGATGACGGTCAAGAGTATCGCTTAAACGCTTCTACCTCTGCTGATAGAGCTTTAGCTGCTCAGCCAAATGGTATGGGTTTAGGTGTAGGTCTTTCTGGTGGCGCGAATCCATGGTGGATCGGCAATGGCGAGGTAATCACTTTCGCATTATTTGACAGCGCAGACAACGCAGTAGACTTTACGCTTTCTGGTTTCGCAACATCGGCTTCTAATAAAATAGGATACGACGAAAGACTTACAGTAGATATTGCTGGTAACTCTTATAACACGGGTGGTAACAACCCGAATGTTGCAGGTTCAGTCAATCTTTCAGATGCGAATGCAATGGGTGCAAACCCTCTCTATCCAAATGCGCGTGGATCTCAATTTGGTTGGGGTGCAGACGGTGTCGATGGAGCTGATGTTGATAGTTCTTTCTCGTTGACCGGTGGTACTTCGGTGAATGAGTTCGCAACGAATTACAGATTACGTTCTGTGACTCTAGAATTGGCACCAACGGTGGCACCTGTTCCAGTTCCAGCGGCTGCTTGGTTATTCGGTTCGGCACTGCTTGGTTTGGTAGGTCTAGGTCGTAAACGTTCAGCGGCTTAATTGATTAAAAACCCCTCTTAGTAAGAGGGGTTTTTTTCTTTAAGTGAAGTTAAAAACAGATAGATCAAGCGATTTTGTTTGGTTATTGGTCTGATAATAAGATTTAATTTTTGTAACAGTATGTGTCACTCATGATGCTTGATACATCGCGCCACCTTTCTACGCCCTGCGAACATACCATTCTCCGTTTGCTGTGCTGTAATCAAAGAATAAGAAAATTAAAAAGCAGGAAAATATAGGGGAACATAATGATTTTTTCTAAGCATATCCAAGCGCCGGCTCTATTCTTGGCAATTTGTACAGCATCTTATGTTAATGCAGAAGCTGTTAATTTTAGTTTTAGTCCAACTGATGCAGCCGACAATGCATTTGGCCAAACTTCTCTTACTTACTCAGCAACTTCTGGCTCAGGTATTACCTATACACTAACAGTTACCGGTTCCTCTACTGCTGGCGGTGATATTCGTTTAGCTAAACAGCTTTCTACGAATGCTGATGGCGATTCTTTATTAAAAGGTATCGGCGTTTCGACATTTGGTGATGTAGACCCTGTTCTCGATATCACCGAAGGTGAAGGCCTCAATTTTGCCTTAACTAATGCTGCTGGTGCGCCAGTACCCTTTTCTGCAATCAGCTTTCAGGCGCCATCATCAAGCGCCATGTTAACGAATGAGCGTATGAGTCTCGTTGTTAATGGAAATTCATACGTTGTTAAAGGTTACTCTTTTCCAAGCCAAGGTACTCCAAGTGATCCATCATCATGGCCTGTGATTGATGAAACTTATGTCGGTGGTGGTACAAACGCAACCGGTTGGGCTAGCGAATTATCGTCTAATTTTTCTTTGACGGCAGTTGAAGGTTTTACGCCTCCTGCTGCAACAGAATCAACGGTTACCAGTGTTCGAGTGGCATCATTAATTATTGATGTTGATGCCGATGCTGATGGTGACGGCTTTAATAACGACGTAGATACCTGCCCGAATCTAGCTAGCGCTATTCAGACGGATACTGACTCAGATGGTCTTGGTGATCCGTGTGATGATGATGTGAATGGTGATGGTACAGCTAACATTACTTTCCAGTTCGGCCCTGCCTATGATCCTAGCTTGCAGTACAACGGCAGTATTTTTGGGCAAGACTCGTTAACATTTACTTCGCCTTCTGGTGACTACATCTTAACGGTTCGAGGTTCTTCGACGAGTAATCCTTCAATAGGTACTGCGGCTTTAGCTAGAGTGACTTCTAGCAATGCACCTCAGGGCTTAGGCATCAATGATGGTGACGGAGATATGAGTGTAAGAGCATTAGCCTACGACTCAACCACCGGGCTTAACCTTGTGCCAGAAACAGCGCAAGATGAGACTTTTCATTTTAGTTTAACGAATGCGGCAGGGAATGCTATTCCGTTTTCTGGTATTGGCTTTCAGACGCCAGCATCGGATTATATGGCGCAAAATGAACGTATGAATCTTGTTGTTAATGGGAATTCGTATATTGTTAAAGGTTACTCTTTTGGTAACCGCGGTACGGTAACTGATCCTTCTTCATGGCCTGTTATTGATGAAACTTATGTCGGTGGGGGTGCAAGCGCAACCGGTTGGGGTAGTGAATTAGCTTCAAACTTCTCATTGGCTGCTGCTGTCGCCTATACCCCTCCAACAGCTTCAACGGATACGATTACGGCCTACAAGCTAGCTAGTCTGTCGATTGTTGTGGTTCAAGATCCAGATGCTGATGGCATAAATAATAATGATGATAACTGTCCGGCTGTTGCTAATGCTAACCAAGCCGATGCAGATGGTGATGGCCAAGGTGATGCCTGTGATGCTGATCCAGATGGTGATGGTTTAGTACAGCTTCAGTTTGATTTTGCTCCTGAATTCGATGCAAACCTACCGAATGGTGGTAATGTCTTTGGTCAAAGCTCTCTGACATTTGCTTCGGGTGATTACACGCTAACAGTGACTGCATCGACTGATGGTGTTGCTTCTCTTGTTGCAAAACAGGGCGCTGATACAACCACTTATACGGAACAGGGCGGTGTAATGAAAACCGGCATTCCAACAGGTTTGGGTGTTAAGGATGCTGCCGGCGGTGATACCAGCTGGTTAATAACGGGCAACGAAAAATTAAACTTTGCGTTGACTGACATTAACGGTCCCGTTCCAATGAAAAACATTCGTTTCCAGACGGCATACTCTGCGCACATGTTTGCCAATGAGACGGCTACGGTAACTTTAAACGGCATTAACTATGGCATGACTGGTGCAGATCGTGGTCTTGCTGATGGTGTGCAAGGTAACGAAGCTGCAGGTGTTGTTAATTCTGATGCGCCTTATCTCAATGGTGATTTAGCATTGTTAGCGACGGGCGCAAGCTGGGCTAATCAATCAGCAACAAGCTTTACTTTATTGCCAGGTGTTAAAACGGTTATCAATGAAGATGAGACCACAACGACAAGCGCGTCAGATTACCGAGTACTTAGTTTAAGAGCTGCGGTTAACTTGGTAGCGACCGATGTTGATGGCGATGGCTTGGTTGATGATACGGACAACTGTCCAGCTGACGCTAACCCTAACCAAGAAAACTTGGATGGTGATAACGTTGGTGACGTTTGTGACCCAGATATTGATGGTGATGGCGTTCGCAATGATATCGAGCTTGCGTTAAACGCGGCAGGTGCTGACCCAGCATTTGACCCTTATGATCCAACTGATGGTGAAGCAGCTGCAGCAGCCGCTCTAGTATTACTAGAAAGTGGCGGTGGTGGTGAGCCAGTACAGGTGCCAATGGTTGGCGGTCTAGGAATGTTGGCCTTAGGACTGTCGATGTTGGGCTTAGGCGTACTTCGGGTAAGAAGAAAGTAATCGCCTTCGACTAGAGAAAGCCGTGGCCTTTGCTGCGGCTTTTTTTATTCTTTTTTAAGAAAGTACTAAAATCATTTAATGGCTAGCCTCTTTTATTATTTTAATAAATAAAAGTTGTAAGAGGTAACGATGATAACGTTGTTAAAATATAAAAAATTATTGTTACTGGTATTTGTTGCAGCGGTTTCTAAATTCAACTTTGCACAAACACTCAATTTTGATTTTGAGCCAGCCTCTAGCCAATACGGACAATCGTCTTTAACCTTTACTTCGGGTGATTATTCTTTAACAGTAGCGCCTTCGAGTGTATCGAGTAGTGCTAATGCTTTAGTCGCTAAGCAGACAGATATGGGGCTTGGTGTTAAATCTGATAATAGTTCGACATGGCTAATAACCGGCGATGAAACATTACATTTTTCATTGTCCGATAGTTCAGGCGCGGTTGAGTTTAGTAATATAGGTTTTAAAACGGCTTTTAGTGCACATTTATTTTCTAACGAAACGGCAACGCTAAGCATTAATAATACAAGCTATGAATTAAATGGCGGTGCGCGAGGTGCTGATAATGCATCGGCGATTCTGATTGATTCAAACAATGCAACCGCTGCTAACTGGGCTAGCGAATTAGCCACTAGCTTTTCATTGACGCCGAGCAACAAAGACACCAATGGCACAGTGAGCAGTTCTGATTATCGCGTTATCGGCTTAAGTGTTGACTTGGGCGCTACAACTCCCTCTGTTACAACGTTGCAAGCTCGCACAGTGAATCAAGTGATAGCAGGGCAGACAGTGCAGCGTGAGTATTGGGTTAGATACCCGCAAACGCGGAGTCAAAGTAGCTATCCTATAGTGTTCTTTTTTCACGGTGCAGGTGGTCAGGGTTTGAATATGCTCAATCCGCCGTTAGAAACTTTAATTGATCGCGATGAATTTATTGGTGTGTTTCCTTCGGGCTATAACAATCGATGGAATGTTAGCGGCGAGTCCGCTGCGGATGATATCGAATTTTTTCAGTTAATGTTGAATAGCTTTAACGGCGATCCACTTTTTGACCAGAGTAAAGTTTTCGCCATTGGTCGATCTAACGGCGCGGGCATGTCGAATAGATTGGCTAAAGAAACAGGCTTACTTAGTGGTATTGGTCCGATCGTTAGTCAACAATTAGATTTTCTTGGCGCTATTGATGCCCCCGCGCCAGTATCAGTTTTTCAAGTCAACGGTGATGCTGATACTGTGATTCCAATTGAAGGCGGTTACGTTGGCTTTATTGGTGCTACTTTTTTATCAGCACAGGCCAGTGCTGATAATTGGGCTGAGAATTTTAATTGCTCACCAACGGCTAATTCGAACACGCAGCAGTGGGGTAGCTTGACGGTACAGGCTTATACCTTTGCTGACTGCGATGAAAATCGGCAGGTTCGATACCATGCGGTAGAAGGTGCTACTCATTCAATGAATTTGGGCGGCGGCTTTGATCTTTATGATGAGATTTGGACATTTTTTAAAGCAGAAGAAACGGCAGTCTCGCAAATAGATGAAGCTGAACGTGTTCCTGTTTTAGGCAGTTTGGGATTACCTGCATTGGCTTTAGTGATGTTGAGTCTTGGTATGCAACAAATTAAACGGAAATAATTTTAATGGGTTTCACTATGATAAATAAAGGACAGGGGTTTTTATACGGCTTACGTGTTGTGATTTTTTTTACAGCTGCGTCGCTGAGTATTGAGTTATTCGCACAAGATCTCTCACATCGTAAGTCCGCGCTGAGTATTCGTGTCGTCGATACTAATGGCAATCCAGTGCCTGAGGCTATCGTTGATGTTCAGATGAAAGAGCATGCTTTTAAATTTGGTACGCAAATACGTGATCGCTTGGTTGCTGTTACTGAAGCTGAATTTAATGCGATGTCTGATACGCAAAAGAGAGGTCTGTTGCCAGACTTAACAACGGTGTCAGTGAATCAAGGCACGCATTTACCAAGTACCCAAGCTGAAAGATATATCCCAACTTGGACCGATACCGTCAATTACCGCCAAGCTATTTGGGATAATTTTAATCATATTGTGCCGACTATAGGTTTGCAGTGGACGCAATACAATACTAATGGTCCTGCTATTCCCGATTCTGTTATTGCTTTGGCGCAGTCGAATGGTTTGGGGGTGACAGGTGCATCGGTGGTCTGGCCGCGTGACCGATGGCCGACACCTGAAGAGTTTCGTCCTGAAGCATCGCCGGATCCCAGTGTTTTTTATTCGGCAGTGATTAACGACCGCTTAAGTGAGGCGGGTGTTCTTCGCCGCTTTAGTGATACGGGTGTCGGGCCAACCATCTCTGAATGGAAAATATTGAACGAGCCTATCCACAATGATTACTTTGCGACTGTTTTTACTGGTGCTGGTATTTATCCTAACGAAGCTGCTATGTTGGCCGATTTTTTTATTCGTGCTAAAGCAATTCGACCTAATAGCACTTTTTCGATTAATGAATTCGGCATAGTCAATGCGCCGAATGATAATGAAGTTATTGAATACCGTGATTTTGTTAATACGCTTTTAGCCGCCGGCGCACCTATCGATCAAATTGGTGTGCAAGCGCATATCTCGCGCACTGATATTTCTAAAGCGGATATCAATCGTCGAATCAATATTCTCGCCGAGACAGGCTTGAGTATTGAAATAACAGAATTCGATTCGCGCGACGATGAGTCTCAGCTAACGCCAGCACAGCAGCAGCAGATGTTTCAAGATTTTTTAGAAGTCTCATTCGAGAATGCCAATATCGATGGTTTTATTATGTGGGGATTTTGGGATCCCGGCCATTGGCGTGGTAATGCGCCTTTGTATGATGCGAGTTGGAACGTTAAGGCAGAGGCAGCACCTTGGTTTGATTTAGTGAAGGGGCAATGGATGACGCAGCTGACGGGGCAAACGCTTAACAGTAACGGGGAGTGGGATGCGCCCGATGGCGTATTTAATGGTCTTTATGATTTTACGGTAACAGCTGATGGTGTAAGTACCGCATTTAACGATTACCAAGTGATCCCTGCTACTCTCGATGCGGTCTCAGCAACCAGTTTTGAAGACGGATTTAATGATTGGTATTCTTTTGGTTCGACGGTGAGTCTGTCCAGCGCCGAGTCGAAGTCAGGTACTAGCAGTTTGTTTATTAGTGATCGTTCATTTAATTATTCTAGTCCAAGATTGATTCTAGATGATTTGCTAACAGTAGGGCAGAGCTATACCTTTTCTGTTTGGGTTAAATTAAGTGAAAATGTTTCGGGCACTTCTCAGATCGTTATTAAAAGTTTTATTGGCGGGTCGCCGGTATACACTAACGTATCGACCGCAGTGACGGCATCCAATCAAGATTGGGTTCAGTTAAGTGGTAATTACACGCACTCAAACGTGGATAACACTTCAGGCACTGATATTTTTGTTTACATTAAGGGGCCATCAAGCCCTAACTCAGATAAAGAATATTATATTGATGATTTTTCAATCGTCACTCAAGGTTCAGCGCCAGTCAGTTTTTTAAACGAGACTTTGACACTTCAAATTGCCGTGATTGATAACGATGACGATACGATTAATAACAATATTGATAACTGCCCTAACGTATCTAATATTGATCAAGCTAACAGCGATAATGATAGTGTAGGTGATGCTTGTGATGATTATCCATATGATGATTTAAGATCAGAGGCTAGTGGTGGAACTGTCTGTATTTTGGATCCTCCTTGGGGTGCTGATATTTTTGTTTGCTATCAAGAGACGGGTGATGTCGATGGTGATTTAGTCGATAATTCTGTCGACAATTGTCCGACGCTTGCTAATAGTAATCAAGCGGATAACGATAACAACGCTATTGGTGATGTTTGTGATGAAGCTGTTCGTGTACCGGCGATGGGCGGCTTAGGTCTATTGTTGTTGGGTTTGTCGATGTTAGGTTTGGGTGCTTGGGGAGCTCAGCGCAAACAAACTATCGTTTAGTATATAAGACAGTAAGCTTTTGTTAGATTTATATCTTGGTTTCCCTGCGAGAATAAGTCGTTCGGTTTATACTATAGCGACAGTATTTTTATAATTTTAATTTCATCTATTTACCCAATAACAATTAAGAGGAATGCGTCTTGACGACACAAGCGAACGACGATAATACATTTTTTATTATTTTAATTAGTATCGTTGCCACCATCGGTGGTTTTTTATTCGGTTTCGATAGTGGTGTTATTAATGGCACTATTGATGGGCTGCAATTAGCATTCGATTCTGACAGTGTCGCTACTGGTTTTAACGTGGCGAGTATGTTGTTGGGTTGCGCGGCAGGTGCTTTTTTTGCGGGTCGTTTAGCGGATCGTTTTGGTCGTCGCAATATGCTTATTTGTTCGGCATTATTTTTTATTGTTAGCGCATGGGGTTCGGGTGTTGCTAGCGGATCTGTTGAGTTTGTTCTATATCGTATTATTGGCGGATTAGCCGTTGGTGCTGCATCGGTGATGTCGCCAGCCTATATCAGTGAAGTAGCGCCGGCACGTTATCGCGGAAGGCTAACTACGATCCAGCAGGTTGCGATTATTAGCGGTTTATTTATGGCCTTTGTCAGTAACTATTTATTGGCTGACTTGGCGGGGCTATCTACAGCTGAACTGTGGATGGGTTTTGAAGCTTGGCGTTGGATGTTTTGGATTGAGTTATTACCTGCATCTTTATTTTTAATTGCACTATTTTTTATTCCTGAAAGCCCACGTTTTTTAATTGCCTCTGGCAAAGATGAAGCCGGTCAACAAGTGTTGACTAAGCTTTACGGCCCAGTGGCGGGTGCTGAAAAAGCCAGTGAAATAAAAGCCTCTACTGCTAACGATAATCACGCACCGAAATTATCAGACCTTATGGATCAATCTTCGGGTCGAGTAAGAAAAATTGTCTGGATCGGTATTGGTCTCGCTGTGTTTCAGCAGTTAGTCGGTATTAATGTTGTCTTTTATTATGGCGCTGTACTTTGGCAAGCGGTTGGATTTTCAGAATCTGATGCCTTGTTAATTAATATTATTAGTGGTGCTGTGAGTATTGCTGCCTGTATTGTGACGGTACTTTTAGTTGATAAAATTGGCAGAAAACCATTATTGCAATGGGGCTCAGTGGGCATGGCGATTGCGCTGGGTTTAATGGTCGTCGCATTTATGAACGCCGATGTAGGTCTCGATGGAAAACTAGATGCCGGAGAGTGGGGGCCACTTGCACTGATTGCTGCTAATGCTTATGTATTTATTTTTAATATGTCGTGGGGCCCAGTAATGTGGGTGATGTTGGGAGAGATGTTCCCTAATCAGATTCGTGGCTCTGGGCTTGCGGTGAGTGGCTTGTTTCAGTGGAGTGCGAATTTTGCAATTACTATGACGTTTCCAATTTTATTGGCAGGCGTTGGACTTGCCGGTGCTTACGGTTTTTATGCACTGAGTGCGGCTATTTCGGCAATTTTCATTTTTATCTTTGTCCATGAAACTAACGGTATAGAGTTAGAGAACATGCAAGGTTAATTAATTATTTTAAATACATTGGTGATGTGAAATGCGATTAAAGATAACGGCTGTAGTAACACTTTTATTTAGCTTGATAAGCTTTGTACCTATCATTGCCAATGCAGCGGTAGCTGATGATAAGCGTATTCCTGATAATCCTGATTTTTTGCCAGGTAGTGAGAGTTACACTTATAAGGTTATTGATGATATTAATCTTAGATTGCATGTGTTCGGTACACAGACGGCTTCGAGTGAGCCCAAACCGGCGATTGTTTTTTTCTTTGGCGGTGCATTGAGAACCGGAAAGGTGATGCAGTTTGTTTCGCAGGCAAAAGCTTTAGGTAAGCAGGGCATGTTAGCGGTGGTGGCTGATTATCGCGTCCTGTTACGCCACAACACAGGGCCCTCTGAGGCGATTGCTGATGCGCAGTCGGCTGTTCGTTGGCTTAGAGAGAATGCGCAAGTGTTGAATTTGGATCCAGATAGAGTGGTCTCTGCGGGTGGCTCTGCCGGCGGTTATCTGGCTGCTGCAACGGCAACGGTTGCAGAGTTTGATACGGCATCGGCTGTTAGTAGTAAGCCTAATGCGGTGGCATTATTTAATCCTGCACTGGCCGGTAAGTATCCTCGTGTTGCCAATGCACTGTCGCCTTACCAGCAGTTAGTCGATGAGTCGGTACCAACATTTATCGTTCATGGTAACCAAGACGATATCGTGCCATTTTCTTCAGCATCGGCTTATTGTGATAAGGTTTTGAGTTTAAACGGTTACTGCGAGTTGCATGCCTATGAAGAGGCGGGGCATGGATTTTTTAATCGAGGTCGCAATGGTGGCCAGTGGTATTTAGATACGCTATCAAAGTTAGAGGCTTTCTTAACCAGATTGGGCTATTTGAATTAGCTTGTTATTAAATATAAAGATATAGCCCATAAAAAAACCCGACATGCGTCGGGTTTTTTTATATATGGCGGAGAGGCAGGGATTTGAACCCTGGGACGGGATAAACCGTCGCTGGTTTTCAAGACCAGTGCTTTCGACCACTCAGCCACCTCTCCGGAAAAATCAGGCGCAAGTATACCTTGCCATTTTTATCTGGCAAGGCCTTTTTCGCCGTAAACTGTCGCTATCAAGATGTACGGTTCGCTCTTGGATCGTTTGAGGCGCGTTTGACATCTTTCGTTGGTAAATCAGCAGTATCTGCAACTAATGGCTTACTAACACTTATGTCTAGTGTGCTGGTAGCTATTTGATGCTCAGCTTTCTTTGCTTGCTTGACGCGAGGGTCATTGTTTGCACGTTGGTCTGGCGATTCTGCTTGTGGTGCTGTTTGCGATTCTTTATGTGGTGCAGGTTGAGACTCTATTTTAAGTTCGGGTTGAGACTCTACTTGAGGTGCAGGTTGAGACTCTACTTGAAGCTCGGGTTGAGACTCTACTACTGGCGCAGCTTCTACAGGTTCTGCTGCGGCAGGTTTAGGTGCAGGCGCTTCAGCAGTTGTTGATGCGGTTTCTATCACTGGCGCACTTGCTTTTTCAGCCACTTCGACTGGCGCAGGTGCAGGTGATGGTATCGCTGCACTAGCTGATTCTGCAGTCGCAACGTTACCGTTTACATCATTAGCAGTCGCTTCGTTATGGTCATTTGCTTTCGCCTCGTTACTGGCTTCACTGCGTCTTCCACCACGGCGTCTTGGGCCACGTGAAGATCGAGCACGTTGATTATCTGGACGCTTTCTTGGCGCGTCAGTCGAATCACTAGCTGTTGTTTCAGTGTTTTCTGCTACCGCATTATTTTGATTTTTTTCAGCTGTCTTGTTGTTACCTTCGCCGCCACGTCCTCGTCCGCCTCTGCGTCGATTAGAGCGTGGTTTTGGACTCTCGTTATCATCATTAGCGCTACGACGTTCGCTCTTCTGATTGGCGTTTTTAGACTCTTGTTGGTTGTTGCGTGGTTTTCTACCGCCTTCATCATTTCGATTTTTGGCATTGCCACGATTACCGCGTTGATCTTGGCGACGTTTATTGTTGTTACCGCGACCTTTTCGATTGCTCGGCCGAGTGGGCTTGTCTGCTGGCTTAGATTCTTCTTGATTCGGGCTGCTAAATAACGCCGTTAGTATGCGCTTGAGCAAACCGGGTTTAGCATCAGTATTTTCTACTGGCGCCGCAGCTGATGGTCGGCTGGGTGCTTGGCTTGTAAGTTTAGAGGGCTGAACGGCAGCAACGGGCTGCTCAATGGTGACTTCTCTAGCATCTAAAATAGATTCTTCGACTTCAGCATCGCTAACAATATCGTAACTCACCACTTCACCAGCTTCAGTGTCGTCATCTCGTAAACGAACAACTTCGTAATGAGGTGTTACTAGGGCTGGGTTAGGAATAACTAAAACACGCAGTTTATTGGCTTTTTCAATTGAGCGAATAGCTGAACGCTTTTCATTTAATAAGTAGGTAGCTACATCGACGGGCACCATGGAGCGGATTTCTGCGCTACGATCTTTTTGTGCTTCGTCTTGAATCAGTCTAAGAATAACAAGTGCCAGTGATTTGGTGTCACGGATAGTCCCTTGGCCATCACAACGAGGGCAGACAGTAGCTATTGTTTCGCCTAATGAAGGGCGTAAACGCTGGCGAGACATTTCTAATAAACCAAAGCGAGAAATGCGGCCTACTTGAACGCGGGCGCGATCAGCTTCTAATGCATCACGCATGCGATTTTCTACAGCGCGTTGATTGCGGTTAGATGACATATCGATAAAGTCGATAACGATCAAACCACCCATATCTCTTAAGCGCAGCTGGCGAGCAATCTCATCAGCGGCTTCTAAGTTGGTTTGCAGTGCGGTTTCTTCGATATCACTGCCGCGTGTTGCTCTGGCGGAGTTAATATCGATAGCGACCATAGCCTCAGTTGGATCAATAACAATTGAGCCGCCAGAAGGTAATTGCACTTCACGTTGAAAGGCAGTTTCGATTTGGCTTTCAACTTGGTAGCGGTTGAAGAGTGGAATCTCACCGCTGTACTGCTTAATTTTGCTTGCGTAGTGGGGCATAACCTTTGCAACAAACTGCGAAGCTTCTTCGTAGGCGTCGGAGCCATCGATAAGCACTTCACCGATATCTTTGCGCACATAATCGCGGATCGCTCTTACGATAACATTGCTTTCTTGGAATAAAAGAAAAGGTGCAGGTTTTGGTTCGGCAGCGGCTTGGACAGCATCCCAGATAGTTAATAGGTAGCTTAAATCCCACTGTAGCTCTTCAGAGCTTTTGCCAATACCCGCTGTGCGGACGATAACGCCCATACCTTTGGGTATTTCAAGGTTACTCATTGCGTCGCGAAGTTGATCGCGCTCTTCACCTTCAATTCGACGAGAAATGCCACCCGCTTTAGGGTTGTTAGGCATTAACACCATGTATCGTCCAGCTAAGCTGATAAACGTGCTGAGCGCTGCGCCTTTAGCACCGCGTTCTTCTTTTTCAACTTGAACAATAACTTCGGTGCCTTCTTTAACGACATCCTTAATTTTCATTCGACCCTGACTGTTAGGGGGCGAGCGGTAAAAGTATTCGCGGGCAATTTCTTTTAATGGCAGAAATCCGTGGCGCTCTGCGCCGAAGTCGACAAAGGCGGCTTCAAGGCTTGGCTCTACACGAGTGATCTTGCCTTTATAAACACTGGCTTTCTTTTGAATGCGGGTGCGGTTTTCAATATCAAGGTCATACAGTTTTTGACCATCTACCATAGCAACCCTAAGTTCTTCAGGTTGTGTGGCGTTAATTAACATGCGTTTCATAATGTGTCTCTTCACTTGGGGCAACAATCGCGATTATTCGCGCAGTGAGCTCGATAGAGACGAAAAAGCGAGGCGGAAAGAATGAAAATATTGAGACTGTGGGTTAAACCAGGCGAGATGTTGGGAAGTCTAGCAATGAAGGGGTAGCAACTAGGTAAGTGACAGGGCTTTCGGGGTGAACCGGTTGCCGTGGATATACCTTGTTCATAACCTAATAAAGGTTGTGAGATGCTCGCGCCGCAGATGGTACAGAAGGTTTACTTTAAAGCGGTTAGGCTTTGTGTAAAACGTAGGTTGAGCTCGACGGCGATTGACGGCCGATAATACGAGCGGATCCATTTTCTGTTGTCGTCTACGCTCGATGCTTATCTTACCCCGATTGACTTTGGGGTAGAGCGCATCGATGGCGCTTCTTCTTTGTTAGGCAGTGTTGTTCACTGCTTTGCTGGCGGCCACGTGCAATCGCTATTGCTAGTGTTGCATCCGTGGAATCAATCTACACATCAGTTCTTGTGTTTTGATTGAGTGCCGGCTAAATAATTCCTCTATCGCTTGGTGATAACTCAACTGCGCCGCTAGATGTTAGCGTTTGCGCTGTCTAAACTTTTCATGCCTAGCAATTGATCTTGGTAAGATGAATTGCTCGCTCGATTCGTCAAGATGGGCTTGGACAAACATTATCTCAGCATTTTGCTTGGATACGTTTTGTCGAAAGCTTTATCACTGTTGCTGCGTAATATTAAAAAAAAGTTGCGTAATATTTAAAAGATAGTTACGTAATAATTAAAAAATCAATCCAAGATTGCGATTCCATTGCCATCTTGGTGCTAATGTCTTTGCTCTCGCTTTATCTGTATTAACTGGCGAGGCCTTGCAGTTATTCGTCTGGCAGCAACTAACGTAAATTTTAGTATCGCTGAACCTTAGACTTTTTGGTTGAACCAGACCATAAGCTCAGTCTATTCAACCTTCGAAAACCTTAGCGTTAAGTATCTACCTTCCGTGATACGATTTTCGCCTTAAATGACTCACTTCAATTTCTGTCATTGAGTGGCAACGAGTCCTATGGCTATCGCACAACCAAAAAGTTCACTCTTGGGGGCGATGCTGCAGGGCAGAAGTTGCCTACCTTTAAGTTTAGTTCATCCGTCTGTTATTAGCGGATTAATGCTCTGTAAAAGTACCGCACAGCTCTTTGGCTTATGCTGATTACTCGTTGAGGTGACTGTTAACGAAAAATGTTAGTTAAAACCGTTAGCTAACAAAGCGAAATTAATCAGTGCAAACTCAATTAGACAGAACACGTGCTTATTCTTTGCTTTCTTTGTGTCGTTCGAGCGTGTGCGTCGAAAATCAATACAACAGAGCCTCAAAAATCTGATAAGCTCCGCGTTTGTTGGCTTTGGTAATTCGAGCCTAAAAAAGCAGAAGTCATCGTAACATTATCCTTTAAGTACCTCAATTGCTTTGATTTTTTAATTCATTCTTTGCCCTGAACAACGGTTAGAGTGTTAGGAAGTGTGTTTTTTGTGGAAATAGTCCAGAAAAGTGTCGAACTTGTTACGATCGAACGCGATCATGCAGGACAACGGCTAGATAATTTTTTAATGGCAAGACTGCGAAGTTTGCCGCGCTCACGTCTCTATCGCATCCTGCGCAAAGGAGAGGTGAGGGTCAATAAAGGTCGTGTTGGGCCTGATTATCGCCTCTGTGAAGGCGATATTGTCCGTATTCCCCCCGTACATCTAGCGGCTAAAGCGCCGCTACCTGGCGTTTCTCCCAGCTTTGCTCGTTTATTAACCGATGCCATCTTATTTGAAGACGATGATTTGATTGTGATCAATAAACCAGCAGGTTTGGCTGTGCATGGTGGTAGTGGTTTATCTTTAGGTTTAATTGAGGCTTTGAGGCAGGTTCGCGACGATTGTCGATTTCTTGAGCTAGTTCATCGCTTGGATAGGGATACCTCTGGTTGTTTGGTGATTGCTAAACAACGTGCGGCTTTGGTTTCTTGCCATGCGGCATTAAGAGACAAGACGGTAAATAAGACGTATACAGCATTAGCGGTGGGTAGATGGCCAGCGGGTTTAGATTCGGTTACCGCGCCATTGAAGAAAAACACTTTGCAGTCGGGAGAGAGGATGGTGACGACCGCCCCGGATGGTAAGCCTTCGGAAACGGGTTTTAAGGTGCTGCAACATTATGCTGGGTACAGCCTTATTCAGGCGATGCCTGTCACAGGTCGAACTCATCAAATCCGCGTCCATGCCAAAGTGGCCGGTCATCCGCTTTGTGGTGATGTGAAATACGGTGTCGCTGAAGTGAATGCGACATTAGCTGGGCAGGGTGCTAAGCATTTATTCCTTCATGCCAGCGCTATTGATATTCCCTATGACGGTGGGCGCTTGCAAGTCCAAAGTGAATTGCCACCCGAATGGCAGGCCTTTTTATCCACATTAGAAGCTAAATCTCGGCGACGCTAGTTTTATCGTCATTGAAGCGCACTTATAAAGATAAATGAGTATTGAATGTTATTAATTTTTGATTGGGATGGCACGTTAGCGGATAGTCGCGAACATATTGTTGCCGCAATGCAGGCGGCGATCACCTCGCTGCAATTACCTTCTCGCTCTGATGACCATTGTGCGCAGATGATTGGTCTGGGTTTACGCGAAACAGCGATGCAGTTGTTTTCTTGTTTTTATACCAATGGTGTTGACCAGCAAGACGGTATTGATGAGAAGGGCTTAACGCAATTTGCTGAATGTTACTCGAAGCACTTTGTTGCGCTTAAACAGCATCACGGGGCAACACAGTTTTTTCCTGGTGCGATTGAGACACTGGTGCAGTTGAAAGAACAGGGACATTTACTGGCAGTGGCTACAGGTAAAAGCCGACGCGGTCTCGACCGTGCGCTGTCGGCTGATAATCTGGTTGATTTGTTTGTTGCTACGCGTGCTGCCGATGAAACGGCCTCAAAGCCGAGTCCAGTAATGCTTGAAGCGTTATTGCATGAAACGGGAATGACTCCCGAGCAGGCGGTAATGATTGGTGATACCAGTTTCGATATGCAAATGGCAGCTAATATCGATATGCGCCGTATTGCTGTGAGTTATGGTGTGCATGAAGTCTCAGTATTGGAACAGTATGCGCCGTCTCTGGTCATAGATCGCATGGATCAGTTGTTGCAGTGGTCTGCACTCGATTAAAATAGTGCAACAGCTAGCGAAATTTTTAGTTAATTAAAAAGAGGATTTTATTTTGTTTGGTAAAGGTTCGTCTAACGAAGACACTAATGTCGATGCACAACTTAATAAACCTGAGTGGAAGATTTTAGAGAAAGTTGCGACTGCGTCGATGATTGAGCAGCGTAAATCGCGTCGCTGGGGAATCTTTTTTAAATTTCTTACTTTCGCTTATTTATTAATGATTATTGGTGCGTTAATGCCGAGCGATGCTAGCCTTCCTTCGGTGGGTGGTGAGCATGTTGCGTTGGTTTCTCTCGATGGTGTTATTGCTGCCGATTTGCCAGCTAACGCTAATACTGTGGTGTCAGGTCTGCGCAGTGCTTTTGAAGCTGAAGCATCGAAGGCAGTAATTTTGACTATCAATTCTCCTGGCGGCAGTCCTGTTCAGTCCGGTTATATTAATGATGAGATTAATCGTTTAAGAGCTTTGTATCCTGATAAAAAACTCCATGCGGTTATTGCCGATTTAGGTGCTTCTGGCGGCTATTATGTTGCCGCCGCGGCTGATCAAATTTATGCGGATAAAGCGAGTTTAGTTGGGTCGATTGGTGTTATCAGTGCTGGCTTTGGCTTTGATGGTTTAATGGAGAAGATTGGTGTCGATCGACGTGTTTATACCTCTGGTGAAAGCAAAGCCTTTCTTGATTCTTTTCAGTCGCAAAAAGACACTGACGTTGAGTTTTGGCAGTCAGTCTTGGCGGTGACGCATGCGCAATTTATTGAAGTCGTAAAGAGTGGCCGTGGTGGGCGCCTAATGGATGATCCGGAAATTTTTTCTGGTTTAATCTGGACCGGCGAACAGGCGTTAGAAAAAGGTTTGATTGATGGGCTTGGCAGTGCTGGTTATGTCGCACGTGAAGTTATTGGTATTGATAATATAATTGATTATACCGTTCAGCCAAATCCGTTTGAACAGTTTGCTCGCAGGATCGGCACGAGTTTTTCAGCGGGTATGATTAACGCTGCATCGCCACAATTGCGTTAATCGCTGTTTATTTCGGGCAGTGAAATTTGTACCGATAACCCTGCAGTTGTATTTTTTGCACTAACACTCCCTTTATGTCTTTGAATGACTCGCTGCACAATAGCGAGTCCTATTCCGTAACCACCTGTCTCGCGATTTCTTGCTCTATCGACTCGATAAAAGGGCTGAAAAATTTGTTCGAGATCCTCATCAGGCACGCCAGGTCCACAATCATTGACGGACACTTGAAAATACGTCCCAGATGTATTGTTGATGGTATGCAGTTCAATGGTGATTTGGCTGTTATTACTCGTGTAATGAATCGCATTTCTGATAATGTTTTCCATAGCGCTATGCAGCTGTGCGACCGTTGCTGCAACTAGGGATTCGCTACACTCAGTGATTAGCAATAGTTTTACTTGCTTAACCTCAGCTTCAATTGTGCAGTCATCAATAATTGACTCTAGCAGTAAAACAAGATCGATGGTGTCGTTAAGCGGTGCTGAGTCATCAGGCATAGAGAGTAGCTGGCCAATTAACTCATTTAACCGTATGGCTTCTTGTTCGATTCTATCGAGTTCTTTGTTGCTACCTTTTTGACGAGCAAGTTCTAGGGCAATTTGTAATCGCGCTAGAGGTGATCGCAATTCGTGAGAGATATCACGTACTAGGCGTTTTTGGTTTTCGATACTGTTTTCAAGCGCGGTTGCCATATCATTAAAGTCCAACCCCAACTGTGACAACTCATCGTTTTTACTTAAGTTGGATAGCGTTGCTCGAGCGCTTAAATCACCGCTGGCTAATGCGCGAGTCGCGATACTAAGCTGTTGGATATTTCGTGTTAGATAGCGTGCCAGCACGAAACAAACTAAAGCACTAAGTACTAATGCAAGTGTAAATTGCACGCCGATATCATTAACCCACTCTTTGGCTTTTAAAATATTAGTGCTTGGCATGTCGAGCACAAAACGTATTTGTTCACCGGTAATTGATCGCTCTTTTCGGCCAACGCGAAGCCGCGTCACTGTAGACTCGGTTTGATAGATAGAGGTATTTAGTGCATCGAACATCTGCTGAATGTTATCGATAAATATCGGTGTGCTAAGAGGACTTTTTTCTTCGTAAGCGACGTAAAGTTGGATATCGTTTTTAGCCAGTTGAGTTTGCCACTCGGCAATTTCGTCAGGTAAGCGGCGCACAATAAATACTGACCTATCGACTAGCTTGACGGGGGTGAGTCCTTGCAATTCAACTGAACTTTGTTGGCGTAGCGCATCACTTAAAAAAACAGCGCCGCTTCCTAAGATAAGGCTAGTTACCCAGAAGCCAAGAAATATTTTCCAGTAAAGACTAAACATCGATTTGGTCTACCAATATATAGCCTGATCCACGCACGGTTTTAATGAGTTCGATATCGCCAAGATGATGAGCGATTTTTTTTCTAATACTACTGATATGCACATCAATACTTCGATCGTAGCGAGTATGTTTTCGATTTAATGCTATTTCTGTGAGTTCTTCTTTGGTAACAATTTTTCCTGCATTTTTTATCAGCGCTTGGAGTGTATTAAATTCGGCGCTGGTTAATTCGAGCAGCTGATTGTTAACGTTAGCATTGCGATTACCGCTGTCTAAAGTGATGCCATGAATGCTTTGGCTTGATGGACGGGTTTCAACAATATTTGACTCTGTTCTTCTTAATACAGCTCGAAGTCTTGCTAACAATTCTCTTGGGTTGCATGGTTTAGGAAGGTAATCATCAGCACCAGCTTCAAGTCCGACAATGCGATCGATGTCATCGCCGCGGGCAGTGAGCATCAGTACGGGTGTTGATGAAAAGGTTCGCAGCCGCTGTAGAATATCGAGCCCTTGCATGCCTGGCAGCATAAAGTCGAGAACGATGGCATCGTAAGACTGATTCTGCTGCTGTGTTTGTTGAAGGTGCTCAACAGCTTCCAAGCCGTCATGGATTAGCGAGACGCTAATGCCTTCATTCGTTAGATATTGCTCAAGCAATTGACAGAGTTCGGTGTCGTCATCAACGATAAGAATGTTTTGTGACATGACAAGAGGCGCCGCATAAAGTGTGAATGAATGATTTGTCGCAAGTATATCGTGAGACAAGGCATTATAGCGATAAGCATTATTGCAGTGCGCCTGTTGTTATCTTGTTGTACGCCTGTTGACAGTAAGACAGGATAAAAAAAGCCCGCTTAGCGCGGGCATAGAGTAATTTTAAAGTCTGGAGGGGCAATAAAATTGGAGTCTTACAATAATACTTACTGAAACAATGATTAACGAAAACAATGATTAATAGTTGTTGCTGCTGTTGTTGCTATAAAGTCTCTGGATGTATGTTGCTGTATATGTGTTGCTGAATATATGTTGCTTAATAAATCTAATCGCTTGAAGTTTATTATCATGATTTTCGGGTTAAGTAGGTTAAAGCTTGTGTAAAGAAGGGTAAAGCCTGACTATTGGCTTGACGATCGCGTTTAAGTCATTGATTTTTAATAACAAAATATCCTTCTTTACCCAGTGCATCGATGAGTTTAATCAGTGGGAGGCCAATAAGTGTTGAAGGGTCGTTACCTTCGTAGCGGTCTATCAGAGTGACACCGAGTCCTTCTGACTTGATAGCACCGGCACAATCAAACGGTTGTTCTTTATTAAGGTAGTCGCTGATCTGAGCATTGTTGAGCGTTTTAAAGTGCAAGATGTAGTCATCATGGAAGGTTTGCTGCTGTTGAGTGGCGGTATTGAGTAAGCAGCATGCTGTGCGATAGATGATGGATTGGCCGCTGCACTTGCGAAGCTGCTGTTGCGCTGTTTCGAAATCACCAGGTTTTCCCAGTATTTCGACTAAGGCATTGTCTTTGTGTTGCAGCAGTGCCACTTGATCTGAGCCAATAATCAGGGCGTTATCCCATTGCGGGGCAATTTTGTGCGCTTTTTCAGTGGCCAGTCTTATCGCTAGTGTTGTCGGGTCTTCATTGGTTAGCGCGGTTTCATCAATGTTAGGGCTGTCGACTTCAAAGTCGGTCATGATTCGATGAAGTAATGCCGCGCGGTAGCGGGATCCTGAACCTAAAACAATGCGCACTTATACTGCTCCAAATCGTACTTTTTTCTATTAAATGGGCTTTAAGGCGATAGAATAGCATCTAAATAGCCAAAATCTGGCTGAAGAGCCCGTTTTTACCAATAATCGTTTAAAAATCAAATTGACGAAACATGGGTAATCCCTATAGAATCCGCCCGATTATGCCTAGTGAAAAACTTCCCCAGTCCGTAACGGTTAGAAAACTCGTTGATAGCCGTGCAATTTTAGTGGGTGATGTGGTTCCAGAACGCTTGCCGAGAGTTGGTGATGCTGTTTTAGCATTGTCGAGTAATTTTCAAGTTGAGCTGGAATTTGGCTTAAATGACTCTAAAAAGTCAAAGATCGATGTGCAGATCAACGGTAATGTTGAAATGCAGTGTCAGCGTTGCTTAAACCCAGTTACCTTGGATGTTGCGATTGCTACGACGTTGACGGTTGCAGCCCATGATGAAGAAGCGCGGGCGCAAATTAAAGATTATGAACCCATCCTGCTTAATGATGAGGGTGTGTTAGATATTGATTCGCTGATTGAAGAAGAAATTTTGCTGAATTTGCCGCTGGTTGCTATGCATCCTGAGGCAACGAAAGACGCAGAAAGCAGTAATGCGAGACAAGAGGAAGCATTTAATAGTGTATTGGCCAATAAGCCAGTGCAAGAAATTGAACGGCGCTCAGACATGGGGATGGATAATCCTTTTGATGTGCTAAAAACGTTAAAGGCCGGTGACGGTCAGGAGCAAATGTAATGGCAGTACAAAAAAGTAAGGTAACGCGTTCTCGTCGTGGGCAACGTCGTTCACATGATAGCTTGGTAGAAGGCGTGTTATCAGTTGATGAAAGCAGCGGTGAAAAGCACCGTCGTCATCACGTAACCGCAGAAGGTTTTTACCGCGGTAAGAAAGTCGTCAATACTGATTTAGACGACTAGCGAAAGCTATCTGCATGGTTTTACATGCAGACTCTCACTTCTTGAATATGAATGCTCCGTGCCGGTTTTTATCAACGAATATAAATAGTGTGCGGGGCAATCCTATTTTACCTCTCTTCAATTTTATCTCTCGATTACTCTGCTAATGAAGATTGCTGTTGATGCAATGGGCGGCGATCATGGTGCAGCTGTCACCGTTCCCGCTTCACTTCAAGCGTTAGCTTCTAGTGCTTCGATTAAACATTTATTCTTGTTTGGTCGTGAGCCTGATATTGAAGCAGCTTTAAATACCAGTGAGCTTTTACAAGCTTCACCAAAATTGTCAGATCGAATTTCTATTGTGCACACTGATCATGTCGTTGACATGACGGCGAAGCCGGCGGATGTGCTTAGACAAAGGCAAGAAACATCAATGTACTTGGCGCTTAAGGCTGTTGCCGAGGGAAATGCTGATGCTTGTGTTAGTGCGGGTAATACGGGTGCGCTGGTTGGACTGGCTCGGCATTGCTGTGGTTTGCTTGATGGAATTAAGCGTTTAGCAATTTGTGCTCAATTGCCTACTTCACGAAGCAATACTTTTTTATTGGATGTCGGTGGTAATGTCGATTGTTCTGGTGAGCAGTTACATCAATTTGCACGTATGGGTTGTGCCTTGGTGAATGCTTTAGATAGCCATACACAATCTCGAGTGCGTGCGTTGAGTATTGGTGCCGAAGCCGGTAAGGGGAATTCCGCAGTCAATCAAGCTGTCGAGCTCTGTGAGGCAGATCCAACATTAAACTTTGAAGGTTTAATAGAGGGCAATCAATTATTAAATGGCGACTGTGATGTTGTTTTTTGTGATGGCTTTGTCGGTAACATCGCATTGAAATCCTGCGAGGGAACGGCATCTTATATTGGCGCCAGCGTTCATGAACTATTAGCGGCCCAGCCTGCCTCAGTGTTGCAGTCGAGTGTGCAATTAATGCGATCTATTGATCCCGAAAAATTTAATGGTGCTGTATTACTCGGGCTTAAGCGTCCAGTGATTAAAAGTCATGGCTCCAGTGGTGCTGTGGGTTTTGCAGCAGCAATACAAAAAGCAGTCGACACCAGTCAGGGTCGATTAATTGAGAAATTAGAATTCGCACTAAATTAGTGTAAACGTTGTTATTTTTTTTAAGGGTAAATTAATGAGTCAGAATCAATTGGCGTTTGTCTTTCCTGGTCAAGGATCTCAAAAGGTCGGCATGTTAGCGAATGCAGCCGCAAGTTATGCTGAGGTTGCGCAAACCTTTGCTCAGGCATCTGATGTATTGGGTTACGATCTTTGGGAGTTGGTTCAAAGTGGACCGCAAGAAGCGCTTAATTTAACGGAAAAAACGCAGCCATTATTACTGACGGCCAGTGTCGCGCTATGGCGCGTTTGGTGTGCTAACGGCGGTGTTAAGCCGAGTTTGTTAGCCGGTCATAGTTTGGGTGAGTTTAGTGCTTTGGTTTGCAGTGAGGTTATCAGTTTCGAATCGGCTGTTGATCTGGTTCGTCAGCGGGGTGCGTTTATGCAGTCAGCTGTGCCGGTTGGCGTAGGTGCGATGGCAGCCATTATTGGTCTTGATGATAAGTCTATTATCGAGATTTGCGCGAAGCTATCAGGTGATGAGGTAGTGCAGGCGGTGAATTTTAATTCTCCGGGACAGGTGGTGATTGCAGGTCATGTGGCAGCGGTTGATCAAGCGATGGCTGCTTGTAAAGAAGCCGGTGCTAAGCGAGCATTACCGTTACCTGTTAGTGCTCCTTTCCATACTTCGTTAATGCAGCCAGCAGGCGAGAAGTTAGCAGAGGTGTTAGCGAGTATTGAATTTTCTGCTCCGCAGATACCGATTGTCCACAATGTGAATGCTGCTCTAGAGAATGATCCAGAGCGTATCAGACAATTGATGGTTGAGCAGATTTATAGTCCAGTGCAGTGGACGCGTTGTATTGAATTTATGGTTGAGCAAGGGACTTTGGCGACGATCGAATGTGGGCCGGGTAAAGTCTTATCTGGTTTGTCGAGACGCATACATAAACCGTTAGATGTTTATGCCTTAGAGGAGCCAGAAGCTATTACAGCAACATTAAGTGAGTTCGCTGCATCTTAGCTTTATCTTAGTTTTGCATTAGTTTTTTTAGCAATTGAATATTTTTTAGTTTTTTTGATATCAAACAGGATATAACAATGTCTTTGAGTGGAAAGGTAGCTTTAGTTACAGGCGCAAGTCGCGGTATTGGTCGATCAATTGCACTAACGTTAGGTGCTGCAGGAGCGACAGTTATTGGTACTGCAACAACAGATAGTGGTGCTCAAAGTATTAGTGCTTATTTGAGTGAAGCCGGTATTGATGGTTCAGGCTTTGCTTTAAATGTGACTGATGCTGAGCAAGTCACTAGCGTGATTAAAGCGATTACTGAACAGTTTGGTGCACCGCTTATTGTGGTGAACAATGCAGGTATTACTCGCGATAATATTATGATGCGAATGAAAGAAGATGAGTGGGATTCGGTTATCGACACCAATTTGAACTCAGTCTACCGTGTTGTAAAAGCTTGTTTAAGAGGTATGACCAAAGCGCGCTGGGGGCGGATTATCAATATCAGCTCAGTAGTGGGCACAATGGGTAACGCTGGACAGGCAAATTATGCAGCAACAAAGGCCGGTGTTGAGGGTTTTAGCCGCTCAATGGCGCGCGAATTAGGTTCTCGATCAGTGACGGTAAATACGGTTGCCCCCGGTTTTATCGACACAGATATGACCAGTGGTCTGCCTGATCAGCAAAAAGAAGCGTTATTGACGCAAATCCCGCTTGCTCGTTTGGGTCAGCCAGATGAGATCGCTGCTGTTGTTGGTTTTTTAGCCGGTGAGTCAGGTGGTTATATAACGGGTGAAACTATTCATGTAAATGGTGGTATGTATATGGGCTGATCGCCCAGTAATAGTGCAATTAGGTTAAAAAACAGCCTGTATAAATCGGTATTTTGACTGCGGCTTAGAAGCGTAAAATATAGAAATACCCCTTACATTTTAGAGTAATCAGGGTACAATGCGCCGCGTTCAGGTTTGGGCTTCTCGCTAAGAGAGTTTGAGGCCTGACAATGGAGCCATAAGGGTTTCCAGCCACGGCCATTCTTAAGTTAAATCGTGTTATAGAAACAGATTAATGAGTTGGTCCAGATTAAATTTTTAGGAGTTGAATAGAACGATGAGCAGTATTGATGAGCGTGTAAAAAAGATTGTTGCAGAACAGTTAGGCGTTAAAGAAGATGAGATCCAAAACTCAGCGTCTTTTGTTGAAGACTTGGGTGCTGACTCA
This sequence comes from Pseudomonadales bacterium, assembly GCA_028223755.1. Classification (GTDB taxonomy): domain Bacteria; phylum Pseudomonadota; class Gammaproteobacteria; order Pseudomonadales; family UBA7434; genus UBA7434. The sequence goes on along the minus strand of JAOIUY010000005.1, from coordinate 16,295 downwards.
CTTGATACTGTAGAGTTGGTTATGGCACTAGAAGAGGAATTTGAAACTGAAATTCCTGATGAAGAAGCCGAATCGATTACTACTGTTCAGCTTGCTATCGATTATATAACGAAGCATTTAGACTAAGTTTTTTGGAGTCTGCTTTTTAGTAGGCTTTATAGCGGTTGTCTTTTCTCGTTGCCTAGATCTTATGCATAGGCTTGTGGCTGATTATCAGTCATCAATTGCGAACTATGATTTTAAGGTCAAGCTTACCGGCTAAATAGGTATCGCTGGATAGGTCAGCATTACAAAGAGCTTTTTTGTAAAACTGTATTGATCTTTCAGCAGTCGAGTTAAATTTGTGTTTGAATAAAAACCGCTTCTGTTTTCAGAAGCGGTTTTTGTTTTATAGGGATTCCATTTTTGGTGTAGGTTAGTACCCAGGAGTTAAATTGTGTCAAAGAGAAGAGTAGTTGTTACCGGTGTCGGTATGGTCAGTCCTGTAGGCAATAATGTCGAGGACAGTTGGGCGGCTGTGAAAGAGGGTAAGAGCGGTATTGCACCGATTACCTCTTTTGACGTTTCAGCCTACACGACACGTTTTGGCGGTAGCATTAAAGATTTTGACGTCACGCAATCCATCCCTTTAAAAGATGCAAAAAGAATGGATCCTTTTATTCAATACGGCATGGTTGCAGGTATTGAGGCGATTAACGATTCTGGCATAGAAGTTACAGATGAAAATCGAACTCGTATAGGCGCGGCGATAGGTTCTGGTATCGGTGGTATTGGCTCTATAGAAAATACACGCGAAATTCTAGAGACTCGCGGGCCACGTAAGATTTCACCATTTTTTGTACCCGGCTCTATTGTGAATATGATCGGCGGAAACCTATCAATTAAATACGGTTTTCAAGGGCCGAATATTGCTATTGTGACGGCTTGTACTACGGGCACGCATAATATTGGTGTGGCTGGCAGAATGATTCAGATGGGTGATGCTGATGTGATGGTGGTTGGTGGTGCTGAAATGGCAACCACTCCTGTAGGCTTAGGCGGCTTTGCTGCTGCGCGTGCGCTTTCATGTCGTAACGATGATCCTGAAGCAGCAAGTCGTCCTTGGGATAAAGACCGTGATGGTTTTGTTTTAAGTGATGGTGCTGGTGTTCTAGTGTTAGAAGAATATGAAAGTGCTAAAGCGCGTGGTGCAAAAATTTATGCCGAGTTGTCGGGCTTTGGTATGAGTGGCGATGCATATCATATGACGTCTCCACCGGCTGATGGAAGCGGTGCGGCAGCGGCAATGCGTAACGCGATAAAAGACGCAGGTATTAACGCTTCGGATATGGATTATATTAATGCCCATGGCACATCGACCAATGCGGGTGACTTAGCAGAATCGTTAGCGGTTGAATCGGTGTTCGGTGGCGAGACAGAAAACTTGGCTGTCAGCTCAACGAAATCAATGGTTGGTCATTTGCTTGGTGCGGCTGGGGCAATAGAGGCAGTTTTTTCTGTCTTGGCTATTAGAGATGGCGTAGCTCCGCCAACGATTAATCTTGATAACCCAGCTGAAGGCTGTAATTTAAATTACGTGCCTCTTGTAGCGCAAGAAAAAACCATTGATGTTGCTATGTCTAACTCTTTTGGATTTGGTGGCACTAACGGTACGCTCATTTTTAATCGGGTATAGAGAATGACGGCAACGCTTCACGCTTGGTTTAATGGTGAGTTAATAGCTTCGCCTCTCGAAGCATCTAGCGTTGCATCTAGTTCAACTTTTTTATTAGATCGTGCCAACACATTCGGTGATGGTGTATTTGAAACGATGCTGGTATCTAACGGCAAGGTTCCGCTGTTAGCTAGCCACTTGCAGCGTTTGTCGTATGGTTTGGATCGTTTGGGAATTGAGTGCTCAATAGATCTGGCTCAGTCTGATATTGATCAGGCTCTAACAACGCTTTCTGCTAACTCTGATTCTATTGATTCTGAAAACTTCATCATTAAGCTGGTGGTCAGTCGTGGCTCATCAGTTTTTGGTTATGGCAGTGAAGGCCTGGCAGTTAATCGACTTGTTTTACTTAATCCTTATAAGGTTGTTAATCAGCAATCTTGCCGACTTATAGTCTGCAATACCAAGTTAGGCACACAGCCTGCTTTTGCTGGCATTAAGCATTGTAATCGCTTGGAGCAAGTGCTCGCTAAAAAAGAAGTTGAGCTCGCTAGTTGTGATGATGGCCTGATGCTGGATCAGTTCGATAATATTGTCGAGACAACTTCAGCGAATCTATTTATTTTGGAAGCTGGTCAATTAGTAACACCTCCGATTAGTCACTGTGGTGTTGCGGGTGTTATGCGTGAGTATATAATTGAGCAGCTTGATTTACCTGTTAGCGAAGAGGTCGTTTCATTAGAACGACTTTATAACAGCAATGGTTGTATATTGACGAATTCAGTTCGAGGCGTAATTATCGTTAGTGATTGTTTAAAAGCCGATGGAAGTATTCAGGCTTGGGCTGAGAGTGAACAGTTAATTGCCTTAAAGCAGCTTGTTAAAAGCACTATTGATGCGCTGTAATTCTTTATTGATTGAGGAGGGAGTTATATGAAAATAATAAAACTTTTTCCTGTTTTGCTTGTTGTTTTATTTTGTTCAATATTTCTTTTGAGCAAACTCTTTATTTCTTATTGGCACTTGCCACTTGAGCACTTAACTGAACCTCAATTGTATACTGTGAAGTCTGGAATGGGCTTTAATCGTGTTGTTGATGATTTGTCAGCACAGGGTGTTTTAGAGTCCCCCTTACTAACGACTTTGTGGGTACGAATTTTTGAGCCGAATTTTTTATTAAAAGTAGGTGAGTATCGAATCCCTGCGCTTGCCTCTCCTGCAGATATTGTTGAGATACTGGGCAGTGGGATTTCACTGCAATATAAAATAACCTTGCTTGAAGGTGATAATGCCTTACAAATGTTGGCGCGCTTTGCCGTAAAAGATACTTTAGTGATCGATGTTTCTTCGGCTTCAGTTGTTTCATTAATAGAAGACGCGAAGGATGAAGCTGTACATTTAAAAGGTCAGGAATTACCGCTATCTCAATTATTAACTGAATTATTGTCACCATCGGCCATTGAGTTGATGGGGGGCGTTGTGCACCCTGAAGGTTGGTTTTTACCCGATACTTATTTTTTTAGCCGAGATGATCACGCGAGCAGTTTATTGTTGCGTTCCCATCTGGCTATGCTTGATGTGTTAGCTGAGGAGTGGTCAGCGCGAGATAGTGGGCTACCTTATCGTTCAGCCTATGAAGCATTGATTATGGCTTCGTTGATTGAAAAAGAGACGGGTGTTGCTTATGAGCGTGCGCAAATTGCAGGCGTGTTTGTGCGTCGACTGCACAAGCGTATGCGTTTACAAACCGATCCTAGTGTTATCTATGGTTTAGGTGCAGAATATACGGGTAATTTGCGTCGAGCGGATTTAAAACGTGATACTGTATATAACACTTATACACGACATGGTTTGCCGCCGACGCCGATAGCTATGCCGGGGCGTGCGGCGATACATGCTGCACTGCATCCACTTGATGGTGACTCTCTTTATTTTGTTGCCAAAGGTGATGGTAGTCATTATTTTTCTGCCACGCTTAAAGAGCATCAAGCGGCGGTGCGTAAGTATCAAATTAAACAGCGCCGAGCGGATTATCGTTCGACACCGGCATCGATCCAAGGTGATGCGGGTTAATTAAATACCGGGTATGGAAGTCATTTGATAATGCTAAACGAGTCAGCAAAATTTATTACCCTTGAAGGTATGGAAGGGGCGGGTAAGTCAACTAACCTAGCCTATATCTGCGAATACTTTGACCAACAAAAAATCAAATACCGCGTGACACGAGAGCCCGGTGGTACAGAGGTTGCCGAAAAAATTCGTGACGTATTGTTGAATCATTACGATGAACCTCTCCATCCTATGTGCGAGTTATTATTGATCTTTGCAGCGCGCGCCCAGCATCTTGAACAAGTGATTAAGCCTGCCTTAGCTAGTGGTGAATGGGTGTTAAGCGATCGCTTTACCGATGCAACCTATGCTTATCAGGGCGAAGGTCGACAGTTAGGTGGCGAGAAAGTAGAACTGTTAGAGCGTTTTGTTCAGGCTGAGTTGAAGCCTGATTTGACGATTATTCTTGATGTGCCGGTCGAGTTAAGTGCACAGCGAGTCAGGCAGCGTGGTGAGCTAGATCGTTTTGAGGTTGAGCAAGGCGCGTTCTTTCAGCGCGTTCGAGATGCCTATCATCAGCGAGTGGCTTCTGATGAAAACCGTTATCGTTTAATTGACGCATCTCAAACACTTCCTAATGTTCAGGCCGATCTTCAAATTGTGCTTGATAATTTAAAACCCTTTTAGGTCTAGAGTTCATGGCATCGAGTGGCAATGACTAATAATGAATAGCAATGAACAATTTAAGTCTATCTGTACTGAAGCTAGTCGTGCCTTTAGGCCGTGGCATAAAGCAGAAGCGGAACATTTATCACTGGCTTATCAAGAGCAGCGATTGCCACATGCGCTTATTTTTGTTGGACCGCAATATGTAGAGAAGACTCACTTTGCTCGTGAGTTTGCTCAGTTTTTATTGTGCACATCCCCGGTTGATGGTGTTGCTTGTTCAAAGTGTAAATCTTGTCAGCTTTGTATGGCTGGTAGTCATCCAGATTGGCTTAATATTGAGCCCGAAGAGCCTCGTAAGGTTTTGCGCGTCGATACCATTCGGCAAGTACAGGCTCGATTGCAGCAAACCGCTCAGCAGGGAGGTAATAAAGTTTGCGTCATTAGTCCTGCCGAGCAAATGAATGAAAACGCTGCTAATGCTTTACTTAAAATTTTAGAAGAGCCGCCGGCGAATACTTATTTTTTATTGGTGGCGCATCATGCGAGCAAAATCCTTCCAACTATTATTTCTCGCTGTCAAAGATTGAGTTTTGCTATTCCTCCGCGGCAAGAAATCATTAACTGGTTAAGTGATGACTTTGCTAACGATAAAATTCAGCAAGCATTAGAAAAGGGGCGTGGTTTTCCAGGCCGTGTTTATGAGTTACTCAATGGCGGTATAGATGCACAGTCAGACGAGTCGCTGCTAGCCTCTTTTTTTGCCGGCCAAGAAACAGCTCAGTCTGTCGCCAAAAATATCGATTCTGCTCAGCTGCCAGATTTTTTAGACAGTTTTTTACGATTGATCAGTCATAGTTTAAAAAGCGGTCAAGATGGTACGGTTGCGGCCGCTAATAATAGTGTCCTAAGTCAATTATCAGCGTGTGAGTTGTATCAAATTTATGATTGTGTGGCTGCGGCAAAAGTCGCCCTAGCTCAAAATGCTAACCCGCGTTTGCTGTTAGAGTCGCTACTGCTGCAATGTTTTGCGATCTATAGCAAATTTAATAGCTAAATTAAGGTCATAACGCTAAGCTTCACAACAGTTTGTTGAGTATTCAAGTTAGTGTGGCTAATTAACGCTACGTATTTATCCGGATAGAGTCATGAGTGACGCACTTAAAACAGGCGCAAAAAGCGGTATATTATCTTTAACCATTAAGGATAAGGCCGTGCTTTATGCTGCGTTTATGCCGTTTGTTGAAAATGGTGGTTTATTTATTCCGACTAATAAGCAGTATGCTATTGGTGATGAAGTTTTTATGTTGCTGAATCTTATGGATGAACCTGAAAAAATCCCCGTGGCAGGTAAGGTTATTTGGATTACACCGAAACACGCGCAGGGAAATAGAGCCGCAGGCATTGGCGTACAATTTAGTTCGCAAGATGACACGGCAACAAAAAAAATAGAAAACTATCTTGCAGGTATTGTGGGTTCTGATCGACCTACACATACTATGTAATTATCTTTTATCGTTTCTTATTACTATTTGTAACCCCATGATTGTAGACTCGCATTGTCATTTAGATCGCTTGGACTTAACGCAGTGTGGCGGTAGTGTCGATAAGGCATTACAGCAGGCACGTAATCAAGGTGTTAGTCAGTTCCTCTGCGTTGGTATCTCGTTAGAAACGCTACCTGAAATGATGACCATTGTTGATCAGCATGATGATGTCTATGCCTCGGCAGGATTTCATCCGCTTGAAGATATGCGTAAAGGTTTGGATGCTGATGCATTAAAGCGCTGGGCTCTAGATGATCGAATTGTTGCTGTAGGTGAGACAGGTTTAGATTATTTTTATGCCAAGGAAAGTGCTGAGTCACAACGAGAGCATTTTATTACTCACCTAAAAATTGCAGCAGAAGTTGACAAGCCAGTCATTATCCATTCGAGAGACGCGCGCGAAGATACACTGGCAGCGATTAACCAATACGCAGGCTCAGCTGCGGGTGTGCTGCATTGTTTTACCGATACTTGGCCAATGGCTAAAAAAGCGATTGATGAAGGTTTTTATGTCTCTATTTCCGGCATCGTTACCTTTCGCAATGCCAGCGAGCTGCGTGACGTGGTAAAAAAGATTCCATTGGATCGCTTGATGGTAGAGACCGATTCTCCCTATTTGGCGCCAGTCCCTCATCGAGGTAAATCCAATCAGCCGGCTTTCGTTCGAGAGGTGGCGCAATATATTGCCGAGCTAAGGGGTATATCACTTAACGAGCTTGCTGAGGCAACGACAGATAACTTTCAACGATTATTCTTAAGATCTTAAAGCTGAGCCTTTTATTCGTCTTTTACTACTTAAATCGACAATAAAAAAAACCCTAACCAAAGGTCAGGGTCATAAGATCATATAGGAGTGTAACATGTGAGGTTCTTACCTCGAGGTCACTGCGGGGGACAGCTACCTACAGTTCTAATTAAAGACTAAGCTGTATAATTGTTCAATAATTAATCATATTGTTTGTGTGTTGGTGTTCACAGTCTAGAGATTAAAGAGTTATAACTATTTTTATTCAAATCCTTAGGCATAATGTCTGGGTGATTATGCATATTGATATTATCCCGAGCTATATCATTCTTAGAAGAGAAGCATTTTGCGCTACCTTGGCATCATAGAAGGTTTTTACGGAGAATCTTGGTCGTGGATAGCACGGCGGGATTGCTCGCAATTTATAACGGATGTTGGGTTAAATGCATACATCTATGCGCCCAAATCTGATGCTAAGTTGCGCGTTAATTGGCGCCAACCTTGGAGCAATGCTGAATTAGATACTTTGCAGCAGTGCGCGCTTGAATTTAAGCAACAGGGTATAGCTTTTGGCTTGGGTCTTTCGCCGGTTGGTCTATGTGATGCTGCATTCAGTGGAATGGCTGCAAAAGAAGCAAAAAACGCTTTAGCTCAGTTTGACCATAAGCTTGATCAGATTGCAGAGATATCTTCCGACTTGCTGTGTATATTATTTGATGATGTACCTTCAAGCGGTGAGAAAATGGCAGCGATGCAATTAGCTCTGTGCGAGAGGGTGCAAGAAAAAGCAAATGCTCGACATATGATTGTTTGTCCATCGTACTATACGACGGACCCTATATTAGAAAAGCTATTTGGTTCGCGGCCATTAGATTACTGGCAAGAGTTGGGTCGCGGTTTAGATTCGAGTATCGATTTTTTTTGGACGGGTGAGCAGGTTTGTAGTGCAACCTATGCTGAAGATAATCTTCAGTTTATCGCTGAGCAGTTAAGAAGACCGCCAGTGCTATGGGATAATTATCCGGTTAATGATGGCGAAAAGTTGAGTCGTCATTTGCATTTAAAGGCATTTGAATCGCAGCCTTTTTTATTGGATTTAACGGTTGGACATTTTTCTAACCCGATGAACCAAGCGTATTTGTCGCAGCTGCCGTTGGCATCGCTAGCGTTTCAATACCAACAAATGTCCGAGACGAGCATGAGTCAGGAAAATATAAGTGTCGCTACTGCTGACCACTGGCAGCAGTTTGCTAAGCGACAAATGGGTGAGTCTTTTGCCATTGACTTGTTGAAAGATATTGAACAGTTTCAAATCCAGGGGTTGGATAAGATATCAGCTCCTGACAAAGCAGCATTAATAAAAAAATACAGTGGTTTTTCTTCTGTTTATGCAAAAGAAGTTGTTGACTGGCTCGAGGAGCGATACCGCTTTGATCCAGCTTGTCTTACGGGTTAATTTGCATATAAAGGTTTTTGTAAAAGTAGATAAGCAATATTTTAAAAATTTTAACTAACGCTAATGATTAGTAAGTTTGGAGACAGCAATAATGTTCGAAGGTAAAAATCTTTCTCTCAAGAAATTAGATAACGGTATTGCCGAGTTGTGCTTTGATGCGCCGGGTAGTGTTAATAAGCTTGATGTTGCAACTATGCTTGAAATAAAGCAGGTCGTTGATTTGTTGGCTGATGATTCATCAGTTGCAGGCCTTTTAATTAGCAGTGCTAAAAGTGTTTTTATTGTTGGTGCTGATATTGCAGAGTTTACCGGTTTATTTAGTGGTCCTAAAGAAGTGCTCGCTGATGCGGCGGCCAATGTCCATGCCATTTTTAACCGCTTAGAAGATTTACCCTTTCCTAAAGTAGTTGCTATTAATGGCTTTGCATTAGGTGGCGGTTTTGAGTTGGCCTTAACTGCAGAGTATCGTGTTTGTGCTGATGTGGCGGCAGTTGGTTTTCCCGAAGTGAAATTAGGAATCATCCCAGGTTACGGCGGCACTGTTCGAGCGCCACGATTAATGGGTTGTGATAATGCTGTTGAATGGATTTGTAGCGGTAAGCACGTTAAGCCTGCTGAAGCACTTTCTTTAGGTGCAGTCGATACAGTGGTTCCTCTTGATCAAGTTCGTCCAGTTGCACTGGGCATGTTGGCCTCGGCGATTGCTGGCGACCTTGATTACAATGAGCGTCGTGAAGAAAAGAAAAAGCCTATTTTATTGAACGATATGGAGCGCCTAATGGCTTTTGTTAGTGCGGGTGGTTTTATTGCTGCACAAGCAGGTCGAAATTATCCTGCGCCAATGTCGGGTCTTAAGTCGATTGAAAAAAATGTCACGATGACTCGAGAAGAGGCCGGTAAAGTTGAAATTGAACACTTTGTTGATCTGGCGTTTACTGATGTTGCGCACAGTCTTATTGGTCTGTTTTTAAATGAGCACGTGGTATCGAAGAAAGCAAAAACGTTGGCTGCTAGTGTAGATAAAGTCAAAGAAGCCGCTGTCTTGGGTGCGGGCATTATGGGTGGTGGCATTGCCTATCAATCGGCGTCCAAAGGCGTGCCTATTCTAATGAAAGACATTGCTCAGCAAGGTTTAGATGCAGGCATGGCTGAGGCGGGCTCGCTCTACGGCAAGCTGGTTGGTCGCGGTAAGATATCAGCGACGCAGATGGCTGAAGGGCTTAATCATATTCGTCCTACTTTGACCTATTCAGGTATTGAAAATGCTGAGGTGGTTGTCGAGGCTGTCGTTGAAAATCCTAAGGTTAAAAAAATCGTACTTGCCGAGTGCGAGGCGTTAATGGATAAAGACGCAATTTTATGTTCAAACACATCGACAATTCAGATTAGTGATTTAGCTGAAGCGTTAGAGCGTCCAGAAAACTTCTGTGGTATGCACTTCTTTAATCCTGTTCATAAAATGCCATTGGTTGAAGTTATTCGCGGTAAAAAGAGTAGTGATGCGGCTGTTGCCAAAGTGATGAGCTATGCAGTTTCGTTAGGAAAAACACCTGTACTCGTTAATGACTGTGCAGGCTTTTTAGTTAACCGTGTTTTATTTCCTTATTTGGGTAGTGCGAACCGCTTAATTAAAGAGGGTGTAGCTTTTCCTAAAATGGATAAAGTGATGGAGCGTTGGGGTTGGCCAATGGGGCCTGCCTATTTGCAGGATGTCGTTGGTTTGGATACTTGTGAACATGCTTCAAAGGTTATGGCTGGTGCTTTTCCTGATCGTATGGAGGCAAGCTTTAAAAGTGCTGCCGAAGTTCTGTTTGAAAATGATCGTTTAGGGCAGAAAAACGGTTTAGGTTTTTATAAGTATGAGCCAGATAGAAAAGGTCGTATTCAAAAAGTGGCTGATGAAAGTGTTGCAGCCATATTTGAAGGCCATGTTGATGCGGCTAGCGAAATGGACGATGAAACGATTATTGATCGTCTCATGATTCCAATGGCCTTAGAGATGGTGCGCTGCCTTGATGAAGGCATTGTTGCCACGCCAGCTGAAGCCGATATGGCAATGATTATGGGTGTTGGATTTCCACCGTTTAGAGGTGGTATTTTCCGCTATTTAGATACGGTAGGGATTCAAGCTTTTTGTGATAAAGCAGAGCAATACAGTGATCTCGGGCCAGAGTATGCATTGCTAGATAGCCTAGTGGCTATGGCGAAAGAAGGGCGAACCTTTTACTAGTCATTTAGACGATATCGAAAACGCCAGACTTAATGAAATAATTGAAATTACCTAACCATCAATGGTGACAGGTAATGATTGGAGAAGAAAAATGAAATTAGCAGATAACACACCAGTGATTATTGATTGTGCTCGAACACCGATGGGCCGTTCTAGAAACGGAATGTACCGCAATGTGCGATCGGATGACTTAGGTGCAGATTTAGTTTCGGCGCTATTAGCGCGAAATGAAGCGATTGATCCAGCCGATATCAATGATGTGATTTGGGGTTGTGTGAACCAAACAGAAGAGCAGTCATTCAACCTTGCTCGTATGATGTCTTTACTGACTCAAATACCGCATACCGTTCCAGCACAAACGGTTAACCGTTTATGTGCATCGTCAATGTCGGCTTTGCATATTGCGGCGCAATCGGTGCTTGCCGGTTACGGCGATGTGTTTGTTATTGGTGGTTCTGAGCATATGGGCCATGTTCCAATGACGAAAGGGTTAAATCCTAATCCACGCCTTAGTAAACATATTGCAAAGGGTTCGGGCATGATGGGCCTAACTGCTGAAGCATTAGCGATGATGCATGGTATTAGTCGTCAGCAGCAAGACGAGTTTGCGGTACGATCACATCAGCGTGCCCATGAGGCCTCTACTACAGGGCTTTTTGATCGAGAAATTATTGCGCGTGAAGCGCATGATGCTAGCGGTGCTTTATTTCTAGCCTCTAAAGATGAAACGATTAGACCTGAAACAACGGTTGAAACCTTAGGTCAGTTACGACCTGCTTTTATGCCAAAAGGCGGTACAGTAACAGCGGGTACGTCGTCACAGATTACTGATGGTGCGTCGGCAATGATTATTATGAGCGCTGGCAAAGCTAAAGCCTTGGGTTTGAAACCAAAAGCAAAAGTTATCTCTATGGGCGTATCAGGTGTTGATCCATCTATTATGGGTTATGGTCCTGTGCCATCATCAGAGCAGGCAATGAAGCGAGCCGGTTTGACGATTGCGGACATTCAAACGGTTGAACTTAATGAAGCGTTTGCTGCGCAATCAATTCCCGTATTGAATGGCTTAGGTTTAATGGATGACCTTGATCAAAAAGTCAATCATTATGGTGGTGCGATAGCCTTAGGTCACCCGTTAGGTTGTTCGGGCTCACGCATAATGACAACGTTGTTGAATGTTATGGAGAATAAGGACACCGAAATAGGGCTGGCAACAATGTGTGTTGGTCTCGGTCAGGGTGTCAGTACTATTTTACAGAGAATATAAACGCATAGCTTAGTCTTGATTTAGGCTTCAAATCGCTTCGTATTTTCAGTTTATTGGTATAGCTGAGCGGATTAAAAGCTGGCTTCTAGTCACTTGTAAGCTACCCAAAAAAAGTGCTTCAAGTGACTATAGGACTACTTGAAAGGTCTACTCGAAGGGTAAATTATGATTTTAAGGTGTAAATCTTCTCAAACAAGCAAACATAAGGCTTGTTTAGGGGTAGAACGGTTGATCAATGCCCTCTAAATATGGGAGAATCCGCATCCTTTTTTGGCAGGCTGAATAATTAGCTGCTCAGCATCAAGCTTTTCAGTATTGGTCAGAAATTAGGTAAGTAGCAAATGGCTGGATTAAACTAGCCGACTTTGCGGACGTGGCGAAATTGGTATACGCGCTGGATTTAGGTTCCAGTGGGGCAACCCGTGAGAGTTCGAGTCTCTCCGTCCGCACCATAATAAATAACTTCTATTGATATGCAGAATTGAAAAAGTGTTACGTCAATAGAAGTTGCTCATGAAAAAACTCAATAACCCAAATAGCAATTCGCACCTCTGACAAATAAACTCAGTGGTCGCGATAGAATCAATGACAGAGGTAAAATCCATGCAGGTTTCCGTCGAAGCGACAGAAGGGCTAGAGCGTAAGCTTAAAGTAGCCATACCGGCTGAGCAAATTGACACTGAGGTGAATAACCGCATCTCGAGTACTGCTAAAAAAATTCGTTTGGATGGCTTCCGTCCAGGAAAGGTGCCACGCAAAGTCGTTAAGCAACGTTTTGGTGATTCGGTTCGTGCCGAGGTTTTGAGCGAGCTAGCTAACCAGTCATTTCAAAAAGCGGTTATGCAAGAAGAATTACGACCTGTTGGTCAGCCTTCGATTGAGCCGACGAACAATGCTGAGGGCGAAGCCTTTGAGTTTGTTGCTACTTTTGAAGTTTATCCTGAAGTCACACTAGCAGACTGTTCAGAAATTAAGGTCGAAAAATTAACGGCTGAGATTGGCGATAGTGATATCCAAGAAATGATTGATAAGCTGCTTGATCAGCAGGCTACTTGGGAAGTGGTTGAGCGCGCTGCTGCCAATGGCGACCAAGTCAACATTGATTTTGCTGGTACTAAAGATGGCGAAGCCTTTGAAGGCGGTAGTGCTGAAGGTACTGAGTTAGAACTAGGTTCAAAACGAATGATTGAGGGTTTTGAAGCTGGTTTAGAGGGCGCTAAAGCGGGTAAAGAAGTCGTTTTAAACCTTAACTTCCCAGATGATTATCATGCTGAAGACCTAAAAGGTGCTGCAGTAGAGTTTAAAGTGACCGTGAATAGCGTTAGCGAGAAAAAGTTACCAGAAATGGATGAAGCATTTTTTGCTAAATTTGATGTCGCGGGCGGACTCGACGACTTTAAGGCTAATGTTAAAGACAATATGACGGGTCAATTGGCCGATGCGATTGAGCGTCATACTAAGCAACAAGTGATGGACGGTTTGTTTGATAACAACCAAGTCGACCTTCCTGCAGCTATGGTAGCTGATGAAGTAAACGCTTTGCGTCAGCAGTCATTGTCCCAGTTTGGTGCGGCGGCTGAAAATTTTGATATGTCTTTGTTGCCTGATACTTTATTTGAAGAGCAAGCGCGCAAGCGAGTAGCGCTTGGTGTGATATTAAGCGAAGCCGTTGAGCATTTTGAAATCAAACCTGATCGCGATAAGTTAATGGCCTTTATTGACGATCTTGCATCTTCTTATGATGATCCTGAAGAAGTCAAAAAGCACTATAAGAGTGATGATAATCGCATGCAGCAAGTGCAATTGATGCTGGTTGAAAAAACCGTCGTTGAAAAAGTGCTTGAAGTTGCACAGGTCACAGATAAAGCGAGCTCTTATGACGAAGTTGTTCAGAGCGCTCAGGCAGGTGCAAATTAAGCCGGATTGCCCTTGGCTTATTTCAATAAATTGCTTAGCATAGCAGTCTCTAAGCGACTACACTTGGTAAAGGTGTAGTCGCTTTTTTAATTATTGGCTTGTGACTTTAGAGCTTATGCAAAAAAACAACTTTGCAAAAAAAATGATAAGTAGCGACGATAAAAACTGTTTTTCATTATAGTCAATCATGTATTATCTTAAGACTTTAAATGTAGTATCGTAGCGTTTATAACACTCTCATTGATAACCCTGTTAGGAGTACAAAAATTGATCGAATCAAATGGTAGCGAAGCGATTAAAAATTTGGGACTGGTTCCCATGGTGGTTGAGCAGACAGCCAGAGGTGAGCGATCCTTTGATATCTATTCGCGGTTATTAAAAGAGCGAGTCATTTTTGTTGTCGGTCCCGTTGAAGACAATATGGCTAACTTGATTGTTGCTCAGTTATTATTTTTAGAATCTGAAAATCCTGACAAAGATATTAGCCTTTATATCAACTCACCGGGTGGTGCAGTGACAGCTGGTTTAGCGATTTACGATACCATGCAATTTATCAAGCCTGATGTTAGTACCGTTTGTCTTGGTCAAGCTGCGAGCATGGGTGCTTTCTTATTAGCCGGTGGCGCTAAAGGTAAGCGCTTCTGTCAGCCAAACTCTCGCGTCATGATTCACCAGCCAAGTGGCGGTGCTCAAGGTCAGGCGACGGATATCGATATCCAGGCCAAAGAGATCTTAATTATTCGTGAAAAATTGAATCGCCTATTAGCAGATCATACTGGTCAATCGGTAGAGACGATTTCGGCTGATACTGAGCGAGATAATTTTATGGATGCCATGACAGCTAAAGAGTACGGTTTAGTGGATGAAGTGCTTGGCTCTCGCGAAGCAGATTAATTTCAAAATTAAATACCAAGCCGGTTTAGCCGGCTTAGCGGTTAATAAAGATAATCCGTCCGCTAACTTGCACCGTATATAGACTTGTACAATAAATTATCGTTAAGTAATTGATTTACAGGTATTTACCCAGCTTTTTATTATAAAAAGCCGCCGTGCTTATCAGTAACTGATATTTCTTTCTCAGTTTGTGGTTTTAACGACACAATAATGACAACAGTACGAACTATTATTACTACAAGTGCTAGAGTTATTAATAGAAGAAAAGCCTTTTCAAAAGCGGAGCGTTTTCGTATAAAGGGTGTCAATAATAGTCGTGTAGCATGTCTGTTTTATAGCTTTAAGTTCTAGCCTAAGGTCAGCTTGAACTCAAATGCACGGCAATCAGACAATAGCGATTAGATTAAAAATCATTCAAATTTTTAGATTTAAGATGTGAGGTTTACATTCCATGACAGATAACAGCAAAGACGGCGATAACGGAAAACTGCTTTACTGTTCGTTTTGTGGCAAAAGCCAACATGAAGTCCGCAAGTTGATTGCCGGTCCCTCGGTATTTATCTGTGATGAATGTGTTGATCTTTGTAACGATATTATTCGTGAAGAGGTCCAAGAGAGCACATCAGAGACCGGGCAAGACCAGCTACCCACACCGGTCGAAATCGATAACATCCTTGATGAATATGTCATTGGTCAGCAGCGTGCTAAAAAAGTACTTGCCGTTGCGGTATACAATCACTACAAGCGTCTTCGTCACGATAATGTAGAAAAAGAAGGTATTGAGCTGGGTAAAAGTAATATCTTACTTGTTGGCCCAACCGGTAGTGGTAAAACATTACTCGCTGAAACCTTAGCTCGTTTGTTAGATGTGCCTTTTACTATTGCTGATGCGACAACATTAACCGAAGCCGGTTATGTTGGTGAAGATGTTGAGAATATCATTCAGAAGTTATTGCAGAAATGCGATTACGATGTAGAAAAAGCACAAGTAGGCATCGTTTATATTGATGAGATAGACAAGATTTCTAGAAAGTCTGATAACCCATCAATAACACGTGATGTTTCTGGCGAAGGTGTTCAGCAAGCCTTATTGAAATTGATTGAAGGAACGGTTGCTTCGGTTCCTCCACAAGGCGGCCGCAAGCATCCGCAGCAAGAATTTCTTCAGGTTGATACTTCCAATATCTTATTTATCTGTGGCGGTGCCTTTGCCGGCCTCGATAAAGTGATTCGCGATCGTTCAGAAAAGAGCGGTATTGGTTTTAACGCCGAAGTTAAAAGCAAAGACGAGAAAAAAGATTTTGGTGAAGTGTTACAAGATCTAGAACCAGAAGATTTGGTGCGTTATGGTTTGATTCCTGAGTTTGTTGGGCGTTTGCCAGTCATTGCGACCCTTGAAGAGCTTGATCAAGATGCCTTAGTGCGAATTCTGACTGAGCCAAAGAACTCATTAACTCGTCAGTACGCAAAATTATTTGAGATGGAAGGTGTCGATATTGATTTCCGCGAAGACGCTCTTCGCGCAATAGCGACGCGAGCGATGGTGCGAAAAACAGGTGCTCGTGGTCTCAGATCAATACTCGAGTCAGTGTTGTTAGACACTATGTATAAAATACCTTCTCAGGTAGGTGTTTCAAAAGTCGTTATCGATAGCTCTGTAATAAACGGCGACTCGGAACCTTTGATTGTCTATCAAGATACTGCTAAAACTGCTTCCGACGAATCTTAATACGCCCTCGTTTAACACGGCTTGCTCAAAAGCCGTTTGGGGGGTTGTAAATGAGATTTGTGTCTCCATATATAAATAGTGTCCAAATCACTATATCTTAGAGGTGTGAAATGTCCTTAAAGCTTCCGCTATTACCATTAC